>CBFIAY010000012.1:0-89796 GCA_965660665.1 Roseivirga sp. | reverse complement strand
TCTTTTTGATGATTCCCCAAATGTCTAAAGGGTCACTGAAGTAGTATTTTGGGATAAGGCTTTTGTAGTAACCGATCGCTCTTTGCCCCCCTTTATCTTCTTTGTCTTTGTAGACCTTTTTAATTTCTTTCAGCAATACTTGCTGTCGTTTTCTCCAAAGGTCTCGCCTGGTTACCACCACCAATAATTCTCTAGCAGTTTTAGCGGCCTTTTGGTTCATGCACATCCAAGCGACCTTTTTTAGTGCCTCTGGGGATTTAATGCGATAGAATTCCCAAAGCTGCATATTGCTACTGTTGGGCGCAAGAATGGCGCGTTCAATACTTCTGCGAACTGCATCGTGATCAAATTCTGCTTCTGCATCATAGACCCTCACTGACCGCCTGTCATTTACAATTTGATCGAAAACTTGTGCTGATTCTTTCATGTTAATAGATGGCTGGGATCAATGTTTGAGACAGGATAACGAGTAAGATAATGGCAATGAGGTTCAAGAAGATTCCTGCGCGCATCATGTCTTTGATACGAACCATTCCACTGGAAAATACAATGGCATTAGGTGGCGTGGATATCGGCATCATAAAGGCGTAACTCGCGGCCAAGGTAACAGGCATTGTCAAATACATTGGGTTGATGTTTAGGCTAACAGAAATACCAATTACTACAGGAACGAAGATGACAGTTAATGCCACGTTACTCATTAGTTCAGTCATAAAGAGCATAAAGGCAGTTAGGCCTGCAATCAGTAGAATAGGAGATATTGATCCATTTCCGGCTATGGTTTCCCCAACAATCTGAACGATATCAGACTTCTCCATGGCTTTAGCGAGCGTGAGTCCCCCTCCAAAAAGTAGCAGTATTCCCCAAGGAAGTCGAGAGGTGTATTCCCATTCCAAAAGGAATCTCGTTTTCTTAATTTCCAGTGGCGTAATAAACATTAGTATTCCTCCAGTCATCGCAATGATCGAATCATTCAACAGGTTGGTGTCGAACCAATTGTTGAGGCTGCCCCGCAATATCCAAGCAATGGCAGTCGAAACGAAGATGACAGCAACACGTTTTTCAGCCTTAGTTATTTTTCCTAAGGCCAAGAGCTGGTCATCAATTATCTGTGCTGAATCAGAAAGTTGAGCGATACCACTTGGGTAGAGGACTCTTGTAATCAGCAAATAAGTTATGGTCAGCATGATCAGAGAGATGGGTATGCCAACAGTTAAATACTTTGCAAAGGTAACCTCGGTGCCCAGCATATCACTCATAAAGCCTACCCAAGCTACATTTGGTGGTGTCCCTATAATAGTAGCTGTTCCTCCAATATTCGCTCCGTATGCAATGGCTAGCATAAGAGAGAGGGCAAATCGTTTCTTGCCTTTTTCAGACGCTTGATCAATTCCAAGCAAATTGATAATAGACAAACCAATGGGTAACATCATCACAGTAGTAGCCGTATTGCTGATCCACATAGAGATAAATGCTGTTGTGAGCATAAAGCCTAAGATGATTCCATTTGGATTAGTGCCGGTTAGTTTTATCAAGTTAAGGGCTATGCGCTTATGCAGGTTATGCCTTTCCATTGCCAGACCAAGCATAAAACCACCCATGAAAAGGAAGATGATCTTATTCGCATAAGGTGCTGTAGCTTCATCAATTGTAAAAATTCCAGTGAGTGGGAACAGCACAATGGGTAATAGTGCAGTGACTGCAATCGGAGCGGCTTCGGTAATCCACCAAATGACCATCCATGCAGCTACTGCGATCACTTTCCAAGCCTCTGAGCTAAGACTTGATGAGGGATTCCAAAGGGTGAGTATGGAGAAGAGTACCGGTCCGGCAATTAAACCAAATATTTTCGCGCCATGGAAGTCAGGTTGTTTCAAAGGGACTGATTTTTACCAGTTGTGATGATTATTAAAGTGAGGTATTCGACTAAATAGGTCGTGTCTCTGAGTGAAAAGATAAAGGAATGAAAAGAATATTCATACCTCTCTTTGCTCTAATGGCGGGAGGACTGTTTTTAAGTTAGCGAAGCGCGTTAAGGTAACACTAGTCACTACAGCTAAGAAATAGAAAAAGCCCCTACAAAGGGGGCTTTTTCATCTTCAACCTTAAAATACTAAAAACTAACTATTATCTAAAACGACTATTCATGGAACATAATTCTTATCTCACTTCACTTATTTCTTTCTTCTAGAATTACCTTATGTTTATAAGACGGCTATTTGTTCTAATTGGTTTCAAAAAGCCGATTCTTTTTTAGTTAAAAAGGGTTAAAAGGATTGCGGAAGATTTTATGGGCATTGGTTCCTCGTCAATGGACGCTTCTTGGTTGATATTCTCTTTGCTCAACCCATATTATATTCTATTTTTGCGTCAAAATTAAACCCACTGCGATGAGCGTTTTAGTGAATAAAGATTCCAAAGTGATTGTGCAAGGATTTACCGGTTCTGAAGGTACATTTCATGCAGGTCAAATGATCGAATATGGCACCAATGTAGTAGGTGGTGTTACTCCTGGTAAAGGAGGGCAATCCCACCTAGACAAGCCTGTTTTCAATACTGTTGAAGATGCAGTGAATGAAGTTGGTGCTAATGTGTCAATTATTTTTGTGCCGCCAGCATTTGCTGCCGATGCAATCATGGAAGCTGCAGACGCAGGTATCAAAGTCATCATCGCGATTACGGAAGGAATTCCTGTGAAGGACATGGTACAGGCCAAAGAATACATCAAAGGCAAAGGTGTTACCCTGATAGGGCCTAACTGCCCAGGTGTGATCACTCCAGGAGAGGCAAAAGTGGGTATCATGCCTGGATTTGTTTTCAAAAAAGGAAGAATAGGTCTTGTGTCTAAGTCAGGAACTTTGACTTATGAAGCGGCTGATCAATTGGCCAAGGCTGGTTTAGGAATATCTACAGCTATCGGTATCGGTGGTGACCCAATTATTGGTACCCCTACAAAAGATGCGGTTGAGTTACTCATGGAAGATCCTGAAACAGATGCTATCGTAATGATTGGTGAAATTGGTGGTAACTACGAAGCGCTAGCTGCTGAGTACATTAAAAGCACAGGGAATAAAAAACCAGTGGTTGGATTTATTGCGGGTCAAACAGCACCTCCAGGTAGAAGAATGGGTCATGCCGGTGCTATCATAGGTGGTGCGGAAGACACTGCTGAGGCTAAGATGAGAATTATGGCCGAGTGTGGTGTCCACGTGGCTCAATCGCCTGCTGATATTGGCGAAACAATGGCTAAAGTATTGAATGGATAAGTTGACACTTGCCATAATAAAAAAGCCTTCGACTTGTCGAAGGCTTTTTTTATGCACTCAATATCAGGAAGATAACTAAGATGAGTAGCAATAATTCAAATTTTCGAGAGACTTTCTGAACGATTTTTGACAAAATTTCCATAACAATTCTTGTTCTGTGAGGCTCCGAGTCTTAGGGACTCAACTACATTGGGGTACTATTGAATCTTTACTGTCCATATCAAAGTTGAGGCCTTAAGCCATACATAACAATACCTAGTTTTGGGTATTTTTGACTGCCCTTTTTAAGGACATAAAAAAGTCGAACACCACAATTGGTATTCGACTTTAGAATCTTTTATAAAGCAGTAGGCCTACTTCGCGTAGTTCACAGCCCTCATTTCGCGAATGACCGTTACTTTGATTTGCCCTGGGTACTGCATCTCTTTTTCAATCTTCTGAGAAATATCAAATGAGAGTTGTCCAGCCGTAGCATCGCTGACCGATTCAGCATCTACCATGACACGTAATTCACGACCAGCTTGAATGGCATAGCATTTATTTACCCCCTCAAAGTCTAAGGCAAGGGCCTCAAGGTCTTTTAATCGTTTGATATATGACTCCATTACCTCACGCCTTGCACCTGGTCTTGCGCCTGATATCGCATCACAGGCTTGAACGAGGGGAGAGATCATAGAAGTCATTTCTACTTCATCATGGTGGGCGCCTATGGCGTTGCAGACTTCTGGGTGCTCTTTATACTTTTGCGCGAGCTCCATTCCTAATACTGCGTGAGGAAGTTCTGGCTCTTCGTGCCATACTTTACCTATATCATGTAGTAGGCCTGCTCGTTTTGCTCGTTTTGTATTTAGTCCCAATTCTGAGGCCATGGTGGCGCAAAGGTTGGCAACCTCACGCGAATGTTGCAGTAGGTTTTGACCGTAGGATGATCTGAAGCGCATACGTCCGACCATCTTAATTAGCTCTGGATGAAGGCCATGAATACCAAGGTCAATGACTGTTCTTTCGCCAATTTCAGAAATCTCGTCCTCTATATTTTTCGTGGTCTTGGCTACAATTTCTTCAATACGCGCAGGGTGAATCCTTCCGTCTGTCACAAGTCGATGCAAGGAAAGTCTCGCAACCTCTCGTCTTACTGGGTCGAAGCCAGATATAATAATTGCTTCTGGCGTATCATCGACAATAATCTCTACACCTGTTGCGGCTTCTAAGGCACGAATATTTCGTCCTTCACGTCCGATAATTTTGCCTTTGATGTCATCGCTTTCTATGTTGAAAATAGAGACGCAGTTCTCAATGGCATGTTCAGTGGCTGTCCTTTGAATGGATTCAATGACAATTTTCTTGGCCTGTTTGGCTCCCGAAAGCTTGGCCTCATCAATGATGTCTTTTATAAGTGCTGAAGCTTTTGATTCAGTCTCATCTTTGAGTGTTTGGATGAGTTGTTCACGTGCCTCATCAGCTGAAAGGTTAGCCACTTTCTCAAGTGCCTTGACTTTTTCTTCAACTTTATTTTCTAATTCCTCTTTTCGCTTTTTGACGATTCCCAGCTGCGCCTCAACGTTTTCTTTCATACTATCGAACTCGGCTTCTTTTCGGCTAATACTTTCTTGCAGACTAGAGACTTTAGCTTCTCTTTGCTTCAGTTTATTCTCGTTAGCGATGATTTGATTTTTCTTGCGATTGGCTTCTTCTTCAAAGTCGGCCTTGAGTTTAAGGTATTTCTCGCGTGCTTCAAGAATCTTATCTTTCTTGATGCTTTCAGCAGTAAGTTCAGCTTCTTTGATCAGTAGCTTACCTTTTTCCTCTATTTCTGAAACGGCTTTTTTATTGACTTTTTGCAAAGCCACGCGTCCCAAAAAAAGTCCTATAGTTAATGCTCCCGCAGCTACTAGTACTAGTGTTAGTGTTTCTCCCATAGGTATTTATCATCTATACAGGAGAAGAAATATGGAGTTGAAATTGAGCCTAAGAGATGGCGTCTTTGATCATTTGATTAAGTGATTGAATCTTGTCTTCAGTGGTGCTATCAATTGCCCCTGAAGACTCTTCTCCTTTCAATTTGGAAACCATGCAGTCAAAAGCAACCATGGCTAACAAATCTTCTTTATCGTCAATACCGAACTTTTCTCGATATGATTTTAATTGATCATTGATGTATTTACCAGCAGTACGTACCCGTTCTTCTTCGTCCGGTTTCACCTTCATTGGGTACTCACGGTCTCCTATTTTTAATCTTACTGATAGAAGATCCATCTATTTATGTGGCTTAGCTCAGATGCGAAATGCACCTGTCTATCTCTTTAATGTACTCGTTTAACTTATGTTTCAACTCAGCAGATTCTTCCTTCTCTACTGTAGTGCTCGATACAATTTTAGCGATTTTATGCTGATTTTGAAAATCAACTAATTGTGCCTTCAAGCCATCAACTTCTGATTGGAGCTGATCACTTTTCTGTTGCAGCTGATCTTTTGCTTCTCTTTCTTTTTGTTGTGATAGAATGAGTGACTTGAGATTAGTCTCAAGATGTTGAAGCTTTTGATCAATTGTTTCAGCGGCCATTATTTTCTAATTATTGCACCTAGTTCTTTTTCAAATCCTTGAATCAGTCTGTTCATCGTTTTGTCGATGACTTTGTCGTTCAAGGTTTTTTCTTGGTCCTGTAAGAAGAAGCTGATGGCATATGCTTTTTGGTTTTCGCCTATCTTATCTCCCTCATAAACATCGAAGACACTTGTTCTTGTGATCAATTGTCTTTCTAGTTTCATAGACAGTCGTCTAATCTGGTCAAAATTTATGGCTTTGTCAACTACTAATGACAAGTCTCTCTTTACTTCTGGAAATTTTGAGATGGGTTTGAAATCAACTTCTAGTGGGTAGAGTGATTTGAGAAAGTCCCAATCAATGTCTGCCATAAAGACCTCTTGCTTAACGTCACATAGCTTGGCGAGTTTGGAACTCACCTTTCCCATGGTAAGAAGAGGCTTCTTACGGGTAGAGACGGTAAGGCCATAAGCAAAGAGATCGCTTTCAGCTTCAGATGTCTCATAGATATGGACTCCAAATTTATTCAACAATTGACTTACAGTTTTTTTCAGATCGAAGTAGTGAGTTGCTCTCTTCTTTTCTAACCAGTTTTCGTCAACATTCTCGCCAGTCACAAAAATGACAAGTCTTTCTTTCTCTTTATATTTTTCGTTGACCTTGTGGTAGGTCTTGCCAAACTCAAACAGGCTAAGGTTAGTCTGTCTACGCTTCACATTTTTTTCGATTACTTCTAGGCCATTGAAGAGCAGGCTTTGGCGCATTACATTGAGCTCTTCACTTAAGAAGTTTAGTATCTGTACGTTTTCGTTGTCGTCAAGGCTTTCGGTAGCTTCGGCATAAGTATGCTTAGTCAGCGAGTTAGTCACGATTTCATTGTAACCAGCCCCAGATAGTATTCTAGATACTTCTAACTCAATGGCATCGGCATCCCTTTTCGGGAATTCACTAAGGAAAGTACTGCTTAGGGTGTCTTTTAATTCGATGTTGTTATATCCGTAAATTCTCAAAACCTCTTCAACGATATCCGCCTCTCTTTGGACATCAACTCGA
The DNA here is from genome assembly GCA_965660665.1 of Roseivirga sp. GTDB lineage: Bacteria > Bacteroidota > Bacteroidia > Cytophagales > Cyclobacteriaceae > Roseivirga. The sequence continues at coordinate 82,932 of CBFIAY010000012.1, read as the reverse complement.
TATGGAGGAACGATAGCTGTGAATCCTTCTTTGGTTTCATCGGTTATAACTATGTCTAGGCTGATAAGTATCTCCTTGATTTCGTCATTGGAAAGCGTCTTTCCGATGAGCCTATTGATACCTCTGAAGGTAACCGGTACCTCAAAGTTTTTAATCTCACTTGGATAAAGATCAGTGATTTCAGAGCTCACCTGACCGCCAGCTACTTCTTGAATAAGTAGAGCTGCATACTTAAGTGCATATACCGTAATGTTCGGGTCAGTACCTCTTTCATACCTAAAGCTCGCGTCCGTCTTCAGTTGATGGGTTTGCGCAGTTTTTCTAATATAGTCGGGTGAGAAATATGCGCTCTCCAGGAAAATATCGGTTGTCTTTTCAGTTACTCCAGATTTCATTCCTCCAAAGACGCCTGCTATACACATGCCTCCCTCAGCATTACAGATCATAAGGTCCCTTTCAGCAAGGACTCTTTCTTTCTCATCCAGTGTAGTGAATTTTGTTCCTGCAGGCATAGTCTTGATAACTACGCGATCGCCTGTTATGGAAGCGGCATCAAAGGCATGCATCGGTTGGCCAAGACCATGTAAGACATAATTCGTTACATCAACCACATTGTTGGTGGGGTTAATGCCAATGGCGTTAAGTTTAGATTTAAGCCAGTCTGGTGATTCCTTGACAGTAATTCCAGATATCGTAAGTCCAGAATATCTTGGGCATGCGTCAGCGTTTTCAACGGTTACCGCTATCATACGGTCGGTGTTGTTTACCTTGAAGGCATCCACTGAAGGCATCTGGATGTTTCTTTTGAAGAGCGCTTTTAAGTCACGGGCTGTACCTAAGTGAGATGCTGCGTCAGCACGGTTGGGTGTAAGGCCAATTTCGTAGACATATTCTGATGTTAGATCGAAATAGTCAGCGGCAGGAGTTCCATTGGGCAGATCCGTGTCAAGCACGAGAATACCATCATGACCTGCTCCAAGGCCGATTTCATCTTCGGCACAAATCATTCCTTCTGATACTTCGCCTCTAATCTTAGCTTTTTTGATATTGAATGGTTCACCAGTTGAGGGGGAAAGCATGGCATTAACTGTGGCGACTATTACTTTTTGTCCGATAGCCACATTAGGTGCGCCACAGACAATTGGAGATGGCTCTTCCTGCCCAATGTCAACGGTTGTTACATTGAGGTTATCCGCATTTGGGTGTTTGGTGCAAGTCAGGACTTCACCTACCACTAGCCCTTTAAGGCCTCCTTTAACACGCTCTACCTCTTCGAGCCCTTCGACCTCAAGTCCAGAGTGAGTCAACAGGTCACCAATTTCCTTTGGGGACTCTGGTAAGTCAATGAATTGTTGTAGCCAATTGAGAGAAATCTTCATGGATATTGAATTGCTCGGATTAAAAGAAAGCCAAAATTAAGGATTTAGCTTTTTGATTTAGTGCTTTAGTCAACTTTATAAAGCTTTTCCCCAGCTTCAATGGCTAAGGTTAGCATGTTCTCTCGCGGAGGAATCGGACAGCTATACTCTACATTGAAGTGGCAATAGGGGTTATAGGCGTTGTTAAAGTCTATAGTGACTGCATTTGTATTTCGAAATTGCACATCTACATAGCGGCCACCACCATATGTTTCTCTTGCACTCGTGTCATCCGCAAACATTAATGAAAGTTTGTTTGGGTCCTTTTCTTCCCAATCTTGGTAAAGAATCACACGTTGTTCACTATTGTCGAGTTCGAAGTCAGCATAGGCGAAAGGAATATACTTTAGCTGCTCACCTGTCGTAGATTCAACGAATATCGGTTGCTTCTTATCGATCATGGTCAGCTTGGCGGTTACTTTGAACGATTCGTTTATAGGATAGTAGTTGAGCCCGCTAAAAGCTACTTTGTCTTCTTCAGTCAAAGGTGAACTAGACGAAAGCATGAAGCTGTTTTTGTCTTTGCGATCTATCTCAAGTCTTTCAATGTAGTCTTCGGAGCTTTCTCCTACGGTGAGGAAGTTGAGAATCGTAATGGCGATGATTGCCACTACAAGTAATCCGAAAATTGTATTTCGCTTCATTACTGATTTATTCAATGGGTACGATAATGCCTTGCGAATTTAGACCTGAACGCATTGAAAACGAAATATTAATGGGCGTATCTCATTGTGAATTTAAAATGAGTCTAGAGCATGCTTTGGTCGGCAAAGCTAAGGTATTCGTCATTTGCAAAGATGAGGTGGTCAAGTATGGGGATTTCTAGTAACTGACCTGCTTGTTTTATTTTTTCTGTTAGTCTTATGTCTGCTTGGCTTGCTTTTAGGTTGCCGCTAGGGTGGTTGTGAACCAAGATGACACCACTCGCTAGGTCTTCAATGGCGATTTTAAAGATCAGTTTTGGGTCGACAACGGTTCCTGAAACTCCTCCAAGACTTATGGCTCTTTTGCTAATTACTTTATTGCTACGGTTCAGCATGATCACCCAGAATTGTTCGGTAGGTTGATCCATCAAATCAGGAATCATTAATTGATAAGCATCTTGCGAACTCCGAATCTGTGGCCTGGATTGTGTCAGGGTATCTTTGCGTCTTCTGCCTAGTTCCAATGCGCTGATAATTGAAATGGCCTTTGCCTCACCAATTCCTTTGAACTTGGTCAGGTCTTTAAAATTTAGTTTTGCGAGTATGTTGAGGTCGTTGTTTACATGAGAAAGGATATGTTTGGCCAAGTCAACCGCGCTTAGGGCTTGAGAGCCTGAGCCAATAAGTATGGCAATAAGCTCAGCATCTGAAAGTACTGCTTTGCCTTTTAATTGAAGTTTTTCTCGGGGGCGATCTTCTTCTGCCCAGCTTAGAATGTTTAGGCCTTTATCCATGACTTAATTATGTTATGAATAAATATAAACAAATAAGTAAATTAATTATAATCAGGCATAAAAAAACCGAATCACATGGTGACTCGGTTCCTTTGAAAAGTCTTTAATTAAAGGCTATTAACCATTTTAGTCAGTTTTGACTTATTGTTAGATGCCTTATTTTTATGGATGATGTTCTTTTTAGCAAGTCTATCCAACATGCTGATCACCTTCTTTAGAAGATCTTGAGCTTCGCTCTTGTCAGCAGTCTCTCTTAACCTTTTGATAAAGGTACGAGTAGTCTTGTTCTGATATCTGTTTCTCAAACGCTTTGCTTCGTTTGATCTGATCCTTTTTAATGCAGACTTGTGATTTGCCATTTATTCTACGCTTTCTAAATTGGGATGCAAATATAGGTGTATTTCAAATATTTGCAAAGCATAGCAAATTATTTTCAGAGATAATTTAAGCTATCAGGAAATGACCTATTCCATCACTCGGAACAAAGCCATTCAATTTCTGGATCATTTTCGCTAATTTGTAGTATAAATCATATGTTATGAAGACATTATCTACACTGCTAATTGTCGTAATAAGCCTAATTTTAGGCCTAAATGATAGAAAGGCACCACTTTTGAATGCCCTTGAAGGTGCATGGGAAATTGAAACATTAAATGGTGAAGCACTAGGCCATCGGGGAGTATTTTTAATCCAAGAGCCCTATGCGTTCTACACGGAATTCAATGTTGAAAAGAAGACATTCGTTGGAAGTCGAGGAGGTATGATCGAAATAATCGGTAATAAAATATCCTTTAAGGCTGAGTTCGATACTTGGGCTGAGGCCCAAATTGGAGTTACTTACCAGATCACCGCAACTTTGAAGGGTGCCCAAGTGAGTTTAGATTTTAAAGCGGACGACCAAGCATTTAATATGACCTTGAATAGATTAGATAATGGTAGTGGAGATTTAGCTGGGGCGTGGCGTATAACTGATAGAATGCGCAATGGAGAGATGTCTGCGATGACTCTTGGCGCTAGAAAAACGATTAAAATGATCTCGGGTACACGTTTTCAATGGGCAGCTTTTAATTCAGAAACTAAACAGTTCTCTGGTACAGGAGGGGGGACGGTCATCCTTGAAAACGGAAAGTATAATGAGCATATTGAATTCTTCTCCAGAAATCCTGACCGCGTAGGAGCCGACTTGTCATTTGACTTTAAAGTAGATGGCAATAAATGGGATCACAGTGGCAAGAGCTCAACGGGTAGTCCCATTCGAGAAATCTGGACGAAGCAGTAAATTATTAGCCTACCGTATTATGAAATTTAAGAGCGCTTTTAGGCACTCTTTTTTTGTGCCTTACAACTTTTGGCACGGTAATGGAATAACCATGTGCAATGCATTAATAATTAGTCCGGACCTTGAAATGAATGTTGAACTTAAATGTCAAGGTTATGAAAAAAGCTTTACTAACAATAGCGATACTATTATTCACTGGTTTGTCAGTTGATGTACTGGCGCAGCGCAAGAGATCTGAAGATCAAAAGCCAAGAAAGGAAGCAATCTTGAATAATAAGAATAGGGTTGCGAATGCGAATAGGAACAACTCTAATAACAGAAATTCCAAAGTCAATAGCAGGGATAGAGGAGGTAATAAGAACTACTCTAATGTTAACAATAGGAATGGACAGAGGGACTACTCCAACAATAAGAAGTCTAAGGGCAATAGGGTCGTTCGAGTAGTAGATCGAAGAGTTTATAATGATCGTGGATGGAGAAATACTGGTTCATCCTTTACTGTAAATCATAGCGTCAATAGATTCTATGATTACGATGCTCGAAGGGGAATAAGAATCCTAGTGAACAGAGGCTATAGGCCAAGCAACAGACACATCTGGTTGGCGGGTCACTGGAGATATAGTCCAAGATTCAGAAGAGACGTTTGGGTTGATGGACAATGGTCTATCAGAAGGGCCAACCACAGTTGGATCCCAGGTAGATATCAAAGACTCAACGGAGTCAGAATTTGGGTTGACGGTTGTTGGTCGGTTGTATATTAAAAACAGAAGCTCCTTGAGAAATCAGGGAGCTTTTTTATTGTATTTCTCTCTTCATTGCATCGAACGAAACTTGCATGTGCGATGCGCTATAGATAGCCTTGCCATCCTTGATGAGGATCACTTGAGGCGATTCATGGTAAACCTGGAAGGTCTGAGCTACGGCATTAGACAACTCCCGAAATGAAATCAAATCTAAGATGTAAGGCTTGATTGGGTTGTCTTCGCTCGTCCAACTGCGTTCTAAGCGCTCCATCACCATGCTCGAAATGCTACACCTAGTACTGTGCTTATAGATCAAAACAGGTTGGTCTTTACTTTCTTCAATCAGGACTTGAAGTTGATTTTCACTGGACAATTGATTCCAGTTGACGCCTTCGACAGGCTGACTTTTCTTCCAGAACATAAATCTAATATGTGGCTAATGCTTTCAATTTTTCTATAAGCCTCTTTTGAGGTAAAAAGTTCTCCTCTAAAGGTTTACTAAATGGAACTGGAGTATCCAAACTCGCTTCACGCATTACTGGTGCATCCAAATGTTCAAAGCAGTTTTCACTAATCCAAGCGGATATTTCAGCACCGACACCACCAATCATAGTGTCTTCATGTAGCACTAAGACCTTATTCGTCTTTTTCACAGAGGCTTCAACACATTCTTTGTCCCAAGGCAAAAGCGTTCTCAAATCCACAATATCTGCCGAAATACCTTCTAAAGTATTAATGGCATCTAAAGCCCAATGAACTCCCATACCGTAAGTGACTATCGTAATGTCGTCTCCAGTACTTGCGAGTACTGCTTTACCAATTGGGGTAGTATAATAATCAACAGGGATCTCTTGGCTGTGTGACCTATAGAGTGCTTTGTGCTCGAAAAATAAATAGGGATTAGGGTCTTCAATAGCAGCATTTAGCATGCCTTTAGCATCATGTGCATTGGACGGGTATATGACTTTAAGCCCAGGTGTGTGAAAAAACCATGCTTCGTTTGATTGAGAGTGAAACGGTCCGCCACCAAAACCAGCTCCCGTTGGCATACGCACTACTACATCGGCATTTTGCCCCCAGCGGTAATGAATCTTAGCCAAGTTGTTGACGATCTGGTTAAAACCGCAAGTAACAAAGTCTGCAAACTGCATTTCAACTACCGCTTTGTAGCCGTTAATACACAGCCCGAGACCCGTCCCGATAATTGCAGACTCACAAAGGGGTGTGTTTCTTACGCGCTCTTTTCCGAATTGCTTGACGAAACCATCGGTGATTTTGAATACACCGCCATAGTCTCCAATATCTTGCCCCATGATCACTAGGTTAGGATATTTTTCCATGCTCTGCCTTAAGCTATCAGAGATGGCATCAACTAATCTTCTTTCTGATTTTTCTTCTGTAGCTGGTGCAATGATTTCCTGTTCGAAGGGACTGAACAGATCTGCTATTTCTTGCGCTTGATCGACTGTTGGCAATGGTTCGGCATAAGCCGTTTCTAAACCTTCTTCAATATCTGACTTAATCTTTTTTCTTAATTCAGCGATTGAGTCTTCAGTAAGAAGTCCCTGCTTAATCAGGTATTGCTCATAGTTTACTACTGGGTCTTTCTTTGCCCAATGATCCATGAGCTCCTTTGGAACATACTTGGTGCCACTGGCTTCTTCATGACCCCTCATTCTAAAAGTCATTGCTTCTAAAATGATTGGCTTAGGATCTTTTCTTATTTCTTCAGCTAATTCTTTAATGGTTCGATGAACCTCAAGAATATTATTTCCATCTACCTGAACAGCCTTGATACCGTAACCAGGGCCTTTGTCTACAAAGTGTTTGAATCGGTATTGCTCTTCGCTTGGTGTTGAAAGACCATAGCCATTATTTTCAATCACAAAGATGACAGGTAGATCCCAGACTGCGGCTACATTGAGCGCTTCGTGAAAATCTCCTTCTGAACTTGCGCCATCACCAGTAAATACGAGTGTTGCTTTCTTTGCATCTTTTAGTTTATCGGCTAGCGCAATACCATCGGCTAGCGCCATTTGTGGTCCGAGATGCGAGATCATTCCCACAATGTGATGCTCCTTCGTTCCAAAATGGAAAGAACGATCTCTGCCTTTTGTGAAGCCACTCATTTTTCCCTGGAATTGAGAGAATAAACGACTGTAAGGAATATTTCTACCAGTGAAAACCCCAAGGTTACGGTGCATCGGTAAGATGTATTCATCTTGTTCGATCGCATTGACGGCTCCAACAGACACAGCTTCTTGGCCAATACCAGAAAACCATTTACTGATTTTTCCTTGTCGCAAAAGAATGAGCATTTTTTCCTCAATCATTCGTGGTCTTAAGATCTGCTCGTAGAGGTGGAGAAGCTCTTGGTCACTATAACCGGTTTTTTTGAATCTCATATTTCAGGATGTAGGTCGCAAAATTAAAGTAATGCTGCTATTGCTAAAATTAAAGATCATATTTTTAATTTCGCTCACCTTCCAGCAATGATAGCATTCGAAAGTTTTGTATTAGACAATGGATTGAAAGTAGTGGTTCATGAAGACCACTCTTCTCCGATAGCAGTTGTAAACCTGCTTTATAAAGTTGGCGCTCGTGATGAGCAGTCAGAAAAGACGGGTTTTGCCCATTTATTTGAGCACTTGATGTTCGGGGGGTCAAAGCATGTACCTTCTTTTGATGAGCCGCTCCAATATGTCGGAGGAGATAATAACGCCTTTACCTCCAATGATATTACCAATTATTACATCACTGTACCCTCAGTAAATTTAGAGACAGCTTTTTGGCTAGAATCAGACCGAATGCTTAGTCTTTCTTTCGACCCAAAAGTGTTGGAAGTACAGCGTTCTGTCGTGATAGAAGAATTTAAACAACGCTATCTCAACCAGCCCTATGGTGATGCGTGGCTTAAGCTAAGACCACTTGCCTATAAAGAGCATCCTTACAAATGGAATACGATTGGGGAGAAGATTGAGCATATCGAGGAGGCTACCATGGAGGATGTCAAGGCGTTCTTTCATCAATATTATGTACCCAATAACGCTGTTCTAGTGGTGGGTGGAGATGTTACCTTAGAACAGATAAAGGCACTTTCAGAAAAGTGGTTCGCTCCAATTCCCAAAGGGGCTGATATTGAAAGAAATATACCGATTGAATCTGCTCAGGAAGAATATCGCTTATTAGAAGTCGAAGAAGACGTACCCGTTGATGCACTGTATATGGCCTTTCATATGGCGGGGCGAAATGATGATACGTATCACTCCGAAGACCTCCTAAGTGATATACTCGGCCGCGGAAAGTCAAGTCGCCTTTATCAGGTACTTGTGGAAGAAAAGAAGATTTTCAATGGTTTAAGTGCCTACGTAATGGGTGCGTTGGACCCTGGGCTTTTTGTGATACAAGGAAAGCTCAACGATAAGTTTGATCTTGAAACGGCTGAGGAGGCCGTCTGGGAATTACTTGAGGAATTCAAGTCAAGCAAGCTAGAAAAGCAGGAATTAGAAAAGGTTAAAAACAAGGCCGAGTCAACCATGGTTTTTTCAGATATGGAACTGCTGAATAGGGCAATGAATTTGGCCTATGCTGACATGCTTGGGGACTTAAATTTGGTTAACCAAGAAGTAGAGAAAGTGAGAGCGGTGACGGTGGATTCGGTAATGAGTGCTGCCAATCGCGTACTTTCACGATCGAACGCTTCGGTATTAAGGTATAAAGCAAAGCAATAAGAGATGAAGATTAGAACAGGATTTGGTTACGATGTGCATAAGCTAGAAGCGGGTAAAGACTTTTGGTTAGGCGGAATCAAAGTGCCTCATACGCATGGAGCAGTGGGTCATTCAGATGCGGATGTTCTGATTCACGTGATTTGTGACGCATTATTAGGTGCTGCCAACATGAGAGATATCGGTTTTCACTTTTCTGACCAAGACCCAAAGTTCAAAGGGATCGATAGTAAGATTTTACTCAAAGACGTAATGGACCTGATTCGAAATGCTGGTTTTGAAATTGGTAATATTGATTCTACGATCTGCCTTCAACAACCAAAGGTGAATCCACACATTCCGGCTATGAAAGAAAGCCTTTGTCAAGTAATGGAAATTGATTTAGAGGACCTATCTATCAAAGCCACTACTACAGAGAAATTAGGCTTTGTGGGTAAAGAGGAAGGTGTCGCAGCCTTTGCCACCGTACTAATCACCAAAGCATGACCAGCCCGATAAGGATTATAGCAACCGAAGATGGTTCTCAATCTTTATACAACGAGGCGTTGAACGAAACCTATCACTCCACCCATGGAGCACTAACAGAGTCTCAATATGTGTTTATCAAACAAGGGCTAGACCTCTTAGTAGAAAGGGGAGAAACCAAGATTGATATTTTTGAGGTTGGTTTTGGAACAGGTTTAAATGCCCTATTGGTTCAGGAGTATGCCAAAAGAAACCCTCAGCTTACCATTAGTTTCACCACTTTAGAGCCCTTTCCATTATCAACATCACTCATATCGGAATTAACATACGATCAGTTGATAGCAGGTGTTTCTAGAGAAGATTTCGAAGCACTTCATGACTGCGCTTGGGAAGAACAAGTGAATCTATCACCTAACTTCTCACTGATTAAGCACCGAATTCCCTTGAAAGACTTTGCGTCTAACTTAGGTTTTGATTTAGTCTTTTTTGACGCTTTCGCTCCAAGTAAACAGCCAGAAATGTGGGAGATAGCGTTGCTTTCAAAAGTTTCTGCGTTGATGAATACTGGTGCAGTATTTGTTACCTACTGTGCGCGTGGTCAACTGAAAAGAGACTTAGCGGATTTGGGCTTGCGCGTAGAAACGCTTCCAGGCCCTCCAGGTAAAAAGGAGATGGTCAGGGGTGTGAAAACCGCAAATGAGAAGCCCTAAACGTTTGGTCAAACCAACTTTTCAATAAGGGGAATGATTGATAAAATGTATATTTTGCATCAAAGAATTATGCTTACGGCAGACAATAAAACAAAGTTCACGCTTGTCACTTTTCTATTTCTATCCTTAAGTATTGGGGTCTCCAGTTGTAAAAGTGCTGATGCCACCCAAAAGTCAGTTGATTTATCCTACAAAGGACAAGTATCAATAATGAAGTCTCAGACAATACCCCGAAAGGCGCTTAGGATAAAAGCTTCGTAACACCCGATTTAGTATCTAAAAGCAATTCGTACTTTCCACCATCAACTTTAGATGATGTGATAATTCCATTAGCTGAGTAATATTTATGAGATTGAGAATAACCACTTTTGACAATGAAAACAAAACATAAAAGCAGGAAAAGAGAATAACGTTTTTTCATAGATAAATTATTAAAAGCACCAATCGCTAAGAGACCAATTGTAGTCTCACTATCGTGACTACCCGAATATAATATAAATCTATCTGTTATAAATGATGTTCTCTAGCAGCCCATTTTTTATAGAATGCAGTTTGGATAGCTTTTGAAATTTTACCCATCCATTATCCGAATTTCAAAACCATATCGAAAAAGTCTTTCTCCTAAGAGGGGCAGCCCCCGCCCCCAATTGAATCCTATGTGCTATTGAAGAATGTAAGAAGGACTGGTTCTCTACTAAATAACAAAGACATTTTGAAATGGCATTTTGCTATCTAGCAATATCTGCTAAAGAGATTTATATTTTTTTGTCATAGATAAATTATTTCGGTACTCTGTAATTTGATCACCACGCAAATAGCACCTTTTGATTTAGTCGACACGTGATAGACAATTTGAATTAAAAACGATTACTCTGAATTTTTGATAAATGAAATTTAAGAGAATACTTACAATTCTAGGTTTAACTATTTTGGTTGCTAGTTGTGTGTCACTTAAGCCAGCTACATTTACTAAAAATGGTGAGATACGTGATTACAAATACATTCATATTTCTCAAACGAACAGTCTGACTTCAGGACAGGTGGGGTCAATAGATGGGGGAGTGCATTTGACCACCAATAACCTTGCACCGCCAGCTTCAAATACGACTGAACCTGTTACATGAGTCGACTTAAATAATGGATATATCACCCCACAATTTTATCAATTAGCCATACAGCAATATGATAGGTTAGACAATCAGATTGCTGGAGGTATGCAGGATAATGCATCTTATTTCAAATTTTCAGGTGAAACCGATGAAGAATGGACTTTTCTTTTAGATGGCGACACCTTTACTACGAGCGTATCTGGGTCGTATCAAGCAAGAATTACTTTGCAAGGTGGTACGACTGCATTATCTAACACCATTGATTATGTGACAGACGAAATAACATCTATTGATGATAATCTCTTGCAGCAAGCAGAGCAGATTGTTGTGGATGCGAATCCTTCAACATGGGTTTTCAATTTAGCCTTCCTCACGGAATTTGTGGGTGATTTTGACTTGTCAGTCGTTGGTGCTGATGGTCAACAAAAAGTAAGAAGCCTAATACAGGGCTATGTTGTTGGAGAACAAGTACCCCTTGATTTGACAAACCTTCCTGATGGACTATATATTGTCAATGTTACTAATCAATCTGCAAGAGCCTCAATTAAATTACTGAAACGCACTAATTAATTATGCAATTATGAGGTACGCAAAATATTAAAGTTTTTGAGCACAAATGGTCATTTGTCCGTTGGTTAAATAACCATTTGTGTATGCTATCGCTAACTAGAAGTAGCCGATCTCCGCTCTTAACTTTTTTTGGTCATAATTGTCGCCATGATTTCCTGCATTCTTTTCATATAAATCGTATATTTCTAACCGAATAAATTGAGAATGGAGAAAAACCTTATAAAATCCTTTTCATTTCTAGCTTTTGCTGGACTAATCTTTTTCTTAACCAATTGTAAGTCGTCAACAACTGCCAAAGTGTATAGCATAAATACTGACGGTGTTATGGAGGTGCAAAGAGAAACAATGAACAAGGATGCCATCAGAGTGAAAGGTCAGATTATGACCAAGGCAAAGAAAATTGCTGATAGATACCAGTATGAGTTTAGGGTTACAGAGGTTGTAAGGATTGGTGCAACCTTCTCAGATGCTGAGCCTCAGCTAGGCCAGATAGTGCTATTATTCACTCCGGGGGTCAAGTTTAACAAAGACACTCAAGTAATGTTCGATGCATTCTCTACGCCCAAAAGATCTGATGAAAGATTAACGCTCAACATGATCGTTGAATAAACTACTAAACATGAAGAAACGACTACTAACAATATCAGTGCTGGCTGTTGTACTATTGACAATAGCTTACTTTTCTAACGATAGAGGTCCAAAATACCTTGTTGCAGAAAGACAGTTAAGTCTAGACACCTCACTTAATCAAAAGTTTGAAAATAATGAGTCGGAAGAATCAGAGAACCCAATTGAAAGATTGGAGTTTGAAATGGGGCAACTGGTTAATCCTGAGACCGGGGAACTGCCTGGTTTTATCCGACAAAGAGAACTTAACTACGCTAAGAAGAACTTAAACCTTACCGATCAGGTGCGAAGTAGTGCTGCCGGGAGGATTCGTAGTTCAAGCGCAGTGGCTACTACGCAAACCGTTCCTTTCGCTAGTGTTGGTCCATACAATATTGGAGGAAGAACTCGAGCAGTCGCTCTAGATGTCAATGACGAGAGTATTATCCTAGCAGGTGCCATATCTGGAGGAATGTGGAGGAGTATAGATTCTGGGGCTACCTGGTCTAGAACAACTGCTATGGAGCAACACCCGGCTGTGAGTTCATTGGTTCAAGATAAACGTACTGGGAAAACTAATGAATGGTACTATTCTACAGGAGAGAGAAGAGGTAATTCTGCAACGCTGAATGGAGACATCTATGTAGGTAATGGTATATACAAGTCTGTTGACAATGGAGCTTCTTGGAATTTAATATCTGCTACAGCTGTAGCTGGTACAAGTGGTACTGATGTAATTTTGAACGATCGTGCAGAATTTGCATTGATTGATGAATTGGCAATTGACTACTCCAACACAGAAGGTACCGAAATATATGCCGGAGGGACTAGCGAGATTCTACGTTCAACAGACGGTTTTGAAACTTTTGATACAGTGCTAGGTGCTGATAATACTGGGAGAAATTCTACAGACATTGCGATCACTACAGCAGGTAAAGTATACGCTACAATTGGTAATTCAGCCTTTAATGGGGCAAATGGTGAAGATGGTTTTTTTAAGTCTGATGATGGGATTACATGGACATCTATTGAATTCCCTGATGGTTTTCCTACAACGTTTACGAGATTAGAGTTAGGTGTTGATCCATCAAATGAGGACAGAATTTACGTGTTAGCGCCAGCTAATTTATTCGTTTATAGTGATGCCAGCAGTACCTGGACTGATCTGACCACCAGACTTGATGTGATTGATGATGAGGGCGTCAACGGTCACGGTGCCCAAGGAGGCTATAACTTATTTGTTGCCGTGCATCCAGACAATAGTGATGTCGTTTTTGCAGCAGGCATAAATTTATTGAGGTCTCTTGATGGTTTTACAACTGATAATGGAAGAAAACAAGTAGGAGGTTATCGAGTAGGTAACTGCTGTACTTTGTATCCGAATCACCACCCAGATAACCATGACTACTTTTTCTTCCCTTCAGACGGGAATAAAATGATTACATCTACTGATGGTGGGGTGCATAGAACGGCAGATAACTTAGCCGCTACGAATACAATTACGCCCATTACTTGGGAGTCTTTGAACAATGGATATTTAACCACTCAATTCTATCACCTTGATATCCATAATTATGACTTTGGCGATCAGCAGATCGTAGGAGGGCTTCAGGATAACAGCACATTTGCCAAGTTTGACGTAGATCCTACAGCTGATTGGGTAGATGTTTTTGGTGGAGATGGGGCTTACTCAGCGATCACTTACAACGGACTTTACGCCTCCTCTCAGAATGGTAACCTTGGGAGGTATGAAGCCGATGACAATGGTGTTTATCAATATCAAGGTAATATCTCACCTACGGGTAATGGTGCTACTGACTTTTCATTCATTAATCCATATACCTATAACCCAGTTCATCAAGATCAATTGGTCGTAGGAGCAAGGGGAAGGGTCTTTATAACGAATGACATAAGGACAAACCCAAGAGGTGATGATCCAAGTCAAAATGGTTGGATTGAAATAGGAGGGCCTAGCTCTTTGACGAATCAGCCCGTTTCTGCATTGGCCATGTCTACTCAGCCAGAAGGTATCTTGTACTTTGGAACCAGAGCAGGAAGAATTTATAAGGTTGACAATACAAGAGACATAGAAGAAGGAGTTGAAGCTACGGAATTGAATCGAGCAGGACTTCCAATAGGAAATATATCAAGCATCGTTGTAGATCCAAAAGATGGAAATAAAGTTTTTATGACCTTTTCGAACTATGAAGTGTTAAGCGTTTGGTCTTCTGAAGATGGCGGAGATACATGGACTTCTATTTCAGGTAACCTTGAAGAAAATGCTAGTGGTTCTGGAGCTGGGCCTTCAGTAAGAAACATCGCTGTTATGCCTGACGGAAATGGTGGGAACTACTATTTTGTAGGAACCTCAGTGGGCTTATTTATGACACAAACATTAGATGGAGATAATACAGTCTGGACGCAACAAGGAGCTGATGTAATTGGGAATGTTGTTGTTTCTTGGGTGTCCGTAAGACCGATTGAAGGGGCCGTAATGGCCAGTACCCATGGTAACGGAGTGTTTCAAGGGGCTTATCAGGTTGGTGTCACGCCAAATATCAATTATTCTATTCAAACAGATGAAGTGAATACAGCTGTTCTGAGAGGAAATATTTCTTACACTGTAGGTAAGGGCATGAGTTACCAGTGGTTGAAAGATGGTGTTGCTATTGAGGGTGAGAATGCGAGTCAATTAACTGTGACGGATGCTGGTGAATACCAACTCAGACTTGGAGTTCAAGACATTGAAGGAACGGCTCTATCAAATTCTGTTTCATTCAATTTTGATGGTACTAGTCCTGATGTATCTTCCATTACAAGATTAAATCCTGCAGATGAAAATACAAGTGAAACTACGGTGCAATTTCAAGTGACATTCTCAGAGGAGGTTGTTAATGTAGATGTTACTGATTTTGAAACATCGGGAGATGCTTCCGGAACCATTAGCATAGTCACTGAGAATACAGAGGGTGCAGCAGGGACTGTTTTTGATGTGACAGTAAATAATATTGGAGGTAACGGAACGCTCAGTTTGGATATATCAGCATTTACTGATATCACTGATGTTATAGGTAATGTATTTAGCGGAACCGTTACTACAGAAGAAAATTATACGATACAGGATGGGACTACTCCTACCGCTGCCATTACGCGTTTAAATCCAATTACTGAAATAACGGATGAAAACAGTGTGACCTTTATGCTGACGTTCACTGAGGGGGTTCAAAACGTAGATGTAAGCGACTTTGGCTTCTCCGAAGGTTCTCCGACTGCTACATTGAGTACAGTGACTGAGCTAGGCGCAGGAGTCTATTCAGTTGCGATCATTGATATTGTGGAGAACGGTGCTTTAGGCCTCGTCTTTACGGCCAGTCAAGACATTCAAGATAATGCTGGTAATGCGTTTGATGGAACTGTAACAACTAACGAAGGCTACACTATAGAGAATGTGATCGCTTCTATTGATGATCCCTTGCTAGTGAATGTGCAGAAGATAATAGTCGATGCAAATCCTTCTACAGGAATATTCAACTTAGCCTTTCCTAACGCTTTCATAGGGGACTTTGAAATGCAAATTGTAGATGCTCAGGGAAGCGTTACCATGTTTAAGGAAGTGAACGACTATGCAAGTGGCAATCAGGTGGAGGTTGACTTAAGGAATTCACCTGATGGTTTGTATATACTAAAGGCTTCTAACGGGTTACGTACAGCTTCTATTAAACTGTTGAAGAAAAGGAATTAGGACTTATCAAAAGTATCACTTCCTAAATGAGAGATGAAGTAGTCTAAGGGTACATCGTGCTCGTCAGTGTAATCTAAATGGTCTAGGGTGGGAGTGATTCCTATCCCTACTTTTAGGCAGTTAGGGTTTACTTCATTTAAAAACCGATCATATAAACCTGCTCCGTATCCGATTCTATTGCCCATTTTATCACAAGAAATAAGCGGAACGAAAACTACATCTAGCACCTGAGACTCAACTGCTGTACCGTTTACAGGTTCTGGTATGCCGAACTTAGTTGTTTCAAAGATAGTGTCGTTTTCAATTCTAAAATGAGTCAGTCTCTTCTGTTTAAAGAGTGTTTTTGATACATAGACTTCATGCGCGCTGCTGTTCCTCAGGTGTTCGAATAAGGACCACGTATTAGGCTCCTTAAATTTTTTGATGGAAAGGAATAGGTGGCAATGAACGAGTTGTGGGTTAGCTGCTAGAAAGTCTAGGCAGTTTTTGAGGAGCAATTTATTTCTACGATCAAACTCCTGTCCTGTTAAGGTTTTGCGTTTCTCTAGAAATAGCGATCTAAGAACTTCTTTATTCATGGACTTCAAGCATATGGAAACGATAATCGAACGGATCGAAAGCTTCCATACATGAATCTATGAATTTTGGATTGTTAATGTAAAAATTCAGGAAATTGTCTTTCCTTTCTTGCGGACTCCCTCCTGGAAACAGTGTTTCTTTTAGGGTATATATCCTATTCACTAACACTTCTTGGTTTTTCCGCTCAGCCTTTAAGATCTTATACTCGATCTTCTCAAGACTCTTTTCGGCTTTCTTTAGCTCGGCTAAAACGAGTTTTTCTAAAGTTGAATCTACCTGAGTCGCCTGATCCTTAATGTCGGAGTAGATTTTTCTCAAATGAACTTTCTGTTCATCTAAGTCCATTTTGAAAGCGGTATTGGCAATCACTTTTTCCTTAACAAGTTCATTCTCCTCTTTGAAGATGTCCTCATAACTTAAGCCAGCTTTTTGGAGCTTTTTCACTTGCCGATGGGTCATTATGCCAGCAAAATTACGTGGC
This sequence comes from Roseivirga sp., assembly GCA_965660665.1. Lineage (GTDB taxonomy): Bacteria > Bacteroidota > Bacteroidia > Cytophagales > Cyclobacteriaceae > Roseivirga. The sequence goes on along the minus strand of CBFIAY010000012.1, from coordinate 66,064 downwards.
ATAAGTAGCGGGAAAGTAACTTGAAAATGATCGAATATGCCCTTCAGCTGTAGCCAGTAGACAAGCTCGGAAGGTCCGCCTACATACGCTAGGTTTGGTAAGAGGAACTCTTGATAAAGTGGTCTTAAAACTACGTTTGGACTGAATCTTTCAGGATGATCAACCAGTTCTTGCCTGATTCCGTCTACAGAAAAGGTGAGGTCAGTATCAAGTACTTCATAGCCATCTCCGTTCTTTACTATTCTCGACCTTATGTTGCCTTCTAAATAGAAGAAGTTGATTTCTCTTGGGAAGACTTGAGTTTTGTAGCCTGCACCTTCAATTTCTTTTGTGATGCGACTGGCTTCCACTTCTGGCGTGTGGTCGAAAAGGTCTGATTCAATTACTGGAGTGAAGAGGCATTTGAGGTCTTTTTGGTCAGCATCAATGATAACTAAGCCATGTTCACCAAAAAGGTGATTCATATAGTGTCTGACTGCTGATGCTAGGTCTTTCTCTTTTAAGTAGGCATCTCTAAAGAAATCTGGGATTCCGATAATTTCGTCAAATATTGGGCTAATGGATTTAGTATTAAACCTTCCTACAGCGCCCACCTGATCTGTTTCCCACGAGAACTTTTGCCCGTTAAAACGAAAGTGATCGATCTCTTCAAAGTCGTGATCTTCACTAGCCATCCAATAGACAGGTACAAAATTACAATCAGGCCTTAATTTCTTAAGTTCTTCACAGGCACGGATGACAGACACTATTTTATAAATGACGTAAAGAGGCCCTGTGAAGATGTTTAACTGATGACCGGTGGTAATGGTGTACGTATTCTCAGACTTCAGGTCTTCCATGTTTTTCGAAGTGCTTGGAGATACTTCGAAGTGCTCATACTGTGATTTTAGAACTGAAGAAAGGATTTCCCTTGTGCTGACAGGGAAGTTACGTTTGTCAATTTGTGCAATTAAGTTTTCAACTGACGGTAAGCCATTATGGAAGGGGACAAGTTTAGAATCACCAGTGATATAGTCCAGAAAGACCTTTGAGAAGCTATTCGTCTTTTCGAAGGCAATCTTACTAAGTAAACAGTCTGTTTTTTCCAAAGTGTCCATAAACTTATTGAGGGGCTAAAATGGATTTACCATTAGGTGACAATTTTACTAGACAACTGGTTCCCCATAGAGATCAAATTCAGTAGCATCGGTGATTTTTATGTTGGCAAAATCACCAATTCTCAAGTAATGCTTTTTTGCATCTATATGTACCTCATTGTCTACCTCGGGGGAATCATGTTCTGTTCTTCCGATAAAGTTGCCACTTTCTTTTCTATCGATGAGCACCTTCATGGTCTGACCGATCTTTTCTTGGTTAAGCTCTAATGAGATTTCTTCTTGTATCTGCATTATGCGGTTAGCTCGCTCTTGCTTCACTTCTTCAGGAATATCGTCATCCATACTATAGGCATGCGTGTCTTCTTCATGAGAATATGTGAATATACCTAAGCGGTCAAAACGTGATTCTTTCACGAAATTCACCATTTCCTCGAACTCTTCTTCGGTTTCGCCAGGGTGACCAGCAATCAATGTGGTTCTAATGGCAATTCCAGGAACTCGCTTTCTCATCTCGGCAAGAAGCTTTTCAGTCTTTTCGCGAGTCGTACCTCTACGCATCAATTTCAAGACATTATTTGATCCGTGTTGGAGCGGAATGTCTAAGTAGTTACAGATATTATCTCTTTCGGCCATTACGTCCAACACATCCATAGGAAAGCCGGTAGGGAAGGCGTAATGAAGTCGAATCCACTCTATGCCTTCTACATCTGAAAGGTTTCTGAGGAGCTCTGCTAAGTTTCTCTTTTTATAGATGTCTAGACCGTAATATGTGGAATCCTGCGCGATCAACAAGAGTTCTTTAGTACCGTTTCTAGCCAAGTTCTTAGCCTCTTTAACCAGTTCTTCGATGGGTCTAGAGCGGTGCTTTCCTCTCATTAAAGGAATCGCACAGAAGGAGCAAGGCCTGTCGCAACCCTCCGATATTTTTAAATAAGCGTAGTGATTAGAGGTAGTAGTGATTCTTTCACCGACTAGCTCATGCTTATAGTCTGCTTTGAATTTCTTTAGGAGGGCAGGCAGTTCCATCGTGCCGAAAAAGGCATCTACTTGAGGGATTTCTACTTCCAAGTCGTCCTTGTAGCGTTGAGATAAACAACCAGTGACATAAACTTTGTCTACAAGCCCTTCTTCTTTCGCATCGACATATCTGAGGATTGTATCTATTGATTCCTGCTTAGCATTGTCAATAAAACCACACGTATTGATGACAACAATGTTTGCATCGTCATTAGAAGCTTCATGGGTTGTGTCTACTCCATTGCCCTTGAGTTGGGTTAATATCTCTTCAGAATCAACCAGGTTTTTTGAGCAACCTAGTGTTACTATATTAACCTTATCTTTTTTCAGTCCCTTCGCCTTCATACCAAATTTTAGTGTGGCAAATTTAAGAAATAAATGCAGGCGAACTACTGAGCGTTAAGACTATACTCTTTTCTTGCGGAAGGTAATTGGCACTAATTCGTCTGTAGGCATGCCAATGGTATAAAGTTCCCAATTAGCATCGTACTTGGCGAGGATTTGTCTAATGCAACCTACTCTGTCATCGCTAGGGTTGTCGCAATCTGCCCAGTGGAAAACTTCCACGCGGTAGTTGTAAGACATTTTCTTACCGTTAACTCTTACTTCGATTTCTTGCTCCCCACTGATCTGAGGGATTTGAATGGCAATAGCGCTCATAGGTATGTTCGTTAATGTACAAATGTTTTCTATCCATGTAAGTACATTACAATATGAGTGCCATACTTGTAAGTAATTGATATTTAGTTGTATAGTAATAGTTAGTACTTACGGATGACCGTATTAGCGCAGTAGAATGTACGCGATCGTTCATGATTGTAAAGAAGTAACCCGCTTATACAACGAGGTGATTGGGTTGTTAATCCTTATTTCTTAAAAAGAGAATCTACAAACTCCGCCTTGTTGAAGACCTGAAGGTCGTTGACTTGCTCACCTACACCAATGTATTTTACAGGGATTTTGAATTGGTCTGAGATACCAATTACGACACCACCTTTAGCCGTACCATCAAGTTTGGTGATGGCTAAGGCCGTAACCTCGGTCACTTTGGTAAATTCTTTTGCTTGAATGAAAGCGTTTTGGCCTGTTGATCCATCGAGTACCAATATGATCTCATGTGGCGCTTCTGGGATAAACTTCTGCATGACCCTCTTAATCTTTGAGAGTTCATTCATCAAATTCACTTTGGTGTGCAATCTTCCTGCGGTATCTACTATGACCAAGTCCGCGCCAGTCTCTACGCCTTCTTTGATTGCATCATATGCAACTGCACTTGGATCGGTGTTCATACCATGAGCGACTACCGGAACGCCTACACGCTCTCCCCAGAGTTTGAGTTGTTCCACTGCTGCCGCCCTAAAAGTGTCTGCGGCACCGAGTATAACAGATTTGCCTTGGGCTTTGAATTGAGCTGCAAGTTTACCGATGGTTGTTGTTTTGCCTACGCCATTCACGCCAACGACTAGAATTACGTGGGGCTTATGACCTGCCGGTAATTCAAAGTCAGCAAGGTCTTCAGTATTATTTTCAGACAGGAGAGCAGCGATTTCATCCCGAAGAATTTGATCTAGTTCAGAGGTGCCCATGAACTTGTCTTTGGCAACTCTGGCCTCTATGCGCTCAATGATCTTTACAGTAGTGTCAACTCCAACGTCAGAGGTGATCAGGATCTCTTCTAATTCATCAAGGACTTCATCATCGACCTTTGACTTACCGGCAACAGCTCTTCCAATTTTTGAGAAGATGTTTTCCTTAGTCTTTTCCAGACCTTTATCTAGAGATTCCTTCTTGTCTTTCGAGAATAAACCAAACAGTGCCATGGCGATGAATTAAATATGATGTAACAAAAAAGTCCCACAAAAGGGGACTTTAATTTATGATATAAAAGCTAATTCTTACTTATCAGACAATACAGTTTTCACCATATCTTCTGTAACCATCTCTTCTTTGAAAGTATAAGCTCCAGTTTTTGGAGACCTAACCGCCTTAATCACTTTGGCGTATTTAACTCCGCCTTCTTTCTTTAGGGTTGCAACTACCTTCTTAGCCATGATTATTTAATTTCTTTGTGAACTGTAGATTTCTTAAGAATCGGGTTGTATTTCTTCAACTCCAACCTTTCAGTCGTATTCTTTCTATTCTTCGTGGTGATATAACGAGAAGTCCCAGGCATACCACTCTCTTTGTGCTCGGTGCACTCCATTATTACCTGAACTCTATTCCCTTTACTCTTAGCCATTTGTTTGTGCTTCTAAATTTCGGACTGCAAATATACGAAGCTAGTTTAGATTTTGAAACCCGTGAATCAAATTAATTCACTAATTATCAAGTATCAGTGCTAGCTTCTTTGACAAGTAGCCCTCTCTTGTCTAATTGATCGTATTAGCCTTATTTATTACCTTTTATTTTTGGTAGCGTACGCTAATATAACGGGCCTAGCTCTTGCGGGAGTTACTCAATTTCTTCAGTAGTCCTTCATTGCCTATTGACTTAAGTCAACAAAAAATCCTGATAACAAAAATGCTAACAGGATTGAAAATATTTTGACACTTGGTTTCCCTTTGTATACTGACGTACGTAGACGCTATTATACTAAGATGTTACCGCTTTGTCTTGCTTTTTTTAGCACCGCAGAGATACCATTTTTATTAATAGTTCTCAAAGCTGAAGTAGAAACTTTCAAAGTGATCCAAGCATCCTCTTCAGGAATGAAGAAACGCTTCTTTTGAAGATTCGGATAGAATTTTCTTCGAGTTCTATTGTTAGCGTGAGAAACATTGTTTCCTACCTGCACTTTCTTACCTGTAATATCACAAACTCTAGCCATAACGTCTAAATTAACCGCTTTTTCTAAACGGACTGCAAATATCTGAATAATTCCTGAACTGAACAACCTTGATACCAAAATCTCTTAGAAAAATATGCAATCTGTGTCACATCCACTCTCTGCTGTCGCTTTCGATCCTGTAGAGTATGAAACTTTCTAGTGCTTCGGCTTCTTCAATACTAATGAAGGGTACTTTTAGCGAGCCGGCAGCATTGGAGAGAATTATTGTCGCTATACGCTTTCTGCGCTGATACCAACTTTGCTTTATCTGAATAGATTGCACTTTGTACAATTGAGCCAGTTCATAGATGTGCCCGAATGTTCCTCGGTTATTTCTAAGGAGTTCGTCATTCACTTCGTAAGACCTTTTTCTATAGTAAGCACTTACTGTAAACCAAATGAAAATGGTCCAAAGCATAAAATAGAGTGACTGCCAGTCGATGAAGTAATAACTTACCCCGCCTGCAATAAGCGTAGGCAATATCCCGATAAAGAATATTAAGCGGTATTTCAACAGTTTGCTCACCCCATGTTTTTCTTCAGTCCGATAGAATTCTGCTGGGAAAACCGCCCTAATAACGCTATCAACTTGTGCTTGATAGCTGCCAGGAACTTTTATTTTTGATTTCAACTGATCTGCTTCGGCACTGCTTGCTTGTTCAATATTGAGGGTGAACATTTTGAACATCATCCGAATGGGGTTGTCTGACCAAGAAATGACCTGAATCTTATTATGAGCAACTGAGATTTCTTCGCGATTCAAGAGGCCCTTTACCAGTTTTAAACCACTTTTATTTATGGATAGTGTTAAATCATAATTGCCCAATACCGTTGTGATCATAGAATAAGCAAAGGAAATAATGCTTACAATAATGACAGAAGCCAAGAACAATATCCATCCCGAATTGAGTATATCTATTTCATATCCAGATAATTGCCCGTCAATAAATTCCGGAAGGTTTTCTGTGAACTGATTTATCGTGGAGAACACGAAGGCAAACAACAGGCCCATTGATCTCAGGTGATTTTGGCTAATGCCTACCTTAAAAAGATCAGGCACGCTAAGGTGTAACACTACATTTTCCTCTTCATCAATATCAATTGAATTCTCATCTAGATCTGGAGTTGGAGTAATGATTTGAGCTTTTTCTTTGAGGATAAAACTTCTAAGCAGTTCAGCATCTTCCTTATTCAAGGCATCAATGGTCATCTCTGACTTTTTAGCACCAGCGGTATCAATCTCAAGACTTACTACCCCAAAAATCTGATGTAGAATGTTTTGCTTAAAGTTGATGGTCTGAATACGCTCGAAAGGGATGTTGGTCTTGGTTCTTTTGAGAATTCCCTTGTCTATAATTACAGCACCATCATCTATATAAAAGTAAAACCTAAAGTAGGTGAGTACTGAGCCGATCAAGTTGAAGGCTGCAAAGCCTAAAGCGATATAGCCAATGATGGTCCCAAAGCTATCGTTGTTTCTACCCCCAATGATAAAGCTCAAAAGTATTGGCCAGAAGGACCTAATGGTCATTCGCAGAAACTTGATTAGAATAATACCGATGGCAACGCGCGACTGACGCATTGGAACTGAAAACTTATCGATTGTCATTTCCATCGAGGGCTGTTTTACCGAGTATGAATTCTTTGAGTTTGGATGCAGTCTCTTCGTTTAGACCAGGGATAACAAGGTCACTACTTTGTCCACCTGCGGTGAATATTTTTAAGTTGTGCAGTTTAAAAAAACGATCTACCGGTCCTTGCTTCAACTCGGCATGCTGTATTCTATTAAAAGGGATACTTGTTCTTTCCCACCACAATAAGCCTTTAGTGTAGATGATGTCCCGTTCACGAAGAGCATACTGCTTCTTAGGAAATGCTTTTATGGTGACAATGATATTAATGAGCCATAAAAATGTAATTGAGCCCATTATAATGAAGTATGCTTGTACTGTTCCTTCGATATCATCGTTAAAAAAAATGATGCAAAAAGCACCAATCATCAGCACGAGGAAAAAGAAACTGCCTGACAATAAGGATACCTTTAGGTAGCCTTTTTCAATGCCTTGGAAATCGGCATCGGCTACAGCAGGAAGTTCATCGGGATTTATGGAGAGATTCTTAAAAGTGTCATTCATTTTTTAAAACCATATGGGCAATGGCGGCAGCCGTTTTGGCAACAGTAACCGCGCTTCAAGAGGTATTGCTCTGTGAATACTAGTTTGCCGTCCTTGCCAATGTAGTAATCTTCGGTTTTACTGGCAAAGATTTGGTTCGTGTTTGAATCTTTAGACATGTTTTTATGCTGAATCATATTCTTTACCTTTGAAACGAGGCAATTGTTTACAAAACTGCCAAAAAAAGTCAACTTTATGGAATCAATACAGTCTAGTCAAGACGCAATCGCTTTAGAAAATCAGCACGGTGCACATAACTATCATCCTTTACCTGTTGTGTTAGCACGTGGCGAAGGTGTTTACCTTTGGGATGTCGAGGGCAAAAAGTATTTTGATTTTCTGTCTGCTTATAGTGCAGTCAACCAAGGGCATTGTCATCCAAGAATAGTAGGGGCCTTAAAGGATCAGGCGGAGAAGCTTACTTTGACCTCAAGGGCATTTTACAATGATATGCTCGGACCTTACGAAAAGTATGTGACTGAGTATTTTGGCTTTGATAAAGTGTTGCCCATGAATACTGGTGCTGAGGCTGTCGAAACAGCCATCAAAGTTTGTCGAAAATGGGGATACGAGAAAAAGAAAGTAGCTGAGAATGAAGGCAAGATCATCGTCTTCGATCAGAATTTCCATGGTCGTACCACAACAATCATTTCCTTTTCAAGCGATCCTGAAGCAAGAAGGAATTTTGGGCCCTATACTTCAGGGTTTATCAAAATCCCATATAACGACACCGAAGCGCTAGCGAAGGCGGTAACACAAGAAAATGTAGTTGGCGTACTAATCGAGCCAATTCAAGGTGAAGCGGGTGTTTTTGTGCCAGATGTAGACTTTATTAAGCATGTCGGTCGATTGTGTAAAGAGAACAACGTCCTCTTTATGGCAGACGAAATTCAGACAGGTATCGGTAGAACTGGAGGGTTACTGGCCATTTGTGGTAATTGTAATTGTGAAGGTCACTGCGAGAGACAAGAGACATACACGCGCCCAGATCTATTAATACTCGGTAAGGCCATCTCTGGTGGTGTATATCCAGTGTCTGCTGTTTTAGCAGACGATCATATCATGGATGTGATTACTCCTGGTACACACGGTTCGACTTTTGGTGGTAACCCACTGGGTGGAGCAGTTGCTATGGCAGCGTTAGCGGTGATCATAGATGAAAAGCTAACGCAGAATGCGCGTAGGCTAGGCGAATTATTCAGAGAAAGAATGTGCAACCTGATTGAAAATAGCGACTTAGTTACAACAGTCAGAGGGCGAGGGTTGTTAAATGCGATTGTCATTAATGACTCACCGGATAGTTCAACGGCTTGGGATATTTGTATTGCCTTGAAGGAAAATGGACTTTTGGCGAAACCTACACATGGTAATATCATTCGATTTGCACCACCATTGGTGATGACAGAGGAGCAACTTCATGAGTGTTGTGATATCATCGACTCAACTATAAGTCAATTTAATACCACTTAAATTAAGAAAAATCCATTAATCATGAAATTACATAGTCGAAGAGGTAATTCTTTCTACATTTATTGTCCTTAGATTTTTGGCAGGATATTTCTCTGCTTAGAGGGTCTAATGACCAAAACATTAGTATTATGCTTACTTCGACCAAAAGAAGAATCCTAAACATTATCTGTCTTATCTTGGCTATCGCTAGTGTATCATTTGGTCTGGTATTGCGTTATGACAATACTATATTGGAGGATGCTGTGGTGATGGAGAATAATTATCCGCAGGAGGGAACATCAGAACCTGAGTCTGATTTATTTTTGGAGGCGAGTAGTTCGTTTACAAACCCTAACAACTAATAATTTCCTTATTATTCTTGAGTTTTATAATCCCAAGACGTTCCATAAGGGCAATGATTTATCTATTGGGGTCATTATCTTATTCTAGAACAAGGCTGAAGTATTTATAAGATAACTTTAACTCAACCAAAGGGAAGTCTGGCATGGTATTATTGGTGGTTAGTTAAGGTACTAATCATTACCATTTCCACCACCTCTTCTACCTCCAGCAGCCCCAAAGCGTTCCTTTAATTGTCTAAGTCTGTCATTCTCAACGGGTATTTGCTGGCCTTGACCAAAGCTTCTGATGTTATAGACAAATGAAAGCATGAAGTACTGAGTCAGTATTTGGGTCTGATTGTCCTCTATATAAGAGCCCGTAATGGCTCGAGTGATACTTTGGTTTTGCTTAAGTAAATCGAAAATCGTCAACTTGACCTCGGCCTTTTCTTTCATAATCTTTTTCCCCATTTCTATATTCCACAATACGAAACTCTGGTTGAACCCATCGGATAAGCCAGAGTTTGCGATATGACTAACTGTCGAACGAAATACATATCCTGTACCAAAGATCCAATTGAGTCTGAGTCTGGTAGACTGAGTAAAGTAATCCGTGTTGTTAGCTGCTTGTAACGTGTTGTTGACTGTGCTAAAGCTGGAATTACTCGATAGTGTGAAGTCAATTTTTTCACTGATGTTGCTGCTCAAAACCATTCCAAGACCCATTGTTGGTGTTCTGGCATTGTTCAGTGCGTCATTGATTAATTCAGGTGTTTGGGTAAAAGATATTGTTCCTGTGAAGTTTAAGTTCGACTTAATAAAGCCTAGGGGTAGGCCATATGAGATGAAACTTCTGAGGTTCCAATAGCCATTTAGATTTACTGGTTTGCTAAATCTGGCGCCTGGCTGTAAGGTAATGCCGTCAACCACTGTGTTTCCCCTTGAGGCAATCGTAGTGCTGTTGCCGATATAATTATCAGAAAAACTACCACTTAGCAGGGTGAAAAAGGTTCTTGAGGTTTCACTATCAACTTTGTTGTATCTAATCGTTGCTGAGTGCTGATAGCGTTGATCGAGCGCTGGATTTCCTGAAGAGATGTTGAGCGGATCCGTATTATCAATTACGCTCTGCAGCTGATTGACGCTGGGTGCGTTCGTGGAAGTCCTATAGTTTATACTTAAACTTTTACCTGTAGCGAACCTTAAGCGATAATTAATCGATGGAACAAAGTTGTTAAAGTTTCTATCCACATTATCAGGAAAAGGAAAGGTCTGATCATTATCTAAAATTGCCCTTTGATAAGTCGCTCGCAATGTTAACGTACCCTTGGTACCTCTTAAATTATAGCCTACTGTTCCTTGATGCGTATAGTAGTCATTTTCAAAAGTGTTACTCAAAGGTGTATTCAAGTCGGTATAATCATTATTCCCCTCGTTAAAATCTAAAGTCTGAAGGTCGGAGTCATTGAACTGATAGCCGTATCTATAGGTGAATAGAATAGAACTTCTATTTGCCAAAGGTTCGGTATATGTGGCATTAGCGGTCATGTTAAACCCATCTTGATTTTGATCTGAGAATTGATTGAAGTTGATGGATTGATCCCTTCCAGTGAAAAACTCAGAATCAGATAGCAAGAAGCCTTCCCCATTGTTATTGTTCATTCCTGTATTCAGGTTAATGGAAAAGGTCCTTCCTCGCTTTAAAAAGGAGTGCCTCCAAAGTAAATTATTACTAAAACTAAAAGCTTCGAGGTCGGAAGAGTTTTCAGTATTAATTGTATTCAGTATTTCTGTTCCCAATAATGTGGTACCATCTACAAGTGCTGAGCCTGAGTTGTCTTGAAGTGTGAATCTCGGTCGCATGATGATCGAGTTTCTCTCGTCAATTTTGTACTCTAACTGACCACTAAAGCGATGATTGATATTTCTGCTACCCGACAAACTATTCTCACCATAGGTTTGTCCTTCATTAGCTGCAATGGTGAATTGTCTAAAGATCGACTCATTGGACGTGTTATCTGATTGATTGAAGAAGTAGCTGCCACTAAATTTGATCCTTTTTGCATCCTCATAAGAATAGTTTACACCGAATGCCTTTGTCTCATTGATTCCGCCTTGTTGGCCAACTTGAAAACTACTTGCATTACCTCCGTTAGCGAATTGACCTCCGCCCGCTGCGCCACCGCCTCCTGCACCACCACCGCGACCGCCTCGGCCACCACCGCCTCGTCTCCCGCCTCCAGAGGTGATTCCCAGAAGATCACTCGTAGAAAAATTTTGGATGTTAATATTGTTGACTTGCCCTAAAAATGTGGTTCTGGCCTTAGGGCGAAAAAGGTTAATGCTTGTACCTACATTATAAGTATCATCAGTACCAGCACCTGCATAAACACGACCAAACTCGCCATTTCTCATGCTCACCCGTGTTATGATATTCATCGTTTTGGAGGTTTCTCCATCTAGGAAACCGGTGAATTCAGCCTGATCACTCGCTTGATCATAGACTTGGATGCTCTTTATCATTTCAGCAGGGAGGTTTTTCAATGCTGCGTTCGGATCATCACCAAAGAATTCTCTTCCATCAACCAATACTCTACTGACATTTTCTCCTTGTGCTTGTACCTGACCATTTTGTATGACAATGCCTGGCATTTTCTCAATCAAATCTTGAGCTGTAGCGTCAGGATTAACTTTAAAAGCGTCCGCGTTGAACTCTGTGGTGTCGCCATTTTGTTTCACTCGCTCTGCCAAACCTTCAACAGTTATTCCTTCTATACTTCTGGTATCTATCCCAAGTGAGATGATGCCGAGGTCTAATGAACCGTCTTGAATGGTGAAGTTTCTGCTGAATTTTTTAAAGCCCACATAAGAAATACCAATTTGATAGTTGCCATTGGAAACCCCAGTTATTCGAAAACCTCCCTCATCATTTGTAGAGTAGGCCTTTGCAGTAGAGTCAGACCTGTTGATGAGTAGCACAGTAGCGAATTTCATGGGTTTGTTTTCGAGACTATCGGTAACACTTCCCTTGATTACCCAGAATTGAGCAGATGCTGAATAGGACAGTAATAGCATGAAAGTGATGAGTAAATGTCGCATTGTCTTGAGATTTGAGTTTTAGACATCGACTTATATGAAAGGTTTAGTAGAATTGATATACAGTAAATATTTATTGAAAAACAATAAATAAATATTACCTTTCTGAAAATATATGCCGGATTGTCGGTGTCGGTTTGAGTTTTACTCTTGACGCTGGGCCTATTCGGTGCAATTGCATTGGGAGGAGTGTTTGTAATTAGGGTGGTCAATAGGGAAGATGTTTTAAAGTCGCTAAATCTTAAAATGAATAACGATGAGATATAATAGATTAATAACTTCGGTCTGCATATTCCTGCTGGAGTTGACCAAAATATTCTTGGGAATCTTAATAGTGGTTCTTATTGGAGCTGCGTTAATTGGCAAGTTTGAATCGCCATTGGGCTTTACACTTAAGGAGGACTATCGTTTTGAAGATGCCGAGGCCATAGAACTAACTGTGAATTATAATGGTCAAAGTTATTCTGACATCACAGCGAGACCTACTTCTTACTTCCTTGATCTTGACCCTCTTCCTATATCCAGTTTATTTATTGCGGTTCCTAGTCTACTATTTGGACTTGCACTCTGGTATCTCCTTCATTTAATAATAGGGCTTTTAAAAACGATAGAGGAGAGAGAATTTTTTAGTACTGATAACGTGAGGAGGTTAAGAATAATGGGCTTTATGACCATTGCCTTTTCTATTCTTAGCTGGGTGTATGGTCATGTGGTAAAATATTTCCTTACCCATTACATTGAAGTAGAGGGTGTATTTCATATTAGTAATAAGTTCACCTTTAATTTGTCTTTTTTTAATACATACTTTTTCCTTGGCTTAATGATATTGTTAATTGCCAATGCTTTTGACCACGGTTTAAAATTGAAAGAAGAACAAGAACTAACGATCTAATTATGGCCATCATAGTAAATTTAGATGTGATGTTGGCTAGGCGAAAGATGCAAAGCAAAGAGCTAGCAGAGCTGGTAGGAATTACACTAGCGAACCTTTCAATATTGAAGACGGGCAAAGCGAAGGCTGTTAGGTTCAGTACGCTTGAAGCGATCTGTGAGGCGTTAGACTGCCAACCAGGTGATATTTTAGAATTTAAAAATGAAAAAGAATTATGACTAGTCATGAAAGGCCTTGGGTACTTGGTGCACATATCGGAACCTTTTTAGGTTACTCCGTTGTATTCGGAAGTTTTTTAGTGCCCTTATTTATTTGGTTGACAAAAAAAGATGAGTCAGAAGTAATTGCTGAGCATGCGAAAGCTTCTTTGAACTTCCAGATTTCAATGACGATTTATACTATAATGGCAGGCTTTGCATATTCCTTTTAATCGGTATCCCGTTCTTAGTCATCATCCCGATTGTCAATTTGATTTGTGTGGTCTTAGCGACTATTGACGCAGATAATGGAAAACTGTTTAATTATCCTTTAAACATTACCTTTGTCAAGTAATACTTAGTGTATGGATATCAGACCTAGAAGAAATCGAAAATCATCAGCCATAATAAGCTTGGTACAGGAAACCCATGTAAAGACTAGCGACTTTATTTTCCCGCTTTTTCTTCTTGAAGATGCAAATGCTTCTATAGAGGTGGCTTCCATGCCAGGTATTTATCGCTTAGGGTTAAACGCTATGCTTCGGGAGATCGAATCATGTATGAAACTTGGTATTAATACTTTTGATGTGTTCCCTGTGGTGGCTGAAGAATACAAGGATAAAACGGCCACTAGGAGTCATGATGAGAATTTCTTCTATCAAAAGGCACTAACCAAAATCAAGCAAGAATTCCCTGAAGCTGCGATCATGACGGATGTAGCCCTCGATCCATATAACTCTGATGGCCACGATGGTTTAGTGAAGGACGGAGTGATCCTTAATGACGAGACCTTAGAAGTATTAGGCAAGCAAGCACTTTCTCAAGCCAGATGTGGTGTTGATATCATTGGTCCATCTGATATGATGGATGGCAGAGTGGGTTATATCAGAGAAGTGCTGGATGATAATGGATTTACGGATGTGTCTATCATGTCTTACACCGCCAAGTATGCAAGTGCATTTTATGGTCCTTTTCGAGATGCACTAGATTCAGCGCCAAAGAGTGGTGATAAAAAGACGTATCAAATGAACCCTGCCAATCAAAGAGAAGCCTTAATAGAGGCTGACTTGGATGTTGACGAAGGAGCTGATTTTTTAATGGTAAAGCCTGCTTTGGCTTATCTGGACATTATTAAACTCTTGAAAGACAATTACTCTCAGCCGATAGCTGCTTACAATGTAAGCGGAGAATATGCCATGCTTAAAGCAGCGGCAGAAAAAGGGTGGTTAGACTATGACAGCGTAATGACGGAAACGCTAATGAGTATTAAGCGTGCTGGTGCTGACATTATTCTAACGTATCACGCTAAAGAGTTTGCTCAGCTTTCAAAGGAGCTTTGATGTTATTCTAACACCTTCTTAGCGCTAAAAAAGCCACTATATACTGCACCATCCATATAACCTGGGTTTTCTGCGGAGCTTTCCGTCCCAGAGAAAATCAGCTTTCCGTTAAACGCGTCTTCGCGAAGTAGTGGATTGCCATTATTCTGATGAGGAACAACGGAAATAGGATCAGAAACAGATGTCAATCTATCATTTGCCCAAACATGCTCGTGGTAGTCTAGGTATTCATTGGCCTCTGGCCCAAATAACCTGATCAATACCTTAACGACTTCGGCTTTTCGTTCCTTCAAGGTCTTTGAGCTCAAGGCCGAGTTTAGGAATCCTTTTAGCGCGAAGAAATTCTGATCGAAGTCCGTATGGTCATGAACTTCTTGAACAACACCTACTTGAGAAAAGCCCATGCCTGATAGTCCTTTTTCTTTCCAAAAAGGGCTTGGATAAGTGACTCCGTATTTAATTGATTCCCCCATCCAAGTATGCGTTTGCTGCATGATTTTGACCATACGATCGTCAAGTGGAGGGTTAAATTGAATACTACTGGCTAACAATTGTGGAGGTATGGTAACGACTACCTTGCTCGCAGTATAGATTTGGCCATTTGTGAGACAGACTTCTACCAATTTACCTTGGTCATTGATGCTTGATACCTCAGTATTATAGAGGATTGAAGCTGGAGCTAACCTGTCAATTAGTGTTTCGATGAGTTTTGAGCTCCCGCCTTTGATTCTGTATGAGGGTGCTTGTCCAGTAGGGAAGTCAAAATATTGAATCGGCTGAACGCTAGAGACTTCGTAAGCTATTTGTCCTTTGGTGTGTTGTGGAAAGGTCTCGAGATCGAGTGCTTTGAGCAATGCTATGAGGTGTGTATGCTGATTGCCTAGCCATGTCGCACCCATTTCTAATGGCCCGTCTAGACTATTTATTCTGCCACCAGCACGATCTCGGCCTTCAATAATTTTATAATCGATGCCTTCTTTACTTAGTGCGAACGCAGTGGTTAAGCCAGAGAGGCCTGCACCAATTATGATGACATCATGCATATTTTAGTCAATAGAAATGCCTTCGAGAAAGTTCACTAAGGCGTGGATAAAGTAGGGGCGAGGCGTTTCCATAAAGGCGGCATGATCGCCCCCTTCAATTACAGTCCATTGCTTATATGCTGTACCTAACCTTTCAAAGAGTTTGGTTTGGATGGCTGTTGGTCCAATAGGATCGTGTTCGCCCTGAAGAATAAGGGTTGGAACATTTACTTTCGATGGATCTAGCGCGTTAAACTCATCCATATTGTTCATATCTACTCTTACTGGATCATACTTCAAAGCGAGTTCAACATAAGCATCTATGGCGTTTTGACTAATAGAGCCGGGTATTAAGAAATCGCTTGCAGCGGCTTCAGCAGTGTTTATTGTTCTTGTTGGGATTAAGTCTGGGGCATCTGGATCAAACGTTTGGTCGCTATCCTTCCAATAACCAAAAAGCGTCAATGATGATATCAACTCCGGTACTTGTTGCGCGGCTAAATGGGAAATTGTAGATCCCATAGACCAACCGAATAGGTGTGGTGTGCTGCTCCATTGTTTTTGCTCAGTAATCCATGCTAAGATGGTAGCTACGTCTTTGGCACCTTTATTTGGCGTTTGCCAACCGCTTGAATCTCTTGGCGTTTCGCCATAGCCTCTTAAGTCGATGGCATATACTGCATAGCCTTCGGCCACGAGACCATCCATAAGCGAGAGGTCTTCTCCTTCTACTTGTAAATCAAAATCGGGAACTGCACTCCAAGTCCTTCCATGAACTAAGAGTATTGATTCCTTCGCATTTGGATCTGATTTCTCCCAAAGGGCAATAGGATGTCCATCCGATAGGACTGTATGTTTGGTTAATTCAGTTTTGTACTCAAAGGTTTCCTTGGGAACCTGAGAACAGGATGTTAGGCATAAAAAAACTACAAATGTCAGAAGTATGTGTTTTCTCATCAATTGTAGTTTTTAATAGTGTTTTTTGCTTTTTAAGCAGCCTCTACCTGTCCTAGGGTCTTAAGCATCTTCGCGTGGCTCGCTATGGCCGAACCAAATGTAGGCTCTAGGTTATAAGGTAAGCCATACTCTTGAGCGGTCTCTTTAACGATTTTCGAAATTTTCTTGTAGTGGACATGACAAATGTTCGGAAACAAATGATGCTCAATTTGGTAGTTCAATCCACCAACATACCAGAAGAAAAGCTTGCTCTTTGGTGAAAAGTTAGTGGTAGTAAATAACTGATGTACCGCCCAGTTATTCTCCATATTACCAAGGTTATCAGGAATTGGATATTCTGAATTAGGCATGACGTGAGCCGGTTGGAAAATCAATGCAATCCAAAGACCAGTGATCACGTGCATCAATAGAAAACCTCCTACTATTATTCCCCAAGAGGCTTGAATGAATATTAAAGGAATAACCAAAGCATATGCATAGTATATTACTTTCGATAGGATAGTTTCAATCAATACACTTCTATAAGTTCTTTTTTGACCCTTGATGAGGTCCATTTTTTTATACCTATTGAGTTGTACAAAATCTTTAGTAGTTAACCATAGGAAGGTCATGATAGCATAAAAGAACCAACCGTAGATATGTTGGAATTTGTGCAGCTTATAATGCTTTGAATGAGGTGATAATCTCATTAATATTCCAGGATCAATATCTTCGTCAACGCCATCAATATTCGTATAGGAATGATGAAGTACGTTATGTTGAATTTTCCAATTGAATGAGCTGGCCCCAATAAGGTTCATTACGTAGCTCATGTATTTGTTGACAGTTTTGTTATTAGAGTACGAGCCATGGTTGGCATCGTGCATAATTGACAAACCAATGCCTGACATTCCGAATCCCATAATTGCCCACATCAATAGCACGAGCCATGGTTGCGTTACCACACCTGCTAGCATTAATGCATAAGGACCAAAGTACATCAAGAACATGGCCGCTGTCTTAGCGAACATGGCACTATTACCGTGTACAGAAATCTCATTCGAGTCGAAATATCCTTTAACGCGCTTGCGCAAATCGCTGATAAATTCGGCTTGATTGGTACGAGAAAACTTTATGCTTTTGTAATTCATATAATGTTTTAACCTGATACTTCTTACTTGAAGACTTTGTTTCTGTTTTTGTTTTGATGCAACCAATATTATATGACAGCTTGACAAAACCTAGAGGCATTACACCAACTGACCATCTTCAATATAATCATCTTGCAAAATTAATGATAAAATCGTTGTGATATAAGAGCCTAACAAGTCTTCCTCACGTTCTACATAAAAAGATGCCTTAGAAGTACTTCAAGGAGCTCTTATCCTTTGAAGACTATTTTAATGACACTTTTTGAATGATGTTGTCAATAACTCCGCCTTTCAAAGTAGGGTAACGTATTTTAGTGTGTCATTGTTCCATTTCCCAATACTCATTATCATGTAGTTATGGCAATGAGATAGGCGGGACTAGCTGAGTGATATACTGTGGTTGATTGGGTTTTACTTTTCTTCGATGTAACGAAAGATTGTATGTTCCGCTTACTCTTTTCTAATCAGTTTCGCTGAAGGAACGTAAATTCGGTTTAAAACGTGCTTTAATCTTCAGATCTATCGAGTAGCCTTTCATCCATTTGCTTACTCGCCTTTGCGCCTAATTTCTTCAGACTTTCAGCTCGCTTTACAAGGTTGCCACTGCCCTCGGAAAGTTTCTTCATTGACTCTTGATAGGCCTTTTGAGTACCGTTCAAATGCTTTCCGATAGAAATAAGGTCTTCTGTGAAAGTTTGGAATTTGTCGTATAGCGCTCCTCCCTGGCGAGCTATTTCAATCGCGTTCTTATTTTGATATTCCTGTTTCCAAATGGAGGCAATCGTTCTCAACGTAGCGATAAGCGTGGTTGGACTGACGATTACAATGTTTCTCGAATACGCGTCATTAAATAAATCTTGATCATGCTGAACCGCCAAAGTAAATGCTGGCTCTATCGGGATAAAAAGAAGAACGAAATCAAGTCCATCAAGTCCATAGAGGTTTTGATAGCTCTTCTCGCTAAGTCCTTTTACATGTGTTTTGATCGAATTGATATGCAATTTGAGTTGTACCAACTCGTCTGCTTCGTTTTCTTTATTGACAAAGCGCTCATAGGCAGTTAATGACACTTTAGAATCAACTATTACATGTTTGTTGTCTGGTAGCCTAATGACAATGTCAGGTTGATATCTTTTTCCGTCATTACCAGTTTCTGAAACTTGCGTCTCATATTCTCTGCCTTTTTCAAGCCCAGATTTTTCAAGGATTCTTTCAAGGATTACTTCTCCCCAGTTTCCTTGAGCTTTTGAGTCTCCCTTAAGTGCTTTTGTTAGATTTTCAGCTTCCTTGGTAATCTGCTTATTTAGATCACTTAGGTGTTTAATTTGGGTGACGAGGGATGCGTTTCTTTCTGCTCCCTCTTTGTTCGAGTCTTCTACTTTTTTCTGGAACTCACCGATCTTTTCCTTAAGTGGATTGAGTAAATCGTGAATATTGGTCTTGTTCTGCTCCGTGAATTTTTTGCTCTTCTCCTCGAATATTTCGTTCGCTAAGTTCTTAAACTCATGCGCAAAGCGTTCGTTGAGTTTTTCGAGTTCTGCTTTTTGTTCTTCAAGTTTGGACTGAAGGTTTTTGTGTTCAGTTTCGACTTTGGTCAGCTGGTTACTTAAGGCAAGACTTTTGTTGCGTTCGGTGGAGAGTTCTGGTTTGACTTCTGTGAGTTCCTGAGCGATCATGCCATAACGCTCTTCTGCTAATTGAAGCTTATTCTGGATGTCTATTTCGTTGGATTTCGTTATACTGGACCTGCTTTTGGCCATAAACCACCCAACTAGTCCACCTAATATTACTCCTGAAATCAGCCAAATTATCTCCATCAATACTCAATGTTTATACAAATATATCTGTTCAGAGATATTTGTGAGAGTGATTGGAAGGATTAAAGTTTATGCAAGCATTTTGCTCGAACCGAAAAGAGGCTGCTCCTGCTCTATCACTACATTTTTGGAGCGTAAGTATTGTACTAATTGAGTTTCAAGGTTAGCGTCTAATGCTAAGAAATTATGTAATAAACACCATGGCTTCACGGACAACTCTACAAAGTTATTCTTGATTTTAGAAACTTGAATTTTTGCCTTAGGGGAATTAAGGACTTGGTGGTTCTGTGCGAAGAAGCTCATGATTTCATCTTTCACTTGAGTCATATTACTCTGGTAACTGACTCCAATTGTGAGGTCTAAAGAGATAATGTTTTTAGCGCTAAGATTGTGTAACTCCCTTTTATAAAAAATAGTATTGTTGACTTTGGTTTCTGTGTCATCAATTCTTTTGATCGTAGTCTTCCGAATACCACTCTTCTCTATTGATCCCACTTTTTCATCTACTTCGATGAAATCACCAATGCGGAAGGGTTTAAAGACTCTAAGTAAGAGACCACTACCGATATTACTCAGTGGATTAATTAAGGAGTTTTGAATATGATGACTAATCGAACTCATTTTATTCAGTTTGATTGCAAGTAGTTATGCAGTACATATCTACTACGTGCTCTTTGGAACAAACCCTACTTTTGAATAAGGATTATTGCTTTTTGCTGCACTTAAGGCCTTGAAATTCCTCCATAATGGGCGTCTCAATCAAGAAATTGCAATTGTTATGGTTTAGTGAATAGCTACTTTGTCTAAGATAATCAGACCCTTTTCACTCTGGTCAAAGACAAATTTCATGGCTTTGATGGCATTCGAATCAAAGCCAGTTTCACTTGAGAGTTGGCTTAGATTAAAGAAGAAAGTGCTATAAACTGCCTCTGATCGTTTAGTGCTTTGGAGTTCTTTATTCTTTAAAACGTCTACTGACAACTGCTTTTGTAAATAGCTGTAATCACTTAGCTTGAAACTCACGATGCTATCGTTTAAATCGGTCAGCTGTATTGTGAAGTCAATAGGTTCTGGAGCTTTTTTGTCTTCCTCATCCTCATCCTCATCCTCATCCTCATCTTCGTCTTCGTTTATATCTTCCATGTTGTTTGCGTTACCTTCATTATTCTCCTCTGAATTATCATTTTCATTGTCCTCTTCATTACCATTTTCTTTCTTCTTTTTCTCTTTGTCTCGTTTTTTGTCTGGATAGGTACTACCCTTTGCTTCGGACATTTCAAAAGTCAGGCTAGAGGTCGCTTCAGCATTAATAGGCTCATTGAAGACGATCTCAAAACTGGCAGTATCGGCTTCATAGGCTAGACTATCCCAGCCAATATAAGCAGCTCTAGTTGCGCGATTTCCATACTTCATACCAACAATTTGCTCTTTCCAAACCGTTAGGTTCTCTGTCGTAATTTGTCCCATTGATGAAGTAGTAGTTAAATCAAGGTCTTCTTCAAAATCTGCTAATACCTGCCAGTCAGAAGATTGGTATTGATTAAGGTAAATGGTTTCAGGAAGCCATTTTTCACCCGCTCTGTGATCTTTAAAAAGAGGGGCATAAGCTGTCTTTCCTTGTAATGTGGCTTGTAAAAAGGCACTGATGTAAATCTTACCAATTTGAAGCTGGTCTTCCATAGGAATTAAGGCGTCAACGTTTAGTAGCGAACCAAATGGAAATCCAGAATCTCTATTCCCCCAAGTTGTGTTGAATTGTCCGTGATTAGCTCCGTACACATAAACGGCCGACTTAAAATAGTCTGTTGAATCGCTGAATTCTAGTCTCTCGTATTGCCGCAATCCGGCAAATGACTGTACATCTCCATCATTAGCACCATGAATTACCAGATAGTTGACATCTTTAAGTGGCGTGCTAATATTGCCGGGTTTGTACTGACCATCTACAGGAGCTATCGAGACGACTGCTTTGATATTGAAGTCGAAATCGAAAACTTGTTTGGCGTCATCGGGGTAAAAGGGGAGTTTGTTGAAAAAACCTGCAACTGCTGCAGCTTCACCACCTCTTGAGTGGCCCATAACAGCTAGGTTTTCCATATCCACTTTGCCATTAAATAGACTTCCTTCTGTATTATTCCATTTCTCCCAATATTTTAAATGCTCCAGCAGTAGCCAACCTCGAGCGTCATTTTCTTCCCTAAGGCCATCGCCTATAAAATCTGTCCAGCCACTATTAATGAAATTTTCATCTACGCTGACCATAATTATACCTTGGCTTGCCAAAAGCTCACCGAGATATGCATACCCTGGATCGGAGAAGTCAAACATGCTATGATTTCCATGAACTATTAGTGCTAATGGAAATGGTCCTTCCCCTTTAGGGTACCAAACTCTACCGTTTATTGGCAGAGACTCATCATCAAAACCCCAATACCAAGTTCTGAGCTTGCCACTCTTTCCTTCCCATCCAGATAGTAAGCGAGATCCATCGATAGAGTCTGTTATTATTGTTGCGTCTTCAGCAAATTCAGATCGATGTTTGTCTTTTCCACTGCCATAAGTGAGGTATTCAACTTCATAAGTCCCAGGTTTAGAGGGGTCTGTAAGTTGAATGTGATCTGGACGGTATGTTGATTTATTGGCCGCATTGATGTGTTCTACTTCTGGTTTGAAACCTGTGTCTGCCAGCCAAATTAATCCCCAAATCAGTCCGGCTATTCCGAGCAAAGTACCAACTGACGCAGTGATTTTTTCAAGTAAGGTAGATTGAGGTCTTGTCTTTTTGGTGAGTGTGAAAATACCAGCACCGAGAGCGCCTGAAAAGACAATTACTGAGGCTGGGAATTGCCAACTTAGATTACCTAGGCCGAAAGCAAAAGGCATTAGAAAAAAGGCTCCCGGAATCACCCAAAAAAGACCTTTGTTTATTTTTTTGACGATAAGTCTGGCGAGGATAGCAGCTGCTCCCATCAGAGAAGCTATAATGAGGCCTAATAGTACCATCAAGAGGCCAAAGTAGGTTTGAGGCTGCGTCACAAACATCATTAAAGAGGTAATGATCCAAATGACGACAACAGTAGCTCCTATGGCTTTATTAGCTCCTTTCCAGGCAATTGGTCCTGGCTTAAGCTTCTTTAAAAACCCAATAATGGCTTTCCAGATTCTTTTGAAAAATTTGATCATCTTTTTTGGTTGAGGGAGATAATTACCTCATGAAGATAAGCAAATGCTTAGAAAGAGTCTAAACTGTAGCGGTACACTTAAGTTCGATAGCGATTGGCGTAGGGAGGCAATTGATTTCTACGGTAGTTCTACATGGCTGATTATCCTTAAAGTACTCAGCATAAATCTTGTTATAGGTAGCGAAGTCATCTTTCATATTCGTTAAGAAAACGGTCACGTCTACTAGTTGATCCCAGCTACTTCCGGAGGCCTCTAAAATAAGTTTGACATTGTTGAAAACGGATCTGCACTGCGTTTCAATGTCATATTCGATGATTTTGCCAGCTTCGTCTAGCGTTACGCCAGGAATTATCTTTGTGCCACGTTCCCTTGGTCCGACACCAGATAAGAAGAGTAGTTCGCCTACTTTTCTGGCATGGGGATATAAGCCTACTGGCTCTGGTGCTTTTTGGCTATTAAATTTCTCACTCATAATATCAGTAATTGAGGGACCCAAATACGCTTGGCCTTTATTTTTTCAAGTTTTGAAGGGATTGTAATTTGCTTTCGTGATTTGCAGTAAAAAATAAAACCCTTGTACGAGGTGCTGTATTTATATCCGCTATCAAAAAAACCGTTGTCTCCTTTTTCGATCACAATACCCTCGTCCATTTTGGAAATCAGGTTACTGAATTCATTTGGCTCTATTTTTACAATAGCACCGGAAGCTTTTATGGCCTCTTGAATTGCTGCTTGTGCTGCTGCCGCTCCACTCATAATTATTGTTCTTTAATCAACGCTATACTGTAATACTTAAGCTCACCTTTTAGTTTCATGATGTAAAATCATCATTCACTGATAAGATGAGCATGCTTTTAAGTCAATTTAGGTTTTGAACTCGAAATGCTTGAGAAAAAATGGCTTCCATTATTTTAGGAATTCATTAATTCTTCGATTTCTTCAGCCTCGATTGGAATATTTCCCATCAAGTTGTGCTGTCCGTTTTCAGTGATCACAAGATCGTCTTCTAATCGTATACCAAGGTTCTCTTCAGGAATATAGATGCCTGGTTCAACCGTGAATACCATACCGGCCTTAAATTCAGTATAAATGCTTGCAACATCATGTACGTCTAAACCAATATGATGAGAAGTGCCATGCATAAAATATTTCTTATAAGCAGGCCAGCTTGGATCTTCATTTTTAACATCCGTTTGATCAATCAAACCGAGACCAATTAGTTCTTTGGTCATGATATTTCCAACTTCTTTGTGGTAGGCAGGAATACTATTTCCAGGAGTTAAAAGTGCTGTTGCTTCATTTTTAACTCGTAAAACGGCATTGTAAACGTTTTTTTGTCTTTGAGTGAATCGTCCATTGACTGGAATACAACGGGTCATGTCTGCATTATAATTGGCATACTCTGCACCAACATCCATCAGAATCATATCACCATCTCTCAATTGGTCTTTGTTCTCTATGTAATGGAGGACACATGCATTGCCTCCGCCAGCGATAATCGGGGTGTAAGCAAAACCTTTAGATTTATTGCGAATAAACTCATGTAGGAATTCTGCTTCAATCTCGTATTCCCAAACGCCTGGTTTTGTATAGGCTAATATTCTGCGGAAGCCTTGGTCTGTCAGGTCGCAGGCAGTTTGCATCAGCTCAATTTCCCGAGCTTCTTTAACTGTTCTAAGATCGTAAGCGATAGGAGCAAGTCTTTCGTAGTTGTAATTGCCGTACTTCTCACGGCACCATTTATTGAATCTATCCGATCTGGTTTCTACGTCTGTGCCATTTCGGATATGCTCGTTATTATATAGGTAAATGTTGTCAGTTTCGGCAAGTAAGGTGTTAAGCATTCCTTCAAGCTTCTCAACCCACATAATTGTCGAAACTCCTGAAGTTTCTGTGGCCTCTTCCATGGTATACTTATGGCCTTCCCACACTGCAATCAATTCGTTGGTTTCCCTTACAAAGAGTATTTCTCTCATTTTCGGATCTGGAAAGTCTGGGGCTACAATCAGTACAGATTCCTCTTGATCAATCCCAGAAAAATAAAGCAGGTTGCTATTTTGCCTGAAAGCCATTGTACCATCTGCATTGGTAGGCATAATGTCATTAGAACAAATGATAGCGATTGAATTAGGCTTCATTTTCGCTTTTAGCTTTTCTCTATTTTTGATGAAAAGGTCTTTGCCGATGTGCTCGTATCTCATGTCTTTTTATTCAAAAGGTGGTCTAACGAAATAAGCAGGAAAAGCCGAGAAAAAGAAGGGTTCTTTGATCTGTCAGCCCAAAACTGATATTAACTGTCCTATGGTCATGTCTAAGCCACACTTGAAGTGTCCTTTTGGGCAAGCTTTTTTACCGTGTAGTCCACAAGGTCTACAATCGAGATTTTCCTTTACTTGGATAACATGGTTTTCGTCTGATAACGGTCCGAAACCGAATTCTGGAATTGTAGAACAAAAGATGGCACATGTTTTCGCATTGATGGCAGAAGCCAAATGCATAGGAGCGCTATCATTTACATAATTCATCTCGGCATCTTTCATCAATGCAGCAGATTGCAATAGCGATAGTTTACCACATAGGTTTTGAGCCCGAGCATCTCCTGACGTTTCTATGATTTCATTACAGAGATTCAGGTCCGAGGGTGCGCCAAGTAGAAAAATGTTACCCTGGAAAGGAATGGCCTTAATCAGTTCAATCCACTTTTCTTTTGGAAACTGCTTAGTAAACCAAACAGAAGCTGGAGCCAAACAGATATAGGGTTTGGCTTGCCACTTTTCAATGGCTTTAAAGTCTTTTTCAGATGGATAAAGTTTCGGGTTGCAATGATCGTCATCTGTTAAACTCCGGATTAAGTCATGATTTCTCACTACTTCGTGAACACCATTCCCTATTTCATGAGGTACTTTCTTGTTAAAGGACCAAGAGAAAGGATTCTTGTCAAAACCGATTTTCAAGGGAGCATTAGATAGTGCGGTGATTAGGCCTGAGTTGGCGAAGCGTTGTACGTTCACCACAAGGTCATAGCGAGTTCCTCGGATCTTTCCGATCAGCTTGAATAGGTTGCTGTATTTCCCACCTCTTTTGTCCCAGACTACCGTCTCTCTAACGAAGGGATGTCCGTTCATTAAACTCTCATTGCCTTTGCGCACCAAGAAATCTATGTAAGCCTCTGGGAATTGGTGGTGTAACTTTTCCAACAAACCAGTTGCTAGAATTACGTCTCCAATAAAGGCAGTTTGAATAATAAGAATTTGACGGAATGGCATTGACACTGAATTCACTCAAATATAAAGGAATTGATTTTCCTAAAAGTACCTTGAGCCGTTGAAAGAGGAAATTTGAAAACAAAAAATTGTATGAGCACAAAGCCAGATACTATTCGGTTTAGTGCTCATTAAATAATTATCTTTGCTACTTGAGGAGAATCGGAGATGGTTGACTATAACCTATTTACATTGCCTAATGGCATCAGAATAGTTCACAAAGAAGTACCAAGTACAAAGATTGTTCATTGTGGTTTTGTGCTAGATATTGGTAGCAGAGACGAACGTGAAGATCAGTTGGGAATTGCTCACTTTTGGGAGCATATGGCCTTTAAAGGCACAAAGAAGCGTAAGGCTTTTCATATATTGAATCGCCTTGATTCCGTTGGAGGTGAGTTGAACGCCTACACAACTAAAGAGAAGATCTGTTTTTACGCTTCTACACTGGAGAAGCACATGGAAAGTGCCTTTGAATTATTACAAGACATTACTTTCGATTCTATTTTTCCTGAAAAACAGATAGAGAATGAGAGAGGAGTGATCCTAGAGGAAATGTCTCTTTATCGCGATAGCCCTGAAGATGCCATTCAGGATGAATTTGATGATGTGATTTTTAGAGATCATCCACTGGGGAAAAATATTCTGGGTACACCCTCAAGTGTTAAGTCTTTTCAACGAAAAGACTTTCAAGACTTTTTGAAAACCAACATGAATACTGAAGGCATTGTTTTTTCTTGTGTTGGTAATGTCTCATTGAAGAAGGTGACGAAATTAGCCGAAAAGTATTTTGGAGCTATACCACACGTAAAGGCTAAGAGAGAGCGAGTACTGTTTGAGGGATACACGCCAAGTTCGGAAACGATAAGAAGAAATATTACACAAGCCCACTGTGCTATTGGAACTACTGCTTATGCATTAGGGGACAAAAGAAGGCTCCCTTTCTTCATGTTAATAAATATTTTGGGTGGGCCTGGGATGAATTCAAGACTGAACCTAGCGCTCAGAGAGAAGTATGGTTTTGTCTATAATATCGAAGCCTCATATAACCCATACTCTGACACAGGTTTGTTCGCTATATTTTACGGGACAGAGTTAAGTCAGGTGAATCGAAGTAAAAAGCTGATTGCAAAGGAGCTTAAATTATTGCGAGAAAGGCCTCTGGGGACTCTTCAATTACATAAAGCCAAAGAGCAATTGGTTGGTCAATTGGCCATGGCGGAAGAAAACAATGCCAGTTTAATGCTCATGATGGGTAAAAGTATTCTCGATATAAATAAAGTGCATAGCCTTGAAAGCATTATCAAGAATATCAGGTCGATAAGCAGTGAGCAATTAATAGACATTGCCAACGAAGCATTAGTCGAAGATCAATTGAGTTATCTAACATTCTTACCCAAGAGCTGATGGAATTTATACCTGCTGATCTACAAGCCTATGTCGAAGCCCACTCGGATGAAGAGTCAGCGCTTTTAGCTAATTTGAATAGAGACACTTATACCAAAGTGATGCTACCGAGAATGCTTTCGGGGCAGCTACAAGGGCGAATGCTTTCAATGCTGAGTCATATGATTCAGCCGAAGCGTATTCTTGAAATCGGAACATATACGGGTTATTCTGCGATATGTATGGCGGAGGGTATGCAGGACGATGGAAAGCTGATTACGTTAGACATCAATGAAGAATTAGAAGTCATGGTCAGGGCTTATTTTGAAAAAGCTGGCTTGACCCAAAAAATTGATTACCGCATTGGTAATGCGATGGAATTGATTCCAGAAATTGATGAGACTTTCGATCTTATCTTTATCGATGCAGATAAGAAAAACTATACGAATTACTTTAACTTAGTATTTGAAAAAGTCAGACCAGGTGGATTCATAATAGGCGATAATGTACTCTGGAGTGGAAAAGTAGTTCAGACTGAAAAGAAAACTGACAAAGACACACAAGCAATCCTTGATTTCAATCGTTTCGTTCATGAAGACGATCGGGTCGAAAACGTACTGTTTCCAGTAAGAGATGGCTTGATGGTAATAAGAAAAAAATAGTGAGACATCTCCTTGTGTCAATCATCATGATTTTGATGGCTTCGTTGAGCTCTTTAGCGCAAGCCCCTATGGTTGTCCCATCCCAAATCACCGTTGCTGGGGTGAAACTTAAAATTAATAATGAGGCAAAAAAGGAAATAGAAGAAACGCTAGATCTGCTGACGCGGAGCCAATTTCACTTCCAGCTAAAGGCCGACCGATCTAACTTGTACATGCATTTTGTGGAGAAGGTGCTGAAAGAGGAAGGGATTCCTGAAGACTTCAAATACCTGGCCATTCAAGAAGGGGAGTTTATAGCTGATGCTGTCTCTACTTCAAATGCAGTTGGTTTTTGGCAATTCAAAAAAGCATCGGCACAGGAGTTAGGCTTAAGGATAGACAACGTGGTTGATGAACGAAAACATATCATAGCCTCCACTATCGGTGCTACCAAGTACTTAAAACGGTCCAATTTCGTCTTTGACAATTGGATTTTGTCTATGCAATCATACCTGCAAGGCCTCACTGGAACCCAAAGAACGGTTACAGACAAACTCTATGGCGCCAGGACAATGAATATCACTGGGAAATCGCACTGGTATATCAAAAAGTTTATCGCACATAAATTGGCTTTTCAAGATTTTGTCGGGGAAGGGAGAAAACATCCAGAGGTTAGGTTGAATGAATTTGAGGGTAAAGGCAGGACTTTACGGCAAGTGAGTCAAGATGTGAAAGTAGATTATGATGAGCTCAAGCGATTAAATAAGTGGTTGAACCAGTCCAAAATTCCTGGGGACAAATCATATATGGTGATTTATCCAACAAAGGGTGAGCAGCTATCGATCGCTCAAAGAGAGGTGACCGAAAAGCCAGAAAATAAACCACAACCGAAAACAAATACTCAAATAGATAATGTTAAGAGAGAAAGACCTAAGGCCATTCAGGCAGGGAATTTATTTAGACCGCTTAAAGGTAATGTTGGACTTTATCCAAACATTACGGGGAATTTGAAGAATGCCTATGAGCCTAGGCAAATCAAAATGAATGGCATTCGCGCTATTCGCGCTAGGCCTAATGAGTCTGTTCAGACCCTCGCAAATAGAACTGGAGTTAGTGTTCAGCGCTTGGCAAAATTCAATGATATTAGAAACAATAGGTTGAAGACAGGCGCATATTACTATCTCAAAAACAAGAAGGCCAAAGGAAAAGTACATTACCATGTGGTGCGGTCCACAGAAACTTTGTGGTCAATTGCACAGGATTATGGGATTCGTTTAAAAAAGCTACGTCAGAAAAATAGAATGGCTAAGGATGAAGGCCTTAAAATTGGTCGTGTACTCTGGCTTCGCTTTATTAGACCTCAAAACATTCCAATTGAATACAGCAATGTTTTGGTGGAAAGAGGGGAGGTTTCTGCTGAGGATCGACTGATTACGGAAGTGATGCTGTCTTCAACACTTGAAAATAAAATAGAAAAGCCAAAGCCAGTTGAGATGCCATTAAAGGAAGAGATTGAGGTGTTTGTTCAACCAATAGTAACAAAGCCATTGGTGGAGACAGCGCTGGATTCTATTATTGTACACTTAGTAAAGCCGAAGGAAACTTACTTTGCAATATCTCGGATTTACAACGTTGAAATTGATGAAATTTTGGAGTGGAATCAGCTGAATATTCAGGATGGTTTAGAGGTAAATCAGGAGATCAAACTGCTGGTGCCAAAGGCACAGGCTAAACGAATTGGTATGGAAGAAACTCTACACGAAGTACAGGTGGGGGAAACACTTTGGTCCATTTCGAAACTATATGACGTTGCCATTGAGGACATCAAAAAGTGGAATAGAAAAGAGACCAACAACCTCTCGCCAGGAGAACAACTTATAATTTTAAAGAGGCCGTAGCGGCTATTAACGAATTTGAATAATGCTCTAAGGGCTAAGCCGCTTCGCTTGGCTTTATTTTTTGTAATGAATGCATTGCTAGTTTCGGAATTAATTGCTCAAGAGAAGACTAGTGAAAAGGATACGACTGTCGCTATCCCTGATAGCCTTATTTATTGGAAACAAGGAGCTAAGTTTAATCTAACGGTTCAACAAGTGGGACTGACCAACTGGGCGGCAGGTGGTGAATCATCGGTTGCTGTAGGTGGTGGAATACAGGCCTTTATGAATTTCGAGCGGGATGAAGTCGTTTGGGAGAATAAGGCACAAATTGGTTATGGTGTTATTCGAAATGGAGGAGGAGCTAATCGCTTTGAGAAAACCGATGATGCCATTGAATTATCATCAAAATACAGCCAAAAATTCACTGAAAAAGTATTAATGACTGGTGCTGTTAACTTCAGAACCCAGATGGATCGTGGTTTTAAGATTGAAAAAATTGCTAATTCGAGTGAAACTAGAAGGATATTTATCTCAGATTTCATGGCGCCTGGTTATTTACAAACCTCTTTGGGTCTTACTTTCCGAGATGCTGAAAAAGGGTATACAGCTACGCTAGCACCATTTACGGGTAGATTTACCTTTGTTTTGAACGATTCACTTTCAACTGCTGGCGCTTTCGGTATTACGCCTGGCGATCAGATAAGGTCTGAGGCAGGGATAAGTTTGCGCGGAGGCTTCCAGAGGAATATAATGCAAAATGTGAAGCTTCAAACAAACTTTAACCTCTTCTCAAATTATGAGAAGTTCCCGAATACCGTTGTCAATGTTGAGGCGATTGTCAATTTGAAAGTCAATGATTTCATTCAGTCAAATATTAGTACCCAGATCATTTATGATGGCGATGTAATCATCACGAGATCAGATGGTAGTCAGGGCCGTGATTGGCAGGTTAAGAATGTTATTAACGTAGGCTTTGTACTGAGTTTCTGACCATCGACATCTACTTGATAATACCTTGATCGTTTGTCATCCTTAGTACAGCAAAGGATCTAATCGCTGATAGCGTTTCTTTGCTTTGCTCAGCAAGCGAGGGAGGTACAGGGAGATTGTTTCGAAAGCTGTTCTCACAAGGATAGTGTGCTTTAGAACTCTGGATCAAGACCGAGTTTATCTTGTAAATCTTTAAGGGCGGGGTATTTATTCTTTAAAAACTCGAATTTTTCTCGATCCGTATAGAGCATTTTTTCTTGTGCTATTTCTACGACATTCGACTGAAGAGAAATGTTGTCATTCTTCAGTGTATTTCTAAGGTGAAGGAGTAACTCTGCTCTGTATTTTTCAAAGCTTGAAACCAAAGCGGCATTAGGAATGGATACGGTAACTCTATTCTCTTCTAAATGGAAAGGGTTCTTTAGTACTTCTTGGTCAAGGCTTTGAAAATTACCATCGGCAATGAACTTTTGCCAAGCTGTCTCCATGTCTTCTTTCGTGTAAGCATTGTTTCTTAAATCTACTTTCTCAACTTCTTCCTCATTTTCTTCTTCCTTAGGCTTGTTGATTTCCTTTTTTAAAGCATTTAGATCTGTTGGAACCAGCATCGTTTTAGAGGGAGTTTTTCTAATGCTCGGTCTTGGACTATTGGAAGGAGCCAATGGAGCTTGCGCAATAGGTTCAACGGGTTCTGGAATTACTAGGGCGGCTACCTCTGGTTCGACGTGCTCTTTTTCGTGTTTGACAGTTGGTAAAGGAGGTCCTTCTTCTTTTTTGGGAGCAGGAGCAGGAGCAGGAGCAGGAGCAGGAGCAGGAGCAGGAGCAGGAGCAGGCTCAGTTAAAGTTTTTTTTTTGATGAGTCACCATTGGTGCTCACTTGGGCTAGCGAAAGCGCTGAGTTGAGATGCGCCATCTTGACCAAGGCCAACTCGACATGTAATCGTTGATTCTTGCTGGCTTTGTAATTAATGTCGCATTGACTGCCAATGTTGAGGGCAGTCAATAAGAACGAAAGGGGAATTTGATTGGCTTGCTCTAGGTATCTCGCCTTAACACTGTCTGAGACTTCAAGCAATTCAATCGTAGCATTGTCTTTGCAAACCATTAAATCCCTCAAGTGACTGCTTAGCCCGATGATGAAGTTATGTCCATCAAAACCTTTCTTCAAAATTTCATCAAAGAGCAATAAGGTGTTGGCAGTATTTTCTCCGAGCAGGGCTTCGGTCATTCTGAAGTAATAATCATAATCCAGAATATGAAGGTTGTCAATAGTGTCTTTATACGTGACCTTCTTGCCTTTGGAGAAAGTAACGATCAGGTCAAATAGAGACAAAGCATCACGCATGGCACCATCTGCCTTTTGAGCAATCAGGTTAAGCGCGTCATCTTCCACCTCAATTTTTTCTTTCTCAGCGATCATTTTTAATTGATCAGAGATATTACTGATTTCAATTCGATTAAAATCGAAAATCTGACATCGAGAAAGAATGGTAGGAATTACTTTGTGCTTTTCCGTAGTGGCCAAAATAAAGATGGCATACGAAGGGGGCTCCTCTAGTGTCTTCAAAAAGGCATTGAAGGCCTGATTTGAAAGCATGTGTACCTCATCTATGATATAGACCTTGAATTTTCCTTGCTGAGGAGGGTAGCGGACTTGCTCAATCAAATTTCTGATGTCGTCAACAGAGTTGTTTGAAGCAGCATCCAGTTCATAGATGTTGAAAGTGTCATTACCCATTAAAGGGTTGTCGATGGTCTGGTCGTTGATCAGTCGTGCAACAATACGTGCACAAGTAGTCTTACCTACGCCTCTCGGTCCGCAAAACAGGAGCGCTTGTGCCAATTGGTTGTTGTCGATGGCATTTTTAAGGGTAGTTGTGATGTGTTCTTGTCCCACAACTTCCTCAAAGCCAACCGGTCTGTATTTTCTAGCCGAGACAACGAAGTTTTCCATTGCCGCAAGATATAAATCTTAGTGAAGATGTTGAAAGTTCTTGCTCCAAAGTTTTTCAAAGTACGGATGTGAACCAAAAAGCCGTTACCTTTGTAATCTATATTGGCAGAAGGCCAAAGCATTGAAATATGGGGCCGACTGGAATTGACAGTAGGTGAAATGCAAGTGTAAGCATGTCGGGAGTTGTTTGTATTTCCCGTAAATAAAACAATCACACTTTATAATAGGCGAAAGACAATACGCCCTTGCAGCTTAATTAGATTTAAGTAGCAATGTGTCTCGCTGACCCCCTGTTCTGCCGGGTCGGCACCAGAGGCATCAACCGCAGAACTGGCTGCTACGGAGTTGTGACGTAGTTAGCGAGATTAATCGCATCTAAGGTTTGAATCAGGGTGGTTGCTATCCTTATCAAACTCGAAAATTAATTAGCAAATAAACATGTAGAAGGCGCTTAGTGTTCCTTATCTGGACGAGGGTTCGATCCCCTCCGGCTCCACTTTCACCCACCATAGCTCGATAGAGCGAAGGTGGGTTTTTTTTATCCACCGAAGCTTTAGCGAAGGTGGATTTTCCGCTCGTGGGTTTCAGCGGAGACGCTCCTTTCCTAACGATGGAAGTTTGAGCGATAGCGAGCTTTTTTTATCCACTGTAGCTTTAACTGAGTTGGATTGTTCATTCACGGGCTTCGGTAGAGAATCTCCCGACCACTTTTACTCCTTTTCTTATTACCCTAAACCAGCTATATTCTATTTTTAAACTACGCAATATTGATGTCATGCATACAGTATACATATTCAAATGTGCGGATGACTCGCATTATGTCGGCTGTACAGGAAACCTTGATGAGAGGTTGGTGCGCCATAACAGAAAAGAAGTCCATTATACGAAGTCGAGATTGCCTTTCGAGGTCGTTTTGACAATCAATTTTCCAGAAAAACACAAAGCTTATGCATTTGAAAAATATCTAAAGTCTGGAAGTGGGCGGGCTTTTATGAATAAACGCTTTCTCTAAGTTAGAGCACTAATATTGAGTCCCTCTTTAAATGGTTGTTCAATTAAATTAATGATTAGTCTACTTTTTTAGTTGTACGCCTTGCGTAAGCCAAGGCCATCTTTACTTCTCCCCAAGAGTAGTCATCTCCTAGTTGCGCTTTGATATCGCCTGAACCGGCTGTCTCAGTAGTGATCAAGGAGAGGATGTTATTAAATTTTTTCTTGTCTATGATATCGAAGGGATCAATTTCACCACTTTCTATAAATACACACAAATGGCTTTCGATAGTGCTTGGGACTAGGCTTCTTTCTTGGGCAATTACGTCTATCGTTTTCCCCTCTTTATAGAGGCTGTATGAAACTTCAGCAGTAGGAGTTTTATCCTTTTTCTTAACCTTAAGCTCTATTTTTCTGGCTTTGTGAAGATCGTTGTCTTCAAGGTCTTCCTTGGTCAAGATCTTATCGTCAGCCATTGACTTTATGAGCAGATCTATCTTCTGCAATGCCAGCGCCTTATTGAAAAAAGCCTGCTCTATCGTTTTAATCTCCTTACGATATGTTTTGAGCTTAGTCTTTTCTTTTAAATTGTCGTCATGATTTTTTAGATCCTTCGAAGCCTTTTTTAAGATCGGAGTGAAGTATGCTGTCGCTTTGCTTACACGTTTAGCCAATTGTTTCAAGTAATCTTCTTCAGTAGCAATGATGCGCTGCGCTTGTTTGGCAAAGCTGGCGCCAACGGATTTGATGGTTATCACTTCCTCAATCAAAGCCTTCGTCCAAAGATGATGTTGCTGCTTGGTTGATCTGTTTTCTTGCTTATCGAAACTCCTTTCATGGGCTTGTAATTCGAAGATGACTCCTGCAAAATTGAACGTATTGGCCACTAGTTTTGAGAGATAATTCTTTCGATCCGATGAAAGATTATTGGAAAGCTGACCAACTGAAGCCTTAGACTTGGCAAAGTCTTTCATCGACTCGCTTAGTTCGAAGTTGGATACCGGTATTTTAGAAGAGAGTACCAAGCCATCTAATGAGGTCAGTCGAGATAGCGCCACATAGACTTGTCCTTGCGCGAAGGCATCGGTAAGATCAAGTATGGCTTTTTCGAAGGTCAAGCCTTGGCTTTTGTGTACCGTGACGGCCCAGGCCAGTTTTAGAGGGTACTGCTCAAAACTGCCAAGCACCTTTTCATCAATCTCGTTAGTTTCCTTATTGAGCGTGTAGCGCTTGTTCTCCCAGGTGTAAAAGGGTACTTGTACTTCAGTGCCACCTTCAAAAGTTACGCGAATGTCGTTTTGTTCGAGTTTAGAAATATGCCCAATTTTCCCATTGAAAAACTGTCCCTCCCCACTAGGATCATTTTTGATAAACATGACCTGAGCCCCTTGCTTGAGCTCCATGCTATTGGAAGTTGCAAATAAGTTTTCGGGGTATTCTCCTTGGATTTTAGCGCGGTAGGATTGTGGTTTTGCATTAAGTTCGGCCAGTCGGGTAGTATTGATCTCATCAGCCTTTCTATTGTGTGTCGTCAGGTGGATATAGCCCTGACTGGATAGACTGTGGTAATCTTCATTATAATACTGGTTCAGTGCTGCAATATCTTCGGCAGTCTGTTGGTTTTCACGAAAGCGATTTAGAATATCTATGAATCGCTGATCGCTCTGTCGATAGACTTTGTCCAGCTCCACATTAAGAGGGGGATTGTCTTTCAGTGCATGCGCTTCAAAGAAATAGCTGCT
Organism: Roseivirga sp.; assembly: GCA_965660665.1. Taxonomy (GTDB): domain Bacteria; phylum Bacteroidota; class Bacteroidia; order Cytophagales; family Cyclobacteriaceae; genus Roseivirga. The sequence continues at coordinate 30,682 of CBFIAY010000012.1, read as the reverse complement.
GCCATAATAGTTTGATAAGACTTGCCACTCATTGTCTTTTACCACGGGCGGAAGTTGCATGAGGTCGCCAATGAATAGCATTTGAAGACCACCGAAGGGTTCGTTCTTTCGCTTTCGTAAGAAGCGCAGCATGTGGTCTATGCAGTCTAAAAGATCTGCACGGAGCATACTTACCTCATCAATGATTAATAGCTCGACTTCATTGATCAAGTTCCTTTTGGAAGCATTGAATCTAAGATTTGAAAAGAGATTGAAGAGCGTTGTGATCTGTGCATTTACATTTGGAGGTTGAATTCTTTCTGGAATAAAAGCGCCAAAAGGAAGCTGTAATAGGGAATGGAGTGTAACGCCTTCCGCATTTATCGCAGCGATGCCCGTAGGAGCAGTCACCACTATCTTCTTGTGCGAATTAGCGACAACGTACTTAAGAAAGGTCGTTTTACCGGTTCCTGCCTTTCCCGTAAGGAAAATGTGTCTGTCCGTGGTATTGATGTAATCAGCTGTAACTTTCGCGAGTTCGCTTAACTCAAATGACATGTCCGTCTTGTTAATATTGCTCTTTCACCTAAAGCTACGTGCATCTGCTGGCAATGAAATTGAATTCTAGTAAATATTTGTAGTTTCGGCTATGAAGAAGGGTCAAAACATTCTTGTTGCTGTAGTTGTAATCCTGGTATTTTTTCTGGCAGCTATTATTTACACTTTATCTTACTAAGTTGTCTCAAAAGGTATTTCAGTCCCAAAAGAATAAAATTATTATCACCGATGAGTTCGTTGTTTTCGATAAGAACAAGTCTATTCATTTTGATCACTTGTTGGTAGTAAAAATGAATAAGGGCTCTAAAAGCGCCTATGCGGTTGTTGGCCAGTATAGGCCTGGCCGGTGGTTTACTTATATCAATACGAAAGCCGATGACTTTATCAAAGACCTCATCTCTCGATCGGGAGTTAATGTTATTGAAAAGGATGTTGTTCGATATGAAAGTTACGGTATAATTGAGTTTTCTGATGGAATGGGGATCATATGGTATAATAAAGGTGGTCAGCGCTACATGTACTTCAAAAAAGGAGGTGAAAGGTTAGTCTATAGCTATCTCCCTGTAGTTTTTTTTAAGCGTAATTTTACTCAAATTCCCGCTCAAGATGTTGCCAAAATTGAATGGTCAAAGCATGATGCGGTTGTTTTATTCGATCCATGGTCAGATGCGCTTGCGCATGAAAAGAGTGTAGAGGATTATGGAAATGATCGTATCAACGAACCTGACGATACATGGAATGAACCTTATGGTCCAGGATGTTGGGCTCATGTCAAAATGGGTTGTTTAGGTTTTATCTTTGTGATCATCATTTTATTCGTTTTAGGACTTATAATGTCCTAGTCTATGTCTTGCTCAACCCGTAAATACGAATATTATACCCAAGATCTTGCTGAAACAGCATTGATTGATCAACATATCTATAAAGGGTTTCGAGCACATGAAGGTCCACAGAATGTGTATGAATGTGATCATTGTGGAGCCTGGCACCTGACGAGTAAGGCCTCAGAAAGAAACGCAAGGCTTCAGGAATTGATTGATTCCGGTGAAATGAAGCGAAAGCAAGAAGCGAGTAAGTGGGAGCGTGGTTTCTGATTTGATAAATGAAAGAGGATTTTGTTTTGAGTAGTTTTGGTGCCTTTTTTACGCACTTTTGAACCAAAAACTGTCATTCTACCGTTGACTCCATAAATCCGCGTCAAACCACACAATGTATTTAATCAGGTTACTTTCACGATTACCTTTTTGGTTTTTATATCCGTTTGCCGAGGCGACAGCATTTATAGGCTATCATGTATTAAGGTACCGCAAGGAGGTGGTAAGGGAGAATCTATCGAAAGCATTTCCAAATCAATCTAATTCAGAGATCCGGAGGCTAGCTAAACGCTTTTATAGACACTTTTCACAAGTCATCGTTGAGTCTGTTAAGGCCTATCGCTTTACCAATAAGGATTGGGAAAAGCGAGTTCCTTTAATCAATAATGAGGGAGTTTTAACCTATTTGGACGCGGGCATACCGGTGATTCTTATGTCAGGGCATGTAGCGAATTGGGAATGGCCTGCCTTTTCCATAGGAGCACAAATGGGTTACCCAATGGAATTTCTTTACAAGCCTGTGAAGAATGAGAAATTCGAAAACATCATGCTCGAATTGAGAACAAAGCATGGGGGAGTTGCCGTGCCGAAAGATTCGGCAATGCGACGGATTATAAAACGAAGAAAACAATCAAGGTTGATTGGGATCATAGGTGACCAATTGCCAACTATTGGTACCGAAAAGTTTTGGTTCGATTTTCTAAACCGTGAAACTGCTTTTTATGTCGGAGCCGAACGCATTGCTGCAATGACTCAATATGCCGTTTTCTATATCGATACCAGACGAACGGGCTTAGGCCGATACGAAGTCACATTCAAAAAAATTGCTTCACCGCCATATGAAAAGGGTCATACAGGCATAATCGAGAAGTACAAAGAGTTACTGGAGGAGACGATCCTTCAGCACCCTTCTGACTACCTCTGGTCTCATAGAAGATGGAAGTATACTAAAGCACAAGATGAGGCCCGATCGATTTCAAAAGCCTGACCTATTCATCTCTTAGAACTTCTTGATTGCCCTAAGCTATATTAGGGTACCAAGTAAAAATGAGTGATAGGAATGCCTAAATGGCATTTATTAATTCAATGTAGGAGGTGTATTGTTCTGTGGAGAACAGTAGTGTTCGCTGACGGTCGTTTACTTGAGGTGCTTTTTTAAGTTGCTAGCCAGTTTATTTCCACCAGAACCGAACCAGTTTTCTATTACTTTCCCCTCGGGAGAAACGAGAAAATGTAGTGGCCAGCCTTCGACATTATAGCGTTCGAAGATTTCAAGTTTGTTGTCACCTTTCCAAAGTACCGGCCAAGGCAATTCAATATTTCGCCTTTTGGCAATATTGTTCCATGCATCAATTTCAGTGTCTTCGTTATAAGTAAGGACTTGTAAATTTTCGTACTTATCCGTTATATTAATCATATCGGGGTAGCTCATCCAGCATGGACCGCATCCAGTGGAGGCGAAGTCTAGCAATAGATACTTACCACGATAGTCCTTCGTACTATAAGAGTTTCCATTTTCATCTTCTCCTTCAAAGTCTAGAATCTGACTATTTAGGCTTACTTTTTCTAATCCGTAAGTATTGAGAAAGACATCGACATAGGGAAGTGCTTCTTTGCCTTTTTTGGAGGCAGCATCAAACATGCTTTGTAATTCCTCTTGCTTGAATTTTTGAAATTTGAAGATTGAATTTAATACACCCAATGCAATTGGATTGTCTTTATTTAGCATGAATGCTTTTATGAATGCTTTATTATTATCTGCGAATTTGAGGCTTTGATATATTTTATGGCTATCAGAGCCTTTGACTTCAGTGTTTTCGGGAAACCGTTTCTTTTTTACAAGCACCTCGCCTTTGCCTGGTTCAAGCCAAAAACCTGAGTACCTATTGTTCTTATTAAGGATCATACCATACATGGGTTCGTTGATTTCCATCTCTTTTTCGAAGAGTACTTCTCCTTTGGCATTCGACTCAGCTAATTGATTTCCGAACACCACTTTTAGCTCATGTTTATTTCCAAAGCCTTCTTGACGAATAATGACTTTGGTTTTCTCCTGCGCATAAACGGTAATGGCTAAAAGCGATAGGATTAAACTGATGAGGTATTTCATGTGTGATATAGTTTTATCTCGAGAGGTTGCTTCGCTTGATATTGTTCGATCCAATAAGCAAAAAAAATACCACACTCGATAGGAGTGTGGTATTTCTAAATGAATAGGTTTAAGCCTACTTACTCAAAATATCAGTACTTCTTTTGATAAACTCTGTAAGGTCTTTTCCTTTCAGCAATCCCTGAGATAAAAGCGCTAGATCGAATGCCTGCTTGGCCACTTTCTCTTTCGTCTTATCAGTTTTGGCGCTGATGATCTTATCAGCTAATGGATGGTTACCATTTACCGAAACATCATAGCTATCAGGCATCGCACCGAACATGTTGAATCCACCACCACCGCCAGTCGCTTGCATGTCCTTCATTCTTCTCATGAATTCAGGCATGGTCACTGTTACTGGAGCATCCGTTGGAGACAAAGGCTCAATAGATACTTTGTAAGTCGGATTGCCAATTGATTTTTCGAATACGCCTAATAGACTCGTCTTATCTTCTTCAGAAATGACAAGCTCGCGCTTTTCATCTTTGTCAATCAGTTTGTCAACGTTGTCGGCATCTACACGCTTAATTTGTGTGTTCTCCAACTTGGTTTCCATATGATTGATGAAATGACTATCAATCGGAGTGTCGAAAATTAAGACATCATAACCCTTGTCAATGGCTGCTGTAATAAAGCCATCTTGTTTCGCTGGGTCAGAAGCGTAAAGCCAGATCTTATTCTTGTCTTTATCGGTTTGATTAGCCTCGATTTGCTTTTGGTATTCGTCTATAGTGAAGAATTTACCTTCGTTGTTTTTGACTAAACCAAAGTCTTTAGCCTTTTCATAGAATTTCTCTTCCGAAAGCATTCCGTATTTCACAAATAGTCCGATATCATCCCACTTGCTTTCGTATGATTCACGCTCTTTTTTGAAGAGGTCGCCTAGCTTATCCGCTACTTTCTTAGTGATATAAGAGTTGATCTTCTTCACATTTCCGTCAGACTGAAGATAACTTCTAGAGACGTTCAATGGAATATCTGGGGAGTCAATGATACCATGTAATAGCATCAAGAACTCAGGCACAACATCTTTTACCTCGTCAGTAATAAATACTTGACGAGAGTACAGTTGAATTTTATTCTTCTGCATTTCAAAGTCATTCTTGACTTTAGGGAAATACAGAATACCTGTAAGCTCAAATGGGAAGTCTACATTCAGGTGAATCCAGAATAGTGGATCCTCCGTCATTGGGTATAATTCTTTGTAGAAGCTTAGGTAATCCTCATCCGTCAATTCCGATGGAGACTTTGTCCAGATAGGCGTAGTATTGTTGATGATGTTATCAACTTTTACCGTCTTGTATTTCTTCTTGCCTTCTTTGTCTTCACCATCTTCTACAGAGTTATCCTTCTGGCCGAATTTGACTTCGACAGGTAGGAACCTTGCGTACTTATTCAGTACATTCTGGATTCTACTTTCTTCTAAGAACTCCTCAGAATCTTCATTGATATGAAGTGTGATGGTAGTTCCTCTCGTTTTTCTTTTTCCAGCTTTGATCTCGAATTCTGTACTTCCGTCACAGATCCATTTGGCTGGCTCAGCACCTTCCTGATATGACAAACTGTCAATCTCTACTTTACCAGCTACCATAAAGGCAGAGTAGAAGCCTAGTCCAAACTTTCCGATAATCTCTTTAGCATCACCTGCATCCTTGAATTTCTCCATGAATTCTGTCGCACCAGAGAAAGCAATCTGATTGATATACTTTTTGATCTCTTCGGCTGTCATACCAATACCACTATCCTGAATTGTGATTGTCTTCTTCTTCTTGTCGACAGATACTTCGACTCTGGCTTCGCCAAGGTCTCCTGTGTACTCGCCTAAGGCAGCAAGTCTTTTGATTTTTTGTGTTGCATCTACTGAGTTAGAGACTAACTCTCTTAAAAAGATTTCATGATCGGAGTAGAGAAACTTCTTGATTATCGGGAAGATGTTCTCGGTGTGGATCGAAATTTTACCTTTTTCCTGCATAGCTATTTTGTCATTGTTTTATTCTGACGACACATTATCAAATGCCATACCAAGGGAAAAAGAGTGACAGGATGTCATTTTTGCTTATGGCTCTTATGAGTTATTAACGTCTGATAAGCATAAGACAATTATATACTAATGTGTAAATAATTTTTGTTAGGACTCATGGTTGAGGCCTGCAACTATTAAATCGAAAAGGTAGCTATGACACTTCAATGGTTGAATTGAGGGGTATATGCTTATAATAGAAACCCAAAGGAGTGTGTGAAATAAGTGGATTTAAGGACTGATGATCCTTTAATTACCGGCATTCGAAAAGTAGATTCTAGACTGATCAATGTTTCTGACAAAGATCCATAGACTAAGATAAAATAGAGAGAAGCATCGGCTATATATTAACGAATTTGAGCCTCGAGTAACTGGAACCGATGAGTATGAAACGGGTTTGTTTTTTTAAGAATATTAGACGCCAGTGTAGCAGAAATTTATTGGCCTGGACAAAGGAATTTATTTGATGAATTAATTCTAATAAAAATGTGGTCAACACGTCAGTGCTGACCACATTTTTAAAATATCTTTCTGATTTACCAAATTCAATTAATCACATCCTAAATCAGCCTTGGTTTGGGCATCATTATTAGGGATACATCCGCCAGACAGTACAGACCCAGGTACAAACCTAGTCAAGTTACGGTCGTACAAGGCATTAGATAAGAAGTCAACTAAATCACTTATTTCCGAATCATTTAGATTGAGAGGTACAAATTCATCTGCTAAATTTTGATGTCCTGCTATAGCGGTTTTTTCAACTGTTGCTGCGTTTTTGTAGCGAATGATATCTTCAATTGATTCAAACGTTCCACCGTGTCCAAAGAAATTATGATCCTGTAGGTTGTATAGCTGAGGCGTTTTGAATTTAAAGTCATCAGAGGCATTCTTGGTAAACCCACCTCTTCCTTTTGATGCTCCTAAAGCTCCAGGTATGCTTAGATCTGTATTACGTGCGTCTAAATCTTTCATACCTAGTGCAAAGAATTCCATGTTGTTTAAGGCAGGGCCAGTGTGACAGCTAACACAGTTTCCTTTTCCAAAAAAGACCAAAGCGCCTCTTTTTTGGGGTATTGTAAGTTCTGCTCTGTTGCCATTTAAATACTTTTGGAAGGGTGCTTCATTGGATAAAAGTGTTCTTTCAAAAGCTGCAATAGCTAGGCCAATCCCAATATTAGAATACCTTTCATTTTCAGGTAGGTCAGGGTAGGCTTCGTCAAGCATTGTTTTGTATGTTGGATAAGATGTAAATAATTCGTCATTAACCCCTTGACGATGAACATTGAACCCAGCGATTGCTTGAGATTCCAGTCCTTGAAAGCCTAATTCATTGACCGCTATAGGAGTGTTAGCAGTCCATTGAGCTTCGGTCCCAGCATTTGTTCCTGTGGCTCCAAACTGACCATTCCAAAGCATGACGTCTTGGAACGCTGTATTCAAAGCAGTTGGTGTGCGTATAGGTTGAATATCAAGATCGTTGTCTTCATAGTTAGGGTTTGCCGTACGGGATTCACCCATTGAACCAAAACCAGAGCCCCCCTCTCCAATTCCTTGTTTAACACCTGCTTGAAATCCTGCTGCTGCATGGTGACAACTCGCACAAGAGTATGTGCCAAGTCCTTCTTGAAGCTTGGGAAGACTTCCTAATTCAGTTTCGTGAAAAAACATTTTACCAAGCTCTACTTTGGTTGCAGTCAGTGGGTTTTTTGGATCTGCAGGTATATCTTGAAAATCGTCAGATTGTGGTATTTTAAAATAATCTAGACTTCCAGTTTCGGAAGTACTGTTGAGAAGATCGACCAATTCTTGATCGATAACCGTAGGTTCTTCTATGCCGTCCTCAGACGTACAAGAAGATAAAGTGAACACTGCAATGCAAACTGCGATGAAAAGGTATTTTGGTTGACGCATTATTTTATCAATTTTTTTGTAAGGTATTAATTTTTTTTTTAAACTAAAATCATTTTAAAAATGGCAGCAGTGGCCCTTTTTGATCGGTCTTTTCTTCATCTGTTCTATTTTCTTCGAAACCTTAAACAACTTCTTTTATATTACTATAGCCATTCATGTCTCAATTTTTATTGTCAATGACTTCAATAATTCATCATTGAAAAATGAGAACCGATCGATTTTAAAAGCAGTCGTTGGTAAGGCTCAACCAATAATGTTGACTATTCTTTCTACCTGCTTTGGCTTGATTCCATTCTTATTAGGGTGAGAAAATGAAGTCTTTTGGTTTTCTTTAGCCATAGGAACTATTGGTGGGTTAATATTCTCGATCATAGCGGTGTTCATCTGTTTGCCCGTCTTCTTATCCCGAAAAAGATTGAAGCCTATTACTTCTTAAAATGATGATTCCTAATTCGTATAAGTTGCTTAGTTGCGTTCGCCTCATCAATATTCATTAATTTTGAAACGGCTCTCTCAATGGGAATATTGTTATAGTAGTTATCTCTAACGAAGTGCACAAACTTCATACATAGGAAACCATCAAACCAGATAAAGAACTGTTTTTGGAACTGCTCTAAATTCTTACAGTTGGATTTGATCAAGTCAATTTTCTCAATAAAGTCGTGATGATTGATGAAGTCTCTTGGGACCTCTGGCAGCTCACGGATTACTGTGTCTATGTCATTTTGAAAGAGGCTTTCAACGGTGTTGAAAAGTGATTCTAACTCGTAAAATATCTTTGGGTCATAGGTTAAGTATGCTTTGGTCTCTTGGTTTAGCCAGTCTTGCTGTGCTTTCCCGGTACCAAAGGGCACTCTGTCGGAAGTACGGCATGAAGGGTATATCGTTGCACTAGCAACTTCCATAAATTCTTCGTGTGGAATGATCTTATGTAGAAAGTAGAAGTCTTCTCCGGCTTTACGCTTATTCATACCACCATGTTTGGCATAGGTTGATGCCTTCACAAGCATGCAAGAGCCTATGGTTTGAATCGCATAGGGAAAACCAGCTTTCTTTAATCCTTTGACATAGTAGTGGAGGAAAAGCTCATAATTAATGATGCCAATTTTAAGGCTTAAATCTTCTTCAAGCTCGAATTGATGTTCGAAATGAATCTCGCCAAGTCCGGCTGAAGATTGAGTAAATTCTTCCTCAATTGCCACTAAATAGTTCTCGGATACACGACAATCTGCATCCAAACAAACAATGGTTCCATTAACACCTATCGAATCGAAACGTCTTAACGCTTCGTCCATTCCAATTTTTCGGGCTAAGCCTACACCGGCATGTTTTGCAGGCATGTCAAGGGCTTCGATGAGGTGGAATTTTATCTTTTCATGTAAGAGCTCTTGATTGAATTGCTTGAAAGCCTCTATTGTTTCGGAGTTCCTATTGCCCAAAGTAGATCCTTCGCTCTCTGACTTTTGGTTTACTACTGTAATTACCTCCAGGGGAGTACTTGGCATTTTACATTTTAGCAATGATTCAAACGTACCGATTAGATCCGGTTCGTTGTGGCATGGTATTACAATAATGATCTCGCAATTGGGGTCGATTGCTTCTGGGATTAACGTTTCACGTAAGGCAAAACGTTTGAAATAGTTATCTGCATATATTTGAGGAATGGACACGAGGTAAACCTAGTAATCTAGTGGTCAAATATCCTAATTGCGTTTCATATGAAATATTCTGTCGAAGTATTAACCGCCTCATCTCAAGAATGGATAGATGCTGTAATGGCTGACTTTCCTAGTTTTCTGCAAGACCATGCCGATTGTGAGCGTAAAGCATCTGCAATGGCCATGAGTCTGATTGCTAAATATCCAGATCGAGATTTTATCATTCCAGATATGATCGAGACTGCTCTGGAGGAACTTGAGCATTTTCAACAAGTCTATGAGGTCATGAAGCAGAAGGGTGTGGCACTACCTGCTAGAATGGAGCCTGACCTGTATATTCATCAACTAATGGAAGAAGCTAAGGGTGGTTCTTACGAGTCTCGGTTCTTAATCAGGTTGCTATTAGGTTCAGTGATTGAGTGTAGAGGCTGTGAACGATTCAAACTGGTTGCAGATAATATTGAAGACCCAGTATTGAAAAAGTTCTATAAAGAACTTTGGGTATCTGAAGCCAAGCATGGCAATATCTATGTAAAGCTCGCGCTCAATTACTTTGATGAAGAGCTCGTCTACACTAAGCTTGAAGAACTCATGCAAAAGGAAGCTAAGGTGTTAGCTGGTTTAAAAATAAGAGCTGCTTTACACTAGTATACCTACCGAATTCTATCCACGGACTTAACCAATTTTTCATCCTTACGGATAAATCGGTTTGACAAGATATTGAGGATCATAGCCACCGCTGACAGAAAAAAGCCAAGCGAAAAATTACCTGCAGCCGGATTTATCATTTCTTCAAACTGATAGACTTTGTAAAAGCAGATCCCAAGCGTTGCCGCCATGATCAAGGCATTCAGTGCCCCAAGCTTCATTTGATTCAATCGATTCTTGAACTGAAAGATTGATAATATTGCCACAAGTGAGGCTGTTATTGCTAAAACGGCAATGTACCAAGTACCTCTCGATTCTATGATTGTATCATCAGTGCCATCCATTGGTGTACCACCCAAGTCGACCACTTCCATTTTTAGGGCTGTCATGATAATGCCTTTTGAGGCATCGGCACTTTGCTCAAACCAAATAGGGTAGGCAAGAATGAGGGCCATACAAAGGGCTACTAATAGCAAAAGAACAGTTTGGATACGTTGAATCATTGGTTTTCTGTTTGGGCAGCAAATATAGCCAAAACCCAAACTAATTTTAAAAGAGGAACTACGATTTGATTCAAGTGGTTTTTAGAGCTTAGGCAAATTGAGTTACTTCGTAGTTCGAAAACATAAGAGATGGAATCTGCATACATAGTTGATATAGTAAGAACCCCAATTGGGAAGTTTAACGGTGCCTTGGCTTTAATTCGTCCAGACGACATGGCTGCTCATGTGATCAAGGCTTTGATGGCAAGAAATGCTCAATTCGATCCTCAATTCATTGAAGATGTCATTTTCGGTGCCGCCAATCAGGCGGGAGAGGATAATAGAGATGTTGCTAGAATGGCCGCGTTATTGGCCGGCTTGCCTATCGAAGTGGGTGGGATTACTGTCAATAGACTATGTGCTTCCGGTTTGCAATCCATCATGGATGCTAGCCGTGGACTCATGGTTGGTGATGGTGAGGCTTTTATTGCTGGTGGAACAGAAAGCATGACCCGTGCTCCATTCGTAATGGGTAAATCTGAAACAGCCTTTAGTAGAGCGACTGATATGTTCGATACGACTATTGGCTGGAGATTTCCTAACCCAAAGTTATCTGAACTACACTATCCATATGCTATGGGAGAAACAGCCGAAAATGTTTCTGAGCGTTGGAAGGTAAGCCGACAAGCACAAGATGAATTTGCACATCTATCTCAACAAAAATATCAAGCAGCTCATGAGGCTGGAAAATTTACGGATGAGATAGTTGCTGTAGATATTCCTCAGAGAAGAGCAGATCCAATTCGCTTCGAGAAAGACGAGCATCCAAGGTTGTCAACCCTAGAGAAGCTATCATCCTTAAAACCGGCTTTCAAAGAAGGTGGAACTGTGACAGCAGGAAATTCATCAGGCATTAATGATGGTGCGGCTGCCTGTCTCATTGTCAATGAAAAAACGCTAAAGCAATTTGGGTTGACACCAATGGCTAAGGTAAAATCAATGGCCATTGCCGGTGTTTCGCCTGATGTAATGGGAGTGGGGCCTATCCCTGCTTCGCAAAAGGCCTTGAAAAGAGCTGGATTAAAGTCCAGTGACCTTGACCTCATTGAACTAAACGAGGCCTTCGCTGCACAAGCTATACCGTGTATGAAAGAACTGGATCTAGATCCGGAAAAGGTGAATGTAAATGGTGGTTCAATAGCCATTGGCCATCCTTTGGGCGCTAGTGGTACTAGAATTTCAGCTACGCTACTTCACGAAATGCAGAAGAGAGAAGGTGCTAAATATGGTTTAGCTACAATGTGCGTTGGCGTAGGTCAAGGTGCTGCTATTATATTTGAGAAATGCTAATTAGGAGTTAGAAGGAGGGATTTAGAATTTAGCATGGAAAGAGTTTCCACATTTGAGGATCTAATAGTTTGGCAAAATGCACATCAATTAACAATTGATTTTTATGCCCTTACTGATTCTTTTCCAAAGTCGGAGCAATTTGGCTTGACTTCTCAGATGAGAAGAGCAGCCTATTCAATTCCTTCAAATATTGTGGAGGGTTTCGCCAAGCGTGGAATAAAAGACAAGCTTAGGTTTTATAATATCTCCCAAGGGTCACTCCAAGAACTCAAATACTTTATGATACTTTCTGCTGATTTGAATTATCATAAGTCAAAAGATAGCATGATTGATAAGGCAAATCAGGTTGGTAAATTGCTATCTGCTTATATTTCGAAAATCAATTCTAACTCCTAACTCCGAGATTCTACCTTCTATGAAGTACTTCCTAGACATTAGCTACAATGGTACCAACTATCATGGTTGGCAAATTCAGCCTAATGCGCATACTGTTCAGGAAGAGTTACAGCAATGTCTGTCAAAAGTGCTGAGAACAACGATCGAAATCATGGGTAGTGGACGAACTGATACAGGAGTTCATGCTAAGCAACAAGTTGCCCATTTCGAAATTGATCAAATATTGGATGCAAAGGATCTAGTCTTTAAGATGAATAGCATCTTACCTGTTGATATTTCACTTAATGAGGTGAAATCAATAATGCCCAGCGCGCATGCGCGTTTTGATGCTACAGAACGGTCTTATCAATACTTCATCAATAGAAGTAAATCTCCTTTTACAACTGGACTGAGTTATTATTACAATCATCAATTAGACATCACGTTGATGAATCAAGCGGCAAAAGAATTAATAGGGGAACAAGACTTTGAGAGCTTTAGTAAGGTAAAAACGGAAGTGAATAACTTTATTTGCACAATCAACCGAGCTGAATGGTTATTAGAAAACGATCAGCTTGTTTTTCACGTAAGGGCAAACAGATTTTTGCGTGGAATGGTTAGGGCATTAGTCGGAACACTTATAGATGTAGGCCAAGGCAAACTTACCGTTGATGAGTTTGTTAATGTAATTAAAGCCAAGGATCGCAAGGTAGCGGGAAGGGCAGTACCAGCACATGGGTTGTTTTTGACCGAAGTCAAATACCCAGAAGAAATTTATCTCTAAGGATTGGAACAGGAGAAAGAAAAAGTTAAAACCGGAAATCTGGTTGATTTTCAAGTATTAAAGAGGCTTTTCGAGTTTGCGAAGCCTTATATCAAGCAGTTTTATCTGCTGGTGTTTTTGACTATTTTCCTCGCGATTTTAACGCCCATTAGACCTTACCTGGTTCAGCTGGCTATCGATGAGTATGTGCCTGCTGGAGATTATGATGGCTTGGTGCTGATGACCACCATCTTGGCTATTCATATTGTTATTCTTGCCATTGTGCAGTACTCACACACATATTTATCAGGATGGGTTGGCCAAGTGATCATAAAGGATATTAGGGTTAAGCTTTACAAACACTTACTAAAGCTAAGGCTTAAGTTTTTTGACAAAACACCTATTGGTAGGTTGGTTACTCGCAATGTTTCAGATATTGAAACACTCTCAAATGTCTTTAGTGAAGGGATTGCCGCTTTGATTGGTGACCTACTTCAACTGGTTTTTCTGATGGGCTTTATGCTCTACTTAGACTGGCGATTAACGCTTGTGAGTCTTTCTACTTTGCCGTTATTGATTTTCAGTACTTACGTCTTCAAAGAAAAAATAAAAGTCACATTTAATCAGGTTAGAAATGCTATTTCCAACCTAAATTCTTTTGTACAAGAGCACGTAACAGGGATGAATATTGTTCAAATATTCAATGCTGAAAAGCGAGAAATGGACAAGTTTCAAGAAATTAATAAAGATCATACTAAGGCACACATCAAGTCAGTCCTTTACTACTCAATCTATTTTCCAGTAGCTGAAATTATTCAAGCCATTGCCATCGGAATGGCGGTTTGGTATGGGGCTCGTGGGATTTTGATTAATTCGGAAATTGGACCTGGGGTAATCATTGCGTTTATCATGTACATCCAAATGTTCTTTCGACCGATACGATTGATCGCGGATAGATTCAATACCCTACAAATGGGTATAGTGAGTTCCAATCGGATTTTTGACTTACTAGATAGTAAAGATCACATTGTGGATGAAGGTGATTATGCTCCAGCAGAGATCAAAGGCAACGTTTCCTTCAAAAAGGTATGGTTCGCTTATAACAATGAGGATTACGTTTTAAAGGACATTTCTTTTGAAGTAAAAGAAGGACAGACGATTGCCCTAGTAGGCGCAACAGGTGCTGGTAAATCATCAGTGATCAATTTGCTTTCTCGTTTTTATGAGATTAACCAAGGTAAAATTGAAATTGATGGTCGTGACGTTAAGGAGTATGATTTGGGTGCGCTCCGTCAAAGGATTGGTGTAGTGCAACAAGACGTATTCTTGTTTTCAGACACCATCAGGAAGAATATCACCCTGGGAAATCCAGATATTCCAGATAGTAAGATCATTGAAGCTGCAGAGTTGGTAGGTGTCAATAAGTTGATTGAGAGATTGCCAGGTGGGTATGATTATAACGTGATGGAGAGAGGCTCAACACTTTCTGTTGGGCAACGACAATTGATTTCTTTCGTAAGGGCAATGGTTTATGACCCAAAAGTAATCGTGCTCGATGAGGCGACTTCCTCAGTAGATACTGAAACCGAGGAGCTCATTCAGAATGCCATTGAGGTACTGATGAAAGGACGAACGGCCATTGTGATCGCGCACAGGCTTTCTACTATTCAAGGGGCAGATAAGATCATCGTCTTGGATAAAGGAGAGATTAAGGAAATTGGTAATCATAAAGAACTCTTGGAAAGTAAAGGCTTCTATGCCAACCTTTACCAAATGCAATACAAAGAAGTAATAGCCTCATGACTAAAGGGAAAATAACCATACTCGGGATCGCTGCAATTATCATTATCACAGGAGTGTATTTTTACCTCGGTGGCTTAAACAAGGTGGAGTATACCATAGAAAATGTGAGTGACTATAACCTGATTGGAGTGCCCTACCAAGGAAAAGCGGATAGTTCAGCTGTAGAGGAGGCATTCTTTTTAGCCAGAGAGTATATAGAAGATAATGCAGTTGAAGGAACACTCGTAGTGATCCATTATAATGATTCTACTTTGGCTGAAGATGAGCAAAAGTTGTTTATTGGAATTAAGTTAGACCAAGGTTTAGCAAGTATTCCTTCTGGATATTCGCGTATTACAATTCCGACTACACGCGTTGTGCGTGCTACCATTGAAGCGCATAATAGTGTAATGCCAACCCCTAAGGCCATTGAAGATAATCTTAGAGAAAAAGCCAAGCAGGCCAATATTCGTCTCCAAGATTTCACCATAGAACAATATGTGTCTGCCAATCTGATTATTATTGATATGCTAGCTAAGTAAGCTAGATTGGCTCTTTTGTTTCTTCTTGCTTAAGCTGTTTCTCGTATAGCTCTTTGTATACACCATTGGCAGCTAGAAGACTCTGGTTGGTGCCTTGCTCAATTATCTTACCGTCATCGAGAACAATAATTTTGTCAGCCAACTTGGCAGAAGACACTCTGTGAGAGATAATCACAGTAGTTCTACCTTCCATTATTGTTGCAAGACTGTTTAGAATAGTGTTTTCAGTGTTTGTATCAACCGCTGAAAGCGCATCATCCAAAATCAAGATATTTGGGTTTCTGACAATGGCCCGGGCTATTGAGGCCCTTTGCTTCTGTCCACCAGATAAAGTTATTCCTCTTTCTCCCAGCATGGTTTCAAAGCCATTTGGAAAGTCAGTAATATTTTCATAGAGGTCTGCGTCTCTTGCCGCCTGGAATACTTGTTCTTCGGTGATGTCGTCATTACCAAAAGCAATATTATTCTTAATAGAATCAGAGAAAAGGAAAATGTCTTGAGGAACATAGCCCATCTGACTTCGTAGTTTTGGGATGTTATACTTCTTAATGTCTTGATTGTCGACTGACACCGAACCAGAAGTGGTATCATACAAGCGTAACATCAGGTTGGCGATAGTGCTCTTACCCGAACCTGTAGTGCCAATGATGGCAATGGATTGCCCCGCTTTTACATCAAACGAAATGTTCTTGAGTGCGGTGATGCCAGAGTCTGGATAAGTGAAGCTTACATTGTCAAAAGTAAGGTCGCCAGCAATGTCTTTGTCCAGGTTCTCTGTAGACTGTATGTCGTTTTTCTCTTTTAAGAATTGATTAATCCGTTTTTGAGAAGCCGCAGCTCTTTGGTTAATACTGGTGATCCAACCGAGTGCTGCTACTGGCCAAGTCAGCATATTCACATAAATAACAAACTCAGCAATATTACCATAGGTGATTTCTCCATTGATAACTTGTGTACCGCCAATGTAAATTGTCAAGATTACGCTCAGACCAATTAGCGCCATAATCAGAGGGGCGAATAAGGCATTCACAAAGGTGAGTTTGAGCGATCGTTCTTTGTATTTTTCGCTCTCGACATCAAAACGCTTTGTAGAATCGGCTTCTCTGACGAAAGCTTTGAGTACCCTAATACCAGAGAATGCTTCTTGTACACTTGTCGATAAATCAGAGAGGCTTTCTTGAATCTTTTCAGAACGTTTATTGATAATATTATTAACAAAGTAGATGCTAACAGAAAGAATTGGTAATGGCAGTAGGGCATAAAGTGTCAGCTCTGCATTGACTCTCAACATTTCATAAATAACCATCGGAAAAAGGACCAATAGGTTGATACCATACATGATGCCAGGGCCAAGGTACATGCGCACACGACTGACATCTTCAGAGATGCGATTCATTAAATCTCCAGTATTATTCCTTCGGTAAAAGCTGAGGGGGAGATTTTGATACTGTTCGAAAATTTCATTTTTCAAATCGTACTCAATCTTTCTAGACATGACAATAATGGTTTGCCTCACCAGAAATAAAAAGAAGCCTCTCAGTAAGGCCATTAGAATCATTAGAGCACCTAAGACAAGAACGCCAATCTCTAATTGTTTGAATATGCCTTCACTCAGTTCACCTCCTTCAAACAGCCTATATAAGGCAAAGCTCTCCGTTACATAGTCGATGGCGTACCGAACTACCTTTGCTGGCCATACTGCAAAATAGTTGGACACCACAAGAAAGATGAACCCTAGGATTAGAAGGTACTTGTATTTAATAAGATACTTGTTGAGGTGCCTGAGTTCTTTCACGATGTTGTTAACAGAAACAACCCATTAAAGGTTGCCGAGGGTGCTTTTAATCTTTAGAAAATGTCGATTAATTAGTTAGTTTTGCGCTTCGTCCAACTGACTGTTTCGGCAGATCAGAGGCAAATATAAAGTAAACTCTAATATGAATGTAATGGATGAAGTAGATGTAGCTGAAAAGGTCGGTGGCATATCCATCTTTGAACAAACATCCAAGATGGGTCATGAGCAGATAGTTTTCTGTCAAGACAACGCAACAGGTCTTAAAGCAATCATTGGTGTTCACAATACAGTATTAGGTCCCGCGCTTGGAGGAACGCGATTTTGGAACTATGCTACTGAAGAAGAAGCCATTGTCGATGTATTAAGATTATCTCGAGGCATGACGTATAAAGCCGCTGTTTCGGGATTAAATTTAGGTGGTGGGAAGGCCGTGATTATCGGTGACGTCACCAAATTAAAAAACGAAGCATTTCTCAGAAGATTCGGAAAGTTTGTGAATAGCCTTGGAGGAAGGTATATCACGGCTGAAGACATGAATATGAAGACCAGCGATATGGAATATATCGGTATGGAAACTAAGCATGTGACAGGGCTTCCTGTAGAAATGGGTGGTAGTGGAGATCCTTCTCCTGTAACAGCATATGGTGTTTACATGGGAATGAAAGCTGCAGCCAAAAAAGCTTATGGCACAGATAGCTTGAGCGGGAAAAAGATTTCAGTTCAAGGTGTTGGTCAAGTGGGTATGTACCTAATTGATTATTTAGTCAAGGAAGACGCTGAAATATCGATTACTGATATCAATACAGAAAGGCTAGCCAAAGTTTCAGCTGATACAGGAGCTACAATCGTAGGGATGAATGAAATCTATGATCTAGATGTCGATATTTATGCGCCTTGTGCCATGGGTGCGACATTGAATGATGAGACCATCGGTAGACTCAAGGCAAATGTTATTGCGGGTGCAGCCAACAACCAATTGGAAGATGAGGCTCGTCATGGTCAAATGCTAGTTGATGCCGGAATGATTTACGCTCCAGATTTTGTAATCAATGCAGGAGGAATCATTAACATCTCTGGTGAGTTAGCCGGTGCTTATAACAAAGAGCAAGCGTATTCTTGGACTGAAAAAATCTATGATACAACGCAAAACATCTTTGCATTAGCAGACGAAAAAGGAATACCTACGCAAGACGCTGCCATGAAACTGGCAGAAAAACGAATAGAAGACATAGGAAGAGTAAAACTTTCAATGTAATATTAAGTGGGTAGTTAGAAATACTACCCACTACTACTTAATTTCAAGTTCTTATACTTTTTGCAATGCTCAACAGGAGATCATTAAGAGTTAAAGCCATGCAGACCATTTTCGCCTTTGGTCAATGCAAAGAGGCCAACTATAACATAGGCTTGCAAGAGATCGATGATCTTTTTCAGCCTGATTTAAATTCTATGGAGGTTCAAGATCGTGGCCTTTTAAAAGCTAACAAAGAGCAAGCAAAAGCTGTTTTAGCGGAAAAAGTTATTCGCAGAGCCCTTCCAGAAGGCTTAGAAATTTCAAAGGAAGCGCAGTCAGCAGCTAATAGCGCACACAAGAATTATCTCACCGATACGAAAGATGACCTTGCAAGGCTTAAGAAATCCATGCTATTGGATGCTGAGTCGTTGGTCGACCATTTCCTTTGGGTCATGAGTTTACTGATCGCTTGGTCTGACTTGAGTAAGTCTGAGGCAGATAAAAAGAAAAAGCTCTCTCCAGAGAGGTTGCTGGTGGGCGACTACAACCTTTCTCAAAACAGGGTCATAGACTTTTTTAGAAAGTCATCCAAAGTTCAGGTGGCGCTTGTTAAAAAAGACATGAGCTGGGAGGGAGAAGAAGATAACCTGAAGAGCTGGTACAAAGATGTCTTGAAAAGGGATGAAACTTTTAATACCTACAGAAGAACAGCGAACCCTACATTTGATCAGGATAAGGAGATAGTTGATTATTTAATCAAACAGATCATATTCAAAGCTGATGTAGTCCTTTCATATTTTGAAGAGCAAGATATCCACTGGGTTGAAAATAAGTCAATCATTCGCAGTTTGGTCGCTAGGTCGGTGAGAGATGTTGAGGAAGATACCGAGCCGAAGTCTTTTGAATTGCCTGATTTTTCTAATAATTGGGAAGAAGACAAGGAGTTTTTTGAAAAGATATTAGAGACGACAGTGCAGCACGATTTAGAGTACAATGAAATGATTGCTGCAAAAACGAAGAATTGGGAAGTTGATAGATTGGCAAATACAGATCAAATAATTCTTAAAATGGCAATTTCAGAAATGATGAATTTCAGGAATATCCCTGTTAAGGTTACCATTAATGAGTATATTGAGCTTTCGAAAAATTATAGCACGCCAAAAAGCAAGCAATTTGTGAATGGTATTTTGGACGTTATTTCAAGTGAGCTCAAGGAAAGTGGTCAATTGAAGAAATCAGGTAGAGGACTTTTAGACAACAAATAAGAATATGAGTAAAGGGTCAAGTAGTTTATTAGCATTCGTAATTGGTGCGGCAACAGGAGCCATATTTGGTATATTGTATGCGCCAGACAAAGGTTCTAATACAAGAGATAGACTGACTTATCAGTTAGACAAATACAAAAAACAATTAGAGGTCTTATTAGAAGACCTGATTAACGGTAAAATTGAATTTTCTTCGACTGCGAAAGAAGAAGGTCAAAAAGTAGTATCAGATGCACGTCAAAAAGCGGAACAGCTATTAACGGATGTTGATAACCTGATAGGACAAATTAAATCAGGAGATAAGGAATAAAAGTTAAAATTATGAAAACTAAAGTAACACTTCTAAGTACACTAGCATTCATCGTAATGCTTAGTAGTTGCGGAAATGCTGAACTTGAAAAAAGAGTAGCAAACCTTGAAAGACGTATCAACCAGATGGAAAATGGCAGTGTAGTAAGAAATACGACTACGCCTACACCTTCTGCACAGGCTGTAGAGGCTAGCGTTTCTTCAGGCGCTTCTTTCCAGTGGGAAAACACACTGTATAATTTTGGAACTGTCAACCAAGGTGAAGTAGTGAACTATACGTTTAAGTTTACCAATAATGGAACGGAAGACCTACTTATTCAAAGTGCTTCCGCGTCATGTGGTTGTACTGTGCCTAAGAAACCTTCAGGTCCGATTGCTCCAGGAGAGCAAGGAGAGATTGTTGTGAGATACGATAGTAAAGGAAAATCTGGACAGCAGAGCCCTGTGATTACTATCGTTGCTAATACCAACCCAAGACAAACTAGACTAAACTTAAGAGGATTCGTTCAAGTGAACGCTGTGCCTCAACCATAAGATCGACTTAATGATTTATAATATATTATCTCAGGCTCAACCACAAGGTGGTGGTTGGATGCAACAAGTATTACTTTTTGGCGGTATCGCATTGGTATTTTACTTTTTCATGATTAGGCCACAGCAGAAAAAAACAAAAGATCAAAAGAAATTTATCAGCGAGATTAAAAAAGGTGACGCTGTTGTTACTATCGGTGGTGTACATGGTAAAGTGTACGCTCATGATGATGATACAATCACCGTTGAGGTTGATAAAAGCACTAAGATTAAATTTGAAAGATCTGCGATCTCTTTGGAGGCAAGTAAGCGTGAGGCTGATAAATCTTAACCTCACGTGAGAAGTGCAGAAGACATAATTGAAAGATTAAAAAAGTCTTTTTATACTCCAAGTAGTAAAGACGAGAAATTTAAGGTGGTAGCGTTATGCATAGTCATATCTACCACCTTTTGGTTTTTTAGTGCCCTGAACAAGGATGACTATATCAGTCAGATCAACTATCCTATAGCAATTGAATTTGACCAAAACGAATACATCGCTACAGTGGATTTACCCTGGCGCATTCCGATAGAAGTTACTGGAGGAGGATGGGATTTAATGACCCGTTCTTTTGGCTTTAACATGAGTCCGGTTATCGTAAGCTTAGATCAACCCGATAAGGTAAATTACCTAATGACCTCTTCTCTGAGGGGGCAGTTAGCCCCTCGTCTAGATCCTGTAGTAATCAATTTTATCCTTAGCGATTCGATCACTTTTGACATTCAGAAGAAAGTCTCTAGAACTTTTAAATTGTCTTTAGATCCATCATCCATCAGTATGGACGATAGTTACAGGATTGCCTCGCCAATAGTAATAGCACCAGATACAGTCGTATGGACTGGTCCCGAGCGTATCATTAAAGATTTGGATAGAGTTATCTATTTAGAGGCGAATATCACCGGTATTGATAGAGATATAAAAGAAGTAATCGATTTGCCCAAGGCTCCTTCATTGATTAAGTCACAGCTAGAGTCAGTAATGATTAGTTTTGAAGTAGTGCGCATGTTGGATGTGAATGATGACATAAAAATAGACCTAGTAAATTTCCCGGATAGTCTTTGGACATCAGAGATTACTCAGGCTGCGGTCCTCTATAAAATTGCTGAAACTGATTTTGATGTAACGGACTCCGCTAGAGTTCGAGTTATCGCTGACTATACTACTATGAACCCTGCTGACTCAACACTTCTGTTAAAAGTGATTATGCAAGATGAGCGTATTGAGCAAGTGGAAGTATCTCCAAGGTCCATTAGAGTGTTCAAGAATGAATAAGCCAAGGTTGATAGGAATTACTGGTGGCATAGGCTCCGGAAAGAGTACAGTCTGCAAAATCTTTGAAGTCTTGGGAGTACCCATTTATTATGCTGATGATAGGGCTAAACAACTGTTACTCGAGGATAGGGCATTGGTGAAAAAAGTTAAATCCGAATTTGGTAACGAAAGCTATACAGCTGATGGTCAACTAAACCGTTCCTATTTAGCGGACATAGTATTTTCTAATCCAACTGAGTTAGAGAAACTGAATGGTCTAGTGCACCCAGCCGTTGCGAAAGACTTTGCATTATGGGTTCAATCCAAGGGAGAACATCCATATGTTCTCAAAGAAGCGGCCTTACTTTATGAGACAGCATCTTATAAGTCGCTGGATGAAACAATCTGCGTTTATGCCTCAAAGAAAACTAGGATTAAGCGTGTACTTTTAAGAGATCTCCAAAGGACTTTGGAACAGGTAGAGCAGATAATAGGTCAGCAAACAAGTGACAGTGTTAGAAAGAAGCTAGGGACTTATGCTATTCAAAATGATTCTGATAGCCTTCTTATCCCTCAAGTATTAAAGGTGCACAAGACTATTCTACAGTCAGCTGGACACTGATTTAATATTGATTTGGTCGGCATAGAACTTCATCCGTGTATGTTGATAATCTAATGGCTGAATTTTCTCAATCAAGTCCTGCTTATGATTATAGAATACTTCGATGTAATCATTTCGATATAAGTACAAGTTGATCTTATAACCATAATACCTTATGGAAAAAGTAAAGGTTCCCTCAAGGAATAGCAGGCGCGTTTGTTCGCTAATAGGTAATTGATAGAAGACTCCAAAGTCTTGTGACATAAGTGAAGATAATCAATTCGAATTAGAACAAGCGGTGTTTTTGGAAACTACTTTTAAGAATTATCGTGTCATCAGAATTGACCATTGGCGTCTGGGTATTTAATGCCTAGGATCAAGGTAATACTCTCGACTGTTTGGCCAATTCCTTTTTATGAATTAGATTTTATAAGCCCCAAAATGTGAGTATACGATGTTGGTCTGATAGCTTTTGCTTTGATCATTTGCATATTCTTCGAATTGCTTGCATTTCTTCAAATAGATTAACTTTCAATTGAGTGAATTCAATACATTGAGTTCCACAATTAAATAAATCGACTATGAAAAAGACAATGTTCTTATTATTCGCCCTTACAGTTTTAACTTTTGGATGTGCTGACGTATCTGAAGATACCATGCCAGATCCTGTTGTTCCACAGGTTACCATCGATGATCCTCAGAGTACAACGAAAGAAGGTGTTGCAAAAAAAGTGCTTAAGACCACTGGAAGAAGAGGGTAAATTCAAATTACTTATTGCCGTTATAACGTCATGCTAGTTTTGCTTGATGTAGGAGTGTGCGTAAAACAATAAGCGGAAAGCCCTTATTATTTCAGCGGTTTTCATTACTTTACAACCTAGTTAAGTCATAAAAATCGGCTTTTGGGCATGCGTAAAGCGCTTTACATACTAATTTTTTTCTTACACATCCAGTTAATAGCTGTTGGTCAGTCAATGGATATTTACGGTCTACTTGAAAGAGCGGAAGAGATTGTAGAAGAAAATCCAAATGAGTCAATTGAACTTGCTAATAAGGCTTTTAATATCGCTAGGGGTAATGCTGATCTATACGGTATGGTCTCTGCTAAGGCAGTATTTGGTTACATCGGAATGGTGACTAATGACTATGAGTCGTCCTTTATTAACTACAGTGATGCCTTAGAGTATCTTGAAAAAAGTGATACTGTAGACCTCTATAAGAAAACTGCAATTCTCAATAGTCTGGCAATTATTAAATCGAGTTATGATGACCATAGCGGTGCGGCTATTCTTTACGAACTGGCCCATGAAACTGCAATTGAGTATGTATCCTTGCATAGGGATATAGCTGAAAAATATGGAGACTTGAATCTTCTTGTAGATATGCCATATGATTTGGCGAGAGAGCTAAAGGAAGATGGAAAATATCTTGAGGCTGGTGAAATATTGGTTGATCTCTGGCAAAAATCTGAATTCAAAAATGATACGATACTGTTAGCAAAAGTTGTGATTGAACTTGGGCTTACAAAGCATGAAAATTATGAATTTTCAAAAGCTGCTGAATTTTTCTCTATTGCTGCTTTCAATGAAAACGTAGATCCAGTGACGAGATCTGTTGCCTTACATAACTTGGCAAATGTCTATGTAGAACAACAAGACCTTACTCGGGCGGAAGGTTATTTTAGTCAATCACTTGAGTTGAAAAAGGAATTCGCTTCTAAAAGGTCTCAATACATCACAATGCTCGATCAGGGTGAAGTTGATTATTTGCAGGGTGATATTGCTAATGCTATTAGTATTTGGGAATCAGCTGTTGAAGTTTACGATGGCTTGAAAAATGATCCAGAGCTATTTATTGTATATGACTGGTTGCAAAAGGCTTATCGACAAACTGATATCAATAAAGCAATTGAGTATAGCGATCTTTATGCGTCTAACTTCAAAGGCTGGATGACCATTCAAAGCAACCAAAAAGATGTAAATCCAACCCTTCAGGCTTTCAATACACGGATAGATACAATACTCTCAGATCGAGCTTTAAAAGCAGAGCGCCTTGCACTCTTAAGACGTTACTGGCCTTTGGGGGTTGCTGGCCTACTCATTATTATGCTATTTGTTTATCTAGTACAGCTAAGCTTCAATAGAAGGAGAGAGCTTATTTTTGAGGCGAACCTAAAAGCGGATAGGGCGTCTGTAGCAGATGAGATCCTAAATAGAATTCGTAGAGACTAACTCTAGTCTTTATTTCCTTCTACATATAATTGATATAAATCTTGGATACCTTTTCTCAGGCGATGGTTCTCTTCGAGTGCGTCTAGCTCAGTATCACTCAGCTCTCGTTTGATGGGGCCTTGATTAAGTATGAACCAATGCATGTTTATTTCAGGGTAGGCTCTTAGAATGTTTTGTATGGCATCATAACCTGGCTTGGTGTTTTCCTTAATGTATGCATCTACGGTCGGGGCCGTTAAGAAAACTTTGCGGGCAAAAGCAGCAGTATTACCATTCTCAAACTGCTCAATAATCCACTTAATCTTCTTCCCAGGATGTTGGTCAAGGTCCATTGGTACTAAGATATAATAAATAGGTTATCTCACAATATATTGATGCTACAGAAGGCTTTATCAGCTCTCTTCTGCCAGGTGAATAAGGGCAATTAATTGGTGACTTATGGCTGAGGTTACTTTATTCTCTTCAATGTCTTCTGCATATTGTTTTATTAATATCCACCTATCATGATGCGCTCCTCTGAGGGTTTCTAATAGCGTTTTGATATGGAGGGCATCGGTAGCACGTAATGCTGCTTCTATGAGTTGAAAAACGTACTCAACCTCACTAGGTTGAAACATATTTAAATGCAGTTTACTCAGCGTCTCGATAAGGTTTCCATCAATCTGTTTGGCATAGTCCTTTCCAAGCCTGTCGAGTACAGGACGTGTGTATTATTTCCTTCGAACTTTCCTTTCAATCCTCAGAGTCTTATTTGACTATAACTTGAATTAGTTGTGTCAAACCGAATTTACTTAAATGACTTGATACAATTTTGCGATTGATACAATTTATTAGACCTTAAAAATAGGTCTTCAGTGCACTTAATGGTACTATAATAATATAGTCCTATCCTTTAGAGAGCACTTTATAAACGGCCAGTTGAGATACGATAATTTATTTGATGGAGTAAGGAAAATAATGAGTAATATTTTTTGAAAAAGAAGGCATAAAAAAAGGGAGCTTTTAAAAGCTCCCTTTTGAAAGGGTGGAAGATGGGACTCGAACCCACGACCCTCGGTACCACAAACCGATGCTCTAACCAACTGAGCTACAACCACCATATGCTAACACCTATTGTGATAGGGTGTGCAAAAGTAAATTATCAAACTGAATATGCAAAAAGCTATATGGTATTTTTATCGTGTAAATTTTAGTCTCATTCCAGTACCTACTTCTATGAGCTTACCTTCTTCATAGGCCACCTTACCATTAATGATGGTATGTGTCACCGAAGAATTAAAAGTATGGCCCTCGAAAGGTGACCATTGGCACTTATAGAGGAGACTGCTTTTGGTTACTTCATTAGATCGATTGAGGTCCACTAGGACCAAGTCAGCATAAAATCCTTCTTTGATGTAGCCTCTTCTTTCTACATCAAAAAGATCTGCTACTGCATGAGATGACTTCTCAACAATCTTTTCTAAAGATATTTTTCCTTGATGGTAAAGATCTAAGAGTGCGGGAAGGCAGTGCTGGACTAGAGGTCCTCCCGATGGTGCTGAGAAATAACTGTTTTGCTTTTCCTCTAAAGTATGTGGCGCATGGTCAGTGGCAAAGACGTCAATTTTATTGTCAATCACTCCTTGAAGTATGGCGTCTCTGTCAGCGGCAGTCTTAACCGCTGGATTCCATTTAATTAATGAGCCCTTTTCTGAGTAATCTTCATCTGAAAACCATATGTGGTGTATGCAGGCTTCTGCAGTAATTTTCTTTTCTTTAAGAGGAATAGTATTGTCAAAAAGCGCCAACTCTTTAGCAGTAGAAATATGTAAAATATGTAGTCTTGCGCCAGACTTTTTAGCCAAATTCACTGCGAAAGAAGATGACTCATAACATGCTTCTTCATCTCTAATGATCGGGTGCATCGCCATAGGTACGTCTTCTCCATATTTTTCCCTGGCTGCCTTGGTGTTTCTTTTTATGACTTCTTCTGATTCGCAATGGGTAGCGATTAGGGTCGGAGAATTCGCGAAAATTCCTTCCAATGTTTTCTGGTTGTCAACTAGCATATTACCAGTGGACGACCCCATGAATATTTTAGTGCCACAGACATTTTTTGGATCCGTCTTTAATACCTCATCTAGGTTGTCATTAGAGGCACCCATGTAAAAACTATAGTTGGCAAGACTGTTTCTCGATGCGATATCGTATTTGTCCTGAAGTAATTCTTGAGTAAGTGCATTGGGTACAGTGTTCGGCATTTCCATGAATGAGGTAATTCCTCCAGCTACTGCCGCCCTAGATTCCGTATAGATTTCGCCTTTGTGGGTAAGACCAGGCTCTCTAAAGTGTACCTGATCATCGATCAAGCCGGGGAGGATCATTTTACCTGTAGCGTCAATGATTCGATCAGCTGCTTTATGCTGAAGGTCTTTTCCAATTTCATGAATCAGGTCATCCTTAATGAAGATGTCTGCTTGGAATATTTGGTTTTCGTTGACTAAGGTGCCGTTCAATATGAGGATGGATGCCATTATGATTTTATTTTGTCGAGTGTTTCGCGTACTTGCGATGTAGAGCAAATACAAATCAACTCAAAATGGCAAAAGAAATTCAGAATTTTCAAGAATTGAAGCTAAATAAGCAGATTTTGAATGCCATCGAGGAGTTAGGGTTTACTAATCCGACTGAAATTCAAAGAAAGGCCATTCCCATTGCCTTGGCTGGACACGACCTTTTGGGTATAGCTCAGACTGGAACTGGAAAGACGTTAGCGTTTGCCACCCCCTTGATCATGAAAGTAAAGTATGCACAAGGAGAACATCCAAGGGCATTAATTTTAGCACCCACTCGGGAATTAGTCATTCAGATTTCAGCACATTTTTCAGCACTTTCCAAGTACACTGATTTGAGGGTGGTTACACTCTACGGGGGGCTAGGTCCTAAAACTCAATTAGAAGAGTTGGATAAGGGTGTTGACATCATCATTAGTACGCCAGGACGCTTTCTAGATTTATACAAAAAGGGGGCAATTTATCCGAGAGGAATAAAAACGCTCATACTTGATGAAGCCGATAAAATGATGGATATGGGGTTTATGCCGCAAATTAGAAATATTTTAGAGCTCATTCCTGTCAAGCGCCAGAACATGCTGTTTTCAGCCACGATGCACGACAAGGTGGTTACACTTACAGAAGAGTTTTTAGAGTTCCCCGAAAGGATAGAGGTGTCTCCTCAGGCTACTGTGGCAGCTACTATTGACCAAGTATTGTACGAAGTGCCAAACTTTAGAACTAAGCTTAATCTATTAAGTCACTTTTTGCAGGATGAGTCTTTCGAAAGGGTAATCGTGTTTGTAAAGACAAAAACCATTGCGGATAATATTGCTCATTACTTAGAAAGGAAGTCTATGGGCCCTGTAAGAGTTATTCATGCCAATAAAGGCCAGAATTCACGGATTAATGCCATGGATGAATTCAAAGAAGGCCATATAAGAGTTTTAGTATCTACCGATGTCACAGCAAGGGGAATGGACGTGTCCATGGTCAGTCACGTGATTAATTTTGATACGCCTTTAATCTATGAAGATTATGTGCATCGCATTGGAAGAACTGGTAGAGCAGAAAACGAAGGCATGGCGATCTCTTTCGCTAATCATTTAGAGATGCAGCATGTTCCTAGGATTGAAGCACTCATCAAAGAGGAGATTACTAAGAAAGAAATCCCATCTGGGGTCGTCATAGAAAAAACTCCTTTCGCAGAACAACAGGACATGGATCGTATCATTGATAACATGAGAAGAAGGGCAGACCCTGACTTTAAAGGAGCGTTTCATGAGAAGAAACATAAGTTTAAAGACAAGCCATCAGCTTCCAAGCGAGGCAAAGGACGCAAGAATAAGCGATAGTCCTCAGAAGTGCTTATTGCGTAATATTCGTTAACTTGACTTTGTCAAATTTTAATCCATCCTGTGTAATAGAAAGTCTGTTACATTATTTGAGTTTAACAACGACTCAGAATATTATGACGATGGTTCCCTCGGGATCAGG
The DNA here is from genome assembly GCA_965660665.1 of Roseivirga sp. GTDB lineage: Bacteria > Bacteroidota > Bacteroidia > Cytophagales > Cyclobacteriaceae > Roseivirga. The sequence continues at coordinate 2,086 of CBFIAY010000012.1, read as the reverse complement.
GTTTTTTCTTGGTCGTTCCAGTACCAATCACAGAGTTTAGCACCACCTAGTCTATGGTCTCGGTTAACTAATTTTTCAATTTCCTCTTTATTTAATTTTGACTTCAATGCTAGTGTTTCAAAGTCTTCGAAGAGTGGCTTCAATCTATTGAGAACGTTGGAGTATTGTTGATCACCAAAGCCGTGATATCGCTGCCAATGGAGCATTTTTCCGATCAGCTTTGTCTTGTCAGTTTCTCCAGCCTTAATGAAGGAAACTAATTTTCCCTCAATTTCTGTTAATCCAGTTTCCTTATTTGGGAATCTTTTTAAATGAACTTCTAGGGCGTCAGGCAGGTAAGCAAATCCTGAGAAACTCAACAGTATGTAATTGTAAAGATCATTTGGGTCGGAAGAACAATAACCTTCATAAACATCGCTGCAGAAATCAAATTCACGAGCGCCTAATTTTAGTCGGCTTTCTAAAAGTTCAGTGTAGCGCATAGCCGCAATTTTACCTAACCCAAAAAGTTGATCGGAGTCGTCTATTTTACCAACACAGACTAGGGAGATGGTGCTGTCTAGGCCCTGCTGACCGATCCATTGGATTAAGGCAATCATATTGATTTGGCAAAATAAGTCATACTCAAACCATAAGACTATTTCTTGATATTGGGAAAGTCTCTCTTCGAGTGTCTTGAAAGAAATAATATCTTTCAAGTATTGGCCGCTCTCCAAGTTGAATTCGGGTGTCATAAATGAATCCCGAACGTTCCAAAAGGCATCGCTTCCAAACTCGATATGCACAGGTCCGTCGGAAAGGACCTCCCTCCAAACGAAAGTGTCTCCTTCAATTCCTGATGCTTTGAATTGATCAAGTGTGCTATCTCCGTTGAGTATATGTAAGGTATTTGACATAAAAAAAGGCTACTCGAAAGTAGCCTTTATAGTTTTTGATTCAAACGTTCTTAACGATTGTAATCCATATCGTCAGTTCTGTCGACAGGAGTTCTATCATTTCTGTTTGCTAAAATCCAAGCAGTATGGAAAACAAGCTGTGCTCTTCTCGCCATTACGTCAAATTCAATCTTATCAACCGTATCAGACGGACGATGATAATCAGCGTGAGTTCCGTTGAAGTAGAAAATGATCGGGATACCTTTCTTTGCAAAGTTATAGTGATCAGAACGGTAGTAGAACCTGTTTTTGTCTGTAGGATCATCATAACGATAGTCCAAGTTCATTCCTAGGTATGTAATGTTTGCATACTCAGAAATGATTTTCAAGTGGCTTGAAAGTTTCTCTGAGCCAATAGCATAAACATAGTCTCTGTCATTCTCATGATCAGGATCTACACGGCCAATCATATCAATGTTAAGATTATTAACAGTATTCTCTAGAGGGAAGATTGGGTTATCAGCATAATACGCTGAGCCTAACAGTCCTTTTTCTTCACCTGTTACATTTAGGAATAGAATACTTCTTCTAGGTCCGTTTCCTTCTTTCGCTGCTTGTGCAAAGGCTTCAGCAATTTCCATTACACCTGTTGTACCAGAGCCATCATCATCAGCTCCGTTGTTAATTACAGATCCATCCTCATTCTGACCGATGTGATCGTAGTGAGAAGAAATCACTAATATTTCATCTTTCAAATCAGTACCCTCTAAGAAAGCCATCATGTTCTCAGTACCAAGCTCTACAAGCTTTTCTTGAACCATCAGACGAATAGTACTTGGCTTAATGCTAGCAGGGTTATCTGCCGCAGCATCAATCTTCTCAACAGATGAATTCATGAGGTGAGCCCCCATTTCCTTAGTGATATTGAAAATCATGCTTTGATTTGCCCCTAACTCTTTGTCAAATCTCAATCTACTTTTCATAGACCTTCTTGCTTGACGAGGCATAGTTTGCATAAACTGCTCATCATTGGTGCTCATTCTAAAGATTGCCTTCGCGCCAGCGTCATTTATTTTTGTCAGAAGCGCTCTCGAGAAGGCAGTAACCATAACGCCTTTGTCTTTGACATCCATGTCGGCTAGGCCATCGCCATTACCAATGAATACGGTAGAAAGCTTCATTTCTTTGTCCATGTTGGCACTACCAGAGAA
>CBFIAY010000011.1:0-104190 GCA_965660665.1 Roseivirga sp. | reverse complement strand
TACTTGAGACTAATCATTGACAAGTTATATTTTGATTAGATTGTAAATCAACACGCAAACTATGCTCAACTTCTTTAGAAAACTCAGACGCAACGAATTGAATGGCACTAAGACTAGGGCTATAATTGATTGCTAACTTCCTAAAGCCCTTACACCATTTATCAGATTGAGCACCCACATAGCCTCAGGCTATCATTATACTTTCTTATCTTACGTAAAACCTTAAACATCAAACAAACCAACCATGGGATTATTCTGGGACCTCGTCCAACAAAGTCAAATTGAAGATCAAAAGAAAGATGCTGAATCACTTGAAGAAAGGGTGAACAACTTAGAATCTGAACTCGAAAGAACCCAAAACCTACTGATCAAAACACTTAAGGTCTTAGAAGAATCAACGAATACCGACATCGATGGCGATGGTAAGGTGGGGTAAATAGTGTATGGTGTATGGTATATGGTATATGGTGAAATCTCGTTTCGTTGAGACATACTCCAAACTAGTTATTGTCAATTGTTTATTGAAAATTCAACATTCAACATTAATCATTGACCTAGGCTTCTAGAGAAGTAACCCTTCTACCGAAAACATTACCCATTCAAAGACGGCTACTTACCTCCTACTAAGATCAATTCCTCCTGAGGAGCGATCAGATATTCAGCACCATCAGCTGTAATCACAGCCATCTCTTCAACAGAGATGGTTTTTTCTGTTCCGTCAGCCCGTTTCCATGCATGGAAACCGTCAAAGGCGAAGGTCATTCCCTCTTTCAAGAGTTTAGCGGAAGCCGGTCTAACTCTAGTGGACATCCCTCCTCCTAAGCTTGGTCCTACATCATGCGCCACATATCCTACTGGATGCCCAGTACTCCAAGGCACACTTTCGGACTTAGCAGCTTGCATCAACAGACGTTGTGCTTTATCAACACTTGCACCAGTCACTCCTGGTCTCATAGCGGCTAATGCAGCCCTGCTCCCGGCTTTACTACTATTCCAATAGAACTGAATATCGTCAGGCGCTACAGTCTCTCCATCTTTCAGTACATAGGCAAAGCGCTGGATATCGCTTACCCATTGATTGTAAAGCTTAATACCAAAGTCTATTTGGATCACGTCACCCGGCATAATTACTTTATCTGTTGCATGAGAATGTCCTCGGTCTGGACCTGAGTTCACATTTGGGTTTTGATCTGCTGCCCAACCATCTGTGACACCATACTCAGCCATTTTCTGCTTGAGATATTTGGCAATATCCGCATCAGTCGAAGTTCCAGGGATAATTTGCAGGTAAGCCTCTTCTTGCCAATCTGAAGTCAACTGTGCCGCCTTCTTCAATATTTCAACCTCTTGCGGCAATTTGATAGAGAGCCATTCATAAATCAATTCCGTAGAAGAGACCAGTTTATCACTGTCTTTACCCATTAGCCTTTCAATGGTCTGTCTTTGTGTAAAAGAAAGCCCGTCAGCCATAGAGTTAGAGGTAGAAGAATTGATCGCAACACTTTTGAACCCACTTTCTTTTATGAAATCAACTGCCATGGATATACTTGAACCTCTGGCACCTATCACTTCATCATGAATATCCAGATCATCTAAAGCAGTCACTTCCCCAGCAGGTGAATACACCCTGGAATGAAAGCCTTTAGCATCAACATAAAACATAAAGGCCGCTGTGCCCCCGGCATTTTCTCCTCCAACATGATCAGCAATGGGATCGTTATTATTCTCTCGACAAACCACCATCCAGCAGTCTACACCGGCAGTTTCCATCGCTTTTGGTAATAACTGACTAATGCGCTGCTTCCTGATTTCTGGCCAAGGATTTTCTCCCCAATAGGTTTCTGGGTTAATTGCTGTGGATTGAGCCGATTGATTTGAACAGGCTGAGACTAACAGCACACCAAGAATGAGAACGATCAGGGAAGAAATATTCTTTTTAGACATGTTATAAGGATTAGTATTTGCTAAACTAATGAGTGCATTAAGAATTGCCAACAGAATTTATATGAGCTGAAGGTGCTCAGGTTTATCCACCAAACTTACCCTTTAGCGCGGCTAATTTAGTTGCCATATCTGTTTCTGGTGCTTTTTCCTTCTTTTGTTGTGGCTTTGGCTTATCTCTTTTTTTAGGTTTAGGCTTCTCTCCTGTCTTCATGGAAAGGGCAATTCGCTTCCGCGCGATATCCACACTCGTTACCGTCACCTCTACTTGCTGTTGAACTGATAAAATTTCCGCAGGATTGCTCACGAAGGTATCAGACATCTCAGAAATGTGAACCAAACCATCTTGGTGCACCCCAATATCTACGAATGCACCGAAATTGGTCACATTAGTTACGATTCCCGGAAGTTTCATGCCTGTTTTTAGGTCTTCCATGCTATGCACATGCTCAGCAAAACTGAAAGCTTCAAACTGCTCACGGGGATCTCGACCTGGTTTCGCAAGTTCCGCAACGATATCTGTCAAGGTGGGCAAACCGACCTGATCGGTCACGTACTTTTTTAAGTCGATCTGCTTGCGAAGCACTTCGTTTTTAATAAGGTCAGCAACCTCGCACTTCAAGTCCTTTGCCATTTGCTTTACCAGCTTGTATGACTCTGGGTGCACTGAACTTTGATCTAGTGGATTCGCAGCATTTCTAATCCTTAAGAAACCTGCCGCTTGTTCATAGGCCTTATCTCCTAATCGCGCCACATTCCTAATGGCTTCACGGTTCTTAAATGGACCGTTTTCATCCCTAAAGTCGACAATGTTCTTGGCCAATTGTGGGCCGAGACCTGAAACGTAAGTCAAGAGTTGTTCAGATGCCGTATTTACTTCTACGCCAACACCATTCACACAACTCATCACCACATCGTCCAATGAGTTTTTGAGTGCATTCTGGTCCACATCATGCTGGTACTGACCTACCCCAATAGATTTTGGATCGAGCTTCACCAATTCTGCTAATGGATCCATTAATCTTCGACCAATAGACACAGATCCTCTTACCGTTACATCTTCATTTGGAAATTCTTTTCGAGCGATCTCTGAAGCGGAGTATATGGAGGCACCACTTTCATTGACCATCACCACTATTACCTCTTTCGGTAAGCCAATCCCCTGCACAAAAGACTCGGTTTCACGGCTTGCTGTACCGTTTCCTATGGCAATGGCTTCTATTTCAAAGCGACTTACTAGGCTGGCAATAACAGCACCTGATTTAGAAGTTTGCTTTTGGGGCTCATTGGGGAATATCGCTTCAAAGTGAAGGAGTTTCCCTTGCTTATCGAGACAAACAACCTTACAACCACTTCTGAAGCCCGGATCAATCGCTAGTACTCTTTTTCCACCCAAAGGAGCTGCCATCAATAGTTCTGAGAGGTTCTTTGCAAATACATTAATGGCCTCTTCATCTGCCTTCTTCTTAGAAGTCATTCTGGTCTCTGTCTCCATTGATGGACTCAGTAGGCGCTTGTAACAATCTCTGATTGCAAGCTTCATTTGTTGACCAACTTCTCCTGATCCTTTGAGAAATTGCCTATCCAATAATACGATGGCGTCCTCTTCTTTAGGCAAAATATCCAACATGAGAAACAACTCTACTTCACCTCGCCTCATGGCCAATACCCTATGTGATGGCGCCTTGGCTAAACCTTCTTCCCATTCAAAATAGTCTTTGTACTTCTGAGCAGCTTCTTCTTTGCCAGGCATTACACGGGATTTGATGGTCGCGGTTCGACTGAAAAGCCTTCTCATTAGATCTCGCAATTCCGCATTCTCATTGATTGTTTCAGCAATAATATCTCGAGCACCTTGAAGCGCTGCTTCTACATCTGGGACACCCTTCTCCTCATCAATAAACCTAGCGGCTTCGCTTCTCACATTAAATGAGTCTTGCCTGAATAGTTTGAGGGCTAGAGGTTCCAACCCCTTCTCACGCGCCATGCTCGCCCTTGTTTTTCGTTTTGGTTTATAGGGAAGGTATATATCTTCAAGCCTTGACATATTCTCCGCTTCTTTCACGCTCTTTTCAAGCGCTGGCGTTAGCTTCTCTTGTTCTATCAAAGACTTGAGTATTGCATCTTTTCGCTTATCCAATTCCCTGAGCTGTTGTGCCCTGTCCCTGATTCCGGCTATTACCACTTCATCTAAACTTCCAGTTAATTCTTTTCTATACCGAGAGATAAAAGGCACAGTACCTCCTTCATCCAATAGTTTGAGGGTAGCATTCACCTGCTTAGGCGTGATCTTTAGTTCTGCTGCGATGATTTGAGAATACTGGGTCATAGAGGGGTGTTCATTTTAGGGTGACCAAAAGTAATTAAAGTGTTCGCAGGTCAAAATTGCTTTTTGATTTTTTAAGCCAAAAGCACAACCTAAGTTGATAAAGGAAGATTAATGCTAACTTTCCTTCCCCAAAAGAAAAACGACAAATGGCCAAATTTTACGACCTCCTTGAACCACAATTGATTGAATTTATTCAAGCTCAAAAAATCTTCTTCACAGGTAGCGCAGCCCAAGAGGGGCGTGTTAATGTTTCGCCAAAGGGCTGTGATTCACTGCGTGTATTATCACCTAATCAAATCGCTTGGCTAAACCTCACAGGCAGTGGAAATGAAACTGCAGCCCACTTAAAACTTATCAATCGGATTACCTTAATGTTCTGTGCCTTCGAGGGCAAACCACTAATTTTGAGAGTATATGGTACGGCAAGGGCCATACATCAACAAGACCCTGAATGGGAAGAGTATTTTGGCCATTTTGACAAATCACCTGGTGCAAGAAATATATTTTTAGTAGACATTGATTCGGTGCAAACGTCATGTGGGTTTGCAGTACCCTATATGGAGTACCAAGAAGATCGAGAAATCTTGAATGACTGGGCAGCCAAAAAATCAGAAGCGGAGTTGAAGGAATACTGGACACAAAAAAACGTAAAAAGTATTGATGGGCACCCTACCGGAATTTTTGATTGATCAACAAAAACAAATTTCTTCTTTCACCGTTAGGTAAAAATCGAGGGTGAATTGTTTACCTCCTAACATGTATCCATTTATTATCGCATCGTTATACTAGAGACTCATACGTTTTTGTATAAATTTGTCACCTCAAAGTTTGAACCAATTATCATGAAAAAACACGCTCTTCTTACCTTACTTGCCCTTTTAGCTTTTAGTTGTTCATCAGGCATTGATGATGGTCTATCGGGGGGAGGTTCTACTGATACAGACTTCTTACAAGTAGGGAATATAGACCAAGATGGCGTTAGATACAGTACAGAAACTACTGGAATTAGCCTAAGTCAAACAGAGCAATCTGGCGACTCTACTTTCTTTCAAGCAACATTGGACTTGGATGGAAACAACTCTACTGACCTGCGATTCCAATTAGTTACATGGACTGATAATATAGTACTCACTATTAATGCTATCAATGGCTTCTCGATTCCAGGTGATGATTCTGACTTTGAAATTTTTGGTACAGAACGTTCATTTCAAGGCCTTAAGCTTTTCCCTAATGGAACGATTATCAATGGAACAATCTTCATTGACGATAATAATGAAGATCTATTCGTCAGCCAGATTAGAAATGGTGAACTTACGACTACGAGTCTTCTAATTTGGAATGGCATTGCTTATCTACCGTTCAGGTCAGCTGGCGTAGAAGGCTGGGTTGGTTTGACTATCGATGCAAATGGAAATGACATCCAAGGCTTTGATATCAGTACTATTGCCACCAGAAGTTAAGCCTCTTTTTTTCTGTTTGCCCTGTTGTTTGCAATCCTAGTTTAAAGTTGATTGTGAGTCATTGATTAATTGCCTATCATCATTTGATTCCTAAATTTAGACTATGAAAAGGTTCAGACTCACATCCGCAATTACTTTAGTTCTCGCATTATTCATTGGCTCCTGTCAATCTTCCGGTTCAAGTGAAGAAGTAGGGCTCAAAGTAGAATACGAAAAATTCACCCTTAACAACGGCTTAGAAGTTATTCTTCATGTCGATAAATCTGACCCTGTTGTAGGTGTCGCCTTAACAGCACATGTCGGATCAGCCAGAGAAATTGAAGGAAGAACCGGCTTTGCACACCTTTTTGAGCACTTACTTTTTTTGGAGTCTGAAAACCTCGGTAAAGGCGGCCTAGATAAGATGAGTGCCCGAATTGGCGGTTCAGGGGCCAATGGTTCGACCAGCAGAGACCGAACAAACTACTTCCAAACCGTCCCAAAAGACGCACTAGAGAAGATGATTTGGGCGGAAGCTGACAAACTAGGTTGGTTTATCAATACCGTAACAGACCCTGTACTTGCCAAAGAAAAGCAAGTTGTGAAAAATGAGAAACGTCAGAGTGTTGACAACAGACCCTATGGCCACACCTCTTACATCATTGACAAACAACTCTACCCTAATGATCACCCATACAACTGGCAAGTAATTGGCTCATTAGATGACCTCCAAGCTGCCACACTTAATGATGTCAAACAGTTTTTTAGAAAGTGGTACGTTCCTAATAACACCACTTTAGTTATTGCTGGAGATTTTGATGTAGATCAAGCGATAACTTGGGTAAAGAAATACTTCGATGAGATCCCTCGTGGTGAAGAAATCAGCGACTTAGTGAAGAGACCGGGCCTTGTGAAAGAAACGGTAAAACTCTACCACGAGGATAACTTTGCAAGACTACCTGAACTTACAATGGTTTGGCCTACGGTCGAGCTTTATCACCCTGATTCTTATGCGCTAAATGTTTTGGGGCAATACTTATCAAGAGGAAAGCAAGCTCCTTTTTATCAAGTACTGGTGGAAGATCAAAAGCTCACCTCTGGTGTAAGAATGGGCAATAGAGCCTCTGAACTTGCTGGTCAGTTTCAGCTTTCAGTTCGTGCGTTCTCTGATAAGAACCTAGACGATGTGGCTGGTGCGGTTCAAGAAGCCTTCGGTAAATTCGAAAGTGAAGGTATTTCTGAAAAAGACCTCGCTAGAATCAAATCTGGTCAAGAAACATCATTCTATAATAGCCTAAGTAGTGTACTTGGAAAAGGCTTTCAGTTAGCTCAATACAACATTTTTGCAAATGACCCAGGATTCGTTCAGCAAGATGTTCAGAACATTTTGGACGTGAATGCCGAAGACGTGTTGGCTGTTTATAACAAGTACATCAAAGGGAAAAACTTCATTGCTACCAGTATGGTGCCAAAAGGTCGAGTGGCACAAGCATTAAAGGGTTCTCTAAAAGCAGATGTAGTAGAAGAAAAGATTGTTCAAGGGGCTGAAGAAACCTTTGATGCAACCATACAAGCAGAGTACGAGCGAACTCCTTCCTCTTTCGATAGAACTGTTGAGCCTCCTTATGGTGAAGCGCCTGAAGTCGTCATTCCAAAGGTTTGGAAAGCAGACCTAAATAATGGAATGAAAGTACTTGGTATTGAAAATGACGAAGTCCCTCTCGTTCAATTCAATATTTCAATTGAAGGTGGTTTATTACTCGATGACATCAATAAAGTAGGTGTCGCTAATCTAACTGCCAACCTGATGACCCAAGGAACTCTACGTAAGACGCCAAAGGAATTGGAAGAAGCAATTGCACAGCTAGGTGCTACATTAAACATTTCAGCGAGTACAGAGAGAATTACCGTTACAGGCAATACGTTGGCGAAAAACTATCAGCAAACGATGGACCTAGTTGAAGAAATGTTGCTTGAACCACGTTGGGACGAACAGGAGTTCACCTTGAGAAAACAAAGCGTTATAAGCGCCATCAAGCAGCAAGAGGCAAATCCTAACGCCATTGCTAGTAATGCGTATGACATCTTAATCTATGGCCAAAATAATATTAGGTCTAAGAATATCCTTGGTTCAGAGTCCTCTATTGAAGGTATCAGTATAGAGGATTTGAAAGGTTACTATGCCAAATACATCTCTCCAAGCGTGGCGACAATGCATGTTGTTGGAGACATAAGCCAAGAAGCGGTAATGAGTTCGCTGAATGATTTGCAAAGTAAGTGGAAAGCTAAAGCAGTAGAAATTCCAGTGTACAACACGCCAAAAGCACCCGATAAATCACAAGTCTTCTTCTATGATGTGCCCAATGCGAAGCAATCTGTACTCAACATAGGTTATCCTGCATTAGCAGCAACTGACAAGGACTACTACCCTGCGACAATAATGAATTATATACTAGGCGGTGGTGGCTTTGCCTCGAAACTAACCCAGCAATTGCGAGAAGGCAAAGGATATACCTATGGCATAAGATCCCGTTTCTCTGGTACAACTGAGGCAGGTGCGTTTACTATATCCAGTGGTGTACGAACAAACGTATCCTTAGAGTCTAGTGAATTGGTAAAAGAAATCCTTTCTAACTATGGAAAAGAATTTACTGAGAAAGACTTAGAAACCACCAAGAGCAACCTAATCAAGAGCAATGCAAGAGCCTTCGAAACGGCTGGTGCTAAACTAGGTATGCTTCAAAACATCAGTCGCTTTAGTTGGGCTGATGATTATGCTAAAGAAAGAGAAGCCATAGTAAGAGATATGACAGTTGAAAAGATTCAAAGCCTTGCTGATGAATATCTTAATCCTGACAAAATGTACTGGCTAGTGGTTGGGGATGCTAAAACACAAATGAAACGTCTGGGGCAACTAGGCTATGGCAAGCCAGTGTTGATTAATGAAATGGTCACTCCAGAAAAGCAATGATTATTAATGGTGCTTGATACCCCTTGGGTATTGAGCACCATTACCTATTTATATCACCTCGCTCCACAAAGCCTCACAGCGTAATTTAACTGTGTATGCATCACCCCTAAGCACCTTGCATATCCAATTGCTACTCAGTCCATCCATTGAAACACATAAAAAAAGGGCCTCGAATATTCGAGACCCTTTTAAATATTGTAAAGGTATTCCTTAGATAGAAATACCCATAAAACTCATAAATGCAATACCCATCAAACCGGTAATAAACATTGTAATCCCTAAGCCTTTTAAGCCATCAGGCACATTTGAATACCTCAATTTCTCTCTGATCGCTGCTAATGCAATGATTGCCAAGAAAAAACCAGTTCCTGATCCGAATCCGAATACAGTTGCTTCAGCAATAGTATAGTCTCTCTGAGCCATGAAAAGTGATGATCCTAAGATTGCACAGTTCACAGCGATCAGTGGTAAGAAAATACCTAGTGAGCCATAAAGTGATGGAGAGAACTTCTCAATTGTCATTTCAACAAGTTGTACCATGGCCGCAATAATCGCGATGAACATAATAAACCTCAAGAAAGAAAGATCGATTTCGATAAAGTCTGCACCTAACCAAGACAAAGCGCCTTCATTTAATACATACTCGTTTAATATCCAGTTCATCGGAACAGTAATACCCAAAACGAATACAACTGCTAGTCCAAGTCCGAAAGCCGTTGAAACCTTCTTCGATACCGCAAGAAAAGAGCACATTCCTAAGAAATAGGAAAACACCATGTTCTCTATAAAAATTGATTTGATACCTAAATTCAATAAATCCATGATCCTCTCTGCTTAATGTTCTACGTAACCTGTTTTAGATCTCTGTACCCAAATGATAAATCCGAGTACGATAAATGCGCCTACTGGTGAAACCATTAGACCATTCGCTGAGAAACTTTCAAATCCGATAGCTCCCATTACGTCATATCCAAATACTTTTCCTGAGCCCCATAGCTCTCTAAAGAAAGCCACCGCTAGGATAATCCATGAATAACCCAAACCTGAACCCAACCCATCAAGCACTGAATCATAAGGCTTGTTGCCTAATGCAAATGCCTCTAGGCGTCCCATTACGATACAGTTAGTAATGATAAGTCCAATGAATACAGAAAGTTGCTTGTATACATCGAAAGCATATGCCTTCAATACTTCATTCACTAGTGTCACCAAAGTGGCTACAATAGCCAATTGAACGATAATTCTTATCCGACCTGGAATGGCATTTCTCAATAAAGAAATGATCAGGTTAGAGAAGATCATTACAAAGATCACAGACAAGGCCATTACCATTGTAGGCTTCATCTGAGTAGTTACAGCAAGTGCCGAACAAATACCTAAAACCTGAATCGTAATTGGATTGTCATCGTTCAAAGGATCAGTTAAAAACTTTCTCCTTCTCTTCGATAGTAAAGCTTCTGATTCTTTAACTACCGGTGCTTCTATAGTTTCAGTACTCATATATCTATTGGTTATTCAGTGACACAGGGCCACCTTTAACGTTCTTGTCAAAATATTTCTGATAGTACCCGATGTAGTTCAATAACATATCGTTTACTCCATTTGCAGTAAGTGTTGCTCCCGCTAAGCCATCTACTTTATTAGGACCGAGTCTATCTTCTGGAATCTTCTCACCCTTCACCATAGTAATGGCCACAAATTCGCCATTAGCATTATAAAGTTCCTTACCTCTATAACGTGCCTGAACATCATCACTGGTAATTCTTGCGCCAAGCCCTGGTGTCTCCCCTTTGTGATCAAAGCTTATTCCTTTAACACTTTTTAAATCAGGATTGAGCGCCACAAAGCCCCAGATAGCATCCCATAAGCCGGCTCCGTATACAGGCAAAATATAGGACTCCTCTCCCTTCGCACTGTATTTGAACACTGGAAACAATCTATCTTCAACTGGCAGCTTATAGTTCTTCTCAATATTTACCTCTTCGGCAACCATTGGACCTCCCTTTACATTGGTGTCGACCAAGTTTCCTTGATAGTCCGTGACTTCACTAAAGATGACCTCATTGTAACGAGCAAGAATTTCTTCCACCTCCATATCACCTAAAGCTTCTTTCTCCGCAGGAATAGCACCCAAAATTTGCTTTTTAGTATCTAAATCTTGCGCTTTCTTTTGTGTTGGCCCTAAGACCTGTGACACGCCTGAAAGTAATCCACCAAGTACTGCTGTAAGTACCAATGCGAATATTATTATGTATTTATTAGACTGCACGAGCTAACCTCCTTTTCTTATTTGCTTCAACAACATAAAAGTCAATCAATGGAGCAAATACGTTCATAAACAGAACCGCAAGCATAATTCCTTCTGGATAAGCTGGGTTTAGCACCCTGATTATCACTGTTAACATGCCTATCAATACTCCATATATCCATTTTCCTGTCTCAGTCTGTGCCGCAGACACTGGGTCTGTTGCCATAAAGACAGCACCAAAAGCCAAACCTCCCAACACTAAATGATAGTGGGCGGGTAATAGCATAAATTCATTAGCACCTGCTAAGTTGAAAATTGTACCCATGGCCAATGCACCTGCAAAGACACTAACGATAACTTTCCAACTCCCTACTCCGGTAGCAATCAGAATCACTGCTCCAAGAAGTGCCATTAGCGTAGAAGTTTCACCAATTGACCCTGGTATGCCTCCTATCAGCATATTTTGGAAGCTAAAGAAGTCTCCACCAAACGGTGAAGCCAGTACATTATTGGCCTGTGATAATCCTTCAACCACCGATTGTGTTCCTTGGATAGAAACATTATTCGCTACTGCTAAAGCGGTAGCTCCTGAATAACCGTCTACCGCAACTTCTCCTGCCATCTGCGTCCAAACTTCTCCTGAAATTTGAAGCGGGTAAGCAAAGTATAAGAATGCCCTTGAAGTCATGGCTACGTTTAACACGTTCATACCAGTACCTCCAAAAATTTCTTTCCCTACAACTACGCCAAAGACAGTTGCCAAAGCGACTTGCCATAGTGGAAGCGTTGGAGGAACGATCAATGGAATCAACATCCCTGTAACCAAGAAGCCTTCGTTGATAGGGTGTTTTCTTATTACTGCGAAGACAGCTTCAATAAGCCCCCCAGCAGCATATGAAACTAAAACGATTGGTAATACCCAACGTGAACCAAACAGCAGGTTATCGATGGAGAAGAATGATGTTGCCTCTCCTATCGCTATATAATGCTGATATCCTACATTAAAGATACCCCAAATGAGACATGGAATCATTGCGATTACCACTGTCATCATCATTCGTTTCAAGTCGATCGCATCTCTTACTTGAACACCTTTATTTCCAGCAGTTGTAGCTGGCGAGAACATAAACGTTTCACCTGCTTCAAAAAGGTAGTATAGCTTTTCTAGCTTACCGCCCTTTTCAAACATAGGCTTCTGTTTCTCTAAAATCTTATGTAAAAACTTCATCCCAATTATCCGTTTTGAATCAATTCAAGCCCCTCTCTCACTATTTCTTGAATATCGTGTTTTGAAACATCGACATACTCACAAAGCGCAAGATCCTCCTCGATCACTTCGTAAATACCTAGCGCTTCCATATTATCAAAGTCTTCAGCCATGATCGCCTTAACCAGATAAGTAGGATAGATATCCATTGGCGTTACCTTTTCGAAGGTACCCGTCTGTACAAATGCACGTGGTTCACCATTTGTATTGGTATCTAGCGCATATTCTTTATTCTTCCCATTTAAGAAAGATAGAAGCCCCCATGCTCTATGGAAACTCAATACTTCTTTTCTTGGCATAATCCATCCTAAGAAATCAGCATGATCTCCTTCAGGAAGGATAGAAATAAGATTATCATAGAAACCTAAGTAACCATCCTTTTCGATCCTTTCACCAGTCAATACATTACCTGAGATGAATCTCACATGATCGTTCTTAAGATTACCGTCAATAAACTTGTTAATCCCAGAACCAGTATAGGTTTTGAAGTACTGAGGTTTGCTCACTTCAGACCCCGCTACTGCCACTAATCTTGAAGCATCGTAGATACCTTTTAAGAAAAGCTTACCGATCTGAGCTACTCCATAAGGAGTAATCGTCCAAACCACTTCACCTTTACCAATTGGATCAAGGTGATGTATTTGAATACCAACATTACCTGCAGGATGCGGGCCGCTAATTTTGTTATTCTCAACACCTTCGATGTTGGCGAACACCGTTGAGACTTCCCCATTTAGGTCATGGTTCAAATGAACCTTACCTGAAGTAAATTTTTTCAATACTTCGACTCCAGCCTTGAATGCTTCTTCTTCGCCTTTCAGCGTAAAAGCAATATCAGCAGACAATGGATGTGTATCAAAAGCAGAAATGAATATCGACTTCGGAGTATCAGCTTCACTCGCAACAATACCAAAAGGTCGTTGCACAAGGTTAGACCAAACACCACCTTTTGTCATTTGAGCCTGCGCATCTTCTCTAGAGAGTTTGTGCAAGTCAGAACCACTATAGGTATTGAAAGTTTCGTATTGAATTTCTTTATCGGCCAAGATCCTAATCTCTAACAATTTTCTCTTGGCACCTCTTTTCACTTCGACTACCTCGCCACTTACGGGAGAACAGACCATCACATTTTCCTGCATCTTATCATAAAGTACAGGTGTACCAGCCTTCACGGTGTCACCTTCAGCTACAAAGAGCTTAGGTCTTTTCATACCGATAAAATCGGTCGGCTTTATAGCAAACGTTTCCGAAGGAGGGGTACTCGCGATTGTCTTTTCTGCCTTTCCGGCAAGGTTAATGTCAAAGCCTTTTTTAAGCTTTACAGTTTTGGACATACTCTTTTAGTTGCGAATCACTAAGGTTGATCAAATTGAGGCAAAAATAATACATTTGCTCTCATATAAAAGGGTTAATCTGACCTTTTTAAGGTACAAGCTTTACCCACAATTTCTTCTGGTTACAAGCTCCAGTCAAATCTTATACTGACACAGTTTGTGAGAATGATTTCTCAATATGGTAAGCAACATTTTGCATCAACCACATGGGTGTTGAAGTAGCTCCACAGATCCCGACTTTGTCACTTACTCTGAACCAGCCTAAATCCACTTCATCCTCGTTTTCCACGAAATAACTTCTTTCATTCTCTTGTTTACAAACACCATACAGTGCTTTGCCATTTGAGCTTTTCTTACCACTCACAAAGACAATTACATTCACTTCACCAGCAAACTTCTGAAGCTGGGGCTCACGATTCGATACTTGACGACAAATACTATCATTTGCTGTAAAGTCGATCTCCTCAAACTCACCCTTCGCCTCTCTAATTCTTTCTTCGATCATTGATCGTATTCTATAAAACCCTTTGGTGCTCTTAGTTGTTTGAGAAAAAAGCGTAACAGGTTTGTTAAAATCAATCTTGTCAAGATCCTTATCTTCCATCACGATGATGGCGTTATTATTTGTCTGACCTGTCAGACCGATCACCTCGGCATGGCCCGTCTTTCCATAAATAACTATTTGCCCATCGACTTTATTGATTTTGTCGTAAGCTAGTTTTACTCTATTCTGAAGCTTCAATACTACTGGACAAGAAGCATCAATAAGTTCTATGTTATTCTCCAGTGCCAACTGATAGGTCTCTGGTGGTTCTCCATGAGCTCTAATCAAAACTTTAGAATTTTTGATATTTTTGAGCGCCTCTCGATCGATAATTTGCAGTCCCTGGTCGGTAAGACGTTTCACCTCCATACTGTTATGCACAATATCACCAAGGCAATAAAGGTCACCATCAGCCATCTCATCTTCCGCCATTTGAATAGCAAACTGAACGCCAAAGCAATACCCCGAATTCTGATCTATCGTTACTTGCATCCTATTTCTTTTTAATCTGCCTTCTCGATATGACTATTAGCCAAATCTAACACTTTTTGAACTTGATCCTCGAACTTCAAATCTGAGGTGTCAATTTCAATTGCATCATCTACTTTTATCAAGGGGCTTTCATCTCGTGTCGAGTCTTGAAAATCTCTCGACTCAAGGTTCTCAATAATAGCTTCTAGCGCTACATTTTCGCCCTTTTCAGCGAGCTCTTCTTGTCTCCTCTTTGCCCTTACTGCTGTACTGGCGGTCATAAAGACTTTCAACTCCGCATCAGGAAAAACTACAGATCCAATATCCCTTCCATCCATTACAACACCTTTGTGCTTTCCCATCTCTTGTTGCTGAGCAACCATAGCCACCCTAACCTCTTTAATGGCCGAAACAGGACTCACCATTTGTGAGACGTACATTTTTCGAATTTCTTTTTCAACGTTCTGTTGATTCAAAATGGTTTCGTTTTGTTGAGATTCTTTATTGAATTCAAAATCAATTTGTATTTCGGACAGTGCCTTCATCACTTGACTTTTATTAGTCAAGTCAATATCATTCTGGATAAAATATAACGTCACCGCTCGATACATCGCTCCGGTATCAATGAACTTATAATGCAGCGCTTTCGCGACCGCTTTCGCAGTGCTACTCTTTCCGCATCCTGAAAGACCGTCTATGGCTATGTTTATTTTCGACATTCTAAAACTTTGGGCAAATGTAATAGATCAAAGCTTTAAGTTTTAAATCTTAAGACAGAACTTAGGGCGACAATTGAGCTATTTAAGGACATGAGAGTTTCAGGACAAATCGTAGACGTAAGGAATCGAAGAATATTCAAGGGAGAGGTTCAAGTATCCGATAACCGTATAGTCTCCATTATAGAAAAAGAATCGGTGGATGATCAATTCATTCTTCCCGGATTTATCGATGCCCACGTTCATGTAGAAAGCTCCATGTTAGTGCCTTCTGAGTTTGCTCGTTTGGCAGTAGTGCATGGAACGGTCGCAACGGTATCTGACCCACATGAAATAGGCAACGTGCTCGGTGTAGCAGGCGTTGAATATATGATTGAAAATGGCAAGCAAGTCAATTTCAAATTCAATTTTGGCGCACCCTCCTGTGTACCCGCAACAACCTTCGAGACTGCTGGAGCAGAAATTACTCCCGAAGAGGTTGAATACCTTCTAAAGAAACCTGAGGTCAAATACTTGGCTGAAATGATGAATTGGCCAGGGGTTTTATTCAAAGACGAAACTGTCTACAAGAAATTAGATATCGCTAAAAAATTAGGCAAACCTATAGATGGTCATGCACCCGGATTAAGAGGAGACCAAGCTGAGCAATACATATCCGCAGGCATTTCTACGGACCATGAATGTTTCACTGCTGACGAAGCGAGAGACAAACTGAAGCATGGAATGAAGATCGCAATCCGAGAAGGTTCTGCAGCCAAGAACTTTGAAGCACTAGTTGAACTGTTTAGCGAAGCGCCTGAAATGTTGATGTTCTGTTCTGACGACAAGCACCCTGACAACCTAGTAGAGAGCCACATCAACGACCTCGTTAAAAGAACACTTGCCAAAGGCTATGACCTCTTTGATGTGCTACAGGCAGCCTGCATTACTCCTATCGACCATTATCATCTCGATGTAGGTGCACTTCAACAGGGTGACTATGCTGACTTTATCTTAGCAGATAATTTGACGGACTTCAATATCAAGGCTACCTATATTAACGGAGAGTTGGTTGCTCAAAACGGAACTAGTTTAATCCCAAGGGTACAGAATGATATCATCAACCAGTTTAATTGTGAACGGATCACGACCGAATCCATAAAAATCAAGGCTGATTCTGGTAAAGTAAATGTAATCGAAGCACTAGATGGACAACTCATCACAAACTGTTTGGTGCTGGATACCTGCATTGATGAAGATGGCTATGCAGTCTCAGATGTTGATCAAGACATGTTAAAAATGGTTGTGGTAAATCGCTACCGAAATGCAGCGCCAGCCATAGCCTTCATCAAGAACTTTAAGTTGAATGAAGGAGCATTGGCCTCTTCAGTTGGCCATGACTCTCATAATATTATTGCTGTCGGAGTCGATGACGAGTCGATTGTTCACGCGATCAACTTAATCATTGAGGCAAAAGGTGGTGTAAGTGCTGTTTCTGAAACTCATGAACAAATCCTTCCACTACCAGTAGCAGGTATTATGTCTACAGAGGATGGTTATCAAATCGCTGATTCCTACACCTCAATAGATAAAATGACCAAATCAATGGGTAGCACACTTCACTCCCCTTTCATGACACTTTCCTTTATGGCATTATTGGTCATCCCGAATTTAAAGCTGAGTGACCTTGGCCTTTTTGATGGTCAAAAATTTGAGTTCAAGGCTCTTTTCAATTAGACAACTAACGTATTAGTTATTTTTTGGCATCCTTTTGGCTAACTTCTGGCTGAACCTTAAATTAATTTGCCATGAGAGCCAAGTATATCTTTCTATTCGTCCTGGCCATAGCACATATCAGTGCTTTTGCACAGGGTGTGACAAAACAAGAAATTGAAAACAACTATGTCATCGCGAGTGATAACATTGGCTTTGATAAATATGACAAAGCCATTCCTGCCTTACATTAGTTATTAAAAAATGCACCTTCCTATGCTGAAAGTGTTCAAGACTATGCCATCAAGGTATTTGAGCGTAAAACAAATGAAGTAAGTGACAAAGTCCAAAAGGCCATGTTCCTAGACTCAATGCTTATTGCTTTCGAATCAAAAAGAGCATATTTCGGCCTTGATGCTCAGGACAAAAATAAACTTGCCTTTAGGTACTATAAGTGTTTCAGAAAAGATGATCAAAAGGTTAAAGCTGGCTATCAAGCATTTATTGAAGCTTTCGAAGCCCCAGAAAAGGTATTCAACAATAAACTAGTACCCTATACATACATGGCCAAGCGTTATAATGACGTTGAACAAGAAATTTCTAAGCTAGAGGCAAATAGAATTCATGATCACATAAAATCTATCGTTGACATGAGAAAAGCGACTGGCAAAGAGGCCAAACGATTAGATCAGTACATGGCAACAATTGATGGCTTATATGTTGGCCTTCTAGGGGATAATATTTCATGTGAGACCTTACCTCGTTTATCACATGGGCTTCAAAGAGGTGATAGCATAAAAGTCTCTAAGCGTCTAATGAGCTTGACCTTAGAAGCTAAGTGTGGAAGAACTGATATTTACCAGCAAGCCATTGAACTATTGGCGCGAACCGAACTCAGGGCTTTTCAAAGTACTCGCTCAGTATGAAGCGTCAGACAAGCAATACACCAAGGCCATCAAACTATATGAGAAAGCCTATGCTTTGGAGGATGACGACAATAAGAAAGCCAGTATACACTTTGACATTGCTAATTTACATTACGCCAACATGAATAAGTCCGCGGCTCGAGAATATGCGCTGTCGTCTATTCAACTAGACCAAGAGCAATCGGCCAGTGCATATTCATTCATCGGTAAGATGTACATGACGAGTTATAATGAGTGCGCAGAAGGAAATAACCCAGTTGAAGACAGAGCCGTATTCTTTGCCGCCTATGATATGTTTGAAAAAGCAAAAGATGGTGCTGGAATGGAAGAAGCTTTAGCACAGTTTCCGACAAAATCTGTGGCTTTCGATTACGACTTGTACGAAGGAGAGGCAATCGAAGTAGCCTGCTGGATCAACGTAAAAACTAAAATCAGAACACGTTCAATCAATTAATTGCTTGAACGTGCATTCTTCGTACCGATTAAGGTTGAAGAAGCTTAAAATATATTTATGCGTTTGTTTTTCGAAAGAAAATCAACAATTTGTTAATAAGTCAAACAGCAGCAACATTTAGAATACTCGTACATTTGAGCACATTTTTTTAATAGTAATCTTGTACTGAGCGATAAAGGCAAACACTTTAAATATGAAACATCTTAAACGCATTATTCTTGCATTGATACTGGTCCAATCCTTTCAAGTGCAGGGACAACAATTAAAAATGCCGGCAAATGCCGAGTTAGCAGCAGAAGCCTCAAGAAGGTTTGCCATTGCGGTTGATGCCCTATCGGTTGATAAATACCGCGAATCAGCAAACGCACTCCATTGGTTAATGACTAATGTGCCCGATCTCTATGATGGCCTTTACATCAATGCTTACCAGGCATATGAGGCATTGTCAGAAAAGGCCACAAGCGATGCACAAAAAGAAATGCTCCTTGACTCCATGATGATTTCTTACAATAGAAAGGCAGAAATATTTGGGCTTACAGACAGGGAGATAAACAATAAGGCATATCGATACTACAAGTACTGGAAGTCTAATAAAGCCAAGATGGACGAAGCTATGGCCGCCTACAAATTAGTATACCAAAAGCCTAATGAGGTTATCAACAATAACATTGTATCCTATATGGATCTGGCTAGAAGATACAAAGCGTATGGCATGAACATCACAAACGAAGAAGTCATTGATATTTACAGTAAAGTAATGAGCGTTATTGAACTCAAGGCAGCAGAAGGAGAAGATACGGATAAATTAGACCGATATAAGGCCGCTGTGAATGGGCTACTTACCCAAACAATGGGTGATGATCTTAACTGCGAATTCATTAACCAAAACCTCGCTCCTCCTCTAGAGTTAGGAGACGATTTGAGGCTCGCTAAAAAAGTATTCGGACTTCTTCTAGAAAGAGGTTGTGGTGATAGCCCTTATATCGAGGTTGCTGCGAAAATCATCCAGAAGCAAGAGCCTACAGAAGGTATCGCTAAAGTACTCGCACAACGTGCCTTTGGTAAAAAAGACTATGAAAATGCAGCAGCTTTCTATATAGAGGCATTGAGCCTTTCAACTGATAACGAAAAGAAAGCAGATCTACAAATGAACATTGCTCAACTCAGAATAGCACAAGGCAACAAACCTGAGGCGCGTAATGCCGCATTTGAAGCAGCCAAGCTTGACCCATCAAAAGCTAGTGAAGCCTACACTTACGTAGCTAACATGTACATGAACAGCTTTGATGACTGTTCGAAAAAGGAAAGCATGATTGATGACAGATCAATTTTTATGGCCGCCTATGACCTTTATCAGAGAGCAGGAAACACCAAAGGAATGGCCGAAGCGAGGGCCCAATTCCCTACTGTTTCGGACATTTTTACTGCGAACAAAACAGAAGGTGAACCCATTCGCGTAGGCTGCTGGATTAACGTATCAACAACTATCAAAACTAGACCAAGCAACTAATGACTAGTGACCAGATTGTTAAAGAATTGAAAGAGAAGATTGAAGAGCTAATCGACAAGGCAAAAGATGCCAGTGATGAGGTGCGCGAAGAAATGGAAGAAACCATAGCAGCGCTCAAATTACAAAGGGACAAACTCGAAGTAAAAATGGCTGATTTCAAAACGAAAAATGAGCCTAAAATCGAGGAGGCCAAGCATCATTTGAAGGTGGCAGGCGAAGAAATCGGTAAAGCCTTTGAAAAGCTTTTTCGGAAGGGCCCTGGCGCAGAAGAAACTGAATAGTAATAGCATATTATGCAACAAAAAGCCGAAACTAATTAGGTTCGGCTTTTTGTTGCTTTCAGCAGACACATCTCTCTTTAGACCAATGACAAAACTGAGAAGCGAACAGAAGACATGGTAGTGAAAATTGCTGTTTTTGCTATCTCAGCTGCTGTATTACTCAAATTCTAGCATCATTATAATATGAATTTTTCATAGACCTTGAAAATGCTGATGTTAAGCATAGATTAGTTTAACATTCAAAATTGATTTTTGAAACAAATCTTCTGCGCACTAACTTTATCAACTTAGATAGCTTACAAATACCTAACTAGGGGCTCATGATTAGAAAACTAATACTACTGCTACTCACCTTTCCCTTATTACTCAATGCTCAAGAAGATGAATTCGACATGAGTGCTTTTGAGGAAGCTAGCGATGCCAAGACTTTTGTAAACAATAAAGTGCTAGGCCTTAGCCCTACCAAACTATTGAACTTCAGCTTCGATTACGCAGGGCAAAATACATGGATGCCTAATGGTGGAGATGCTTTTCTTGGCGCTCCCCCTAGTGAGTCTAATTTTAATAGCAACTCAGGGTTTAGATTTGAAACGAATTATCCTATTATTTCTAATAACCGACTCATCGTAAATGCCTATTTAAATTATTGGGAAAGCCGTTACAATGCAAATGCCTCAGCACCTGCCGTCGGTGAATTCTTGGACCAAAACCCACTGCGCTCTACAGCACTTGGCGCGCTCATTTTCAAACCCCTTAACGATAAAAACTTCCTGCTCTTCCAAGTTGAGGGAGCCATGAATGTAAATTATAATTTCGGCAGTATCTCGCCAGCATTAGATAAAACCAAACTCAGTTTGGCTGCATTGTTTGGTTGGAAAACGAATGATTACACCAATGTTGCGGTGGGTTTGAGTCGTAGTTATAGAGGTGGCAGATTACTTTATGTTCCCACCTTAATGATGAATAAGACTTTTAATGTAAAGTGGGGCTTGGAAATGCTTTTACCGGCAAGGGCAGCAGTGAGAAGGAATTTTTCATCCAAATCTTTCTTAATGTTCGGTTATGAACTTGAAGGACAGAGTTACCATTTACAAGGAGAGGATGGCGCGTCCTTATCTCCAACCTTCGAGTCCAACTTTGATGTAAATAGTTGGGAGTTGCGCAAGTCAGAAATAAGAGCCAAAGACTCCATCATAAGGGTGTCAGATCTATTTAAGTCTGATTTTAGCAGTGCTATTGCCTCTTCTGCATATTCTAATTTTATTTTCTCGTCTTGCTCCAACAGCAGTTTAGCATAAAGCAGGTAAGATTTGCTAAGTGGATCGTCAAAGGTTTCAAACAACCATATGGCGCGCTCAAAATAAGGCTTATAGGGGCGATCAATCAAATTTCCCAATCGAATGTTATTTGCGATTTCAAGGCACATGATGGCGATGGTCATTTTTTCTTGAAGTTTTTCCGCCAAATAAAGCGCTCTTGTATAGTATTGGTATGCATCCTTTATATGATCTGACCATTTAGACGCTGTACCCAACTGTTGATTCAGTTCCATTTCCAATCGCTCATCCCCTTTTACTAGGTCTAATTGATTTTTCAAGCCCTGTATTCTTTCAGCTGATTCCTGATTTTCCAGAGTTTCTAAAACTTTTACGCGCTCCAGCACGGTCAAATCCATTGATAAAAGTCGAACGATTGAATCAGTTCTCTGCGTAAGTTGATAAGTCTGTGATTGACCCTTTGAAGTCATGGGATAGATGAACAAGCTCAGGTGAATCAACACCGCCAGGCACCTAAAATGAAAGCTTCTTCGGTACTTAATTGATGTCATGTCCAGCGTAGATTAATGGCGTTTTTCGGAGGTATCATGAATACACTGCATTGCTTGCTATCGACTTGAATAAGGCTATCAACATAGGCTGCATATGTCATACCATCTGGTGACTGAAACTAGATCACCTTCCTTATCGGCACTATACAGATCAAATAAATAGGCGTCTTTATAAGTTATGTTGCTTTCTTTTTTGACTAATGGAGGACTTTGTGCTTGAGTACTGAGGGCACTAAAAAGCATTGGGATATTCATCACATAGCGCATCCCGTAGGGGATGAATAAGTTAGTCGGCATTTTGGTGTTTCAGTAGAATTAAAATAACATCAATTCGATTGCGAAGTTAGACTTAATTATGTTCATGTAAAAAATAAGTTGCTACACATATAAAGTATATATCCTCTATGAGCCGCAAGACATATAAAGCGTGACTATTCTAATAAAAAAAGACCTCCGCTTATCGGAAGTCTTTTTTCAGGAGTAATTATGTTTTAAAAAAACTGTATTGACTGAGATTACTCCCTTACCGAAGGCTCTTCTCAAGCCTTCTGCGCTGACACTGCTCAGTCTCTGTTGCAAAACAGGATAATTTTAAATTATGCGACCTACCCATTTTGAGTAGTTTTATTATTACGGCTTAAAATTCCTTTTGTCCAAGCGTGCCCTAGTAGAACTACTATGTAAAACGTTTATTACGAATGGCGACCTTGTGTGAGATCACAGCAAATTCAAGTGTAATCATGCTTTTGGATATTATTCATAAAATCACATCCTTTTTTTGCTTAGCTTGTTTCAACAAATCACGGTCGTTGGCCTTTTACTGAATGCAGAAAATCAAAAAAGTGTGCGTTTATTGCGCCTCTAGTAACAAAATCCATGAGAAATACTTCGAAGCTACGAGGACCCTTGCCAAGGCATTGGTAAAAAATAGCACTACTGTGGTCTACGGTGGTGGAGCGCGTGGGCTAATGGGGGCCTTGGCCGATTCTGTCATTGAAGAAAAAGGTAGGATCATAGGGATCATGCCTCATTTTATGAAGGAAGTAGAGTTCCACCACAAAGATGTCAATGAGTTCATTTTTACTGCCGACATGCATGAGCGAAAAAAGCAGTTCATGGTAGGGGTAGATGCTTTGATAGCACTCCCTGGTGGCTGTGGCACATTCGAAGAACTGATGGAAGCCATCACCTTAAAGCGACTAGGCATATTTACCAAACCAATTATCATTCTAAACCTTGACGGTTATTACGATCCGCTTTTAACTATGCTGGACAGGTCGATTGAGGAGGGCTTCTTGAGCGAGAGCCATAGGCCCATTTGGACAGTATTTACTGATCCATCAAAAGTTCTGGAAACTATTCAGCATAGTGCTCCTTGGTCTAATGATGCAATCAAGTTTGCCCAAGTCTAAAACTTGGCGTTCGATACAACCCATCATTCGAATCAATTCAACAAGAAGATTTGCTTAAAGCCGAAAAATGCTGAAATTCGGTTTTGAAAAGTGCCCTAATGCACCATACTAAACACATTTTTTTACTACTCTTTACTTTTATCACCTTAAGCAGTTTTGGGCAGAGCAATCTTTATCAAGATAGTCATTCTGTTTACGCTGCTGAAGAGGAGATTATTGAGGAGAGTGAAATACTGGTTTATGTAGATAGCGACAATAGTTTAATCATAGACGATATAAAGGAGCTTACTCAAAGTGACTTCATCGACCTAGACGATATATCCGTCTATAATAATAATGCTACTTATTGGCTTTATTTTCAGCTTTCGAATAGGTCTGATAGCAACCTCGAATTTGTTCTTCATGGTGGCAGAAATGCGAAGGAGACCTATTATATTATTCAGGGAACAAAAACGACTGTAGAGAAAACAGGTTACCACTTCCCTACAGATGAAAGAGGTATTCGACAGGGGCACCAAACAAGGGTAAACCTGACGTTACCTGCAAAGGAGATCACACACGTTTTCGCTAAGATTCAAAGTACAGACTTCAAACCAATTGACATACAAGCCAAACTTGTTCCTAAAGCCTTGTGGACCAATAGGCTAGACAACATGGCTTTATTTGAAGGTGTTTTCTCTGGCGTGCTACTCATAGTCATCATATTGGCCTTTTTTATCTATGGGTTTATCAAAGAAAAAGTTTTTCTCTTCTTCGCTATCTATGCATTGATAGCGTTTATCTATTTCTTGCATTTCCAAGGGATTATTGAGCTTTACCTATTGACAAATCTGATTAACCCAGTCCCTTCTTTATGGGCCTTACCAGTGCTAATTGCTGCAGCTCACTTCACTTTTTCTCGTTATTTCCTCGAAACCCAAATAGACTCCCCTAAATGGGATAAGTTGTTGACTATTTTATCCTATGCATCCTTAGCAATTTTCTTAGCCCTATCAATCTATCTTTACCTAACGGGTAATATGCATTATGGAATGAAAGCCATGCATGTTACTATTCTAGTGCTCATATGCTTTGCTACCCCCTTGATCATAACAGCCGGGCGCTCTAAGAATATTATCGCAAAGTATTTTGCCTATGGAACAGTCTTCTTTGTTATTACTGCACTTATCGTGGTGATTAATCAGCTAGTAAACCCTTCTAGCCAACTAATCACTCTTGTCCAAGTAGGCATTCTAATAGAGATTGTAATATTCAGCTTGGGGATTAGCCATAAATTAAAACGCCAGCTTGAAGACCATAACATTACACAACAGTCACTGATTCTTCAGCTTAAAAAAAATGAAAAGTTGCAACTCGACATTAATCAAGAACTCGAAGAGGTGGTTGCAGATAGAACTCAGCAAATAAAGAAGCAGAACAGGGCCCTCAAAGAAGCGCGTCAGGAAGCTGAAAAAGCCACCAAGGACAAGTCAGATTTCTTATCTGTCATGAGTCATGAGATTCGCACCCCACTCAATGCCATTATCAGTTTGTCGCACATCATGGAGATCGACAATAAGGACCATGAGATGACAGAGTACATTGATGCTTTGAAATTCTCCGCTGAGGGCCTTCATTCACTGATAAATGACATCCTTGATTACAATAAAATTGAAGCTGGAAAACTGAGGTTAGAATCTATAGAATTCTCTCTCATTGATTTACTTAGAAAGCTATCAGGAAGCTTTAAATACAAAGCAAAAAGCAAAGGCATTGAAATACGAATTGAAATCGGTGAACACCTCCCCGATCGCTTAACAGGAGACCCTTCAAGACTAACTCAGGTTCTAAATAACATTATAAGCAATGCCATAAAGTTCACCAACAAAGGGCATGTTCATATCAAAGCCACCTTAGCTGGTGTTAAGGACGAAACTGCCACTGTAGCCTTGTGTATTTCAGATACCGGTATTGGTATACCAGAAGATAGACTGCTCGCGATCTTCGAAGATTATGAGCAAGCCAGTGAAGAAACTACAAGAGAGTATGGCGGTACTGGTCTAGGTTTATCTATCGTGAAAAAGTTACTGCATCTAATGGGCAGTGAAATTCACTTGAAGAGCCAAGAAGATATAGGTACTACTTTTAGCTTTGAAATAGATTTTAAGATTGACCCTGAATTCAATATGGTCGACCTGCAACAGCACGACAGAGATAAGGATTTAAGACAGAAGAAGATATTAGTTGTTGATGACAATGACATGAATCGGTTAGTCCTTAAACGTCTTTTCCAAATTTGGAATGCAGCATTTGCCGAGGCTGATAATGGGTATGATGCACTGGATATGATTCAGGAAACTGAATATGATGTTGTCCTTATGGACATTGAAATGAAGCCCATAAATGGGTTTGACACGACCAATCAACTCCGAAAAGTTCGGCCTGACGGCAACCCTCCTGTCATAGCCATGAGCGCCCATAATGCCACTGAATTCGAAATTGAACTCAAGCAATTCGGTTTTGTCGATTTCATCCATAAGCCATTTAATCCTGAGGTGCTCTTCAAGAAACTAAGCGTTCACATAAATCAAAACAATGCCTAATCGTACAAACTACTCTTCTGGCAGCCCATGGGAAGACATCGTAGGTTATTCTAGGGCCGTAAAAGTGGGCAACACCATTGAGGTGACTGGAACCGTGGCAGATCATGAAGGACAACTGCTTGGTGGTAATGACCCCTACCTTCAAACAAAATATGCGCTAGATAAGATAAAGGCTACACTTGAAGGTGCAGGGGCAACGATAAAAGATGTCGTTAGAACAAGAATCTTTGTCACTAACATTGACGACTGGGAAGCCATTGGTAAAGCACATCAGGAAGTATTCGGTACAATTAAGCCATGTACCACTATGGTAGAGGTCTCCAGACTGATCGATAAGAAATACTTGGTAGAAATAGAGGCGACAGCGATAATGGGCTAATAGATTTCATCCACAAGATGTATTAGCTCACTGATGATCATAGCCGTTGCGCCCCAAACCACTTCTCCTTCTACATCAAAATAAGGGGATTCAATGGTATAAGGAGGAAAGTGCATGGTCTTAGTACTTCTTCGTTCCAAATCTCTCAACTGAGTTAAAGAAGGTGTCAGAACTTGTGTCACCTCTCTTGGGTCTGGTACTAGGTGAGGTCGTTCCCTAAGGATCCCGACCGTAGGATAAACCTTAAAGTTACTGGCAATGATAAATAGTTCGGACAACTGCCCGATGACTTGAATTGCACTATTAGCCACCCCAATCTCCTCCTCAGTTTCTCGTAGCGCAGTATGGACAATATCACGATCCATTTTTTCTACTTTACCTCCAGGAAAACTAACCTGACCACTGTGCGCTCCAGAATAGACTGGTCTTTTCGTAAGCGTCAGATAGATCTCACCATTTTCAGGATAGAGCAAAACCATTACTCCGCCTGGCCTAGCAGGGTTATTAGGATCCTCCTCAAAACGTTTATCACTAATGGGCTTGGGTGCCATTAACGACTGCGCACTTCTTCCGGGAAGCGGTTCTTGCAATCTTTTCGAAAGCCTATCTACAAACAGTTGAAATGATTTCGCTGTCACTTGGTAAAAATGTGTTTAATTACTGATAATTAAATTATAAACTTCAACGATGAAGAATCGTTCCATTTATAAGAAAAGTAAATCCTAATAAGCTGCAATGATCAACAAGTCTATTCTTACATTACTTATGTTCTGCTGTTCCTTCTGTCTATTCGGGCAAAAAGAACAATTGAAAATGGCCAAGCTCAAATATAATGGTGGCGGAGATTGGTATGCAAACAAAACTGCACTACCCAATTTAGCTAAGTTCTGTAATGAAAACCTGAGAACATCTTTTGACGAACAAGATGCCGTGGTTGAAGCAGGCAGCCCAGAACTATTCGAGTATGCTTATGTATACATGACAGGCCATGGTAATGTGGTCTTTAGTAGCAGCGAAGCAGAAAATATACGCAACTACCTGTTAGCCGGAGGTTTTTTACACATTGACGATAATTATGGTCTTGACACATACATTCGATTAGAAATGAAAAAGATCTTTCCTGAACTTGAGTTCGTTCAATTACCATTCGCTCACCCTATCTATGACCAAAAGTTCAAATTCGAAAAGGGCCTACCAAAAATCCATGAACATGATAATAAGCCACCTCAAGGTTTTGGCTTGATTTATGAAAGGAAGCTAGTGTGCTTCTATTCTTACGAATCGGATTTAGGAAATGGCTGGGAAGACCAAAGGATCCACAATGATCCCGAAGAAGTAAGATTACAGGCACTACGCATGGGAGCGAATATCATTTCATTCGCACTTACACAATACTAGACTAATCAGAATTTAATAAAAACTAACTGGTTAGTTTGTAAACTAGTTGAATAGTTGTATTATTGATCAAGAGTATCAAAACTATAGTTATGAAGGAATTGACAAAGGCAGAGGAACAGGTAATGCAAATACTATGGCAAATCGAAAAAGGGTTTGTTAAAGACGTATTAGCAAAAATGTCTGAACCGAAGCCAGCTTATAATACTGTGTCGACCATCATTCGAATCCTTGAAAAAAAGGGCTTTGTAAGCTATAAGGCTTATGGCAAGACACATGAGTACTTTCCTATTATTGATAAGACGACTTACAGTAACTTCTATCTAAAGAACTTCATCGGAGGCTATTTCGGTGGATCGTTCCAAAAGCTAGTTTCATTTTTTGCTAAGGAAAACGACATGGACATTAATGACTTCGAATCATTGATGCAGCATGTTGAAGATAATTTGAAAGACAAGGATGAATAGGAACTAATGGGAAAGCATCCAACCATAGAATTATTAGAAGGACTGAACAGTGCATTAATTTATGCACTGGAGTCAGCTACATGCCTAGCCGTATTATACCTAGCCTATCATTTTCTTTTAAGGAAAGAAAAAAGCTTCCAGTATAACCGATTCTATTTGTTGGCAGCAATATTCTTCTCAGTATCATTTCCATTATTCGAAATAGATTATAACCCTGAAAATACACCTCAAGTTCTCAATTCAATTCATCAGGTTGGAAATGAAGTAGGGAACGAACCAATCATAGAGGCTGACAAAGCCTACTCCTATACCATTACTGCAAAGTCCGAACGTCCATTTCTTTTATGGTGGGAGGCACTCTTACTGCTGTATGTAGGTGGTGCGATGATTGCTCTAATGAAATTATTAATACAGATCAGATCTTTCAAAGAGATCGTATGGTTCAAAAGACATAGAACAAGGTATAAAGTAAAGGAGGACTACTTCCTTGTAAAGACCGATGGGGCAATGCCAACTTTTTCTTTCTTCAAATACCTTTTTTGGGATAATAAACTTGAGTTAACCTCATTTGAAAAGCAACAAGTGATGGATCATGAAATGGTGCACATTAAAGAAAAGCACTCTTATGACATTATGTTGATTGAGGTTCTAAAAGTATTGTTCTGGTTCAATCCATTCATATACCTATACAAGTTCTTGTTAGAAGAAAGTCATGAATACCTAGCGGATAGAAAGGTGGCTCTGGCAACAAGCAATGAAAGTTATAGCCGACTATTGGTTAAAACGGTCTTTAAAAAAATGGGTCTAGAGTATGGTAGCTACTTTGGCAAGAACCAGACAGTCAAGCGTGTACAAATGCTGACTCAGGATAAAAAAATCAACTTCATTAGACTACTCATCCCCTTACCTCTCATCGGTTTACTCTTCTTTATCTTCTCTTTTGAAGCGAAGCTCCCAGAAAACTTAACTATCGACAGCTATCAAATTGAAAATAATACGTTTGGCTCAGAGGATATTGCCCCCTACCCGACCAAAGGAGTGAAAAACTGGGAAGAGTTTTTGCAAGAGAACATATCTTATCCTGGAGAAGCCGTTGCAGCAAAGTTCGATGGTCAAGTAAACGTTCGTTTTACAGTAAATACGAAAGGACTTCTTGAAAACCTTCGTTTTGATGAAGGACTAGGCTATAAATTTGAGAATCAAGTGATTGATGCTTTGAGAAAAGGCCTTAAATGGAATCCTGGAAGAAAGAATGGGCAACTGGCTAAGACTGAAATTATACTTCCAATCCAATTACGGAAATCTTAATATTTTCGGTTATAAATCTCCGATGAGATAAAGGCTCGCTTTGCTGAGTCAAGATCAGAGAATAACTCTTTATAGTCTTCTTGATCAGCGAGATTATCATCTTGGTATTCCTCCAATCTAACCAGTGTCTTGTATTCCTTTTTATCTTTTATTCCCGGCCGAGCCTGGCTCGGCTCGGACACACTAGCAGTCGGTGCAAAAGTCGCAGGTATTGATTCAGGAATAACCTCTACCTTTTTTTCTCCTGTAAACTCTTCTAATAGCTCTTCAAAAGTTGGTCTTCGTGAAACTGGTGGAGGTCCAACTGATCCAGGCCTTGCGGGAGGATCTTGGTCAAGAGCATCTTGTGCCTTTTTCTTCTTCTTATTGGCACCAGTGAACATATAGTATAAAACCGCTAGAATGATTGGAAGAAGGGTACTGAAGTCGAAGTCCATGACACTAGCAAATCTAAGAATTAATTCTAATTTTGCTAGCTATACCTACTTTTTACGGATTCTAGGCAATGCAACTTACCAAACTTGAAATTAAGGGATTTAAGAGCTTCGGAGACAAGGTTGTTATTAATTTCGATGAAGGTATCACTGGTATTGTTGGACCAAATGGCTGTGGCAAGTCAAATGTTGTTGACGCAATTCGTTGGGTGCTCGGAGAGCAAAAGACAAGAATGCTCAGGTCGGAAAAGATGGAGAACATCATCTTTAACGGCACCAAGAAAAGAAAACCCACACAGCTGGCAGAAGTCTCCCTGTCTTTCAAAAACACTAAGAACCTCCTGCCTACCGAATATACTGAGGTAACCATCACCAGAAGATATTACCGCTCGGGTGAAAGTGAGTACCTACTAAATGGCGTGAGTTGCCGCCTTAAGGACATCAACAATCTCTTTATGGATACGGGTATAGCTTCTAATAGCTATGCTATCATTGAGTTAAGGATGGTTGACAACCTCTTGAATGACAAAGACGATTCAAGGCGTGACCTCTTCGAGGAAGCAGCTGGCATCTCCAAATTCAAAAAGAGAAAGAAAGAGACACTTAGAAAGCTAAAAGATACGGACGATGACCTAGATCGTGTTGAAGACCTGCTCTTCGAAATAGAGAAGAATCTAAAGTCCCTTGAAAAACAAGCACGCCAAGCCGAAAAATATTATAAGCTCAAAGAAGAGTACAAGGTTGACAGCATTCAGTTGGCCAGAAGAGCTGTTTCGGAAAAAACGGATAGCTTCAAAAAACTAGAAGAGGAAATAAAGCAAGAAGGCGATCGAAAAATAGAGATCGGACAATTGGTCGCTACGCAAGAGGCCAGTATGGAGAAAGGAAAAACCGATCTGATTACAAAAGAAAAGCTACTCGCCTCTCGGCAAAAGACACTCAATGAGCACGTCAATAAGATCAGGCAATTCGAAAGTGATCGAAAAATTAAGAACGAACGATTAACATTCTTAGAAGACAAGAGCGACAACCTTCGGGAACAAATTGAGTCTGACCGTAAGAGTAATGAACGCGCTGCATTTAGCCTTGAAAGCCTGAGAAAAGAACTGGATGAAGCTGAAAATAAACTTCAGAACATCACCAATGAAGTCGGTTCGTTAGAAAAAATCTATCAGGAGCAAAAGGTAGTTGCTCAGAATGCCCAAGATGGATATGAAGATAAAAGAAAGACCTTCGCTGAAAAAAGAGAACGCCTCTATACACTGAAAAAGGACATTGAAATTAAAGAGATTCAGCTTGCAACCCTTAGGTCAGAATTTGACAAAACTGAGTCTGATACCTCCGAGCAATCTGAAACACTTGCACAGTTCGATGAAAAGCTCTCCGACATTGAAAAGGATTTCAAGGAAAAGAAGTCACTGCTTGATAAACGAAAAGCAGACCAGGAAAAGCACTCAAAGGCAGTTCAGCAAACTTCTGAAACCATCGATATTATTCGTGAAGAGCTCACTACGGTGAGTAGAAGTCTTGATTCAAAGAAGAACGAATACAACCTCACAAAATCACTCGTGGAGAACCTCGAAGGTTTTCCAGAAGCCATTAAATTCTTAAAGAAAAAGGCCAATTGGAACAAACACGCTCCTCTCCTTTCGGATATCATCACCTGTGATGAGAAATACCGTGTAACCATCGAGAATTACCTCGAAACGTACATGAACTACTATGTCGTTGATACTGAGCGACAGGCGTTCGAAGCAGTCAACATATTAAGTAATGCGTCAAAGGGAAAAGCAAACTTCTTTGTGCTGGATGCCTTTGATCGTTATGCGGCAAAGGAATCAAAGCTGTTCGAAAACTCGATTCACGCTACAGAAATCGTTGAGTACGAGCCGAAGTATAAAAAACTCATTGGCTTTATTTTAGAGAATGTATTTATCGTTAAAGGTGGGCCTGGAGATATACCAGTAGACGATTCTGCCATTTTCATTACGGAAAGTGGTCAATACACGAAACGGAAGTTCAGCGTATCAGGTGGTTCTGTAGGGCTATTCGAAGGAAAACGTATCGGTCGCGCTAAGAACCTTGAAAAGCTCGAAAAAGACATCAAGGCACTTGAAACGAAGTCTTTTAACATTAAAGAAAAGCTCGAGCATCGCCAACAGGAGCTTGCTCGATTGAAATCAGACACCTTTAAATCGGACATAGATCAATTACAGTCTGACTTTAACCGAATAAACGAAGAGCTTATTTCTATTAAAACGAAGAAAGAGCAATTGGCACAAATGCTTTCGAGCAGAGCCAACCGTAAAGAAGACATTGTTGCAAACATTGATAAGATCAGTGGTGCTTTAGATCAATTAAAACCAACCGTTGAGGAAGAAGAAATAGCCTTTTCAGAAGTTGAATCAGTAATTGGGGAGCTTGAAGCCAAGGCAAAATCAGAGGCGCAAAAGCTAGCTGAGAAGTCTCAAGTATTCAATGAAAGAAACATTCTTTTTCATCAAAAGCAGAGCAGAGTAAGTGCTGTCAATCAAGAGATTGGTTTTAAACAGAGCGCTTTTGAAGGTAGTAAACAGCGCATTGAAAAGAATCACTTAGAACTCAGTAACAACGAGACTGAAATCAAGAGGCTCATCGCCAATACAGCATCAAACGATGATGAACTCATCGGCATGTATGATGAGAAAGAGGCTATCGAAAAAGGCGTAAATGACGCCGAAAAGGATTATTACGCCCAACGAGGTGACATTGATGTCTCAGATAAGACCTTACGGGAACTCCAACGTAAAAGAGAGCATTCTGACTCCTTGATGATGGAGCTCCAAAATAGGCTGAATGAAAACAAGCTGGAACTAAGTTCAGTAAAAGAGCGCCTTTCTGTTGAGTTCAATGTAGACCTTGACGAGCTACTCAAAAGCGAAGAAGAGCTAAGTGACCAAAAGCCTTTAGAGGAATTGGAAAGGAGCGTCATTAAGCTCCGTGAGCGGCTCGAGAACATGGGGCCTATCAACCCAATGGCGATGGAAGCCTATGGTGAGATTAAAGAGAGGCATACTTTCATTACAGAACAAAAAGACGACTTGGTTGCAGCCAAAGATTCGCTACTTGAAACTATCGGTGAAATAGATACTGTTGCTAAAGAAACCTTCTTAGAGGCCTTTGCGAACATCAAAGAGAACTTTATCAAGGTATTCCGTTCATTATTTACTGATGAAGATGACTGCGATTTGAAATTGGTTGACCCAAGTAATCCGTTGGAATCAGCGATTGAAATTATGGCAAAACCAAAAGGTAAGCGACCATTGACGATCAATCAGCTTTCCGGAGGAGAGAAAACACTTACGGCTACTTCGCTCCTTTTTGCAATCTATCTCTTAAAACCTGCTCCTTTCTGTATTTTTGATGAGGTTGATGCCCCATTGGATGATGCTAACATTGATAAATTCAACACGATCATCAAGAAATTTTCTGGAGAGTCACAATTCATCATTGTCACACATAATAAGCGTACAATGGCTTCGACAGACATCATTTATGGAATCACCATGATAGAGCAAGGTGTCTCAAGAGTAGTGCCAGTTGACTTAAGAGAGTTAGCTGATTAATTTTAAAAAAAATCCTTCCCTATGGATAAGCTGCTTAAACTCCTTTTTGTATTAACCCTTACATTATCAACCTTTTCTGCTATGGCACAACAAACTTATTTAGCCCTTGGTGACTCCTACACGATAGGAGAAAGTGTAGAAGAAGCTGAGAGATGGCCAATGCAATTAGTCACACTTTTAAATGACCGAGGAATAGCCATTGCAAACCCTAAAATCATTGCAAAAACTGGCTGGAGGACAGATGACCTCCAAAATGGAATTGCTAAGGACACAGAGTTGCTACCAAGCTATGACCTCGTTTCTCTCCTCATTGGGGTCAACAACCAATATCAAGGTAAACCGATCGATCAATATAAAAAGGAGTTCGAAGAATTAATTAAAGCAGCCATTCAATTTGCCAACAATGACCCTAAGAAAGTTTTTGCAGTATCGATTCCTGACTATGGGAAAACGCCATTTGGTGCAAAAAAAGAAAGCAAAATTGAAAAAGAATTAAACGAGTACAATCGAATTGCCATGCACATAAGCCTGTCGTACGGCATACCTTTTTTCAACATCACCCCTATTTCTCGCGAAGCAAAAGAACGACCAGAATTGGTGGCTAAGGATAAGTTGCATCCCTCAGGTCAGATGTATACGGAGTGGGTGGACCTCTTCGTAAATGAAGTAGCTAAAATTATTAAGCCATGAGAATTATTCTAAGCATACTTTCCCTATTTATTTGTCTTGGACTCAGTGCTCAAAAACAAACTACAGGACCCGAAAAGGGTCACTTAATTATAGCTGGAGGTGCCTTACGCGACCCTGAAGTCTTTGCAAAGTTTATTGAATTGGCAGGTGGTGATCAATCCCATATTGTCGTGATACCAACTGCAGGTGGATATGAGGTAACTGATGAAAGAGTGGACGAACTTGTTACATCCTGGAAAGCCCGAGGAGCAGCCAAGGTCACGGTACTCCATACAACCGCCCCTAAAGAAGCCGATACCGAGACATTTGCAGGCGTTCTAAAGGAAGCAACAGGAGTTTACCTTCCAGGAGGACGTCAATGGCGGTTTGCTGACTCCTACCTTAATACTAAGGTTCAGGAGTATCTGTTCGACTTACTTGACAGAGGCGGTGTCATTGGAGGTAGTTCTGCTGGTGCAACTATTCAAGGCTCTTATCTAGCACGTGGTGATAGCAAAACCAACACCATTATGGTGGGTGACCACGAAGAAGGCTTTGGCTTTGTGAAGAACATAGCGGTCGATCAGCATACGCTGGCGCGAAATCGTCAGTTCGATATGTTTGAGGTGTTAAAAGTCTACCCCCAACTGTTAGGGATTTCTTTAGATGAAAATACAGCCATCCTTGTCACAGGAAACCAATTTGAAGTAATTGGTCAGAGTTATGCTTTGATTTATGACGGCACGCATTGGGACCAAATAACGAATCAGTTTGTAAAAAACAAACCCGGTCAAGAACGTTTTCATATGCTCAGAAAAGGCCGAAAGTACAGTATGGTTAAGAGAAAAGTCGTCCGCTAAAAATGGTCCTTGATTCCGAGCTTCAATCGTATATTGAGTTCCTCATGCACTTTGACTAAGCCTAAAAACTTTTTGGGGGGTTCGAGATCGAAGTATCTGAGGTTTAAGCTGAATTCAGCTGCGAGAAATTTACTATCAGAATCAACTCCTTCTTCCATTATAAATGGCAACTTTTCCATGTAGAGCTCCTTGCCTACAAGCTTAAGTCTCAAGGAACTGAAGTAATGATTTCCTTCCTTGAAGAATCGCTCTACGAGCACATGAATAAATGGGTATTCGCTTGACTGAAGGGTTTTGTTGAAATCTCGATTGAGCATTCTATTACCACAGCCAAACTCATCAACAGGAAGGTTAATGTCAAGGGTAATTTTATTCCGACTTTTTTTGGAATTAAAGTAGATGGTATCCATTTCATTCGCTGTGTCAAAATCACATGCAAACCTACCAAACGAGGTCTTACCATCAATAATAACAGATTTCCCTGTCACCACTTCAAAGTCTTGTGCTCTGAGGGGTAACAGGGAGATGCTGCTAAATAATATTAGCAATACTATTCTGATTATATTAGAAGCCAATTGCTGCTTCGATAAAGATACCATTGAATTGACCATCCTGAAATCTGCTTCCAGTAAATCCGGCACCTGAGTATTCTTGGTTAGTGTATTCCAACTTCACTAGCACATTGTTAGTCATAAACCAACCTCCGCCTATGTTCAAGCGACTTATGTCTCTAGTGGCACCTGCATCACTGCTTTCTCCACTTACGCTATTGTAACGGCCACCAAAGTACCATTGCTCAGCAGTCCCGAATCGGTATAAGGCTTCTATTCCAGTCTGAGTATAGCTTCCTCCTACCGCATCATTTCCATTGCTAACAGATTCAATCAAGCCGAAGAACTCAAAGCCTTGAAACTTGACGAATGGGTTAATTTGAATCGCAGTTTGAGTTCCGAATCGTGGATTGAATCGTGGATCAAAATCTGAACCTCCATCGGCTACAGTTGCGAGCGTACCATAATACCTACCCCCTGCTCTATCTCCTCCGAATATATAATCTCTAGTGCTCTTGTCTGAACTTGAATAAAGTGAACCTGTCAATCTCAATCTCAAGTCGTCATTCATTTGCTTGTCCCAGCCTAGTTTACTATAGAAAACGAATCCATCATCTCCTTTAATCGGACTTTGATTTAATCTACCATTGGTTAAACCCGCAACGATGATCCAATCAGAAGGCATGACTGTCAATTCAAAGAATGGCTCAGTTGTGAATGAATCCATGATGTAATTTCCAGCAAATGGATTGTAGATGGCAGCCGCATTATCGGATCGTCTAAACTGTGCATCACCATAGTTAATCTGATCCATACCTACTCGGATAGAGGCTATTTCCATCAGACCTGATAAGAAGCCTTCTTGAATAAAGTCAAGCTTATCAAATTGTAGGTACCCGCCCTTTACATATGCCTCTGTATGGTGGCGTGAAGAAAGATATGTTCTTAAGTGCATGCGCATCCCATCAGCTAATTGAACATCCAAATTCAAGTTGGCAGTAGGAAGGTTGAAGTTTGCACCCAAATCAACCAAGGGATCTCCTACAATTGAATTTTCATGGCTGAAACCTTGAAACTGGAGTGCGAAGTCTCCACCTACTCTTGCATACATGCCTTCGAATTTTACCGTGTCATCTTTAGACGTCTCAAAGACATTTACGCCCATTCTCCCGTTTTGTCTGAAGTACTGCAGGGACTTACGCTTATCGATCTGTGCGTAACTAACCACGCTGCTAAACATAAATAGCAACAACATTGTAATTTTTAGGTCTTTCATCTTTATCTGGTTTTAAAAGTTGAGTTAAATTCTACGGTAACTGCGTTACCCGTTTTAATAGTCCCCATAAGTGCTTTGGGTGGATCAATCTGAAAATCTGTCAGAAGGAAGTCCGTACTCCCTTTAAGGATGAAGTCGCTTCCCGATTTCTCCACCTCAATTTTAAAGGTTACGTCACGAGTGAAACCAGCAATGATTAGCTTTCCGGTCGCTAAGCCTTTAGTTGCTGACTCCATTGAGCATTCATTTAGTGTGAATTCAATATTTCGGTATTCATCTGTTTTTAGCGCTTTGTATGCATTTTTATCCATTCCTCGCTTGCCACTTTCCAATGTTTCTGCGACAAAAGAAATTTTCGATGCAGTAAAGGAGGGCAAACCATCCGTGAGTACCACATTAAATTGACCCTCAGCACTACTAGACTCCATGTGCCAATCATGCAAGGTTGATGTACCAAATATCTTAAAGGACTGCTCATCCGTGCTGATCTTATAAACTTGCTGTGAAAAAAGTCCTTGAGTAATTCCAAGAGCCAGTACTATCGCAAAAATTAATCCTCTATTGGTTTTCTTCATATCGTTCCGCTTTAATTATAAATCAAAAGTAGTCTTGTAGGAAAGCGTAAGAGTTGATGTACATCAAGGTCTTATGTGAGTTTAATTAGGTGAAAAAGTGATCTATGTCATCAAATCTCAAAACTTTAAAGTATATGACAAAATTCATATTAGATTAATCCTATCAGTAAATAAAATGGCTGCTTTAATCGGAATTATACCCTTAGGTTGGATGGCCCGATGGAAAGTCTCCTTAATAAGGAGTGATTGGTTGCTAAATGACGAGTACACACCGAATGAAGTGAACACTCAAGGCAGAATTCGACAAATGGGGAAACTTTTCTAAATTCCTTCAAACTTTTCCACACTGACTGTCATCCTATAGGCAGAACGAAAACCAAATGAAGGAAATCGACTTGATGCCACAAACCAACTTCTTAGTAAAAGCAGCCAAGTCGGGTGATGTAATTGCCATGAACCAATTGGTGAAGCAGTGGCAAAAGCGGAGCCTCAGGCAATTATTGCACTGAGATATCATGAAATCTATGATATGACCGTCACGGAAACAAAAGCTGATATAATCACTGATTTTGTTTTCCTACAAGATGATAGTGCCTGGATGTCTAGGATTAGATATAAAAAAGTAGAATAAACCTTCAACCCATAACATAAAAGGCCCATCCACTTTCGTGAACGGGCCTTTTACTTTTAGTCTTATTAATTACTTATCGATCGATCCCATAACGCGCTTCATAAATGTATTCAGCGCTTCTTTCTTGGGAGTGCCCTCCTTCACCATGGCATGCACTTCTAGTGCACCATACATGTTAGAGATCATTTCACCCAGTACGTCCAACTCCTCATCCTTCAAAGATTCACTCTCGGTTAGGTTTTCTAACGTTTCAAGGGTCTCCAGCAAATAGTCCTGATCGTTCTTCTCGATAAAATCGGTCAGGTGTTTAATTAGCGGCAACCTCATCTACCAAGTCTTTAAGTGATTCGAACTTGTTCGTCTGTACCTGCTTTACGAATTGTCCTTTTTCAAAGGCAGCAAAGGTTGGCAAGTTGCTTACGTCAGCCATTCTTCTCGACTCTGGGTACTTTTCAGCATCTACAAGCACAAAAGTAGCATTCTCAGTTTCATTAGACAGCTTCTTAAATTTCGGTTTCATAATACGGCAATTGCCACACCAGGAAGCAGAATACTGTACGAAAACCTTGTCATTGCTCTCAATGATCTCCTGCAAATTATCTTGACTTAATTCAGTTACCATTATTCTATTGTTTAGTTGTTGCTCAAATAAGCAGCAGTACCTTCTCTATTAGCACTCATTGCTTCTTTACCTTCTTCCCAGTTTGCAGGGCAAACTTCACCATGCTCTTGCAAGTGGCTCATCGCATCTATAAGTCTCATATACTCATTCACATTTCTACCGATCGGCATGTGGTTGATTCCCTCGTGAAATACAACACCTGTTTCATCAATTAAATAAGTAGCTCTATACGTTACGCTATCTCCTTCAACTAGATCAAGACCAGTTTCTTCATCGTATGTAACATCTGTGATATCAAGGATATCTAGGACACGAGAAAGGTTTCTGTTAGAATCCGCCAAAAGGTTGTAAGTAATACCTTCGATACCACCATTATCTTTCGCAGTATTCAACCAAGCAAAGTGTACTTCAGCCGTATCACAAGAAGCACCGATTAC
The DNA here is from genome assembly GCA_965660665.1 of Roseivirga sp. Lineage (GTDB taxonomy): Bacteria > Bacteroidota > Bacteroidia > Cytophagales > Cyclobacteriaceae > Roseivirga. The sequence continues at coordinate 65,036 of CBFIAY010000011.1, read as the reverse complement.
AATTGTGTTTCTTTTCTCAAACTCAGGAAGTGCTTCTTGGAAGGCATGTAGCTCAGTTGGGCATACAAAAGTGAAATCTTTTGGGTACCAAAAGAGTAAGACTTTCTTGTTGTTCTTTACGGCTTCTTCTAGCACATTAACTTTGATGGTATCACCCATCTCATTCATTGCGTTTACTGCTAGATTAGGGAATTTTTTTCCTACGTATGTCATACTTTTTTTTGATTTCTGTTAATAGAAATTGATTAATAATTAATTCTGACGCGAAAGTATTAAACGTACTGGGATCCAACCACTATTTACGTACGTCCTTTTCAATACGTTATTGAGATAAACTATATCATAGAATTACTATAGAAAGGGGAAATAAAAAAGGAGAGTTTTCACTCTTCCTTTTTATCTAAACTAAAACTAACAAATAATTAGCATGAATACCCCGAAAGGCTCTTATGCACCTTTAATTCATCAAAAAAACTACGCTACTTTATTCTAATTATACCCTTCGGAATGGACTTCTGATTGTTTTACTTATACCTATAATAGTATTACTATCAATACTCTTTTTAAACGGCAAATTTTCCTTAGGGTTTAACATTTCTTAATGTTTTTTTCAAAAAAACATCAGCATATGGGTTTGACCCGCTTTAGACCGATCAAAAAGTAGATACTTCTGGCTACTATTGAATAAAAACTATGAAAAGTTGCACGATCTAGCTTCTACTTCTTTTGGAAATTGCTTAGACTAGCTGAATGAAAGAGATCATAGACGGGAGGGAGTTCAAAAGCATCAACTTTTCAGTAGAACCTTTTGCTCATGCGGACTATGACAATTGTCGCTTTCAAGGGTGCCGTTTCAACGAAACCGACCTATCAAATATCAGCTTCTTGGAATGTGAATTCATTGAATGTGACTTTTCCTCTTCTAAATTCCTTGCCACAAGTTTTAAAGAGGTCAATTTCAGGGCTTGCAAACTACTTGGCCAACACTTTGACAGATGCAATCCTTTCCTATTAGAGATGTACTTCGATAATTGTCAATTAGACCTCTCCTCCTTCTACCAATTGTCTCTGAAGAAAATCGTGTTTGAAGCATGTAGTCTCAAAGAAGTAGACTTTGTTGAAACGAACTTGACGGAAGCCAAATTTAACGACTGCGACCTTTCAGGTGCTGTATTTGAGAACTCGGTCCTTAACAAAGCTGACCTTAGAACCTCTCATAGTTATATTGTCGATCCAGAGATCAATCAAATTAGTAAAATAAGAGTATCGTCAGCGGGTCTCCCAGGTCTAGTCTCCAAACATGACCTGAGAATAGACTAACCATGTATGATGTCTTGGCAAATAAAAACGTCAGACCTATTGCTAAGTCTGACGTCTCAAGTCTCGTGGCTTAAATCTAAATACTAGTTCTGACCACCTTTAGTTTTCTCAAGCTTAAGGCTCTCTCCTTCTCTTACTTTATCTTCGGTTTCGTCCACCAAATCATAACGAAGTGTTCTTCCCTTTAACTCAGCAGGCAAACCGTAAGCCATCCACTCTGGCATTGGCTCACCTTTTAGGTAATGATTGAAAAACTGCGCCATTCTGATCGAAAGATCCTTACGGTTCTTTCGTCTTCTCAAGTTATGTGCTTCATCATTGTATGAAACCAACCAAGCTGGCTTTTGTAGTCTTCTGAGCGACATATAAAATTCAATACCTTGATACCACGGCACAGCACCATCAGCATCATTGTGCATGATGAACATAGGTGTTTCAATCGCAGGAACTTTAAACAACGGAGAGTTCTCGATGTACAAATCAGGTCTATCCCATAGTGTAGCACCCAAACGAGTCTGTGTCTTCTCATATTGGAACATTCTACTCATTCCACTCGCCCATCTTACACCACCATAGGCTGATGTCATGTTCACTACAGGAGCACCTGCACCTGCTGCCTTATAAAGGTTTGTTCTTGTTACCATATGGGCCACTTGATATCCACCCCAACTCTGTCCTTGAATGGCCATATTATCTTCATCTACGAAGCCCATTGCCATGACCGCTTTTGTCGCAGGAACCACGTGGTCCATAGCACTCTTACCTGGGTAACCTACTTCGTACTTAATGTCTGGCACAAGTACCAAGTAATCATTACTCACATAGTAAGGAATGTTGATTGTACTCGCACTAGGTGCCGGACTTGGATGACTGTGTAAAGAATTTGATCTACGCTCGTAGAAGTAGGCAATCATAGGATACTTCTTGTTTGGATCGAAATTCTCAGGCTTGTAGAGAATCGCCTGCATAGTCTCACCATCGAAAGTATTGTCGAACTCTATCAGCTCAGCAGTACCCCAGTTATAAGGCTCTTCTTGTGCACCAACATTACTAAGTTTTTTAATGCCTGACATGTTCACGCTATTTGCAGCGTAGACTTCACTGTACGCTTCGTAAGTAGACTTTCTTACCAGTACACGATCACCATTTTTAGCTTTGATCAAACCACCAATGCTCATGTCTTCCATCACAACGATCTGTGGGTTAGAAGAACCTCCCATATTAGCTGTTACAAAGCCAGAAGCCTTAGTCCACTCATTGAAAGCAGAAAGCGTAGCCCTTCCTTCGGTAGAGATCGTTCTAGCTTCTCTGTCTAATCTTTGGTAACGCATTGTGATCTTATTCTGACGACCAAAACCATTAGTCACATTCACTGCGTTTCCTCCTTTTGGATCGAATCTCCAAATATCATATCTGTCATAAAGGAAAAAGGCTGCATCGTCATCTGACCAGCCTGGCGTACCATAGCTACCCGCTAATGAAGGAGAATCATGTAGCTCATTTGAAAATGACACATCCATGGCTTCTGTGATATTCTTAATGTAGCCAGAAGCGACATTCATCATATACCAATGACCATCTTCTCCATTGTGCCAAGTCAAATAATTTCCAGCTGGAGATAGAGAAGGAAACCCTTTAGCTCCTTTGATCAATAACTCAGCATCGCCTGTAGACGTGCTAATCTTATAGAAGTCTCTTGGGATTTGCGTGTCCCAAGTCATTTGAGTTCTGTAGGGCTGATCGTTCATGGCCAAAACAAAATCTCTGTCATTTCTTGTATCTATTGTAACAGATTCAAGATCAGGCCCGGCGAGTTGTACTAGTTTCCCAGTCTGGGTATCTAACATTACATCAAAAGACCTATTTTTCTCTCTTCCCGCCTGCAGCTTCTGCATTGGCTGGATATAAGGATCATTATAAGACCAGACATCAACGTCTGGACGATCGTCTTTTAACAATGTAGTATCCGCTTCATAATCATATTCGAATGGTCTTGGTGCAGTACCAAAGTAAACTCGCTCACCTGATTCCGAAAATCTTATATTACTATTGTCACTTACCATCCAGTTTTCTGGAATGCCAGCAGTAGTTGTATCTGCGACAATGGTTGCACTGGCATTTCCAGCACTCCAATGCATTAAGCTGAAATACTTATGATCGTCAACTTTTTTATTCGCTGTAGCAAAGAAGGCAATCTGATTTCCTTCCTCATCGGTTGACATCTTTTTATATTCCGTCATGCCCTCATTCAGCGTTGTTATCTCGCCATTCGCTGTGTTTATGGCATGAACACCTGATTCATTCAAAGAATCAACTTTATCATACTCGAAGAATAGGTGATTCCCTTTTTCGGTTAAGGTATACTCCATCACGCCTGTGATGCTTTTTGATTCACCCGTCTTGAAGTTATACAACACCAACTCTGTACCTTTTGACTTGGCACGAGGATCTTTTGGTTCTTCAGGTTCAGGGGTTTCTTCCTTAGGCTCTTCTTTCTTCTTTTTCTTTCTCTTACTTTTTCTACCCTCTACCACTGGTTCTTTTTTTTCCTCAGCTGCTTTCTCTTTTTTCTTTGTCTCCTTCAAAGGCTTTTCGTGAGCCCATGCCATCCACTCTTCCGATTCACTAGGAAGTTGGTAATTTTTAACCCTTGCAATTTTATTAATATCACCTGTGTTTAGGTTGATGATGTAAAGAGAATCCTTCGGCATTTTAGTTGCGGTCGTCTTCTTCAATTTAAGTTCACGTTCCACCAAATATGCTGGCTTCACTTCAGCCGCCACGTATTGGCCATTTGCCGAAAAGGCGTATCGGGAAACTCGATCAACCGTGATCGATTCATCGGTATTTAAATTTCTTAGCTGCAAGGTGGCATCACCAACTTGTGGTGTGATGCGATAGCCTGCCCAAACACCATCATTGCTGATATTAACCGAAGCAATACTTTTCCAGTCATCATAAACATCGTGAGTAAGAGGTTTTTTCTGGGCAAAAGCCAACGATACGAGGCATAGTAAAGCCAGCATCCAAAGGGGTTTTCTAGAAATCATAAGTCATTTTTTTTGATTAGTAACCTTACAAATATAATTGTATGGCTGTGTTTGCAAAGACTTCTTATATTGATGGCATCAGAAAAATCATAACCTGAAAAAGACATGTTGAGAAAATCACTCGTTATTACACTACTATCCCTATTTACGACAGTTGCCTTTGCTCAAAAGACAATTGCCGAATTAACAAAGGGCATGACCAAAAAAGAAGGCTATTTTAACTACTACTGGGATGAGAAAGAAGGTAAAGTATGGCTCGAAATAGAAAATCTAGACTCAGAGTTTCTTTATGTCAACGCGCTTTCTGCAGGTATCGGATCAAACGATATAGGACTCGATAGAGGAAAATTAGGCAGTACGCGCGTTGTAGAATTTAGGCGTGTTGGACCCAAGATCATGCTTGTACAGCCGAACTACTCCTATAGGGCTGTCTCTGATAATGCAGATGAAGTGAGAGCCGTTAAAGAAGCCTTTGCTGAATCCGTATTGCAAGGCTTCAAGATTGCTGGAGAAAGTGATGGCAAAATCCTTATCGACATGACTCCAATGCTACTGAGCGATGCCTTTGGTGCTGCCAGAAGCTTACGTAGTGAAGGCAGCTATAGAGTAGACGCCAACCGTTCGGCCGTTTATCCTCCAATGCTTAAGAACTTTCCAAAAAATTCAGAGTTCGAAGCCACCATCACTTTTACAGGAACAGCCACTGGTAGATATATCAGAAGCGTGACACCTTCTTCAGACGCAGTTACCGTAAGGATGCACCATTCCTTTATTGAGCTACCAGATGCAAACTATGAAACTAGAAAAGCTGACCCGAGGTCTGGTTATGGTGCTATCCAATATATGGATTACGCCACTCCTATAGAAGAGAATATTGTTAAGCAATTCGTCAGAAGACATCGCTTAGAAAAAAAGAACCCGAGTGCTCGAATGAGTGACCCTGTAGAGCCAATTAGATATTATGTAGATCGTGGCGCGCCTGAACCAATTAAATCGGCATTGATTGAAGGTGCTCGTTGGTGGAATCAAGCCTTCGAAGCAGCGGGCTATCGCAATGCATTTATTGTTGAAGAAATGCCTATTGGTGCTGATCCATTAGACGTTCGCTATAATCTTATACAATGGGTACACAGATCAACACGTGGTTGGTCTTATGGATCTTCTGTGGCTGACCCAAGAACTGGTGAAATTATCAAAGGACATGTAAGCTTAGGTTCCTTGAGAGTGAGACAAGATTTCTTAATCGCTCAAGGTTTATTAACTCCTTATGAAAATGGCACTACGCCTGACCCAGCACTATTAAAAATGGCCATTGCGCGCTTGAGACAACTATCTGCTCATGAAGTTGGTCATACGATTGGCTTAAGCCACAACTATGCATCTAGTGTAAACAATCGTGCTTCAGTGATGGATTACCCTCACCCTAGAATCGATTTAAAAAATGATAAGATCTCTTTAGCTAATGCTTATGATGTAGGCATTGGCGATTGGGACAAAGCAGCTATTACTTGGGGATACCAAGATTTTCCAAGTAATGTGAATGAGGAAAAGGCTTTGAATGATTTATTAAACGATCAAGCCAAAAAAGAACTCTATTTCATTACAGATTCTGACTCAAGACCAATTAGCAGTAGTCACCCAGAATCACATCTTTGGGACAATGGAAAAAACCCAGTGGATCAGCTAAATCACCTGATGAAAGTCAGAATTAAAGTCTTGGAGAACTTTTCCGAAAAGAACATTCCAATGGGAGCACCAATGGCAAAGCTTGAGGAAGTACTTGTGCCTATGTACATGATCCATCGCTATCAATTGGAAGGCGCAGTGAAAGTAATTGGTGGCACTTACTATAACTACAAGCTGAGAGGTGATGTACAACCCACTCAAAGAGTTGTACCTAGAGCAGAGCAAGAAGCTGCACTCGCTGCACTCATAAATGTTGTCAACCCAAAAAACCTCGCTTTTCCAGATCACATCATTGCGATGATACCTCCTCGCCCCCCTGGGAATGGTCGTTCATCAGAGACTTTTAATGTACGAACTGGCGCTAATTTCGATCCAGTAGCACCTGGTGAAACTATTGCTGGTGCGGTAATGAGTTACATTTTCAATCCCCAAAGGGCTACGAGACTTGTTCAGCAAAAAGCATTGGATCAGAGTCAAATGGGCTTGACAGATGTTGTTAATAAGATTATTGAAGGTGTTTCAGGATCTACCTATAGTAGCCGTTATTACTTAGAGCTTAAAAGAGCAACAGAGAAGCAATTGATGAATGCTTTAATGAGTCTTTATAATAGTAATAGCGCCTCTTCGCAAGCAAGAGCCGAAGCGCTACTAAGCTTGAAGAACATTGCAAAGCGAATGAATCCTGCTAACAATGATGGGGCTGCAGACGAAGCCCACAAGATGTACATCACCAATTTGATCACTAGGTTCTTTGACAATCCAGGAGATCTTCAAGTACAAAAAGCATTAACTCCACCTGCTGGCTCTCCAATCGGAACAGACCTTCAAGATTGGTGTTCTTTTGGTACCAACAACTAGAAATCACTGTTAAAAAGGCTGCCTTGTGCAGCCTTTTTATATTTTCACGTTACATTTTGACTACATCAGTCGTCATCACCGTATCGAAATAGTCTCTTATGAACGTCAGAAACATCATTGCTTTTGTATTAATCATTGCTTCGCTCATTTGTCTCTATCCAGGGTTGACTGAACCTATGCTTAGCATTCGCATTGCAGCTCAGATTCCATTATTGGGAGATTTTGAATTGTTCGAACGTACCCAAAGCATCATACAAGCCATTCGAGCGCTATATGATTATGACAATAGTTTGGTGGCTACCTTAATCCTACTCTTTTCAGTAATCATTCCAGTGTTGAAGGCAATACTTTTATTGATCGTATTAGCTGCTAAAAAATGGCGTTTCAGAAGACATGTCTATCGTTTTGTATCTGCGATTGGCAAATGGTCAATGGCCGATGTATTCGTTGTAGGTGTATTTCTTGCTTACCTCGCTACCTCTTCAGAAGAAAGTATTTCAGCAGAGATTTTTGATGGATTTTACTACTTCACAGCATATTGTATGATCTCAATTCTAGGTATCCAAATCATGGACTTAAGGGACATCAAAAAGACGCTCAGCCCTTACAACAACTAGATTCCATGACTCCATTTAGTTAATGTGGGTTCTTCTCGTATAGCCAATAGGTCAACTTGAAGGTATTAGCAATTGAATGCTCTATATTGAATTTAATTAGTTGAAGCATTCACTTATCTCATAATCAAAATTCATGGATACACTTGCAACAATCCCTTGGTGGGCTTGGGTTATACTAGGCCTTTTCCTTGTCGCACTCAGAGACATCCTTCAGAGAAGACATGCTATAAGTCATAACTATCCGATTGTTGGACACTTAAGGTACCTACTGGAAAAAATTGGACCAGAGCTAAGACAATACATAGTTGCCAACAATCGCGAAGAGCTCCCCTTCAATAGAAGTCAACGCTCTTGGATTTATGCTTCCTCTAAAAAAGAGAATAACTATCAAGGTTTTGGAACCGACCAAGATCAAAGTGCCCCAGGGTTTATTTTCATCAACCCTACAATGATTCCATTAAAGTTAGCTGCTGGCCATCCTAACCTTATCAACAATAATATACTTCCTTGTGCCAAACTGATGGGAGAATTTAATCGCCGGAAACGACCTTACAGACCGAAATCGGTGATTAACATTTCTGCGATGAGCTACGGATCATTATCAGCAAAAGCTATAGAATCATTGAATAAAGGCGCAGCTAAAGCCGGCTGCTATCACAATACTGGTGAAGGATCGCTATCAAAGCATCACCAGCATGGGTCAGACATAGTCTTTCATTTTGGTACTGGATATTTTGGTGTAAGGGATGATGAAGGCAATTTCTCTTTGGAGAAAATGGTCAAATTGACACAAGACTTCCCGCAAATTCGTGCCATAGAAGTCAAATTATCCCAAGGTGCTAAACCCGGTAAAGGAGGCGTTCTACCTGCTTCTAAAATCACCAAAGAAATTGCAGAAATAAGACATGTGAAGCTAGGCGAAGATGTCCTTTCTCCTGCTAACCATAGTGCTTTCTCTAACATCCCAGAGATGCTAGCTTTCATTGAAAATATTGCCGAGAACACTGGTTTACCCGTTGGTTTTAAATCGGCCGTAGGTAAGCTAGAGATGTGGGAAGAATTAACAGATCTAATGTTAGAAACTGGGAGAGGGCCAGATTTCATCACCGTAGATGGTGGTGAAGGTGGCACAGGAGCAGCGCCTCCTGCATTTGCCAATCATGTCGCCCTACCATTTGTCTATGCTTTTGCTGCAGTGTATAAAATATTCGAACGCAAAGGGCTTACGGGAAGAGTTGTTTTTATTGCCTCTGGAAAGCTTGGCTTTCCTTCAAGCTCACTAATGGCATTTGCCATGGGCGCTGACTTAATTAATGTTGCTCGTGAAGCCATGATGTCCATTGGTTGTATTCAGGCACAAGTGTGTCATAAAAACACTTGCCCTGCAGGCGTTGCAACACAGAAGAAATGGTTACAAAATGGCATCGACCCTACTTTGAAGTCTGAGCGCTTTGCCAACTTTGCCAAGACTTTGAGAAAAGAAATTCTCGAAATCTCTCATGCGGCAGGCTATGAACATCCATGTCAGATGACGATGACAGATGTAGACATGAGTATGGGGGATAATAACTATACCACCACATTGGAAGAAGTGTATAAATACAAGAAAACTCCTGTGGGCTTTATCAACATGCAATCTTTGATTGATTGTGAGCATTTAGGTGGTCAGCATGCTCCTAAATCATAGATTTAAAGAAAACCAGATATTTGAGTAAATTGGTCAACCAGCATCCATTTACTCCATGAAAAAACTTCTTCCGATAATAGCATTGTTCTTTCTGACCAATAGCTGTTTCCTGTATGAACGCTTTGACATTCTATTGCTCAATGGGATAGTATTCGATGGAAACTCCTTATCTAAAACGCCTCAAGATGTTGGCATAAAAGATGGCAAAATCATAGCAATCGGTGACCTCGAAGGTTATGGTGCTGCTCGTACAATAATGCTTAATGGGGTCGAAATCATTAGTCCTGGATTTATAGACGCACATGCCCATATTGAACGCATCATGCGACTACCTGACGCTCAAAGCTTCATTCGCCAAGGCGTAACTACGGTTTTAGCGGGGCCTGATGGAAGAGGCCCTGCACCAATGGGCAAGTTCCTTGACAGCCTTGAAACTTATCGCTTAGGGATCAACACCGCTTGGCTAACCGGACATAACACCATCAGGCGCAATATCATGGGTACTGATAACCGAAAAGCCACACCAGAGGAAATGGAAGCGATGAAAGCTGCGGTTAAAGAGGCCATGGATAACGGAGCGTTTGGTATATCTACAGGACTAAAATATGTTCCCGGCTCGTTTGCAGATGTAGAAGAAGTCATCGAATTATCAAAAATTGCAGCTGCCCAAGGCGGAATTTACACATCCCATTTACGAGAAGAAGGTTTGGGTTTACTTGATGGTGTGCAAGAAGCCATTACAATAGGTCGCGAAGCAAACATTCCCATTGTCCTAACCCACCATAAAGTAATTGGTAAACCGATGTGGGGAGCGAGTATCAAGACCTTGGCAATGGTAGACTCTGCCAGAAGACTTGGAATTGACGTAATGATGGATCAGTACCCTTACACCGCCAGTTCAACAGGACTTTCTGTACTCATCCCTACTTGGGCAATGGCAGGTGGCCAAGATGAATTCAAGAAAAGAATCGCTGATCCTACCATCAGAAGACGCATCCATAGTGAAATCATGTTCAACATTGAAAACGATCGTGGTGGTGCAGACTTAGATGTGGTACAGTTTGCCAATGTAACTTGGAAACCAGAGTTGAATGGTAAAACACTCAAGGATTGGGTCATTGAAAAAGGGCTTAAACCCACATTTAGCAATGGTGCAGACCTAGTGATTGAGGGTCAACTTAATGGCGGGGCCCAGTGTATTTTTCATGCGATTGGCGAAGAAGATGTACAACGCATCATGCAGCATCCATTGGCCATGGTAGCTTCAGATGGTGGATTAGTTGTACCGGGACAAGGACATCCGCACCCGAGAAGTTATGGCACCTTCCCAAGAGTGCTTGGCTACTATGTTAGAGAGAAAGGCATTATAAGTTTGGAATTAGCCTTAAGAAAAATGACCTCTCTTCCTGCAGAACGCATCGGTCTTGACAACCGAGGAAGAATTCAAGAGGGTATGCAAGCAGATATTAATGTTTTTCATCCAGATCATATTGAAGATGTTGGAACTTTTGAAGACCCACATCATTACCCTAATGGGATAAGTTATGTAATCGTCAATGGACAGCTAGTATATGGCGGAATGGAAGAACTAACCGAGGTAAGGGCTGGGACTGTCCTCCGCAAGAAGTAGTAAAACAAAAAGTGAATCCTTAACTTCATCCTTATGAGACGTATATATAGCACTTGCATTCTCCTCTTAATGGCTTTGGGCTTGTTTGCACAAACCAAGTCAGAGATAGCTGATGAAAAACTTCAAGCCTTTGTAGAAAAAACCAAAGTACCCGGACTAAGCATTTCGATTTCACAAAAAGGAGAGCTAGTCTACTCAAAAGGCTTCGGTTTTGCGGATAGAGAAAAGCAGGTCCCTGTAGATCCTTCTAAATCTAAATTTCGGATTGGTAGTGTTTCAAAAACACTGACAGCGGCTGGTCTCGCGAAGCTTTATGAAGACGGTAAAGTAGACTTGGACGCCCCTATCCAAAGGTATGTACCTATTTGGCCCGATAAAGGAGAAACAATTACCCTAAGGCTGTTAGCAGGACACTTAGCAGGCATTAGACATTATAAGGGTGTAGAGTTCATGAGTCGTACGAAATATGAAGATGTAGCAGACGGTCTTTCCATATTCATCAATGACCCTTTAATTAATAAACCAGGAACCGAGTACTCCTACTCTTCCTATGGCTGGAATCTAATCTCAGTCGCTATGGAAAATGCTGCTGCCCCCCAAGCAAGTTTTCTATCCAGTAAAAACTTTCTAAAATTCGTTCAACAAGAGGTCTTCAATGCACTTGAGATGAACAATACAGTACCCGACCATGCTGATCAATTTATAGCCAACCGGACACAATTCTATCAATTTAAAAATGGCGAAGCTGTTATAGCTCCCTACGTAGACAATAGCTACAAATGGGCTGGTGGTGGCTTTATTGGTACGACTGAAGACCTCTGTAAATTCGGACAAGCACATATGAAAGCAGGCTATCTCAAACAAGAAACCCTCGATGAATGGATGACTTCACAGAAAACGCTTGATGACAAAGAAACCAACTACGGCATCGGCTGGAGAACCTTCAAAAGAGCAAGTGGAAACACCTTCTATGGCCATAGTGGGGGTTCGGTCGGTGGTATTACTTTCTTTATGATGCACCCAGAAACAGAAACTGTACTGGCCATAGTGGGGAATATGGACCCTCTCAGTTATGCTGGTCTCCAATACGAATTGATGGAAATGTTCATCAAATAGCAAAATTCGCTTTGTTCCGCAGACATAACAAAAAGAATCTGCAAATGTGATCTAAGTCATCGAACTACTCAGTTACATTATTGAAATTTAAGCCATGAAAGGAAAGATCATCAAGTTTTTGATGGTATGCTTGGTTTGTATAGGCATCATTTTCGGTATTTAAATCTTAATAGAATATTTAAATTAATTGCTATGAAAAATAACATGGGGACAATCGATCGAATTGTCAGAATCGTAGTTGTCGTTGGCTTAGTTGCTCTTTACTTTACAGATACTGTCACTGGTCTATGGGGAACTGTTGCCTTAGTCGCGGCGGGTATTTTTACGCTAACAAGCCTTGTAGGTTTCTGCCCTATCTACGCAGTCTTTGGTGTGAAGACTTGCAAAGTACAATAGACTAATGCTTTACTAAATTTAAGTGCAGCATTCAAATTAAACGAAGTTGTCACTTCCTCAGTCTCATTTGGTGAGTTCAAGGAAGTTGAAGAAATTATCTTCGGAGAAAAAACAAACAACTGAGCCCAAGTCAAAAACAAAAAAAAGCCTCTTAAGAGGCTTTTTTTCTAAGCTAGTCTTGCTGCTTCCATTTCTTTCAACTCTCGCCTTAGAATCTTACCTACATTCGTCTTTGGCAACTCGTCTATAAACTCAATATACTTAGGTTTTTTGTAGCCCGTTAATTCTTCCTCACAATAATGCCTTAACTCCTCTTCGGTAAGCGAGGGATCACTTTTCACCACAAACGCCTTAACGCATTCGGTAGAATGCTTATCAGGTACACCAATAACTGCTACCTCTAGAACCTTCTCGTGATCGGCAATCACATTTTCCACTTCATTTGGAAAAACATTAAAGCCAGAAACGTTAATCATGTCTTTCTTTCGGTCAACGATCTTGAAGAATCCATCAACATCCATTTGACCAATATCACCTGTACGGAACCAGCCATCTTCAAAGAAGACACCTTCGTTATCCTTTTTCCAGTAACCAGACATTACCTGCGGACCCTTAATACAGATCTCTCCTACTTCTCCTTGAGGTAAATGCTTACCGTGATCATCACAAATGGACAATGCCGTTGACGGAATAGGAAGACCAACAGTACCCATGCGGTGAGTTCCATCTAAGGGATTACAACTTGCCACAGGAGATGTTTCAGAAAGCCCATACCCTTCTACTAAAGCTGAGTTGGTTTTCTCTTCCCAATTACGGGCTACAAAGTCTTGAACAGCCATACCCCCACCTATGGATACTTTTAAGTGACTCCAGTCTACTTCGTTGAAGTTCGGTTGATTAAGCAGTCCATTAAATAGGGTATTCACTCCTGTAAATAGCGTGAATTGGTGCTTCTTCAATTCTTTGATAAACCCAGGCATGTCTCTTGGGTTAGTAATCAGTACATTTTTTGCACCAATATGCATCATGAAAGTGCAGTTCACATTGAGCGCAAAAATGTGATACAATGGAATAGCCGTAATCATCAATTCAGTTTGCCCTTTCTTTAGAAGTGGTGTAAACCAGCTAGCAATGGCGAATGTATGTGCAACCACATTACCATGTGATAAAGTAGCGCCTTTTGAAACGCCTGTCGTGCCACCTGTGTATTGAAGAAAAGCCGTGTCTGAAGATTTAATTGACGGCTTGGTGTATTTCAACCTAGCCCCCTTTTTCATTACATCTTTGAATTTCTTAGCCGATGGCAAGTTGTAGGCCGGAACCATCTTCTTGACATTCTTCACTACAAAGTTGACCAGTTTACCCTTTACACCACCGAGCAAATCACCCAGCTCAGTCACAATAACATGCTCAATCTTGGTTTTTGGTAACACCTCTTCCAAACTACTGGCGAAATTCGCAATGATCACAATCGCTTTGACTTGTGCATCGTTAAACTGATGTTCCATCTCACGCGGCGTATACAATGGATTAGTATTCACTACTATGCAGCCCGCTTTCAAGGCACCAATAAGTACTATAGGGTACTGAAGACAGTTCGGCATTTGAATAGCGATGCGATCACCCTTCTGAACTTTAACTTCATTCTGTAAATAAGCAGCGAAGAAATCCGACTGAAGATTAATTTCTTGGTAGGTCAACACCTTACCCATATTTTCAAAAGCCTCTCGACTTCCGAAGCTTTTGAAGGCTTGATTAAACAATTCAAGTAAGTTCTCTGGTCTGTCTTCAGAAATCTCCGCTGGAATACCTGTTGGGTATTTAGCGATCCATGGGTAAGTACTCATTCAATAAAATTTGGCTAACATCAAATATAATAGAAATCAGGAAAGGCGAGCGTGTAGTAAGATTTAAGCACGTGAGTTATGTGAACTTTATTGAATCCTAAAGTATTACTATCTTCGGTTTTGCACTTATAAATGCAATTATGACGACTCTTCTTAGTTCCGTAAAAAAAAGGTGGCCAGAATACTTCCTTGAAATCCTAGTCATTATTATTGGAATACTGGGAGCTTTCTTATTGAATAACTGGAGTGAAGAAAAAAAACTGGAGGTAAAACGTCAGGAGTTAATTACTTCCCTAATAGAAGACTTCGATTTTAATTTGAGAACAATCAAAGAGAAAATCGAAACTTCAAAGTCGCGATTGACACAAATGGATGACTACTACATTTTAGTCCAAAACAGTCGTCAACAAGTTTCTGTAGACTCTCTAAAGACTATGGCCAGAGTATTCTTTAGATTCGAAAGTTTCATTCCGAATTTGACAGCCTATTCAACCGCGGAATCAACAGGTAATCTAGAACTTTTAAATGACGCCAATCTATTAGAGATGTTTACAGCCTTTCTTGAATCTCTTGATCTCTATACTATGGTCAATAGATTATCGGCTGATGCATTTTTCAGCGGTTCCTTATGGGAGTTCAGAAAGTCAGTAGAACCAGGGTCTATTTATAATAGTATTTATTCTGGTTCTTCCGCTAAACAAGTTTCCTTCAACGAATACCAAAAACTGATGAGCACCTCGCTCGCTCAGAATGCTTTACAAAATGCCTATATAATGGAAGGCAATAGTTTAGAGAAGTTTCAAGAAATGAAAGACCATTCCCTAACCTTACTTCTTCGACTTCAGGGTCTTCAGAAAAAACTAGAATGAACGCCAATTAGCACCTAGTCCCTGAGAAAGTAGCTACTCATATGAACAATTTGGCTGTAGGAGAAGGATTCGAACCTCCACAGAGTGATTAGGCCAATTGGCTTTATTTCAGAAACTCCACCCTCGAGAAAGGAGGGCACGGCTGCCTGTTTCGTCACCCTACAGTGTATCTCAATGCTGGACGTCCGATTGCGAAGACGCCCATTATTGATAATTACTAATCATACTAAAACGTTATGCATTGAGAGCACTCAAGCTCATAACTTTGAATCATTCGCTTCTCGAATGATGATATGCTGTAGGAGAAGGAATCGAACCTTCACGGAGAGATTAGTTTTACTTAGGTAGTTTAATTTATTTCTTATTCTCCACCCCCGGGAAAGGAGGGCACGGCTGCCTGTTTCGTCACCCTACATTATGTCAATCTTTACCATTTCTCATTTGAAACTGTTTCAAAGGTAACATAACAAACGGTATTGATATAATATTAGTAACGTTTAGGTCATATATTTACAGATAAAATAATTATATATTATATTTAATATCATATCCATAATTTGAATAGTCAACCATGCCTGATAATTACGAAATCGACAATGTAGATCTTAAGATCCTCTCTCTTTTGCAGCACAATGCTAAAAAACCCTATACAGAAGTTGCCAAACAAGTTTTTGTTTCAAGCGGAACAGTTCATGTACGAATGAACAAGCTTGAAAAGATGGGGGTAGTCAAAGGAGCTTCACTTGATTTGAACCTTACTGCGCTCGGTTATTCTGTAGGGTCTTTCTTAGGTGTCTTTTTATCCAAGAGTTCGCTTTATGAAAAGGTAGCGGAGCAATTAAAAAAAATACCTGAGATCACCTCCATTCATTATACCACTGGTAACTATAGTATGTTCGTGAGAATCTACGCGAAAAGCACCGATCACCTGAAAGATATTCTTCATGATAAGGTTCAAAAAGTAGACGGTATTGAGCGTACTGAAACCTTTGTGATATTAGAAGAAACATTAAGCCGGAGTATCGAGTTGTCCTTGTAGTTGCATGACTATGTTTTAATGAACAGTTTATCAACCAGATCCATAAAAAAGACGTACTGAAACCTTTCATTAAATTTTTAGGTTGTACCTTTGTATTTGAAATCATTCTAAATAAGATTTGATGAGTAAAGACGACCAGATATTAGAAGAATTCACTTCGAAAGAGTACGAGTTTGGCTGGACAGTTGACTTGGAAGCAGACGAAGCTCCAAAAGGGTTAAGCGAAGAAATCGTAAGGTTTATTTCTGCAAAAAAGGAAGAGCCAGAATGGTTACTAAATTGGCGTTTAGATGCCTATAGCGCTTGGTTGAAAATGAAAGAGCCAGAATGGCCTAACGTTAACTATCCTAAGATTGACTATCAGGACCTGATCTATTACTCTGCTCCTAAAAAAGGTGCAACCAAAAAATCCTTAGACGAAATTGATCCTGAGCTATTAGCAACTTTTGAAAAGCTTGGTATCTCATTAACAGAACAAAAAAGACTTACAGGTGTAGCTGTTGATGCCGTGATTGATTCGGTTTCAGTGGCAACTACTTTTAAAGATACTTTAGGCAAACTTGGTATCATTTTCTGCTCTTTCTCTGAAGCAGTAAAAGAACATCCAGAATTAGTTAAAAAACATATGGGCAGTGTTGTCCCTGTTTCTGACAACTACTTCGCGGCACTCAACTCAGCCGTATTCTCGGATGGTTCTTTTGCTTATATCCCCAAGGGAGTAAGGTGTCCAATGGAGCTCTCTACTTATTTCCGTATCAATGCGGCAAATACTGGCCAATTTGAGAGGACACTAATTGTTGCGGATGAAGGTTCCTATGTCAGCTACTTAGAAGGCTGCACAGCACCCCAGCGTGACGAAAACCAATTACATGCAGCTGTTGTAGAGATTAAAACTGCAAAAGACGCTGAAGTAAAATATTCAACCGTCCAAAACTGGTACCCGGGTGATAAGAACGGCAAAGGAGGTATCTACAACTTTGTGACTA
Source organism: Roseivirga sp. (assembly GCA_965660665.1). Taxonomy (GTDB): domain Bacteria; phylum Bacteroidota; class Bacteroidia; order Cytophagales; family Cyclobacteriaceae; genus Roseivirga. The sequence goes on along the minus strand of CBFIAY010000011.1, from coordinate 47,935 downwards.
AGAGAGGCATCTGTGAAGGTGACAACTCAAAAATATCATGGACACAAGTGGAAACTGGTTCTTCTATTACTTGGAAGTATCCTTCGTGTATTCTTAAGGGAGATAACTCTCAGGGCGAGTTTTACTCAGTTGCTGTAACGAATAACTATCAGCAAGCGGATACAGGGTCTAAGATGATTCACATTGGTAAAAACACCAAGTCGAGAATCGTTTCAAAAGGTATTTCAGCTGGCCATTCACAAAATAGTTATCGTGGACAGGTTAAAGTAATGAAGCGTGCACACAATGCGAGAAACTTTTCGCAATGTGATTCCCTACTGATGGGAAGCAAATGTGGCGCGCACACATTCCCTTACATAGACATAGAAAATGAATCGGCACATGTAGAACATGAGGCAACGACATCTAAGATAGGTGAAGATCAAATTTTCTACTGCCAGCAGCGTGGCATAGATGAAGAATCAGCTGTAGCCCTGATTGTCAATGGATACGCGAAAGAAGTATTGAATCAATTACCCATGGAGTTTGCCGTTGAGGCACAAAAACTACTTGCACTGACCCTCGAAGGTTCAGTTGGTTAATCAGACTCCAATTTTCAAAAAAGACAAAAGAGTAAAATGTTATCTATAAAAAATTTAGAGGCCAAGATTGAAGAGAAGCAAATTCTCCGAGGTATCAATTTAGAAGTAAAACCAGGTGAAGTACATGCTATTATGGGACCTAACGGTTCTGGTAAAAGTACTTTAGCTTCTGTACTTGCGGGTAGAGAAGATTACGAGGTAACTGGTGGTGACGTGACCTTCTTAGGCAAAAACCTATTGGATATGGCCGCTGACGAAAGAGCTCGAGAGGGTATCTTCTTAGCTTTTCAGTATCCTGTGGAAATCCCTGGTGTAAGCACAACCAACTTTATGAAAACTGCCATCAACCAAGTGAGACAACACCACGGTGAAAAACCGCTCGATGCAGTTTCCTTCTTGAAATTGATGAAAGAGAAAATGAAACTCGTTGAAATCGATCAGTCATTATTAAGCCGATCACTAAACGAAGGATTTTCTGGTGGCGAAAAGAAGAGAAACGAGATCTTCCAAATGGCCATGCTAGAACCAAAATTGGCCATCCTAGATGAGACTGATTCTGGACTAGATATAGATGCACTAAAGGTTGTAGCGAACGGTGTAAATACACTCAAGTCGAAAGACAACGCTACTATTGTAGTAACGCATTACCAAAGACTATTGGATTATATCGTACCTGACTTTGTGCATGTATTGTACAACGGACGAATTGTAAAAACTGGTACTAAAGATTTAGCACTAGAGCTAGAAGCAAAAGGTTACGATTGGATTAAAGAGGAGGCTGACGCAACTGTTTAAGTAATGGATAAATTATCAGGTCAATCTATTTTAGATGCGCTTGCTGGTAGATTTGAGGCCTTTGAAAAAAGCTTGAATGGCCAAAGTAAGTCAGCAATACATCAGGTAAGGAAAGATGCTTTTGAAGCATTGAAAGAAAATGGTTTCCCGGCTCCAAAAGATGAAGAATACAAATTCACCAATCTTACGAAAGCCTTAGAAAAGAACATTGACTTTCAAACCGCTGCCTCTACCCCATCGATAACTGCTGAGCAAATTGAAAGTGTTAAGATTTCAAGCCTAGACGCTTACAATCTTGTCTTCATCAATGGTGAGTTCTCGGCTCAAAACTCCGATCAATTTTCTGTTGAAGGACTAGAGATCACGTCATTTAAGGATGCTGCAGCGAACAATAATAAGCTAGTTACCAACTATTTTGGCACACAAGCAGATTTCCGAAAAGATGCGTTTGTAGCTCTAAATACTGCCTTCAGCCAAAATGGAGCCGTAATTAGTGTGAACGACAATGTGACCATCGACAAGCCAATTGCCCTCTATTTTGTGAGTGACGGGTCTCAGGATCAGCCGATCTACAACACACGAAACCTTATTGTGATTGGCAAGTCTGCACAAGTAACTGTATTAGAGAAATTCGACACGATTGGTAAAGAGAAATCATTTACCAATGTCGTCAATGAAATCTTTGTAGCTGAAAATGCCCATGCAAAGTATTTCAAAATAGAGAACGATGTAGCGTCTACTTATCACATCTCAAATGTAAACGTAGCACAAGACAGAAACAGCCACTTCACAGCCAATACTATTGCACTGAACGGGGCAATGGTCAGAAATAACCTGGATATCAAACTGAATGGTGAAGGCTGCGAATCTCACATGAATGGAATTTACGTCTTAGGCGGAACAACTCATGTTGACAACCACACCATAGTCGATCACAAGATGCCCAATTGTTACTCAAATGAGTTGTACAAAGGCATCATGGATGACAAATCAAAAGGTGTATTTAACGGCAAGATTTTCGTGCGTGAAGATGCCCAGAAAACAAACGCCTTTCAGTCCAATAAGAACATTCTAATGACCAATGATGCTTCGGTCAACACTAAGCCTCAATTAGAAATTTGGGCAGACGATGTTAAGTGTTCACACGGATGTACTACTGGACAGCTAGACCAGGACGCATTGTTCTATTTACAAGCCAGAGGTATTACAAAAGAGCGTGCTAGAGCAATCCTGTTGCATGCTTTTGCAATAGATGTAATTGAAAACTTGGAGATTAAAGCAGTTCAAGATTACGTAGAAGAGATTATCACAGCAAGATTAGAAAAGTAATCATGTCAAATATGCTGACTGCTACACATATCGATGTAGAGAATATTCGCAAAGAATTTGAGGTACTTCATCAAGAAGTAAATGGAAAGCCTTTGGTTTACTTTGATAATGCTGCCACAAATCAAAAGCCACAGCGCGTTATTGATGCATTGGTTCACTATTATCAAAATGATAATGCCAACATACACCGTGGAGCGCATACGCTAGCAGAGAGGGCTACAGCAAAATTCGAAGAAACACGTAAAGCCGTTCAAACCTTTATAGGTGCTAATGAAGCGGAAGAAATAATCTTTACCAAAGGCACTTCTGAAAGTATAAATCTAGTCGCCAGCTCTTGGGGAAGGAAATTCCTAAATGAAGGGGACGAAGTTTTGATTTCGACCATGGAACACCATTCCAACATCGTTCCGTGGCAAATGATCTGTCAAGAAAGAGGCGCTACCTTAAAAGTAATGCCGATAAATGCAGCCGGAGAAATCATCCTCGAAGAAGTTGAAAAGCTTTTAAGCGAAAAGACTAAAATGGTTGCCGTTAATCACGCATCTAATACCCTTGGGACCATTAACCCAATCAAAATAATCGCCAAAATGGCGCATGCCGTTGGTGCCAAAATACTCGTTGACGGTGCTCAATCCACTTCTCACCTAGAAGTGAATGTGACAGACCTTAATGTTGACTTCTTCGCTTCTTCCGCACACAAAATGTACGGCCCTACAGGATTAGGTTTCCTGTATGGTAAAAGAGCTATTCTTGAAAAAATACCTCCTTACCAAGGCGGTGGTGAAATGATCAAAGATGTTTCATTTACTGAGACCACTTACAATGACATTCCCTATAAGTTTGAGGCAGGTACTCCAAGCATTGCTGATGTTATCGCTTTTAAACAGGCCATCGACTTTATTAATGAATTGGGGAAAGAAAATATTGCTGCTTATGAGCAAGAACTACTTGCTTATGGGACAGCCCAGTTAATGCAGATTGATCGTGTTCGAATTATCGGCACGGCCAAAGAAAAAGTTAGCGTCATCTCGTTTGAGGTTGAGGGCATACATCACTTTGATCTAGGCATGTGGTTAGATGCTAAAGGTATTGCTGTTAGAACAGGCCACCACTGTACGCAACCCTTAATGGACCATTATTGTATCGAAGGAACTACCAGAGCATCTTTTGCGGTTTATAACACTAAATCGGAGATAGATACTTTCGTGGTAGCATTGAAAGACATCATCACAAAATTTAAGTAATGAGCCAGACAGTCCAGCAAATACAAGATGAAATCATTGATGAATTTTCGATGCTTGATGGAGACATGGAAATGACCATCAGCTATATCATGGAATTGGGTGACCAACTCCCAGAAATGAGCGAGTCTGAAAAAACTGAAGTTAATATAGTGAAGGGCTGTCAATCTAAGGTATGGCTCCAAGCGAGTCTCGAGAATGATAAGGTAGAATTTCAAGCCGATAGTAATACGGCTATCACCAAAGGTTTAGCAAGTCTTTTAGTGAGAATTCTATCTGGTAAAAGTCCTCAAGAAATAATAGATGCCGATTTATACTTTATTGATAAAATGGGGCTGAACAGATTCATTGGTACGCAAAGGTCAAATGGCTTTGGCGCTATGATGAAGCAAATGAAGATTTACGGTTTAGCTTTTTCCACCAAAACACAAAACGCTTAACATGGCTGATGGCATAAAAGAGAATTTGAGAGACGAAGTAGTTGCTGCAATTAAAACGGTTTACGATCCGGAGATACCTGTAGACATTTACGAGTTAGGATTGATTTACGAAATTAATGTCTTCCCTGTAAATAATGTTTACGTTTTGATGACGCTTACCTCACCTTCTTGCCCAGCAGCAGAAGTTATTCCAGAGGAAACTAAGCAAGCAATCAAGAAAATAGAAGGCGTGAGCGATGTTGAAGTTGAATTGACATTCGATCCGCCTTACACACAAGATATGATGTCAGAAGAAGCTCAGTTGGAACTAGGCTTCATGTAAAAACAGAAAATAAAAACTAGAGATATGTACCCAGAACATTTATTAGTCCCATTTAGACAAGAATTGACAGAAGCAGGCTTTACCGAGTTAAAAACTGCAGAAGCAGTCAATGAGCATTTGACGAACCTTAAAGGCACATCATTGGTTGTGATCAACTCAGTATGCGGATGTGCCGCTGGAACAGCTAGACCGGGTGTTAAAATGGCACTGAAGCTTTCAGATAAGAGGCCAGATAATTTAACAACTGTATTTGCTGGCGGAGATATTGATGCAACAGCAAAGGTGAGAGAGTTTCACTTACCCTTCCCTCCTTCTTCACCAGCAGTAGCATTGTTCAAGGATGGTGAGTTAGTGCACTTTGTAGAAAGGCACCACATTGAAGGTAGATCTGCTGAAGTCATAGGTGCTCACCTAGCAGATGTATTCGAAGAGCATTGCTAAAAGCCTAAACAATTAAGCATTACAAAGCCATCTTTCTCGATGGCTTTTTTTATGCTGCTTATGCCAAAAAAACTTTACTGTTTGTACATATAACATCATGCCGTTGGCAGTCAATTCAAAGTTATTCGCACGCATAATCAATGATTACGATGATTTTTAGGTGTTTTTAGATTTGGTAGCTTCGTAGATGCACCTTATCATTGTCCTACCCTAAACACCTGAGACTATTCAAACACTCAGTAAAATCCGAAAGAGGGTCTCCAATATTTGGTGGCCTTCTTTTTTGTAAGACACTTCACATGTCTCTTTAAACAAGCAGGGCGCTCAATGAGCGCCCTGCTTTTGTATGGAGTTACTAAGCTTATAAATCCAATCTGTAATATTTAACATTGCCATACTCAGTTAAGAAATCACTAGCATTCAAAAGCTTTCGTAAATGCTTATTCTTAGACTGCTGAAGTTTTCTGATCGGTGCCTCCAAAAGAAGCTCATCGTTCCCATCATATACTTTGATAATTTGAAGAGGCTTGATTTCTTCGAACATTCCTTGTTCATCAAAAACTAGTATTGGCACATATGTCTCAATATCCAATTCTTCCTTAATACAAGAAATTAATTCACTAGCTTCTTCCTTTGTTAACCTCGCGATATCCTCCATAGGATTTGCAAGTACCATTGTGCTGATTCCGACAATAATTCCGATTACTAGAATAAATCGCCTCTTTAAATTCTTTAAGTTTTGTAATGTTATCGCGTTCATGACCTTGTTGTTTTTGAGTTTTGACCCTTTTATGTTGCTGACCAAGGCAACAGACCTACTCCTCTTTCACCAATCGTTGTGCCAAAAACGTTAACCGACTCATTTTTAATTAGTTATAACGTATTCAGCAATCAAGCACTGCATAAATTCGTGCATTTTCGGACAATAGTTTTACGGTTCTGATACAGTGTAACAAAACTTCCAATTATTCGTCAGGCATAAAAAAACCCCGACAAGTCGGGGTTATCTCCATTTTAAAATTGCACTTTTTAATCTAGAGTTATTGTATGATAAAAGCTTCTGCCGTTTGCAGTAAACTGAATATTATATTTTCCGGACGATAATTTTGAAACATCGTATCTTTTCAAAGAACCGTCTCCTTCTCCTACTTTATCCTTGAAGGCTACGTCACCATATTGATCTATCATAGTAACATTCATGCCATGCTCCGACTTGCCGAAGTAAATCTTCATTGACTCTCTATTATGCTTTACAATTGGCTTCTGGAATAACTGATCACTACCGGCCATTATAGCTGCTGAACTAGCAGTCACCTCTATCGACATGATCTCAAGTGTCTCGTTATTTTCTATTTCTAATTGTAATTTTCCTCTTTCCAAAAGAGACAAGTTGAAAACTTTCCCGTATTGATTCGCGTCAGCTATATCTTCGAATAACAATTTGCCATGCTCATCTCGTAAAGAAATATGAGTCCCTATCTTGATGTTATTCATATTTAGGACAACCGCTTTTTGATTTTCAGTTGACAAAGAAATTTCTCTTCCTGATTCGTTAGCTGAAGCCAAGAATCCACTAGCCAATAAAATGATGGCAGCTACTGCTTTTGTGATTTGCTTTTTCATGTTCGTTGTTTTTGAGTTTCTGTTGTATTTGATCTTCATAAGTCTTCGCGTTTAACCTTTGTGCGAATTCTTATTCAAATGAACGCAGGTTTTGAACTGGGTTTGTCATGAAGGGGTAAACGAATGTCACAAGATGTCACAAACGTATCTTAAGTTGTAAAAGGCAGCATAAAACTGCGTAAAACAACCCTCTCAGGCTGTTTTTAAAGGCTACCATTGAACGAAGCAAAAAATATAACAGATGAAAACAGTTTATAATGAACAAATCCTCCCAACCCCTTGTTAGACCACTGTTAAAGCAATAGATAGTGGTAAGCACACTTCTTACTCATTTAAATAATCACAAATGAAAGTAGCGGTTTTTAGAAAAGAGCATTTTAATGCTGCCCACAGATTAAACAATCCGAATTGGTCGGAGGATAAAAACGAAGAGATTTTCGGTAAGTGTAATAACAAGTATTACCATGGACACAATTACGAGATCATCGTAAAGGTGAGCGGTGAGCCTGACCCAGAGACGGGATATGTCTATGATATGAAGGTGTTAAGTGACATGATTAAAGAGAATGTTTCAAACAAATTTGATCATAAGAACCTAAACTTAGATGTTCCCGAGTTTGAAAACTTAAACCCCACGGCTGAGAATATTGTGGTCGTGATTTATAATATCCTAAGAGATAAGATTGAGTCTAACCTCGATCTGAAAGTAACATTATATGAAACAGAACGAAACTATGTTGAATACCCAGCTTAACGGTTTGACAGTAGAAGAAATTGGCGATGAACATATAGGTACAAGTTATGATACCCCGCTCAAGCAAGATGCATTCGATATGGATGACGAACTTAAGACGAGCCTCATCGAAGATAAGTTTAGAGACATCATGGATATTATGGGCCTAGACCTGACTGATGACAGCCTGAATGGAACTCCTAAGAGAGTTGCAAAGATGTATATCCAAGAGATATTCAGTGGCTTAAATCCAGCCAACAAGCCGAAAATTGCTTTGTTTGAAAATAAGTATCAATACAATGAAATGCTTGTTGAGAAGGACATCACTTTCTATTCTAATTGCGAGCATCACTTTGTTCCAATTATTGGAAAAGCTCACGTAGCTTATATTTCAAGTGGAAAAGTGATTGGCTTGTCGAAGATCAATCGCATCGTGGATTATTATGCAAGAAGACCTCAAGTACAAGAGCGTCTGACAGTACAAATAGCTAACGAGCTCAAAACGATTCTAGAAACAGATGACGTTGCTGTAATCATTGATGCTGAACACTTATGTGTATCATCTCGAGGTGTACAAGACGTGAATAGTAGTACGGTAACGGCTCAATTTGACGGTAAATTCAAAGAAGAAGGCACTAAAAACGAGCTATTAACCTACATAAGTAATAAATTGAGATAAGTCAACTCATTCAATAAGGGGCTTTTCGAGTGAATTGAATGGATTATCGTCAAATCAATCCACTTGATTTTGAATTCTTAATCATTCATTCATTTTAAAAGATTACCTTTGCGGCTTGAATTAGAAAGCATCCATGCAAAGCATCAGAAACATTGCCATTATCGCACACGTTGATCACGGCAAAACAACTTTAGTAGATAAGATTATTCATGTTTCTAAACTTTTTAGAGACAATCAAGAGTCAGGTGACCTCATCCTTGACAGTAATGATCTTGAGCGCGAAAGAGGAATTACCATTCTTTCGAAAAATGTATCTGTCGTTTATAAAGGCGTTAAGATAAATATCATTGACACTCCTGGTCACGCAGACTTTGGAGGAGAAGTGGAAAGAGTACTTAGAATGGCCGATGGCGTACTACTTTTGGTAGATGCATTTGAAGGAGCCATGCCTCAAACGCGTTTCGTATTAAGCAAGGCACTAGCTCTTGGATTGACTCCTATTGTAGTTGTCAATAAGGTAGATAAAGAGAACTGTCGTCCTGACGAAGTTCATGAGCAAGTCTTCGACCTTATGTTCAACCTAGATGCTACCGAAGAGCAGTTAGATTTCGAAACCATGTATGGTTCTTCGAAAATGGGATGGATGAGTGACGACTGGCAAAAGCAAACTGACACAATTACTCCCCTATTAGACAAAATTATTGAAGTGATTCCTGAGGCTCCATCACCAGAAGGCATTCCTCAGTTCCAGATCACATCATTAGATTATTCTTCATTTGTTGGTCGTATTGCGATTGGCCGTGTGTACCAAGGTACCCTAGAAGAAGGTAAGTCAATGGGCTTAACGAAAGCTGACGGATCTGTTCAGCGCGTAAGAATTAAAGAATTACAGGTTTTTGAAGGCCTTGGCAGAAAACGAGTTGATTCAGTAAAAGCTGGTGACCTATGTGCCGTTGTTGGTCTTGATAACTTCGAGATTGGTGATACACTGACTGATTACGACAACCCTGAGCCGCTCAAGCGTTTGAGCATTGACGAGCCAACGATGAACATGCTTTTCACCATTAACAACTCTCCGGGGTTTGGTAGTGAAGGTAAGTTTGTGACTTCTCGTCATTTGAGAGATCGTTTGGAGAAAGAAACAGAAAAGAACTTAGCACTTCGTGTTGACCCTACTGATTCGGAAGACAAGTTTTTAGTATATGGACGTGGTATTCTTCACTTGTCAGTATTGATAGAGACGATGAGACGTGAGGGCTATGAATTGATGGTAGGCCAACCTCAAGTAATCTATAAGGAAATTGATGGTAAAAAATGTGAGCCAATTGAGACCCTTGTGGTTGATGTTCCTGAAAGTGTTTCAGGTAAAGTAATAGAGTTAGCCACACAACGAAAAGGTGAGTTAAAGATCATGGAGCCGAAAGGTGACCAACAACATCTTGAGTTCGAAATCCCTTCTCGTGGATTGATTGGTCTGAGAAACAATGTACTGACTGCCACTGGCGGTGAAGCTGTAATGAATCACAGATTCAAAGAATACCAGCCATTCAAAGGCGAAATGAGAGGAAGAAGTAACGGCTCTCTAATTTCAATGGGCAATGGCCCAGGAACACCGTTCTCAATTGATAAACTTCAGGACAGAGGCATCTTCTTCGTTCCTCCTGGGGAAAACTTATACACAGGTCAGGTAATTGGTGAGCACAATCGTGAAAATGATATTGTTGTCAACATTCAGAAAGGAAAGCAATTGACCAACATGAGAGCTTCAGGTTCTGATAGTAACTCGAAGATTGTTCCTCCAAGATCATTCTCTCTAGAAGAAGGCATGGAATACATCCAAAAGGATGAATACCTAGAAATCACTCCTGAAAGCATCAGAATGAGAAAAATCTGGTTAGACGAGCACACAAGAGTGAAAATGTCTAAAGCTTAAACTTAGATTACAACACATAAAAAAAGGGGCGAATAATTTCGCTCCTTTTTTTATGCCCTTTCACTTAAGTATATACTACTTAAGGCCTAGTATATCTTCTAGGCGATAATATTGAAAAGTCTTGTCATCAGACATTGCAACAAATATGCCTTTACTGAATGTACTATTGAAATTCACATTACTGATTTCTGACCCATCACTTTCGTTCGTAGATACATGAACAACCTTAATCAGATCGTGCTGATGTTCGTTACCATTGCTTCCTTCTCTTGGGAAAACATGAAACACATTGGCCTGTTGATCTGAAACCAAAATAAAACCATGTCCATCTCCACCATCATAGATAGAAATCCCTTCATTATCTTCTTTGAAGCCCGTAGTGCCGAACAATGCTAATTCCTGATTACCCATTGACGGATCCGCATGATACTTTCTCACGCCAACACCCTCATCTGAATAATAGATATAACCTAGCTCATGATCTACGGCGATGGACTCAATCTCTTTGACACCACTGTACTTTCCGAATTTTCTTACTAAGGTGGCTGTAGCAGTACCCTCTTCATTCATTCCTAATCTGTACTGCCAAAGATAAGTACCATCCGTAGGTCCGGTCTTTCTGCCCATAATAACGAAGACAGCACTGTCACTTGGTCGCTTGTATATTGAAACCCCCATAAGGTCTCGATACATTGGCTCAGTCTCTCCTTCGAACATTGGAATACCTCCATCATCAACTGGGCTCATATCAGGTAATGAGAAGATTCTGAGCTTGTGCGTGAGTCGCTCCCCGGTAACGGCAATATCCATTGTATCGCTCCCTAGCATACCACTTTGAACCAAATCTACATTATTAGGTCGTTGAAGGTCTCTAACAACCTTATCTTCGACTATTTTACCCTGTAAGTCAAATACATAAAGCGCTCCATCTACATTCTTGTCAGTACCAATAATCAGGCTCTGCGAGGCATCATCAGGGTTGATCCAAATAGCAGGGTCGTCAGTGTCATATTTGACCGCTTCGGTGGTGATTATTGGTTGTATAGCATTTTCCTTAACCTTTTGGCCAATACAACCAACAAGTATAAGAGCAAACAGGAATACTGAAAATTTCAATTTCATAGTAGCTTATAAAAATAAAAAGGAAGGTGACTTTCGTCACCTTCGCATTGTTAAAAGAGCGAATTGTTGATTCTAATGTTTTAGTTATTGAACAAATCAAATTTTAGACCTGCATTGAATCTGACGTTGTAATACTCCATTTGCATGGTTCTACTACTCACACCTTGATAATATCTCAATGGCTGGTTGGTAAGGTTGTTCACCTCAAAGAAGAATCTCCAGCTAGGCTTAAAGGCGTAAGAGCCATTAATATCCAAGAAAGTCTGCTTGTCGTAGAATCGATCTTCGAAAGCTTCTCCGCCCAACTCATCGATATAGTCACTAGCATAGTTCAAAGATGCTCTTAAAACCAATTTGTCAGTTTCGTATGAAAGCGAGGCATTGAACATGTTCTCCGCAGTACCTGGAAGAGACAAGTCATCACCCTCTCTTCCCTGAATACCAGTGGTGCTTGATTGCGTGTAAGTATAGTTCAAGTAGATACCAAGACCTTTCCAAATCTGTCTTTGGAGAGATAACTCAAAACCATAAATCTCTGCTGTACCACCGTTTTCAAATGTTGTGAACTCAAGGTCATTTCCAAACTGTGGATCATTGAAACCTTCTTGAACTTGCTCATAGATGAAGTTATCAATGTCTTTATAGAAGAAACCTCCTGAAACGATACCAATATTTTGAAAGTAGTTTTCATACATCACATCAAAGTTGGTTGATGTAGCGGCCTCCAAATTTGGGTTACCTCGTACTAATTCTTCATCGTCAGGACTAAACTCTGCATAAGGCACTAAGTCAAAATAATTAGGTCTTGCGATAGTATTAGTATAGGCAAATCTTAAGACAGAATACTCAGAGAAATTATAATTCAAATGCAGACCCGGCATAAAGTTGGTGTAATCTTGAGAAGCTGTCTCTTCCGTGAAAGTGTTATTGTCTACATCTAATATAAAGCCCGTGTAATCGATGCTAGTAGATTCTAACCTTAAACCAACGATTCCGGATAGCTTATCATTGAACTGAATGTCAGACATTACATAAGCACTGAAGATGTTCTCGTCCGCACTATAGTTACCAGGTAAATACTCTCCCAGTTCATCAGATTGATCGAAAATAGATCCGTTAGTTAAGTTCAGACCTCCAAGGAATTCAGGGCTGACGAAGTTTCCAATTTGATATTGACTTCCAGCGAGGTAATCAGCATCCGAGAAATTCGTATTGGGTAAGTCACCTAATGTAGCACCGAATGTATTTTCATCAATAGGCTCATAAGAAAAGAAAGAGTTCGTTCTTACCTTATTCTTAGTTCTAAGACGTGTTCCGAATTTCAAGATGGCCTTCTCTGAAACAGGTAATGTAAAGTCAATTCTAGTATTAAAATCCTCGTCATAAGTATCTTGAAACTCCTCGGTAATCTCATGGAATCCGATGTTGAAATTATCATTTGGATTAGTTAACAAAGCGATTGGAAATTCAGGATTTCTTAAATCCAGGCTTACATTTTGACCACCTTCGCGGTAGCTAATGTATCTTTCGTTTGGTCTTTCTTCAGAAGCCCTAGCATAAGTGGCTGACCAATCTACTTTGAGCTTATCGAATTGATGCTCACCTTTAAGCGTTACGTTTCTATTGCGCTGATCTTCTAATCTCCTGTTGTCGACTCTATCGTTTCCAATACCTCCTTTTGTTTGATACTGTACTCTTGCAGGTAATGTCCATTGACCTGAGCTAGTAGGTATGGCATCACCATCACCAAAAGCGTCATCGATTTGGGAAACTCGCATTCTATATCTATTCTCCCAATCATCTCTCCAGTTATAAGTTCCTGAAAGAAAGAGTTTATGATTATCATTGATCTCATAGTCTAAGGCCAGGTTGAAGCTTCTTCTTACACGCTGAACTCGGTATTCTCTAATATCAAATTCTTCGATCAGTGCTTCACCATTGTCACCTTCAAACCAAACTGCTTCAACATTATCAGATCCAAAATTGTGATTGTTGTAGCTCGCTGAGAAGATGGCTCCTAATTTGTCATCTGCAAAACGATCTGATAAAATGACGGTTCCAGTCCAAATTGGTTTGTTTGATAAGAAGTTAAACCCTGAAGCTAACGTTCCTGAAACACGTCTACCTGTCGGTGCAGAGCGTGTTATTAAGTTTACTGACCCACCGATAGCATCGGCATCCATATCGGGAAGCACCGCCTTGTTCACTTGAATGGTCTGAATCAAATCAGATGGAATAAGGTCTAATTGAATATTTCTATTATCTCCTTCAGCAGATGGAATACGTTCTCCATTTAGCATTACTGAGTTCAATTGAGGGGCTAGACCTCTAATAATGATATTTCTTGCTTCACCTTGATCGTTTTGAATAGTAATACCAGGAATCCTCTTCAATGCGTCACCAATATTTGCATCTGGAAAACGACCAATCTGATCAGCCGCTACAACATTAGTAATATTTGAGTTGGTACGTTGCTGATTCAGCGCCTTGGCTTGCCCTTTCAGTCTATCCCCTAATACTATCACCTCTCCTCCAGCGGTATAGCCAGGTTCCATTTTAACATTAACAACAGTAGTCTCACCACCGGTGACTGTTACGTCTTGCTCAACTTTTTTATAACCTATAAAGCTTGTGATCAGTCTATAGTTTCCTGCGGGAATATCCACAAGTGTATAGTTTCCATTGTCGTCAGTTGGGTTGCCATTTTTGAGTGATTCAATCATCACGGTTGCTCCAGGTAACGAGAGTCCTAATTCGTCTGTAATCTTTCCTCTAATAATTCCGTTTTGAGCGAAGCTTAAAGGAGCTAGCGCTAGTAAGAATAAGAGTGTAGTTAAGGTTCTTTTCATGGGTTTTTAAAATTTACCCAAAGGTGTAAAGCACGTGAGACTTAAATGTGTGCAAAACTTTAAGAAAAAAACCAATAGATCAAGCGTGATTGACTCAAATGATAACTTTTTATGAAAACTATGAAGTGAATATTAAGTACTCAATACAAATATCTGACAACCAGCATGTTAAATATTGATTTAAAAGAAATATACCAGAAATGATCTCTACGTAAAGTCTTATTTACATTTCAAAGTAATCTAAAAATTATTAACAGGTGTCTTTTAGAACTCCGCTTTCTTAAGTTGGCGTTTTGCCTTCCAATAGCCCCAAAGTATCTTGGGGCTTACGACTTTTTTCCCCTACCGGCTTCGAGCATATCCCACATGGCCTGAGGCACTTTTTCAAGGTGACTGAATTCACCAGCACCCATAAGCCATTCGCCACCGTCAATCGTCACTACTTCACCATTAACATAGGCCGAGAAGTCAGACATTAAATAGGCTGCAAGGTTGGCTAGTTCTTGGTGTTCGCCTACTCTACCTACTGGTACCAGCTTAGCCGGGTCGAATTTTTCGATAAGATCACCGGGCAATAGTCTACTCCATGCGCCCTCTGTTGGGAATGGTCCTGGGGCGATCGCGTTGAGTCTAATTTTGTATTTAGCCCATTCTACGGCTAATGATCTAGTCATGGCTAGTACACCAGCTTTGGCGCATGCCGAAGGCACTACGTATCCAGATCCCGTCCAAGCATAGGTAGTAACTATATTGAGTACTGTACCTCCCTGCTTAGCAGCAATCCATTTCTTTCCTAAGGCCAACGTAAAGTTGGTACTCCCTTTTAGTACTATATCTATAATAGTATCGAAAGCTCTATTGGATAATCGTTCGGTAGGACTCACAAAATTTCCGGCTGCATTATTCAAAAGGCAATGAATTTGCCCAAAGCGCTCTTCCGTCTTTGCTAGAACGTTTTCTACTTGGTCGTAATTTCTAACATCGCATTGGATGGGTAAAACCTTCCCTCCCGTTTCAACCTCTAATTCTTGGGCGGCTTTCTCTAGGACTTCCATCTTACGACTGGTTATCACCAAATTAGCTCCAAGCTCTAGGAAATATTTACCCATCGCTCTCCCAAGACCAGTGCCTCCACCAGTGACTATTATTGTTTGTCCTTTTAGGGCATCATCCCTTAGCATTCCATCAGTTCTCATAAACAAAGCATTAAATACAGGCGTTTAAGATAGAAAATATTATGCATGCAGCATAGCCTTTAAAGCGCTTGACTTCTAGATATCTCGTGACAATCTCATGTGAATTTTTCATATTTGTACAACTCAATTCTCCTCTATGACCACCTTTTTGAATAAAACGGCCTTATTATCTCTTCTTTTGATCTTTCTGACTTCTTGTGTAGCCAAAAAAGATTTTGACTCAGTGGTGGGCGAAAAGAACGCTTTAGAGAATGATAAAACCAGACTCCAAGAACAACTTGCTGTTCTTGGTGAAAAAGCTAATCGTCTTGAAGTTCAAGTGGAAGACCTCAAAGGGAAAAACAAAGCACTGCAAAGTGATTTTGATATGGTAGGCAAAGAACTTAAGAATGTTCAAGGCGAGTATAGTCGAATCAAACAACTATACGACAACCTATTAACTAATAGCGGCCAATTGAATACCGACCTTTCGCAGCAACAGCAGCGGCTCTTAGCCATCGAGGACGACTTAGAAATTGAAAGAAAGAAAAACGAAGAATTAGCCTTAGACCTCTCAAAACGTGAAGCCAAGGTAGCTGAGTTGGAAAGATTGATCTCAGAAAAAGACAAAGCTGTACAACTATTGAAGAAACGTGTCACTGATGCCTTACTCAACTTTCAAGCCAGCGACCTCTCTGTTGAAGTGAAGAATGGAAAAGTCTATGTATCGCTTGCAGAAAAATTACTTTTCAACTCTGGAAGCACCAAAGTAGATGCAAAAGGTGCAAGTGCTTTGAAACAATTAGCAGTCGCCCTGAGCGGAAACACAGACATTAATATCATGGTTGAAGGACACACCGATAACGTGCCCCTTTCTGGCTCTGGAAAATATAGTGATAATTGGGATTTGAGTGTTATTCGAGCAACTTCGATTGTAAGAATCTTAATAAACAATGGAATCAGCTCAGAGGTAATCACTGCTGCTGGACGTGGTGAATTCTCTCCCGTGGCAGAAAATACTTCGGCCGAAAACAAAGCTTTAAACAGACGTACAGAGATTATTCTTACTCCGAAATTGAATGAGTTATTTCAACTCTTAGAATCTTATTAAACAATTCACCTGACTTTTTAATTCTAAAGTAATGCTAGTCAAAAATGAATTTGCCGAATACTCTGTCGAAGAGTTAGAGGTTAAGATAAAAAAGTTCAAGAAGCTTCGAATCACACTAATGAGCTTTGCCGTTGCCATTGCCGCTGCAGTAGCCATCTACTCTTTTGTCATTAATAGCTCCGATGGGTATGCCCTAATCCCTATTGTTCTTATCGTAGGGTTTGTTTACCCACTGTGGGCGTTTGGAAACCTAACAAGGAATGCACAGCGCGAAATTGACAGTAGAGCCTAATTAAACTAGTCTTAAAACACACCAGAAGCCCCTTCCATTAACTGAGCACAAAGTAAGGCCCCGTACGTACCCAGTGCGTATCCCAAAACAGCCAGCAAAACGCCCACGGGTGCCAATGCAGGACTAAATGCCGAGGCCACTACAGGTGCCGAAGCTGCCCCGCCAACGTTGGCCTGACTTCCCACAGCGACAAAAAAGAATGGCGCCCTTATTATCTTTGCCACCACAATCATAATGATCACATGGAATAACATCCAAGTGATTCCGATAGCAAACAGTCCGAGGTTGTCAAATACCTCTCCTACGTTCATGCGCATACCGATGGTTGCCACAAGAATGAAAATGAATACGCTGCCTAATCGAGAAGCGCCTGCCCCTTCATATTTTCTCATTTTGGTAAATGATAAACCAACGCCTATGGTAGTTGCGATCACAACAAGCCAGAAAAAACCCGAGCTTAATGACTCAAGACTATACTTCGATAACCATTCGCGTCTGGCTTCCATTAAGGGTGCAATGACATCTGCTCCCCAATGTGCCAAGGCCGTTCCGCCAAAAGCGATAGCCAGAATCGTCATTACTTCCGAAAGTGTTGGGATTTTGGCAATACTGGCTTGATAATGCTCTACTCGATCTCTTAAATCGTCAATGGCTGTCGTATCAGATTTTAACCACTTATCTACTTTTTCAGTTTTGCTCGCCCCATATAGGAGAAAGCCTGTCCAGATATTCGCACAGATCACATCTACGACAATCATGGTAGCGAATAGCTTATCACTGACACCAAATATCTCTTTCATTGAGGCCTGATTAGCACCTCCTCCAATCCAACTTCCTGCTACTGTTGTCAAGCCTCTCCAAACCTCTTCTCCACTCCCTACATTGAGTACTTCAGGAGCAATTGCAGAGATAAGAAGAATAGCTAATGGCCCACCTAGAACAATACCAATGGTAGCGGCAAAAAACATGATCACGGCCTTAGAGCCTAGGTTGATAATTCCTTTTATATCTATGCTAAGGCATAATAACACTAAACTGGCTGGCAATAAATACCTTGAAGCAACAAAGTAGAGGTTTGAATCCTCACCTGAAATGAGTCCCAAAGGCCAATTGAGCAGGCCTGGCAAGAAATAGCATAATAGAATGCTTGGTACAAAAGTGTAGAACTTCTTCCATTTTGGATTAGAAGAGGATGAAGTATGAAATACTGCGGCAACTATTATAATTAGTAGACCGAGTACTATTGCGTCATTAGTAAAAAATGGTTCCATGTAGTGGCTTTCGAAACACCAATAATAGGTGTTTTTCCTGAAAGATGTCAGTCATACTTGTAGCCTTCTCCTTTATCCTCTTCCAATGCTACCCCTAGCCCCAGCACCAAACGATTAACAAAATTGAAATAGGCAATTACCAATGATGCGTCCAGAATGGCTCTCTCTTCTAAGCCCAGTTTTTTTAATGGCGCTAAGTAGTCACTTTCTTTAACCTCACCGGGTGATGAAGTAAGGTTAAATGCGTAACCGCACAAGAGTGCATCTATTTCTGATAATTCAACAGATGTATAATCGAGCCAGAGCTGCGCAACTTTTTCTTCATCTTTCCAAAAGTGATTGAGAGCCGCCCCATGGTGTACTTGACAATATTCACAGTTATTGGCTGCAGATACCACTACTGCAATCATCTCCCTTTGAAAACGCTTTAAAGGAGACTTTCCGAACATTATCGTCATATAGAGCTCCATGTGATCAATGATTGACTTTGGATTAAGACTTTGGATTTTATGAACCTCCGCTAACTTTCCTCGCGTTTTTAATAAGTGATCATAAACTTCTTTCAACTCACCTTCTGCCTCCGCGTGTTCGATCACTTTTATAAATGCCATTCTGATAATTTTAAATTGAAATTACCTTTTTGATAGGATTTGCTTGTCCCACAAAGGACTTTTTTTATGAATAGCGGGATTGGGAAACAAGAATCCTATATATTCGATTTTTTAAATAATTTAAGAATGGCACCCAGAGGAGGTTTTTCAAGTAGAATAGGTTTTATCGCAGCGGCAGCGGGATCTGCAGTAGGTTTAGGAAATATTTGGGGGTTCCCCTATGAAGTAGGTGAAGGCGGAGGTGCAGCATTTGTTGTCATCTATCTCTTCTTTTGTTTCATTTTATGCTTCCCCGTTATGGCAACTGAAATTGCTATCGGTAGAAAGACCCAGCTTAACCCTGTTGGTGCATTCAATGCCTTAGGGTACAATAAATGGAATTGGATTGGTAAAATGGGTATCCTCGCGGGTGTGCTTATTCTATCATTTTACAATATTATAGCAGGCTGGGCTTTCGGTTATATCCTTGAAATGGTTGCCGGTAACTTTGCCATTGCCGATGAGTTTGGTGAATACATCAAAGATGTAATCAAAGTAGGTGCCTACGGTGCCGTATTTATGGCAACAACTGCCTATGTAGTCTCCAAAGGAATTTCTGGTGGTATTGAAAAAGCCGCAAAACTCCTAATGCCAACACTCATTATCATGATGCTGGTCATTGTCGGTTATTCTATGACATTACCAAATGCTTCGGATGGACTTAAATTTTACTTAGTTCCTGACTTTACTAAGCTTAATGCTTCAGTTATTTACAATGCTATGGGTCAGGCCTTCTTCTCCCTTTCATTGGGTATGGGCGCTCTAATCACTTACGGATCTTATGTAAGTAAAAAAGAAAACATCGTGAGTGCAGCTGCTTGGGTTACACTTGCTGATGTTGGTATAGCCTTAATCGCAGGATTAATGATTTTTCCACTCATCGGATTTATGAGTGGTGGAACAATGGAAGGCGCAGGGCGTGGGCCTGGACTTATATTTGTCACTCTCCCTCAAATCTTTGGTAATATCGGTGGTACGCTAGGCATAGTAGCTGGTACAACTTTCTTTGTTTTATTATGCTTTGCAGCCCTTACCTCTACCGTTTCTTTACTGGAAGTCCCCGTCTCTTACGTAGTAGACGAGTTGAAAATCAAAAGAAAACGTGCTGTCTGGTTAGTTGCAGGAGTGATCTTCTTAGTAGGAATCCCTTCTTTATTAGGCAATGGATACTCAGACTTCTTCAGTAATAGCTTTACGACTTATAAAGCGGGAGGAACTGACACAGACTTCTTATCACTGATCGCTGCTATCGCAAATGATACACTATTACCATTAGGTGGTTGTATGATTTCCTTCTTTGCAGCACACATTTGGAAGAAGCACAACTTAGACGAAGAATTGGCGGAAGGAGCTCCTAGTTACAAAGGATCATTCGTACAGAAGTATCTCAACTTTGCGATTAGCTACTTAGCACCAATTGTACTGGGAACACTATTCATTTTAACGGTACTCTTTAAGTTCTTTGGGATAAGTATCCTCTAATCCGAGAAGTTTTTAAGATATTGACCCCGACTTGTCGGGGTTTTTTTATGCGCAAAATTTTAAGTTTTACTTTCCTATTGTTATTCAGTCAATTCGGATTTGCTCAGATCGAGTTAATCCAAGGCAGAGCATATGCCGCCAAACGAACTATTGGTGAAATGTCTATTGATGGTAACGGAAATGAAGCATCATGGCAAAAGGCATCATGGAGCGAATACTTTGTAGATATAGAAGGAAGTAAAAATCCCAAGCCCTATTTTAAGACACGTGTCAAAATGCTTTGGGACGACAAGTATTTCTATTTCTATGCCGAAATGGAAGAGCCTCACATTTGGGCAAAATTAACCGAAAGAGATGCGGTTATCTTTTATGATAACGATTTTGAAATATTCATTGACCCTGATGGTGATACGCATAATTATTATGAATACGAGGTAAATGCCTTCAATACGGTTTGGGATTTACTATTAACCAAACCATACCGCGACAATGGCCATGCCATCAATAACTGGGACATCAAAGGCCTACAATCAGCAGTTAAGATCAATGGAACCATCAACGACCCAAGCGATGAAGATGAAGGCTGGTCGCTAGAGGTAGCCATTCCTTGGAAAGCCTTAAAAGAGGCAACCCGTGTATCCTCTCCTCCTAATAACAATGATGTTTGGAGAGTCAACTTTTCAAGAGTACAATGGGAAACTGAAGTAAAAGGAAGGTCATACTTCAAGAAAAAAGACCCTAAGACAGACAAGAACCTACCTGAAAATAATTGGGTGTGGTCTCCTCAAAGGGCTATTGCCATGCACGAACCCGAGTTTTGGGGGATGGTGGTTTTCAGTGATATTCCTGTCGGTGAAAATATGGACTTCGTTTCTGATTTTGGCTCTGAAGAGGTCAGGCAACTATTATTTGATGTGCACCGCCAACAAATCGCCTACCGAAGGAAGAATAAAGGCTACAATGATAGCACGGGCGAGTTAATCCAACACAAGGCATTTGATGTTGGCAAAACCATACAATGGGAAATTGAAGCTAATGAATATGGCTATCACGCCATCATGCAACACCCCTTTGATGCGTCAATCCTTTGGCACATTAATGAAACAGGAAGATTGTGGAAAGAAATAAAAAAGTAATGAACAAAAGGAAGTTTCTAAAACAGCTAGGTCTTGGCACATTTGCCATCTCTGCTACACCTACTCTATTCTCATCATGTAGTACTGAAACCCCTGAAGATTTTAAACTCTGGATGTGGGTGGGTAATGGTGCAGACAAAACCGAAGACCAATGGAGAACTCAGTTCTCTCGATTAAAAGAACTTGGTTTTCATGGGGTACTAGCTGGTGGTGGTGTGGAAACGCTTAAAACTACTGTTCCAATGGCTAAATCCTTAGGACTAGAAATTCACTCCTGGCAATGGGTGATGAATCGCCCAGGTAATAAAGAAGCTATGGCGCATCCTGAATGGTATGCTGTAAGTCGCAATGGAGAATCTAGTCTTGATGTCAATCCTTATGTGGGCTATTATCAATGGCTTTGCCCTTCTAAACCAGAAGTTCAGGATTACATCATCCAGAGCATGATAGACATTGCCGAAGTTGAAGGCTTAGATGGTGTTCAGTTAGATTATGTACGCTATTGCGATGTAATATTGCCTAGAGGGCTTTGGGAGAAATATGATCTAATTCAAGATCATGAAATGCCTGAATATGACTTCTGCTATTGTGAGACTTGTCGAAATAAATTCAAAGCTGAAAGTGGTTATGATCCACTTGATTTGGATGATGCAAGCCAAGATGAGAAATGGAGGCAATTCAGGTTCGATTCGATTACTAATTTGGTCAACCGCATTGCCAAGGAAGTCCACAATAGAGACAAGAAACTTTCCGCATCCGTATTTGCTACACCAACCCTAGCAAGGAAATTTGTACGTCAGGCATGGGAGGAATGGGACTTAGACTTTGTATTTCCAATGATCTATTATCAGTTCTATGCCGAACCTATGGACTTTGTGAGAACGGCCACGGCAGAGGGCGTAAAAGCACTTGGCGGCAGCAAACCATTATATACCGCTCAGTACCTCAGTGAGAAGACTAGTGAGGACGTAGCCGCCATGATTGTAGCCGCTAAAGCCGGTGGCTCCAGTGGCCTTGCCTTTTATGACTACGGCTTACTGGATGATGGCAAAGCAGAGGTTATCAAGAACCTTCAGGAATAACCTTCCCAAAAACGCTCCAACATATTGGGGCTTTTTTGTTTTTATTGAAGAACACATCCCTTGACAATGAGTTCCACACAAAGAATGCGTTTAATCCCTAGTAATTCCTTAATTTAACTGAGCGTAAATAATTGATATATGGCTACCTATAAACTCAACATCAATAGTAAAGAATACACTATTGAAGCCGAACCTCAAACCCCACTCCTTTGGGCAATTAGAGATGAAGCTGGACTAACTGGAACTAAGTATGGTTGCGGCATTGCTCAATGTGGAGCATGCACTGTTCATTTAAATGGGAACCCAGTGAGGTCCTGTTCACTACCTGTTAGTGCGATAGTGGGACAAGAAATAACAACCATAGAAGGGCTATCGGATGATAACTCGCACCCCGTACAGAAAGCTTGGCTAGAAGTACAGGCTCCACAGTGTGGATATTGTCAGTCAGGTCAAATCATGTCCGCTTCAGCATTATTGGATAAGAATCCAAAGCCCAGTGACGAAGATGTAGACCAAGCCATGGCAGGAAATATATGTAGGTGCGGTACCTATCACAGAATCAGAAAAGCAATACACGTAGCCTCAAAAGAAATTAGTGATGGAAGCAAATAAACTGAATAGACGAAAATTCATTAAAATCACTGGTCTAGCGGGAGCAATGCTTGCTGTTGGATTTGATACACTGGCTTTAGGCTCAAGTAATAGCACTTTCAAGAAATTAATGGCTGAAGACCTTGTGAATGGAACTCAGCTCAACCCATTTATCACCATTAGTGCTGAAGGAGAGGTTACCATCATGGCCCATGTACCTGAATTAGGACAAGGCATATCCCAAGGCATCCCAGCCATTATAGCTGAAGAGCTTGGTGTAGCAATGGATCAAGTCACTATCGTAAAGGCAAGCGCCTCTCAGCAATATGGTAGACAGTCTATTGGTGGAAGTAGAAGTGTAAGAAGCCTCTTTACTCCCATGCGACAACTAGGTGCTTCAACCAAAGATGTACTGGTACAAGCTGCAGCCAACAAATGGAATATTGATCCATCAGCATGCGAAGTAAAAGAAGGTGTGGTCTACAGAAAAGGGACTAATTATGCATTACCCTATGGCGAATTAGTCGCTGATGCAGCCAAACTAGAACTGCCAAAAAATCCATCTCTGATGGACAAAAAAGATTTTAAAATCATAGGCAAAGCTACTCATCGACCTGACCTCGCTGAAAAGGTGAATGGCTCAGCCGACTACGGTATTGATGCACAAACAGCAGGATTGCTCTATGCTACCATAGAAAGGTGCCCAACGCTACAAGGTGCTGTAACCAGTTATGATGCCGATGCAGCAAAAGCAGTAAAGGGAGTCGTAGAAGTGATGGAAGTAACCAGAACTGTTTACGGTAAAAAGAACACCGGTATCGCAGTAATCGCTGAGAACTATTATGCAGCAACTGAAGGCAGAAAAAAGTTGAACGTGCAATGGGACAACGCTGAGTTCAAAAACATTTCTACTGAGAGCATGAACGCTGACATGATCAAGTTAGCACAAGGCGAGGGTATGAAGCACTTTGAAAAAGGTGATTTTGAAGGCAATAAGGGCAAAAAAAGCCTTACTGGTAAGGTCAAGGTAAAAACGGTTAGCTACGTACTACCGCACATGGCACATTCATGTATGGAGCCAATGAATGCTACTGTACACGTACGAGAAGATAATACCGTAGAAGTATGGGCACCAAGCCAAAGCCCGCAAGTACAAAGACAATTCGCAAAGGAGTTAGGCATTCCTGCTGACGAAGCTGAGGACAAAATTAAAGTACACCTCCCCTATTTAGGCGGTGGATTCGGTCGTAAATCAATGAATGATTCTTTGGAGGAGTGCTTCCAGATTTCAAAGTCTATGAGAAAGCCGATCAAACTCATATGGTCAAGAGAAGATGATACTTTGCAAGGACCTTTTAGACAGATCAGTCACCACCGCATGACCATGTCATTCAATTCTGGTGACCGCATTGGCATGCAACACAAAATGGTGAGCCCAGCCATCACCACACAAGGCAGGCCTTCAAATGGGCGCATACCCTTCGAAGTAATGGAAGCCATCAATACGCATTACGATTTTGATGATTTTTCGGTGCGATATGCAGAATACAAAAACCAAATACCCATTCATTGGTGGCGTTCTGTTTTTGGTTCTACCAATGCTTTCCCGCATGAAAGCTTCATTGATGAAATAGCCTTAGAGCTTAAAAAAGACCCCTTACAGTTTAGAAAAGAAAAACTCAAATCTGAACCAAGATTTGTCAAGGTGTTAGAAAAGTTAGAAAAGGAATCTAATTGGAATGAAAAGCTTAGCGCCAATGAAGGCAAAGGTGTTGCCATAGTAGAAAGCTTTGGTTCAATTGTAGCACATGCCGTCTTTTTGAAAAGAGAAAATGGCAAGGTTTCTATTCCAAAAGTAGTCTCTGTAGTTGACTGTGGTATTTATGTGAACTCTGACCAAGTAATCGCACAGACCGAAGGAAATATCATTTTTGGCTTAACCGCTGCCTTAAAAGATGCCATCACCTTCAAAGATGGTGCAGCTCAGCAAGCTAATTTCGATACTTATCGCATGCTTAGGATCAATGAAGCGCCTAGAGATATTCAAGTGCACTTGATCGATAACGATGAGGTGCCAGGTGGCGTTGGCGAGCCAGGATTACCTCCTATCGCACCAGCTTTAACGAATGCCGTTTTCAATCTGACAGGCAAGCGCATCAGAACCCTTCCATTTAATATTCAAGAGATCTAGCAATGGATAACGACTCACTTTACTTTATGGCAGGGATGTATATCGCTGCTGGTATTCCTCATTTCTGGAAACCCAAGGCCTACCTCAAAATCATGCCCAGCTACCTTCCTTATCATTTGGAATTAGTTTATCTAAGCGGAGCACTTGAGATCATCTTTGGTGCACTACTTCTTTTCCCAGCAACTCAAGTCATAGGAGCATGGGGCATTATCGCAGTGTTGATTGGAGTTTTTCCAGCAAATATCGATATGGTAGTGAATTATAAAGGCAAGAAATTTTGGCCTCGCATTTTACTGTGGTCGAGGCTTCCGATTCAACTCTGGCTAATTTACTGGGCATGGATGTTTGCATAAAAGCACTAATTAAATAGAAAAGCCATACCCTAAGGGTATGGCTTTTCTATTTAATTCAATCTTACTTCTTAGAAGCAAAGGATTTAGAAACCCTTCGTGCGACTAAAAAACGTATCGCAGGTTAAATCCGAATCCTTCAACAGTAAAGTCCGTATCATCCACCAATCGAAATGCAGGTCGCCAGTCTAATCCGATGGCCAGTGGCACCTCATTGAAATGATACTCTAAACCTACCTCACCAACGGCTCCAAGTTGAAAATCATCCCCTAGACCCACATATGGACCCGCACCAACGTACCAATTGAGGTTCTCAGGGCCTAAAGGCCTGTATAGAAAGTCAATCAAAGCGTCAACACCTACTTGATCATCTCCAAATGCAAGGTTTGCATGTACCCTACTAAATTCTCCAAGCGAAAAAACCGCATCTACTGCTACATCACCAACGGTACCATTACCGAAACGAATACCCAATTCTTGACCTTTCACTTGCGTAAAGGCTGCAGCCGTTAGTATCAAAGCTGCGCTGAATAAAAATCTTCTATAGTTCATGCGACAAAGATATCATTTGACACCCGTATTACCATGAAATGTCGTTTTAATAAAAGTTATGAAATAGATCCTGTCGCTATTTCAAAAACCTATTTCTATCTATTGATCATTACTTTTTTCCGAGTCACTGAATGGCCGTTAGTGAAAAGAACAATATAGATTCCGCTTTCATAGGCCGACACATCCAGCACTAATTTCATTTCTGTGAAGCCTTCTTTGGTAAACATAGATACACCCATAACATTCAATATTTCTATATCCAATTTGCTACCCTTTAGCGTTGCAAGATCCAGTGTCATCAATCTGCGCACAGGGTTGGGGAAAATTAAAATTTCAGTTGATTTTAGTATCCTATCTTCAACAGATGTGATGACTTCACCTTCACCAGAAACCGGGTGTGCCTCATTTCCTCCCTCATGATTGAAAATGATGTCCCCGTTGTAGGTACGAACCTCAGTCGGAATAAACGCCACGACCACTTCTGCACTAGCACCTACAGCTAAAATTAACGACCCTGGAAGTGCACTAAAGCCAGCTGGTATTGAAGTAACCCTTATCTCTACTGTTTTCTCTCCATTGTTAGTCAGCGTGAGTGTGCGCTTATGACTCCGCCCTATTTCAGACACATCAAAGCTTGCATCTCCTGTCACAAAGATTGAGGCTTCTATAATATTATCGATTGTGATTGTCAGTTCGTGCTCATAAGCACCACCATTACCATCATCCGTTTTTATACGAAGAGAGTAACTTTCTTTTGTCTCAAAGTCAAATACTTCAGCTGCCTTTAGATCAGTACCTTCGATGGTAAAGCTGCCATTATCAGTATCACCAGTTCCCGAAACAATGGTATAAGTATGCACATCTTCTATATCAGCATCTGTACTAGATAAAACTCCTATTATGTTACCAACAGTATTGTTCTCGTAGATACTGGCCGTTGATATGACTATATCCCTTGGAAGAAGGTTGGTGGTATAAACGTCACCTATAAAGTCTCCATTTGCCAAACCAGCACCTCCCAAGGTATTTGCCGCATTGTCAATGATGCTATCATCGTCTTTCAGGTTTAGACCAATGGTTCCCTCACCAGAGATTCCGCCTACAGTCACCTCATAAGTCTGAGCATCAACTTGCTTTATCCCAGTCAAAGCTCCTACCGTTCCTTTTAGGGCAACTTCGAAGTCTGTTAGGTCAACGCCTAAGACATTTTCAGAAAAGACAACCCTGAAGTTTGCTGAAGTGATCTCAGTATTCAGGTGATCTGTATCCATTCTAGTAACAGAAATCACTTCTGGTGTTGTCCCATCAAAAGTCTTGTTGATTGAATTACCAACAACACTGGTATTACCAAGCGTGTCTGTAGCTACTTCTGCTGCCAGGGTTACACTTACCCCACCATCAACTATTGGTGTAATATCGGCCCTCCACTTAGTCCCTGTTGTTACTTGCATAAGATTACTGGCTATGCCATTGGTAACAGAGATATCTGTGAGTTCAAAACCTGTCACCGGCTCATCATATTCAAAAGTTGTTACATAGGACTTATTGATCAAACTCGATCCTGTAGCACTCAAAGTGGGCCTTGGCCTTATTCCGTCTATTAAGACGGTTGAAGAAGGCGCTACATTATTTAAAGTGAGTGTTGCCTCTGCACCAAACTGATCTTTCATCGTTCCGTCAATAAGGTTCATTGCTGAGCCGATCGCTATGCCATCAAGATCCAATTCACCTTCTAATACAGTATAGCGGAATAGAATCGAACGACTATTTCTCACTACCCCGACCTGAGTGGCATTGATTGTATTACTTCCAATTGTTATTGGAATAGTGACTTCCCCTGTAATTGTAACAGGGAGGACCATATTAACTGTGAACTCTAAACTATCCCCAATACTATAAGTATTCGCAGTTGGCACGATGACGCTACTCACAGCAGAAGCAGGAATGCTGGTAAAGCTCCAGTCTGTGGTTCCACTAATACCCTCATAGTCATTTCCTGCATCATCTGTAAAAGTGCCTGCCTCTATTGTGATATAAAACTCTGTTGCTGGTGCTCGTCTATTATTCTCTAGCGTAATGGTTACCACGCTTCCAGAAATATTTACTGCATTGGCTGTCACATCAATTGTCTCCAAAATGCTATGATCACTACTCTTGTTAAGGACAATATTACCCTTACCCTTATTTACATTTTCTGAGAAAGTTATTATCAGGTTCGCATCAGGAAGAATGCCTGTAGCATTATCAACAGGAAGCAATGTTGGATCTGCAATATTTGTATCAATTGTGATCGATAAGTTGTTGCTAATTGCGCTTGTATTTCCTGCGGCATCAGTTGCCGTAGCGCTTAGACTGATTACTCCATTTAAGATGGTTGAATCAGACATTAGCCTCCATCTACCTGTATGATAGGCCATTGTGGTGCCGACACTAACCCCATCTACAAATAGCTCGATCGAAGTATTTGCTTCCGATAAACCTTCTATAGTTGGTGTATTGTCTGAAGTTAAATCATCTGAATTAGAGGCTCCTAAATCTGAGACTGCAGCTAGATCAACAATTGGTACTGACGGTACAACGGTATCAACGATAATACCCAAAGCGATACTTTCCGTGCCCGTATTGCCAGCGACATCTGTAGCGCTTGCAGTCACACGATAAGAACCATCAGCCAAGGCTGTTCCAGTGTGATCGAAACCCCAATTGCCAGAACCATCTACTAGAACACTACCTAAACTGGCAGCATCAATAAATACTTCCACCGTACTATTAGCTTCTGCTGAACCATTGAAAACAAGGGTTTGATCATTGGTGATTACATCTCCCTCATTTATGCCACTATCTGTAGTTATCGATGTTATGGCTGGAGCCATCGGTGCAGTTGTATCAATGATTAATAATAGCGCTGTACTTGCTTTACTGGTATTACCAGCTTCATCAGTTGACTTGGCTGTAATAGCTACCGCTCCATCATTCTTTGCACTCGAACCAGTATAGACCAGTGTCCAATTGCCAGAGCCATCTGCTGTAGTTGTGCCCGTGCTACTTCCATCTAAAAACAGCTCTATTGTGCTATTAGCATCTGACGTACCGTTGATGGTTGGCGTATTGTCGTTGGTAATTGCATCTTCCTTATTAGTCCCACTATCTGCACTAACACGCGTTACTACTGGAACTGAAGGAGCTGCCTGATCTAAAACCGTAGTATCGATTACTTCGAAACCAACATTAGAGGAAGAGTCGGTTAAAGTGAGGGATAATGTCAATGTACCATCTCCAAGGCCAGCAAGATTCGCTAAGGTTATTTGGTCGGTTGCTGTGGTAATCTTTCCAGTTTCTGCAACATTTGTTCCACCTCCAGAAGAGGATACTGTATAGTTATATGTAGCACCTACTTCAGCACCAGCAAGCGTGAACTTGGTAGTCCTAGCTTCTGAAGCTCCTATTAAATCATCTCCCCAATTAACTGTATAACCTGACGGGGGGATTGCGTCATCATCATCGATGATAGAAATAGTTTGTTGCTGTACTCCATTTTCAATACCATTTGATACTGATTGTATGTCGACAATAACTGTCTCAGCTGATTCACCAGTACTATCATCAGTGGCTATAATACCATTGGCTGCCACAGCCGATAATTGACCAGCACTGATGGTAATATTGGTACTAGCATCATTATTATAGTCGGTACCAGGGACCGCTGTCCCTGAATAACTTAGATTAACGGCAACTTCTCTGCCACTTACCTCAGATAGCGTGGCCAATATTGTGGAGTAACCTGCTGCCTCTACTATCGCATTTGAGGATACCGATAATGTGATACTCGGTTTAATATCATTATCGACAATCGTATAGGTAAGTATCGTTTGAGTTCCTAAAGCTGCATTTATAGGGTTAGAAAGAGTGAGAATGATCGTTTCATTTTCCTCATCCAATAGGTCATCAATGATACCTGTCAATTGCAACATCAAGTGCATTTCCCCTGGGTTGAAAGTCAAAGTGCCATTGTCAAAAGCATAATCTGTTCCATCTCCAGTAGCTGTTCCCGAAGCTGCATAATCTACTGTTACGATTTTACTACTCAGTGCACTAAGGGATATGGGTAAGTCCTTTGCACGCTCGCTCTCAGGCTGTGCATCAGATGCAATGCCAAAGAATATCAGTGGAGCAACATCGTCATTTATGACATTGACATTGGCACCATCACTGATCATAATACCTAAAGATGTCGATGCCAAGTTATTTTGATGGATAGTGATGGTTTCGTTATTTTCATCTTTAGTATCCGCTATTGGAGTAACTGTAAAAGTTTGTGTTTCTCCAGCTATACCTGTAAATGTTAGGGTCTGGTCACTTATAGGAGCATAATCATTATCTGCTATCGTTGCGGTACCATCAGCTGTGTTTACATCTACTGTAAAACCTCCCTGTACCGCATTGTCCAAAGTAGCAGTCAAAGTGATCGCTCCATCATTCTCGTTACTACTTACATCTGCTATTGTCACTGATGCCGCATCATCGTTGGTCACAGTCAATACGGCCTCATCAGTGATTACAACACCCAATGATGTAGCGGATAAGTTACCCTGACTTACTATTATGGTCTCATCAGCTTCTAGTTTTATATCTATTGTTGGAGTAACTGTAAAAGTTCGTTTTTCTCCAGCTATACCTGTAAAGATTAGCGTCTGGTCACTTATCGGAGCATAATCATTATCTGCTATCGTTGCGGTACCATCAGCAGTGCTTACACCTACTGTAAAACCACCTTGCACCGCATTATCCAAAGTAGCCGTCACCGTGATCGCACCTTCATTCTCACCACCACTTACATCGGCTATCGTTATTGCTGCCTCATCGTTGTCAAGAACTGTATAGTGATGAACTGTGTTATCACCCAAATTGGCGTTGACTGGATTTGACAACGTCACGATTACCGTCTCATTTGCTTCTAGTATGGCATCATCTACAATGCTAGCTATGGTTATGTTTTCAAAAGTAGTAGCGGGGTTGAAAGTTAGCGTCCCATTGTTTAACGTGTAGTCTATGCCTGACCCTGCAGCCGTTCCAGTGACTACATAGTCTACCGTTACTGTCAAGCCACTCGCAATACTCAAACCTACTCCCAAATTCGCTGAAGCGTCACTCTCTGTCCCTGCTGAACTCATAGTATTAAAGGCGACATTCGGTGTATCATCATCAATAATCGCAAGGGTTTGCTGCTGCACGCCATCCTCACTGCCATTCGTAACTTCTTCAATATTAATTATGATGGTCTCGTTCGACTCAGAATTTGCATCTTGAATAGCGGTTATACCAACCGCTGTATTGGCAGTTATATTACCTGCGGTGAACACAATAGTCGTGCTGGACGTATTATTATAATCCACACCACTAGTGGCTATTCCCGAGTAAGCCAAAGTCACGGTAATATCTTTAGAAGAAATAGCCGAAAGCGTTGCCGTTATGGTTGAGCTACCTCCTGCTTCTTCAATTAAAGCAGCGCCCACAGACAAGGTCACTAATGGCGCCATGTCATCATCGATGATACTACTAGTTACTTCCTGCGCACTATTCTCTGACCCATTTGCGACTCCTGTAATCTCTACTATTATCGTTTCATCGTCTTCGTCAATTAGGTCTGAAACTCCAGTAAGCGTTGCAGTGCCTGTGGTGTTGCCAGCTGTAATCTCAATACTAGTTGTTGAGAGCATAAAGTCATTTATAATTGTTGCTGAACCATCTGATTTTATACCAACTTCGACTGTTGTAGTCTGGCTTGATGCTGCTGACAACGCAGCAGTAATGGTATTCACACCAGCAGCTTCCGCTAGCGTTGTAGCAGATTGCGTCAAGGTAACGCTAGGCCCAGTATTGGCTGCCCCCATAGTAACCGGCCCTTTAGTGAAGTCACTATTATCCGTATCTGTATCAAGACCATTCAGAAACCTTTGAACTGATTCATCTGCAGCTGAGGCGGCATTCCCACTTGGCGCTTGACCAGCACCTCCACCAATGGCAACCGCATCGACTATCGCGCCACCAGGATCTTTAAGGTTAATGATTAGCCGAGTATTGTTCATGGCTCCACTACCATCTACATTTCCTAAAACCAAGTAATCACCGACTTCAGTATTATTGGCCGTCCCTGTACCTGTGTAGTTAACCGCATCGAATGCCCCAGTCCTTGTTAAGTCCCCTGACACATTACTGCCATCATTTAACTCAATTATCCATCCCGTAAAATCAATTCCTGCTGATTTGATAAACAGCTCAACAAACTCATCTACGCCACCAGAAACTGTCTTGGCACCATCTGTACCATCAAAGCCATTGGTACTCCAATCTATTTGAGGGTCAGTTACTACCTCATTAATCACTACATCGACCGTAGTAAAATTTAACATTGTTGCGCCTGTAAACCCCTCAAAAAAATTACCCTCACTGTCACGCATAGCGGTAGCATCAATCTCTAGATAATACCTTGTCCCTTTCTCTAGTATTCCAGCGGGATTGAGCGTTACTACTGTATTTGAAATAGTTAAAAGCGTTGCATCAGTTACGTCCAAGGCTTCAACAATGGAATTATCAGAAGTCTTCCTGATGGTGACATAACCAGTACCAACCATGATATTTTTATCAAAAGTCAAAGTGAAATTCTGACTCAGTGTGACGTTCGTAGCATTGTCGGCTGGCGAACTACTTTGCAGTGTTGGTGGAATGGTCTTTTTAAGACCATTCCTTATAACAGGAACTGCATATAATTGATTTGAAAAAAGCAATGATAAGAGAAGCGTATGTAGCGCTGCAGTTTTCTTCATGTCAGTTTAGCTTGAAGGGCCTACTTAGTGTAGTCTATGTTTATTTACACAAAGGAAGAGCTGACTTCCAATCGCAGCTCTTCCTTCGAATCAATTCCCTTCAGCTCAGAAGTAGACCCCACATCGCTGCCGTAAAACTCACAGCTCAAAAGGGTCAAAATTGATTTAAAACATAGTTCTCAGTACTAAAATGATACTTGTATTGTGTGTGCTTATACAGTTATCTTTTTTATTGAAAACTTATATTACCAATTATTCTTTATATATCCATGTAAAATCACAATAAAAAAGAATGCATCAACAATTCTTAGTGGTTGTTTAGCCTTACGGGATTAAGCCCAATGACGCAAAAAAGTGCTAGCACTTTTTAATTGCGCTATGTTTTGAAGGTGAACCCTTAGTTACCTACATCGCTTAGCATCACTTGGATGGCGCGTTCAAGTTGCTGATCTCTATTCTTGTCTATGATACCCGGCATGTTCTTGAGTTTAATGCTTGGTTCGGTCTGAAGGTTCTCCATCCATCTACCGTTCTTATCCTTCGCACTCACAGGCACTACTCCCCAGCGACCTCCATCAGGTAGTCCTTCCCAACCGGCAAAGCTACAGGTGCCTGGTACAGGCATACCAATGGTCTTACCAATCTTAAGGTCAGTATATCCTTGGGCAAAACAGTGACCATCTGAGTACATGCTTTCATTGAAGAGCGCCAAAGTAGGCTTAGTCCAACGTGAGGTAGGTTCTCCGCCAACCACCTTCGCAGCGGTAGCGTAAGTAATGAATGGCTCTCCTGTAAAAAACATGGCCAAATCAGCCACTAAGTCTCCACCCCCATTGAATCGAGTATCGACTATAATACCTTTCATGTTGAAGTATTTACCCATTATATCCTCGTATATGCTACGATAAGGCGCGTCACCCATTCCAGGGATATGGACATAACCCAACTGACCATTTGACTTCTCTGCCACTTCCTTTTCATTAATCTTGACAAAGCGATTGTAAAGAAGGCTACGCTCTGCACCCAAAGAAATTGGCTTGACGGTGATTTGTTGTCTATCAGAATTTTTAGGCCCTGTTACTTCTAATAGCGTAAACTTCCCTGATTTTCTATTCAAATACGAGGCAACATCTCTACTTGAGGTAACCAATTCACCATCTATCTTCTCGATGACCATTCCTGGCTGAATATCAAATTTGGCTTTGTCTAGCGGACCTCCTTTTAACACTTCGGCTATTCTGATTCCATCTCCTTTGTGCGCGTAGTCCATGAAAATTCCTAGGGAAGCTGTGGCATCAGCGTTCGGAATACTAGTACCATACCGAGCTCCTGCATGAGAAACGTTTAACTCACCTAACATTTCTGAAAGCATTTCCGAGAATTCGTAGCTATTGCCAATCGAAGGCAAATACTTAGCGTATTCGGTGCGCATGAGGTCCCAATCAATTCCATGGAAGGTTGGCTCATAAAATATGTTTTTGGTTCTGATCCATACGTGCTCGAACATATAGTTTCGTTCGGCTACAGCATCATATTCCATCTCGCCACTAATGCTTATCGCTTCTTTTTTGTTGGCCTCTGCATTAATTTTAGAAATACGTCCTCCACTCAATAGGTAAAGATTTTTCATTTCCTTATCCCACTGCAAGGACCCTGCACCACCACTCAATTTGAGGGTCATTTTAGTTTCCTTGGTTCTTAGGTTTGTGGTCCAAAGGTTTTGGCCTCCCTCAAAACTGGCTAAGTAATAAAGCTGCTCACCATCCTTCGAAAGGGTAGCATCACCAAGACTTGAGGAATGAATTGTAAACCTTGCCTTTCGTTCTTTCATGTCATCAAAGTCAAAAACCAAGTCTTTGACAGCTTCCTTCTTCTCAGCCTCTTCCTTGTCTTTGTCCTTACTCTCTTCCTTCTTATCGCCTTTCTTCTGCTCTTTCTCGATTTCTTTCATCAAGGCATACTCTTCCTTATTCATTTGGTATTTATCCCACCCATCTTGCGTAAAGAACATGGAATAAACATCTCTTTGTGACTGACCGCTTGTTGCATAACTCTTCAGTCCATTGCGATTGCTAAACCAAATCATCTGCTTACCACCATTCACCCATTTTGGACTAGAATCAGAGTAACCACTTTCCGTTAGGTTTATGCGGTTACTACCATCCGCTGCCATCAGCAAGGCTTCGCTATTGTTTAAGCTGAGGCTCCAATCGACAAGTAGCCATTTACTATCAGGACTCCAGGTAAAGTACTTATCCCCATCTCTCATGTGGAACAAATCATCTGGAGTTAATAGGTCAACTGTATTACCAGAAGCTATATCCATTACCCTAAGTGTTCTACGGCCAGCGATGTAGGCCATTTTCTTGCCGTTGGGAGAATACTGTGGCATGTAGCTATCTTCTTCGTTACTCAAAACCACTGCTTCTTTCACTAAGGTAGAGGCGAAAAAGAATGGTTCTTGCGCTTCACGGGCTCTGCTAGACTTATAAATATTCCATTTGCCATCTCTTTCACTCGCATAGACGACAGACTTACCTTCTGGACCCCATGTTACAAACCTTTCCTGCTCTGGTGTATTGGTAATTCTCTTGGTTAATGATCCATCAACAGAGGTAACAAATACCTCGCCCCTAGCAACAAAAGCAATCTCTTTTCCATTTGGCGAAATGGCCATTTCTCTAACGCCACCGTTTATTGAAATAAAGCTGTCAGCGTTAGCCTTGTCTTGTGTTCTAATGTTTACCGCTACTTTTTCAGGCTGACCGCCTTCTTTCATTGTGTAGAGCTCTCCGTCATACCCGAAGCTGAGTGTTCCGTTTCCAAAACTTAAAAATCGGACCGGATGTAAATTGAAGTTGGTGAGTTGCTGACTATCCGATGGTTTGTCGATAGACATTTTGTACACATTGTAACTACCACTTGACTCGTTCAAGTAGTAAAGGCTTTTTTCGTCCGCACTGAAAATTGGCTGACGATCTTCTACTTCTCTATTTGTGAGCATTTTATGCTCGTTACTTTTTGTATCATACCTCCAGATATCTCTGGTTATAGAAGACTTATGGTGTTTTCTGAACTCATTCTCACCACCCTTTTTATCATGGTAGACCATGTAACGCCCATCTTTACTCACCTGAACATATTCAGCTGGAATGGTAAATACTTGATCAACTCTGCCTCCTGCAGTTGGTACTTGATACAACTCGGATTGAGAGCCATGTGGATATTGGCGATGTGTTGCTAAATCTTGTCTTAGCGCACCAAAAATGACATGCTTGTTGTCATGTGAAAATGAAAACGGACTCTCATCATTGGAGTGGAAAGTCAAACGCGTGGCCTGACCGCCCATTGCATCCATTACGAAGACGTCAAAGTTTCCATATCGATCCGAGGCAAAGGCGAGGTGCTTACTATCCTTACTCCAGACTGGCATATAATCATGTGCTTGGTGAAAGGTCAATTGCGTAGCATCACCACCAGCAGTAGGCACTCGATATAAGTCTCCTTTGTAAGTGAAGGCAATTTCATTTCCATCAGGAGAAATGCTTTGATAGCGTATCCAGTTGGGGTTTGTTTGCGCGTTGAGTCCTGTAAAGGCTAGGCACAATAGAAGCGTCACCAGTTTTTTCATAGTTCAATTAATTTGGACTTGAAGTTATGAAAAGAAGTTGGAAGTGGGAAGGCGGAATTTGGCGGTTTGAAGCTATTCCCTTACAGCTTGTAACCTAGTAGCTCACCTTATACCAAGGGACGAGAGGTTAGCTCCACAATAGTAATCTCAGGAAGGATACCTATACGGCCTGGGAAGCCTAAGAAACCAAAGCCACGATTGACATAGAGGTATTGATTGTTTTCCTGGTATAAGTCTGCCCATTGCTTATAAATGTACTTGGATGGACTCCAACGGAAGTCTCCGATTTCAACACCTAATTGCATCCCGTGGGTATGCCCAGCAAACATGATATCAATATCGGGCTGGTGCCCTCTCACTTGCGCATCCCAATGGCTTGGGTCATGCGAAAGCAATAGTTTCACATCGCCTTCGGCATTCAAAGTCGTCTGATCAAGTTGACCGTATTTTGCAAAGCGACCTGCCCCCCAGTTCTCAACCCCTAATACTGAAATCTGATCTGTCCCGATCTTTATAGACCGATTCTCATTCATGAGTAAGTCCCAACCCATGCGCTCATGCACTTTGATCATTTCCTTGAGGTTTTGACTTTTTTCAGCAACAGAGGACCAAGCCTTATAATCGCCATAGTCATGATTTCCGAGCGTAGAATAAACACCCAGGTCAGCCTTTACTTTGGAGAATAAATTGAAGTAATCAGCCATTTCTTTGGTCTCGTTATTCACCAAGTCGCCTGTAAAGAAGATCATATCAGGCTTCTCAGCCATTAACATTTCTATCCCCCCTTCTACAGCTACTTTATCGTAGAAACTACCACTGTGAATATCAGAAAGCTGACCGATTTTTATTCCTTCGAATTGCTTGGGAAGGTTTGGAAGGTATACTCTTTTTCTTCTCACGCGATAATCATAGGCGCCACGAACGATTCCGAAACTCATGGTCACAATAGGTAATGTCGCCATGACCACCGCACTTCGAGCCAAAAACTTAGACCTCGGCATTTTTTGTCCTGAGGCAACCCTTTTGTCATAACGTCTCTTTCGACCAGAAAAGAATAACCCTAGCACTCTTCTGATATCATCAAAAAAGATAAAAATGACCGCTCCAAGCTTAGCAGAATAAGCCATGAAGATGATGGAGAGTAAGAAAGAAAATGGAACCGTACCTGCCTGAACGAATCTCAGGTAGACGACCACCACCAACATGGCGAAGGCCTGAATTAAATATAAATAGCGAACAGATGTTTTTAAACTGCTTTTTTTATTGATTAACAGTGTCTTAGTCGCTTGATAGGCATAGTAATCTAACCAACCGAGGAAGGCAACGATGAGTATAAAAAAAAGTGGCGAGATGCGCATATACTTTATTAAACCTAAGACCCATCGAATGGGTTCAAAAAAAGACTCCCGAGTACCACCTCGGGAGCCACCAAATCAACCTTAACTATGAATGTTCCTCAATAAAGAGGAGCATTATCACCACGTTAATACTGTAATCAAACATCAAGCCAAAACCTTTGGTGTCCCTGATGAATGTTCTGACATATCAATAATATCCACTTGCCCCCTCCACTTAGCAATTTTCAATAAGAGTCTATCTGCTAATAGATACATCGTTGGTACCATGATAAGCGTGAAGAAAGTCGCGAACGTTAATCCGAAAATAATTGTCCATGACATCGGTCCCCAAAAAACTACATTGTCTCCTCCTACATAGAAGTCTGCACTATAGCCTACAAAAGCACCAATAAAATCAATATTCAGCCCTACTGCCAATGGCACAAGGCCTAGAATAGTTGTAATTGCAGTAAGTAACACCGGTCTTAGCCTAGTCCTTCCAGCGGTAATAATGGAATCGACAACCTCATCCATCGGCAACCTTTCATCTTCTCCTAAGCCTAGCTCCTTTCTTCTTCTCCTACGCGTCAACTCGATAAAATCGATCAATACAATGGCATTGTTTACCACAATACCTGCTAGCGCAATAATACCCACCATGGTCATAATAACCACAAAGTCCATATTGAAAGCTACCAAGCCCAAGAATACACCGATTGTACTTAGGAGTACAGAAACCATAATGATAAATGGTGCAGTGATATTATTGAATTGTGATACGATGATCAAGAAGATTGAGAATACGGCTATCAATAGTGCTTTCGCTAGGAAAGCCATTTCCTCTGCTTGCTGTTCAGCCTCGCCAGTAAAGGCATAGCTATACCCTGCTGGCATCTCGTAGTCCACCATTAAGGCTTTCAATTGGTCATTAATTACTGTGGCATTAGCTCCTGCAAGCACGTTAGAACTTAAGGTGACCACCCTATCAAGGTCTTTACGCTTGATTGATCCATAGGTAGAACTATAACGAACACTTGCCACTGATGATATCGGGACTTGTACCAACTTGCCGGAGTTCTGATTTCTGAAAGTGATGTTCTTATTCATTAAGGCATCAATATCATATCGATAATCCTCATTCAATCGAACGTTTATCTCATAATCGTCTTCACCATCTTTGTACTTAGAAACTTCCTTACCAAAGAGAGCTGTTCTAATTTCGTTAGCTATCGAATACGTTGAAAGTCCGAATCGTCTTGCATTATCTCTATCTATCTCAACGACCAGTTCTGGCTTACCTAGCTCCAAAGAACTCTTCAACTTCTCTATCCCTTGGATACCCGATTCAGCAATTCTCTGTTTGATATCTTCTCCAAGATCGATCAATTTCGGGAGGTCTTCCCCAATAATTTCAAGATTCACTGGTTTACCCGTTGGAGGTCCCGCTGCATCTTTATCAACGGTTAAAGTAACTCCTGGCTGTAGTTTCACTTGCGCTCGGATGTCGTTCATGACATCCTTTGTATTCAAGTCGCCACGAAGCTTACTCTCAATAAAGTTCACCGTAATTCTGGCTTTGTGTGGTTCCTCTGATTGACCAACAGCAGTTGGGTCATTGGGATCAGCAGCACCTTGACTCACGTTAGTAGAAACTGATTCTACAATGGCCGCGTAAGGTTTGATAATCTCAAGTACCTGCGCTTCAATATTCTTCGAAAAATCATTTGTCTGCTCAATGTCAGTACCTACTGGGTATTCAACGAATACATTTACATACTTCGGCTCATTTTCTGGAAAGAATAGCACATTTGGTAGAAACGCACCGAAAATCATAAGTGAAACAATCAAGGTTGCAAATGCACCTCCAAGATACTTGCCTGGATGTTTAACAGCACTTTTCAATACGCGAACGTAAATACCTTCTAGCCTAGGTAGAAAGCCTGCCTGGAACCTAGCAGACAATGGTCCTAATACATAGACATTAAGTAGTGTTACCACTCCAATTAACATCAACAAGTTTCCAAAGCCAATCCAACCAATAGCAAAGGCAAATACGGAACCTGATACTATGGCAATTGCTGACCTTACTATAATTTTTTTATGGTCGTATTGCCTGTCTCCATCAACGCGCATAAAGCTTGATATGAACACTGGGTTGATCACCAAGGCTACAAATAGGGATGACCCTAAAGTAATAATCAGTGTCACCGGTAAATAGAGCATGAATTCTCCGATAATTCCAGGCCAGAATGCCAACGGAATAAATGCTGCTAGCGTGG
Source organism: Roseivirga sp. (assembly GCA_965660665.1). GTDB lineage: Bacteria > Bacteroidota > Bacteroidia > Cytophagales > Cyclobacteriaceae > Roseivirga. The sequence continues at coordinate 7,893 of CBFIAY010000011.1, read as the reverse complement.
TTGCCGTTGACGTAATAATTGGCAACGCTACTTCACCAACACCTCTTCGGGTTGCCGCCATTGGGCTCAAACCTTCTTCCATCAATCGATAGACATTTTCAACTACCACAATACCATTATCCACTAACATACCTAAGGCCATGATAAGGCCAAACAGTGTCATGGTATTAATGGTGATACCCACAAGGCCAAGAATCATCAAGGCCATAAACATGGACAATGGAATGGCCATACCCACGAAAAGTGAGTTTCTGGTACCTAAGAAGAATAGCAAAACCGTCACCACAAGAATTACCCCGAAGATGATGTTGTTGCCTAAGCTACTCACTTGTTCTCTTGTATCTTTAGATTGATCATTTGTGATGGTCACTTTCGTTGTTGCAGGAATTCGGCCATTTGCCTCACTTTCGGCAATAAGTGCCATGATGTTGTCTGTAGCGATCAATAAATTCTCACCACTTCTTTTCATCACATCAATTTTAACCACAGGGCTTAAGTCTAACCTGGCATAGTTCTGCTTGTCCTTATAGCCAAATTCTACCACAGCTACATCTTTTAGATAAACGATGTTTCCGTTTTCGTTACTGATGATGATGTTTTCCATTTGCGATGGATCATCAAACTCACCAATTACACGAACGTTTCTCCTGAGTCCATCAGAAATCACATTACCACCAGACATGGTCATGTTTTCTGAAGAAATAGCGTTTTCAATATCAGTGAACGTCACCTTTCTAGCTTCTAGCTTGAATGGGTCGACACGAACTTCTACTTCCTTCTCATCTACCCCAACAATATTTGCTTTTGATACTTGTGGAAACTTTTCAATCTCATCCTCCAAGTACTCAGCAATGTCATTGAGTTCATCTAAGGTCTTTGTCGGATCTGTAAGGTTGAGGTTTAGAATTGGAAAATTTTCCGAAAAGCTAAACTTGATCACATTAGGATCTGTCTTAAGGTCTGAAGGCAACTCTGATTTGGCTCTATCTACAGCATCCTTTACATCGATTACCGCCTCATCAACATCTACACCTACTTGGAATTCGATCACAATAGCTGAGAAATCTTGAACTGAGTTAGACTGGATATTGTCTACCCCCTCAATTGTATTGATCTCTTTCTCCAGCTGTCTTGTAATTAAACTCTCTATATCCTCCGGTGAGTTACCAGGATGAGCTGTACTTACATAAACCGTTGGTTGTTCTACTTCTGGAAAGTTCTCTTTCGGCAAGGTAATGTAGGAGTATACTCCTGCTGCAATGATGATCAATGTCAGCACATATACCGTAGTCTTATTACGCAGGGCAAAGGAGGTTAAACCAAATTCCTTGTCCACTATATTTTTGTCGTTCTCGTTAGCCATTATCTATCGCTCTGAGTTTGATTAATTTTGAATACTTACAGTTGTGCCGTTGGCAACAGTTCTGTTGCCTTTGTCTACCAAAACTTCACCGCCTGCAAGGCCTGTGACTACTTCGGTATGGTTATCATAAGAGTAGCCCAATTTCACATGAACCTTATTGACCTTGTTCCCATTCACTTGATATACGAAGTTCCCTTCATCATCTTCTTGAATTATTCTAGAAGGAATCACAATAGCATTCTCAGACGCGTAATCCGTAAGTGTAATCCGGGTGACCAAATTCGTCTTTAGATAGGCATCGTTTCTTGGTAATTTTATCTCTATGGTGAATGTTCTACTGGCTGGATTGATTACTCTACCCACAGAGATCACTTGTGAATCAAAACGCTGACCTAGGGAAGGGATATCGACTGTTACTTTATCACCTTGCTTAAACTTACCAATAAATGACTCCGAAATTTCCGCTGAGATATACATGTCAGCACTACTCACCAAGAAGGCGATTGGAGTCCCTGGCTGAACTATTTGTCCCATCTTTACAGGCACTTGCTCCACCGTACCATTGAAAGTTGCTTTTATTTCAGCTTTAGCCAATTGGGTATTTAGCGTAGCCAATTGATTTTCTAAAGTCTCTTTGTTGTTTTTCGCTTGTAGGTAGTCTATCTCTGTACCAATATTCTTCTTCCAAAGCCTATCACGCTTATCAAAAATAGTAGTAGCAAATCTCAATTGATTCTCTACTTCTGCAATTGTCATTTCAAGGTTCTCAGAATCTATCGTTGCAAGCACCTCTCCTTTTTGAACATACTGACCTTCCTTTACATTCACAGCTGTAAGCAAGCCCATCATTTCAGCACTTACATTGACATTGGTTCGTGAATCCACATTTCCTCGCACTTGAACTTTATGCTCAAAATTCGTCTTATCGGCAGCAATTGTCGTGATTAAGGTTGCTGTTTCAACTGGTTTGCCAAAAGTTGGATCTTCAGCAATAATTGCCGCTTCCAGCGTCTCAATTTCAGTTCTTAAATCCTTGATCTCTGCTTTTGCATCAGTCAATCGTGCTTTTTTTCCTTCAACTCCCTCCTCACCTTGGCTACAGCTAACGGCAACCAAAGCAATGAATAAAAATGTGATGATGCTCTGAGGTTTCATATCTCTATATATTTTTGAAATTCTGTAAGTCATTGTGTTGTTAGTTTAATTGGCCTAAGGCTCTGTCCAAATCTACCTTGGCATTTATGGCCTCGTAGAGGGCGTTCAGATAATTAATTTCAGCTTCCTTGTAATCCTTTTCTGAATTGATCAGTTCAAGGTTGGAGCCTACTCCTTCGGTGTATTTCTCTCGAGTGATGTCACTCACTTCTTTGGCGAGTGCCATATTCTCTCTTTGTACCTCTAAGCGCTGTAGATTTACATCTAGGGCCTCTTTAGCATTCAGCAACTGTTGCTTAAGGTTATTGGTAAGCAGAGAATATTGATTATCGAGCGTTTCTAATTGATACTTCTTACGCGCTATGGTATATTTTTTTCGCAGTCCATCAAACACTGGAATACTCACATTGATACCAACACTAGAGCTAGTAAACCATTGTCGATTACCATTCCAGAGGTTGCCAAAAGCGTCATTCCCTGTATTTCTTCCCCAACCAGCATTGAAAGTAACTTTCGGAACGTATTGAGAATAAACGTTTTTGATATCAAGTGCTGCAAGTCCTTTTAAAAAGTCTAACTGACGTGCTTCGATTCTCTCTTGAACGTTAAAAGCTTCAACATCTGCCATTGAGTAATCAAAATCAAATGCCGAAAGATCATCCGAAAGGTCTATTACATTAGTGACTGCCATCCCCATTGTAAACTTCAAGAGATTCTTGCTCGCCTCAATCACTTGATCAACACCCTGACGTTCCGTGTTGAGGTTATTCAATTGAACTTGTAACCTAGCCACATCAATTTTCTCTGCAAAACCATTTTCATACAAGGCCCTAGTATCTCTCAGTGTTAATTCAATTGTACCAATGTTAGTATCAATCAATCCTGTTCTTACTTGGTTGACCAAGACGAGGTAATAAGCTTTTGTTACTTGCTCTATTACATCTAGTTCAGTCTTCTTTTCATCTACAAGAACTTTTTCTCTAAGCATTTTAGCTGCTTGCAGGCCGATGAAGAACGAACCATCCCACAACATTTGCGAAGCGGTGACATTGAAGTTACTTTGATGCTGAACACCAAACCTAACAGCCGCGATCTGATCGGCCGGAGCTGTGGGATCAAACACATTCGCAGGCACCAGGTTGACTGGTATTTTGGTATTATTCGCATAGCCGAAATTTGCGTCTATCTGAGGCAAACCATCCGCCCTGGTCTCAAAGACCTGGGCATCTGCATCGCGAGTTGCTACTTTCGCATTTTTTATCTCTTCGTTATTCGCTAAAGCGTAGCTAATAGCTTCTTGAAGAGATACACCGTTCTGCGCATTGGCACCTAGGGCCATGAGCATAAACACCGCTAAGTAGTTTAATCTCCTAATTGAGCGTATCATTGTTTTTGGTTTTTGACGTGGTATATTCATTAAAAAGTTGATGCCCTTCTATTGTGAAAAGGCCATGTATAAAGTGATCGAATAATTGCATTTGCACATCGTAGAGTGAGTATTTCTCTGTAGGAAATAGGTTCCTCATTATAAATGTCTGGACTTGCTCAATGCGCATAACTGCTACTAAGCGAGGATCAACTTCTGCTCTGAAAAGTCCTTCCTCTTGTCCTCTTATAATGACGGCAGTAATAGATTCAAGCATGACTCCTTTTTTAAAGTCCTCATACATTTGCCAAGCTTCAGGGTAGAACTTTTGTAGTTCATTCATCATGCTCATCTTCATGTCCTTCATTGATTCTCTCAGACATTGAGAAACCATAATCAGTTCATGAACGCCATTCTCACTATTTATAACTGTTCCTTGAAACCTATCCTTCTCTATGTTTAGGTGAAGGTCAGTTATCGTATTTACCAGTTCCTTCTTATCCTTGAAGTACTGATAAATGGTTTTCTTGGAAATCCCCAAGTCACGAGAGATATCATCCATGGTGACAGTCCTTATACCGAACTCCATCATTAGCTCACTCGCCCTTCCCGCTATCTTCTCTTTCATTTCCATTATTTGACAAAACTAAGGAAACTACGAACGTATCCAAAGTTTCCTAAAAAATATAAAGGCGTGGATATCAAGAGTTTTTGTTATTAATATTTGAAAACTAATAGGAAAAGCATTTAGAAATCGATTGCACTATTCAAAAACAAATTTCGCTAAATGACCAAAATAGCGCTACAATTTTTAGTCTAGCCGCGATCGACTTTAGGCAAAGCACTTTTATTGGTCAATCGACCCGTGTAATATTTGGCGTTGAAAAATAGATTAACGTTTTTCTTCACAGCCGTCAAATAATAATGCAAACCAATTCCATTCATGATGAACAATCTCTTAAATTACTGATGATACTTTAGCAATTTCACCAAAAATCAGCGCATGCCTAAAATTTGGATTTTCTTATTGTTTTTAATGTCCACTACGGCCATGGCTCAGAAAATAGGGCTAATAGAAGCAAGAACACTTCAAGCTGAAGGAAAAATAGCAGAAGCGCTGACCGTAATTCAACGAACTGTTGAAACTGACGAATTCAAGCAAGATGGTGGCGCATGGTATACCTATGCTGAAATCAATAAAACGCTCTTCAAAAGCGAACCTGCTGGCACTGTAAAGTCCACCTATTTGATAGATGCGATCAAGGGATATCAAATGACGCAGAAACACCCGTCTTCGAATGTCAGAATAAATATTTCTGCCGATCAGAGCATTGCTCAAATCTACCAAGAGCTTATTAACAATGGGGCCACTTGGTACCAACAACAAGACTATACATCAGCCCTAGAGGCCTTTGAAAACGCGATGATTATTGAACCCAATGACTCCACAATCATTACCTATGCTGCAAATGCAGCTGTACAAGGAAAACTGTATGACAAAGCCTTGGCAAACTTTCGCAAGCTCCAAGCGATGAGGCCAAAAGAGAGTGTTTAACAAAGTATGATTAGCATTCAAAGAGATCTTCAAGAGGACTTCTCTGGTGCTTTAATGACAATTGAAGAAGCCAACAAGAATTTCCCGAGTTCCCCAATATTTGACCGTTACAAGTTAGACATCTACTTGCTCGCTAAAGACAATGACAAGGCACTCGAATTGATTTCTAAAATACTTGTTAACGATCCAGACAACAGCCAACTCTCGCTAAGACGGGCTGTACTTCATGACGAACGCATCAAAGAAATTAAGGCTACTGAACCTTTAGACAGTCTAGCCCTTCAAAATGAGCTCGCGTTATAGGAAGAAGCCTACCTCAAAACCTTATCAATAGCAGCTGACAACCTAGTAGCAAATTTCAACTTATCCATGCTATACAATGATCAGGCAAATGGGTACTATCTAGCCATCAATAACATGACGAATGATGAGTATAAAGCTAATGCTGAGGATTATGAGGCGAAGGCTTTAGCACTCATAGAAAAAGCACTCCCTAGAATGGAAGCTGCCGCAAAAAAAGACACCACTGACTTGAATATTCTCAGAACGCTCGAAAGCTATTATGACCGATTGAATATGGGAGACCAGAAGAGAGCCATTCAAGAAAAAATCAAGGAGAGAAAAGAGAACTAGTCTTTGATCACATATTTGCTAGCCACCTCATTAAAGGCTTCTAATTGTTTTTCTATCCAATTCGAATCTTCACCCATTTCCTCCGCCATAATTTCGGCTACTTGACCAGAGACTCTTAAAGACTCACGTGCATCAAGGAACAAGCCTCTCACCCTTCGCGCTAGCATATCCTCCACTGTTCTGGCCATTTCATGCCTTACGGCCCAAACGACCTGTGACCTACGAAGCGGTAAGGTTTCACTAATCACCTCTGCAAGTTCAGGTTGTTCTTCTTCAAGATCCAACAATTGATACTTTTCGCTACCATAAACGGCCAGTGGATCTGTGGTTAAGTCAAGGCTCTTGTCGTAACCAGATACTGGCAAATTCATGGTCATGCACTTGCGTTCAGGTAAGGCACCAATCAACATGGCTGTATCCACCGTGTCTTCAGCCATTTTACGATATGTCGTCCATTTACCCCCGATAATGGTAATGAGACCCGCTTGTGAAATCATAACCTTATGATGCCTAGAAATCTCCTTTGTAGACTTACCATCACCTTCTGGTTTGGCGAGTGGTCTCAGTCCTGAAAAGACACTTAAAACATCGGACCGCGTAGGGTCTTTAGTAAGGTATTGACCCGCAGTTTCTAATATAAAATCGATCTCCTTATCTTGTGCTTCTGGCTCCAGTTCAGGTTTTTCCTTGATTGTATCAGTAGTCCCAAGCACCACTTTATCATGCCAAGGCACTGCAAACAATACCCGACCATCTTTGGTCTGAGGAACCATTATAGCAAACTTGTCTGGCAGAAACTCTTTGCCTACAACCAAGTGAATGCCTTGACTAGGCTGGATCATATCCTTCACATCCGGCTCATCCATTTTTCTCACCTTATCAGCAAAGACTCCAGTGGCGTTGATCACAGCTTTTGCTTTAATACTATAGGCTTTGCCTGACTCAACATCTCTAGCCTTGAGTCCATCAATAATGCCTTCTTCGTTCTTTTCAAGTCCAGCTACTTCGAAGTAGTTCAGCAGGACTCCATTGTATTGATCAGCAGTTTTCGCTAAAGTCAATGCCATTCGTGCATCGTCAAATTGACCATCATAATAAACGACACCTCCTTTTAGACCATGCTGATCAATGGTTGGGATATGTTCGATCGTTTCTTCTTTAGAAAGTCTTTTGGAAGATCCAATGCCTAGCTTCCCAGACATTAAATCATACACCTTTAGACCTACTTGATAAAAAGGGCCATTCCACCATTCATAATTGGGAATGATAAAGGCTTGATTCTTTACTAAATGTGGAGCATTTTGGATCATCAGACCGCGCTCTTTCAATGCTTCTAATACCAATGAAATATCTCCTTGCTGAAGGTATCGCACACCGCCGTGAACGAGTTTGGTACTTCGACTAGAAGTTCCTTTAGCAAAATCATGTTGTTCAAGGAGCAATGTCTTATAGCCTCTAGATGCTGCATCAACTGCTACACCAAGACCCGTTGCGCCTCCACCAATCACTACTATGTCCCAAGGCTCTTTCTGCTTCCTGAGCCGCTTTAACATCTTCTCTCTCTTCATGACTCTTCAATAATTGCTAACAAGGTGACCAATACCGGATCTTTACCACTTTACCATTCTCAAGTATAAATGAAATACCATCATCCGAATTTGATGACCTAACTAAATAGCGACCAGTATATGTATCGTGTAGTGAGCCCATCACGTCCATTCCGAAAATGGCTATTAACTAATCAAGATCAGTTTGATTGGTCAATTTGTGACCATCATAACTCACTTCAACTCCGTCCTCTAGGCTTAACTCTTCAAGTAA
>CBFIAY010000010.1:105939-110972 GCA_965660665.1 Roseivirga sp. | reverse complement strand
AGAGGCAAAAGCATCTGGATCAATGATTCTTATTGGTTGGTAATGCCATACAAATTGAAAGACTCTGGTGTCACTTTGAAATATGTAAGCGAGGAAGCGACACAAGACGGAAGAGCTGCAGACAAGCTGAACCTAACTTTTGAAGGTGTAGGCAGAACACCTCAAAACATGTATTACGTCTGGGTAGACAAAGAAACTAAACTGGTAAGCCAGTGGGCTTATTACCCAAATACCTCAGCAGAGCAACCTCAATTCATCAACCCTTGGACTGAATATCGCAAATACAATAATATCATGCTCTCAGGAAGTAGAGGCCAGAGAGGCATGGAAGACATTATGGTCTTCGATGAACTTCCTGAAAGTGTCTTCAAGTCTGCTGAAAAACCAACCCTTAAGCCTGCCAATACTTCTGAATGAAAAAGTTTATAGCATTACTCTTCATTTCAGCACTCGTCTCATGCGGAAGCAAAGAGACAAAAGAAAAGGAAGTTATTCTCGAGCCTAGCTGGACACCTCAAACTTCAAATACCGAAGCAAGTCTTCGTGGCCTATCATCGGTCTCCGATGAAGTAGCTTGGGCTAGTGGCAGTGGCGGCACAGTCATTCGTACCATTGATGGTGGGGTGACTTGGGAAGACGTGAGTATTCCAAGTCAAGAAAAAATTGATTTCCGTGACATCGAAGGCTTTGATGCCAACACGGCCATCGCATTAAGTGCTGGCTTACCTGCTCTAATTTTCAAGACTACCGATGGAGGTAAAAGCTGGTCTCAAAAGTATTTCAGCGACATAGAGGATACCTTTTATGATGCCATGGACTTCTGGAACGACAAAGAAGGCATTGCCTTTGGCGATGCAATCGATAGTCGATTACTCATTCTAAGAACTTCTGATGGGGGTGAAACTTGGAGCGAACTTCCTTTTGACCAAAGACCTGAATCTAAGCCCAATCAAGGAGGTTTTGCGGCTAGTGGAACCTGTCTAAGAACGAATGGAGAAAGTAACGTCTACATAGGACTAGGCGGACCTGAAGCAAGCCTATTCTATTCTTTCGATAAAGGGGAAACTTGGGCAAAGACCATTACGCCTTTGCAATCAGGAGAACCAACTCAGGGAATCTTCTCCATAGATTTTAAAAATGAAGAAGAAGGCCTAATGGTAGGCGGAGATTATCGAGGAGATTCATTGACCCGAATCAACTCTGCTTATACTACCAATGGTGGCGAAAGCTGGTTTCCGGTAATGGCAAGCTTGAGTCCCGATGGTTATCGTTCTGGGGTTGCTGTTTTCGATGAAAACTTAGTTTTGGCAGTAGGCCGTGAGAGTTGCGACTATTATCGTGTTGGTGACGACTCATATACTCCAATGGAAGGCAAGTATTATGCAGTCTCCGTCAGTAAACAAGGCAATTCCGCTTGGGCCTCTGGGCCAAAGGGGAGTGTTGGGAAGTTGGTTTTTAAAGAGGCCAGCAACTAGGCAGTTTATATTATTCTTCTTAATAAATTCTTTGGGCTTCCGTTTTGAACCATTGCTCACCCTTCTGTTCTATAATAAAGATTTTCTTACCACGCTTTGAGAGGTCGAACTCAAGGACTCTACCGTCCTTACCCAGTCCTATAGGAGTATTCTGAAAACCGTTATGAGCTTCAACGTATTGATCTCTCAACCATTGAATATTCTTCGCATCTACCTTCCTCCTTTGTACATTTAGAGGCTTTGCTAAAGTGACCGCCTCATATATCACTGACGAGATGTATTTCGAATGCTTAGTGGATAGTTTCTCTATGTGGAAAGTGTAATCATACTTCTCTTTGGAGACAGGACTTGTCTCCTTAGTCATGGCATGACCTTCTTCAAACAAGAGGTAGATGGCATTATTTTGTTGAAGATTACACCTCACCACAACAAAAGAGATCAGAATTATAATAAGTTTTACTTGCATAACTTCGAACCTGTATTTTTGTGGTTATTAATATTAGTTTGGATACGATTCTTAGCTGTAGTTGATAATTGGTTGAACGCTGTAGTCCAAACAACGTTACCATTCGAATCATAATAACCCATTAGTCCATTCCATGCAAGGTCTTTATAAACTTGATCCGCCAGCTTTCCACCATCAAACTTTTTTAGCTCCGCCCCAATAATGTCAACATAATGTTGAGCCATTAACTGGTTGTTCGTCAATTATTCCTAGACTTAAGGTTTGTGAATATTGTGTATTGATAATTTGAATGGTATTGTAGTCTACGCGACTTAAAATACCTGCAATGCTCTGTGCACTACTTGCAGTAGTGATCGTTAACAATAGTAATAAGGACAGAAGTATTCTTTTCATTTAACCTATTTGGGTCTGCTGATCCTTACAGACAGAACCTAAGTTAACTATAAACTGATGTTACAACCCAAACAAGTGCTCATTAAGCTGCTTTAAGGCTCGCGCTTTGTTGGCACTATCAGTTAAAAGGGAGATGTTATGACGGCTTCCACCGTAAGAGATCATTCGGATTGGAATATCAGATAAAGACTCAAAGGTTTTATTTACAATGCCCTTTTGCTCGGCTACGAAATTCCCCACCACACAAATGATGGTTTGTTCTTTATCCACTTCAACTTGCCCAAACTGGCTTAACTCTTTGACTATCTTTTCCAGGTTCTCGTCCTCGTCAATGGTCACAGATACTGCCACCTCTGAGGTAGTAATCATATCGATTGGGGTGCGGTACTTCTCAAAAATCTCGAAGATCTTTCTTAAGAAACCATAAGCCAAAAGCATCCGCGTAGACTTTACCTTTATTGCAGTAATCCCATCTTTAGCAGCTATGGCTTTCACATCAGCCGGACTGGTTGACTTGCTAATGATCGTTCCTTTGGCCTCAGGTTGCATAGTATTCAGCAGCTTAACTGGGATACTATACTTCTGTGCTGGCCAGATAGATGCTGGATGAAGAATCTTTGCGCCAAAGTAGGCAAGCTCAGCTGCCTCATCGAACGAAAGTTCAGCGATCGGGTATGTTTTATCCACCACCCGTGGGTCATTGTTGTGCATGCCATCAATATCCGTCCAAATCTGGATTTCAGTAGCACGACATGCGGCTCCAATAAGAGAAGCGGTATAGTCACTTCCTCCTCTTTGTAGGTTATCAATCTCTCCTTTATAGTTCTTGCAGATATAGCCTTGGGTAATGAGAAGAGGAACGTCTTGAAATTCCTTGAGCTTCCCAGCCAAACGATCGGTAATTAAATCTAAATCTGGTTCGCCTTCTTCATTGGTGCGCATAAAATCAAGCGCAGGCAAAAGAGCTGCCTTAATTCCAATTTCCTGAAGGTAAAGCGTAAAAAGTTTGGTAGACATCAGCTCTCCCTGAGCGAGAATGTCTCTGTTAAGGGCTCCGTTAAAGGAAATCTTAAGGGTTATGCTGAAGAATTCAAAGTGTTCACTGATCACGGCATTGGCTTCCGTTCGCTTTGCTTCGGTGGACAATAGCGCTAAAATGAAGCCATTATAGTGCGACCTAAGGGTCTCAATTTTCTCTTTAGCGCCTTCTTTATTGTCTGCAGCAAGGGATTCTCCAATACTCACAAGAGCATTTGTAGTTCCCGAAAGGGCCGATAACACCACAATTTTAGGCTCATTATTGCGGGTAATGATCTCTGCAACAGATTTCATGCGATCTGGCCTTCCGACAGAAGTGCCACCAAACTTTAATACCTGCATGTATTTGAGATTAAAAACCTAACATCTTGATAGCTGTAATAGCCGCTTCGTCTCCTTTGTTGCCATGCTTTCCACCAGCCCTGTCCAAGGCTTGCTTCTGTGTGTTTGGGGTCAAAACACCAAAAATTACTGGTTTATCATACTTCAAGGACACGTTCGTAATGCCATGGGCCACAGCATCACAAATGAAATCGAAGTGCTTGGTTTCACCTTGAACCACACAGCCAATGCAGATTACCGCATCAATAATTTCTTCTTTCGCCATCCACTGGGCAGCTAATGAAAGCTCAAAACTTCCAGGAACGCTCTTTCGGATAATGTTTTCCTTTTTTGCGCCATGGCTGACGAGCGTCTCAAAGGCTCCTTGGTAAAGGGCTTCCGTGACTTCATCATTCCATTCGGACACCACAATAGCAAACTTGCTATCGCTGATGTTCTTTACATTCTTACTTGTGTAATCGCTTAGGTTTTTTACGCTTGATGCCATAGTTCTGTAAACAAAAAAAGGTAAGACATTACGCCTTACCTTCTAATTCAATTTCTTTTAAAATCAATTTCCGGCAAGGACTTCTAGTCTGGCCTTATGTTTTCGAGCATCAGTATATTCTTGAGATGCTTTATAGTCAGAGATGATTTTATCTAACGCTTTGATAGCTGCAGATAGGTCAGATGACTTTTCATATGCTAAAGATGCACTTAACAAATAACCTGGTGCGAAGAATTCGTCCTCTACAGTTTCCGCGGCATCCATATAGTTATTGGCTGCAGTGGTAAAGTTACCCTGCTCCATGTAAGCATCACCTAAGAGTTTCTTAGCCCTAGCTTGAACAATCTCTTCTGAAGTACTAAACTTCTCGAGGTATTCAATTGCTTCAGCGTAGTTTCTTTGCTTCAGGTAAGAAGCACCTGCATAAAAATGTGCAAGATTGGCTACCTCAGTACCACTGTAAATATCAATGATGTCTAAAAAGCCGAGGCTTCTACCATCACCAAGTAAACCCGCCTCGATACTATCGTTTTCATAGTAATACTGTGCTTGGAAAATCTCGTTCTGTGCAGTATCGTTTTTTAAATCTTTCTTGTAATCAAGAAAGAAAATCGCAGCTGCGCCAACCAAAACAATTAAGCCCGCTATTGCTCCGATAAACCCAATTGGGCCCACCTCTTTTTTGAATTGATCAACAGTGCTTGTTGATTTATGTGTGGTTTTAGTCTCCTCTGAAGAATTATCCTTCGCCATCTCTTGAAAATTAGGTCGCAAATATAAAGAAAATGTTGAATAACAACGGTTTAATACCTACTCCATTATGTAAGGGTAG
>CBFIAY010000010.1:0-105840 GCA_965660665.1 Roseivirga sp. | reverse complement strand
TCTTGAAAATTAGGTCGCAAATATAAAGAAAATGTTGAATAACAACGGTTTAATACCTACTCCATTATGTAAGGGTAGTCCTCCTGTGCGTAAACATCCTTATAGGCCTCGGAAGGATCTGGGTAAGGAGACTCTTCTGCAAACTTGACCGCTTCTTCAACTTCAGCTTTAATTTTAGTATCAATTGCCTTTAAATCGTCCGCTGTTGCCCATTTGTTGTCCAATATTTTTGCTCTCACAAACTCAATTGGATCTCTGTCTTTATAATCAGATAATTCTTCTTTGCTTCTATACTTGGCAGGATCAGACATTGAATGTCCTTTGTATCTGTAAGTTCTGAATTCTAATAACGTTGGTCCATCACCTCTTCTCGCACGGTCAGCAGCTTCTTCAACAGCAACATGTACATTTTCAGGGTTCATCGCGTCAACTGGCGCTGAAGGCATATCAAATGCTTCTCCTAAAGTGTAAAGCTCTCTTACGTTAGACGTTCTCTCGACTGAAGTACCCATAGCATAGCCGTTGTTCTCAATAACGAAGATCACTGGCAGTTTCCATGTCATGGCCATGTTCAATGCTTCGTGGAAAGCACCCTGTCTTACAGCACCGTCACCCATCATACAAATGCAGAGGTTATCGGTCTTATTAAATTTTTCTGCGAAAGCGATACCCGCACCTAAGGGCACTTGAGCCCCTACGATACCATGACCTCCAAAGAATCCTTTTTCTTTATCGAACATGTGCATGGAGCCTCCTTTGCCTTTTGAGATACCAGTCGATTTGGCCATTAATTCTGCCATTACTTTCTTTGGGTCTGAGCCCAAAGCCAATGGTTGGCCGTGATCACGATAAGCAGTAATCCACTTGTCACCTTCTTTCAAAGCACTCACAGAACCACTAGAACATGCCTCTTGTCCGATGTACAAGTGACAGAATCCTTTGATCTTTTGTTGTCCGTAGAGCTGACCAGTTTTTTCCTCAAACCTTCTTTGAAACAACATATTCTCAAACCAGAACATGTATTGGTCCTTAGAAAACTTAGGTTGCTTAATCGCTTTTGCTTTGCTTGTTCCTTTTGTTGCAGCCATGGCCTTATATTTTCGGAGGTTTTACCTCTTATCTTCATTTATTAAAACAGGAGTGCGAAAATAAGACAAAAACCCTCAACTTTGAAATTAATGCACCTCGAATCCTTAAGGCTCGCCAATTTCAAAAACTACCCCGCTGCTCAGCTTGAGTTTTCTAGCGAAATCAATTGCATTTTGGGAAAGAATGGAAGTGGTAAAACCAACCTCTTGGACGCGATCTTTTATTTGTCCTTCACTAAAAGTGCCGCTCAATCGCAAGACCAGCAGTGTATTCTGCATGACGAGTCCTTTTTCTCCATAAAAGGAAGCTTCAACCTTGAAGAGAAAACAAGAGTCGTGCTCTGTGGGCTTCAAGTGGGTAAAAAGAAGTTCGTAAAACTGGATGACAAGCCTTATAAACGAGCAAGTGAGCATGTTGGCAAGTTTCCGATTGTACTGATAGCCCCGAACGATACGGATGTAATTAGAGGCACCAGTGAGGATAGGCGCAAGTTTTTCGATGCCATTATCTCACAAGTAGATGCCCATTATCTTCAGAACTTGATTCAATACAATCATGCACTAAAGCAAAGAAATAGCCTGTTGAAGCAATTTGCCGACAGAAACTTCTTCGATGCCGACCAATTGCAGCCTTTTACAGAAAAACTGATTGACCTTGGTGGAGAAATTTTTAGTGTCAGGCAAAAATTCTTAAAGACCTTTCAACCCTTAGTCATTGCGCACTATGCTAACCTGTCTGAAGAAAGTGAAACGATAGACTTACAATATGAATCTCACTTCTTTGAAGACATCAGAAGCAAGTTTGCACAAAACCTAAAAAAGGACCTCATCCTAAAAAGAACCAATGTAGGTACTCATAAAGATGATTTTCCCTTTTTAATGAGCGATAAACTAATTCGAAAATTCGGTTCTCAAGGGCAACAAAAATCATATTTGATCGCCCTGAAGCTAGCTAACTTTGATTACCTCTACCAAGAAAAGGGGATCAAACCCTTACTATTGCTAGACGATATCTTCGACAAACTTGATGACTTCCGCATCACGAAACTGATTGAAATGGTAGCCTCAGAAACCTTTGGGCAAATCTTTGTGACAGACGCTCGGCCAGAACGAACGATGTCGATTTTCGAAGAACTCAATCAAGAAGTGAAAATGTTTGCTATAGAATTAGGTGAGGTAGAGGAGCTTTCATAGCCCTGCTTCTTAAGCCAGAAGTATTTCATGAAGCAACTAAGCACCGGTAGCCCCGTAGAATGTTCTTGGTTAACAAAAAAACAAAAACATGAAATCAACTTTTAAATTCTCTGCTGTAGCGTTCACGCTACTTTTATCAGCAACAGTATTATTTACATCCATGAAACCTGTCGATGAGGGTGGATACGATTGGATAAAAGGTAGACTAGACTCATCAAAAGCATTCACCATTGAAGTTTTAGAGGCAATGCCGGCCGATGATTATGACTTTAAACCCAACGATGACCAACGAACATTCGCTGCTCAAGCCTATCACATGGCTTATAGCATTGATTATTTCAAAAGAGCACTTAAAGAAGGTGCTAGTGCCAAATGGGCTCCAGGAGATGAAAATTCAAAGTCTAAAGCAGCGCTCGTGAAATGGGCTGCGGAACAATTCGATGAGATGAATGCATTTATTTTAGCGCAAGAAGCAAGTGACGCTTTCACAGGTGGAATAATTTCCTTCTTAGACCACAACACGCACCACAGGGGTCAGATAGTTACTTATTTAAGAATGAAAGGAATTACTCCTCCCAGCTACCGATAGTTGTTAAAGCATATGCTAAAGGCGTCACTACAATTCATTTCTGAATTGTAGTGACGCCTTTTTTATGTCCAATTTTCGTAAATGTAGATTTTGTTCGTACATTTAATCTACAAATACGAAAATTGACCCGATAATATCATGAAAGGAACACAGTTAGGGGAGTTTGAAGAGCTCGTTTTACTCATTGTTGGAGTAATCTATCCTGAAGCTTATGGTCTCAGCATCAGGGAAGAAATTATATCACAAACTAAACGTAAAGTCGCAATAGGGGCTGTTCACTCTTCATTGAGTAGGTTACAAGAAAAAGGATTTCTGAAATCTGATCTAGCCGAAGCTACACACGAACGAGGAGGCAGGCGTAAGCGATTGTTTTCAATCACTGCCAGTGGAAAACGGGCATTGGAAAGAAACCACGAATTACGCAATGGTCTCTACAATCAAATACCGGAGATGGCACTAAAAGGATTGAATCTAGGTGACATCTAAAGAACTATATAATCCGCCAAAGCTTGCAGATGGTCTATTGCGCGTATTGTGCAAAGATAGTCTGTTGGAAGAAATCGAGGGCGATCTTTTTGAGCACTATCAGGTCGAACGTGCTGAAAAAACAAAGTGGAAAGCCAACATGGCCTATTGGTTTCATATGCTCAACTTTCTCAGGCCATTTGCAATAAAAAAACTCGGTCAACACTCAAGTATCATCATTATGTATAGAAGCTATTTCAAGTTTGCCATTCGCAACATGTGGCGACAAAAAATGAATACAACATTCAATCTCATTGGGCTAATACTCGCCTTTACAGTTTGTGGTTTTATTTACTTACATCTTCAGCAGGAATTATCTTACGACAAGTTTCACGAAAGGTCAGAAGACATCCATAGGGTTGCTTGGGTTGGTGAAAGCCCTCAGACAAGAACGCCTCATCCTTTGGCACAGGCCATGGTCAACGACTTACCTGAAGTAGAGGCTGCCGTCAGTATCTCTCCTATTTATGGTGCTGGATTGACGAAACAATCTGTGACACTCACCTTGGAAAAAGAAAACATCAGTTTTGCAGAACCCGATGGCTATTTCATTGATAGTACCTTTTTCGATGTTTTCAGCTTTAAGTTTTTAGAGGGAAATCCAGAAACTGCTCTTAAAAGTCCCTTCGGAGTAATCCTTTCTAAATCTACTGCCGAAAGGTACTTTGGCGATCAACCAGCAGTCGGGAATCGGCTTTCCTTTGATGTAAATACCGACATGCTAGAGGTCGTTGCAGTAGTCGAAGACGCTCCCTTGGCATCACACTTTCACTATAATTTTTTGATTTCTTATGTAACATTAAAGTCAATCAACTTTAATAACCCATGGATGTCTTGGGAAGATTTTGGACACTTTAATTATGTAAAACTGATCCCTGGAACAGACTTGGAAACGCTCGAAGCAAGAATTCCAGAATGGGTCGAGGGTTACTTAGATTGGTCCGTTGAGGATTTAGAACGCTTAAGGTCTGGGAAATTTCGTTTTGACCTTCAGCCTATCGAAGACATCCACCTTCATTCTAATATCCGATGGGAACTAGAGGCAAATAGCAGTTTCTCATACTTCATTATTTATGGCGTCAGTGGGCTGTTTATTCTGCTCATCTCGATCATCAATTTTGTTAACCTTAGCACTGCTCGTTCGGCTGAACGCCTGAAAGAAGTAGGTGTTAAAAAGACGCTTGGTGCATTTAAAAGCCAACTCTTGTCCCAATTTGTATTTGAGTCTTTATTCTCATCATTTATTGCGTTAGGCCTAGCCATTCTAGCGATATACGGCTTAGAACGTTCATTTAATCAACTGGTTCAAGGTCATATAGCTGCCAGCGATATTTGGCAATCAGAATCGATACTTTTCTTAGTGGGTATAAGCATAGTCACTGCTATTTTAGCGGCTGCCTATCCAGCATTTTATCTTAACTCACTTAATCCTGGACAAATTCTGAAAGGAACCGGTCAAAAGAAATTGGGGGGCGCTTCTATCAGAAATAGTCTACTCACTGTGCAATTAGTTGCAGCCATAGTAATGGTAAGTGGAAGCCTTATTATCAGTAATCAGATCTCTTTCCTAAAGAACAAAGACCTCGGATTTCGTCAAGACAACTTGGTAATGATTGATCTGAATAATTATATAGATAAATCAGAGCTAGTCAAAGCCGCCTATAGCCAAATCTCAGGTGTAGAAGCCGTGTCCGCAGTCTCTAATATACCAGGAGGTCAGTTTAACCAGCATCCAATTTATGCAGAACAAGATCCATCAACGAGAGTAGATGCAGCAGAAGCGTTTATGGATGATGATGCTGCAAATGTTCTGGGCTTAGAGCTGTTAGAAGGAAGACTGCTCGACCAAACCATGGCTGCCGATTCAGCAGGTACCTCCTTTTTAATTAACGAAACGGCTATGAAGGAGCTCAATCTCAAAGACCCAATTGGTAAGGTTTTATTTTGGGAAGACAATGAAAGTTTAGTCAAGGGAAAAATTGTAGGCGTGGTAAAAGACTTTCACTATAAGTCTCTACATGTACCCATCAGGCCAATTATAATGATGGCTAATCAGCAAAAGCTAAACTACATTTTAGCCCAGGTCGATGCCCAAAATTTGACTTCATTAATCCCCCAACTCGAAACTGCCTATAAGGAGGTTTATCCACAAGATAGCTTTGTCCTACGCTTCTTAGATCAAGAGATAGCCAAACTTTATAAAGAAGAATCTCGCACTTTACTTTTGACTTCGCTGCTTTCAGGTATCTCTATCTTTCTAGCCATCGCTGGTCTCATTGGCATTGTTTCTATCGCCATCAGGCAACGGGTTAAAGAAATTGGTATACGCAAAATTCTAGGTGCTTCTATCCAGCAAATACTATTGCTGATTAATATGAGGTACGTTATCATCACTTCCATAGCGATGATAGTCGCTATCCCTATTTCCTATCTATCCATGACCAAGTGGCTCGAAAACTTCACGTATCAGCAATCCATCAATCCGATGATCTTTATGATTACTGCAATTGCGGCAGTCGCATTAATTTTCATGACCATCAGCATTATCTCAATTAAAACGGTCAGAAGTAACCCTGCAAATGCGTTAAGAAACGAATAGGGATTAGGCGTCAAGCTGAGTCGGCTACTCCTAACAAAGCGGTTTTATTATCATCATATTTTTGGCATCTTGGGACAAGAATAAAAGTCATTCCATGAGTAACAAGATTCAAACCCTTTCCGGATACTTTCACGAATACCAAAAGAGCGTTCTAGACCCCGAGACTTTTTGGGATAGGATTGGCGAATCCTTCTACTGGAAGAAGCATTGGGATGAAACACTCTCTTGGGACTTTGAAGGCCCTGACGTCAAGTGGTTTGTTAACGGAAAGCTGAATATCACAGAAAACATTTTCGAAAGGCACCTACACACTAAAGGCGATACCCCTGCTATTATTTGGGAGCCGAATGACCCCAATGAAGCGAACAGGATTATCACTTATCGTGAGCTTTACGAAATGACTAACCAGTTCTGCAATGCCCTGAAAGCTCAAGGCATCCAAAAAGGCGATCGGGTGATTATCTATATGCCAATGGTACCAGAGGCAGCAGTGGCCATGTTGGCCTGTGCAAGAGTCGGAGCAATTCACTCCGTTGTCTTTGCAGGATTCTCATCCTCCTCACTTGCTGATCGAATCAATGATTGTGGCGCTAAAATGGTCTTAACTTCCGATGGAAATTATCGTGGAGCCAAGCAAATCCCTGTCAAGGCGGTGGTTGATGAAGCAGTCGCGAACACCCCTAGTATAGAAAAGGTAATCGTCTTAAAGCGCGCGGGAAGTGAAGTAACCATGAAGGCTGAAAGAGATATTTGGTGGCACGAAGCCATCGAAGGAGAATCCACTCAGTACGCTGCTGAAGAAATGGATTCTGAAGACATGCTCTTCATTCTCTACACCTCAGGTTCAACAGGAAAACCAAAGGGCGTGGTTCATACCACTGGCGGCTATATGGTGTATGCAGAGTATTCCTTTTCCAATGTTTTTCAATATACCCCAGGTGATGTTTATTGGTGTACTGCCGATATCGGTTGGATAACGGGGCATTCTTACATTGTCTATGGCCCGCTACTCGCTGGTGGTACCACTTTGATGTTCGAAGGTGTTCCAACCTTCCCTCACCCTGGTAGATTCTGGGAAATTGTTGACAAGTATAAAGTCAATCAGTTCTATACTGCCCCGACTGCAATTCGTGCCCTTCAGGTATATGGCTTAGACCCCATTGCACCATACTCCCTCAATTCACTGAAAGTTATCGGCTCTGTCGGTGAACCAATTAATGAAGAAGCTTGGCACTGGTACCACGACCATATCGGAAAAGGAAAATGCCCGTTGGTTGACACATGGTGGCAAACAGAAACGGGTGGTATTATGATCTCCGCCCTTGCAGGAATTACCCCAAACAAACCAGCACATGCATCACTCCCACTTCCGGGTATTCAACCGGTGATTGTAGACGCTGAAGGCAAAGAATTGAAAGGGAATAATGTAGAAGGAAACCTCTGCATCAAGTTCCCTTGGCCATCTATGATCCGCACGACCTATGGAGATCATGAAAAATGTAAAAATGTCTATTTCTCTACCTATAAAGGCATGTATTTCACGGGAGATGGGGCAAAAAGAGACCATGACGGTTACCTAAGAATTCTAGGTAGGGTTGATGATGTCATCAACGTTTCTGGGCATAGAATGGGTACTGCCGAAGTAGAAAATGCGATCAACGAACACCCAAAGGTCATAGAGTCTGCTGTTGTCGGTTACCCACATGATGTCAAAGGACAAGGCATTTATGCCTATGTGATCTGCGACATGGAGGGACGTACTGAAGAGAACCTCAAAGAAGAGATTAAAGACACGGTCCGCAAAATTATCGGCCCAATCGCTCAGCCTGATATGGTACAAATTGTACCTGGACTTCCAAAAACACGATCTGGAAAAATAATGAGGCGTATTCTCAGAAAAATAGCTAGTGGAGAAATCTCGTCTCTTGGTGATACCTCCACACTACTTAATCCAGAAATAGTTGATATTATCATTGAGGGAGCGAAAATAAAGAAATAGTTTAAGCCATTCTTGACTTCAACTTGAGCATCTCTCATGAAGTAATCAAGAGGTGTCGTACCTGTTTACTCCACAATGGATTTATTCGGGTGGTTATGTTTTGGATGGGTGAATGTCTAAATTTCTAAAGATGTCAAGTCTAAGGATCAGACCAAGGTTTAAAGAAATGGTAGTGGGAACTACCGAAGGTTATCTTTCAGGTATAAAAGAAGCCATTGATGACAATAAGGAATTCACTGGCCTAGTTTCTGAACAATATTGTGTCATTAAGATTTGTCCAAAGGAACGACACTATTGGTCACCACAACTCACCTTAACCTTAGAAGAAGTCTCTGAAGGAAACTTAGAAGTTCGTGGACTCTACGGCCCGAAGCCAAGTGTTTGGGCGGTGTTTTTTATGTCATACGCAGCCCTGGCCGTTTTGTCTTTGTTTGCAGGAGTCTTTGGACTATCTCAGGTCATGCTCGAAAAACCAGCTCCTATCTTATGGGCATTGCCTATCATGGCAGCTGTGGCGCTCGGATTATACTTAATTGCTCAAGGAGGCCAGAAGATTGGTGCTGAACAGATGTTTAGAATCCATCATTTCTATGAACAAGTGATCAAACACCGAGTAGCGCTAAAATAAAAAACCCGAGGTTAACTACTCCCTCGGGTTACTAAACAAATAAACTACTAACTATATGAAGAGAATTACTGCATGTAATTCTGAATATTCGATTGTGGTTTGTGTCTTTCAACAATCATACCAAGTCCTTCTTAACGGACGCATCAATATTAATGTGAATTTGGCCCAAATGTTTCAATAGTGCGGTTATTTTAACCTTAATTAACTTAGATGTTAATTAATAATAAAATAACAATGTGTTTTGGAGTGATGTAGCTTCACTCCGTTTCAAGTAAACCTCTCGCTATTAGTTTTTCTTGGTGCAAAGAAATAAGAACAGCCCGATCGCTCAAAAGCGATCGGGCTGTTCTCCTCAATTCAAAACCAAGTGATAGAGCTCCTGAAATAAAATTTAGGCTGACTTAAGGTTATCTTTTCTTTTTCAAAGTCATTGATTCAGCGAGTTTGACGGCCTCCGCAGCATTGACAATCCCACCTGAAACCGAAAGTTCTGAGAAGCTAACTTGTTCTCCACTCCCAGGCTTTGAAACGTTAAGACCAGCAAGGCTTCTTGAAGATTTCATGAGAATGTCTTTTACTTGCTCGGCTTTCAGGTCAGGAAAATAAGATAGCAATAAGGCGGCTACACCAGCAGTAACGGGAGAAGCCATGCTCGTTCCTTGGGCGTCTTGATACTTATTGTCAGGTGCCAAGGAGTAGATGGCGACTCCAGGGGCAAAAACGTCTACATTCCTTTTCCCATAGTTAGAAAATCCCCCTACATAGTTCTCATCTAAGCCAGAATCAGAAGCTCCTACCTCAATCCAATTCGACATGTTCTTCTTCCTACCGATATAGTCATTAGGAAAGTTATTCGCTTCGTCAATATCTTCAGCGCTGTTTCCAGCAGCATGCACTAACAGGACTCCTTTAGATGCAGCATATTCAATGGCTTCATAGACGTATTCAATATGGGCAGAATAGCTTTTGCCAAAACTCATGTTTATGACTTGTGCACCGTTATCTACAGCGTACCTAATGGCATTTGCCACATCTTTGTCTCTCTCGTCACCATCTGGAACAGCCCGAAGGGCCATAATCCTAACATTACTGGCGATACCATCCATACCAATGCTATTTCCCCTTTTTGCGGCAATGATTCCTGACACATGTGTCCCGTGAAAGTTGTCGGTGCCTTTGCCCATGACATCATTGTTACCATAACCTACCTCATCTAGTTTATTCGGATCGTCTCCAACAATAAAACGAGGATCGAAATCTAGGTCATAGGCCACAGCTTGTGAGGTTATTTGCTCTAAGTCTTTTCCTAATAGGTAAATCAGGCTATCAAGAAGCAATCCTTTATCCGTTGCCTCATAAACACTACTCAATATTGCTTTGCCCTGAAGGATCGTTTGATCAGTAGAGTTTATCTTTTGCACCACATCATAAGTGATGGTATCCAACATGTAGTATGCTTGAAAAAGCTTGTTGAATCTTTTGAGTTGCGTGTCAACATTCTGTAACAATTGCTTTTGGCCCAAAGACTCATTGGCTCCTTTTTCAAATTCAGTTTTAACACCTTCCCAGTATTCAAAACTGGCTAGTTCTTTTTTCTTAAAGTCACTCTTCATTTTTCCTTCGTAGACAGGCATCAGGCGCTTGTACTCTCGCGCTAACGCATAGGAGTCTTTGCCCACGTTTTGACCATCCTTACCACCGATGAAATTCCATCCGTAGATATCATCTATGTACCCGTTATTGTCGTCATCAATACCATTGTCTGGAATTTCGTCTGCATTAATCCAAACGACATCTTTGAGGTCTTCGTGGAGAATGTCAATGCCAGAATCGATTACAGCAACAATGACTGTTTTTGATTCCTTGCTTTTTAAGTATTCATATGCTTTTTCCGTACTTACCCCATTGACTTTATCATCGACAGGGTCAAGGTTAAACCAGTTCTTAGGTGGTGCCTGATGTTGTGCCATCACGTTTAACGATAGGCCTAGTAGCATTAGGGAAAGTATATTTTTCATATTTCTTAACATCATATTATCTAATTTCAAACAAGCCTGTTTCTGGATGTTTATAACACGTTTCAGGCTGCATTATTTTGCCATTCATGGCAATAAACGTGCCTTCACCTAAAACGTTTATTGCTCCAACAGCCACACCGATGTTAAAATCGGCATCGGATTCAGCAAAGCGTTGAGGTCTATACGAACCTGTGAATAAGATGGTTTTATTTTTTACATTTCCAACAAGCTGAGCTGTTTCCACCATTGTATCAGACCCGTGGGTGACAATAATTTTAGAATAGTCTGTCGATAAGAGCCTCGCCTTTAGTGCTAGCCTATCCTCTTCCAAAATATCCATACTGTCCTTTTTAAAAAGGCTCACCACATTAAACTCGAAACCTAGAAAGCTCTTTTCAAGGACTCTTGAAACGGCTGGCTCATCAATCTCGAAGGCATAGCCCGCGTTGGTTTTAGGGTAATCTTTGTCAATAGTGCCGCCCGTTTGAATGAAGAGAACTTTCATTCACGAAAGATATGAAAAGCTAATATTTAAAGCATGGTAGTATTGTATCACGTTTCGTACGTTTTACAATTTTACCAAAAGCAAGGGTCAATGAGAATTCGTGTGCTCCACCCGTTACACTTGACAGCTGAGATACCGTAAAATCATAGCTATACCCAAAGGACAGGTCCTTATTTAATTCGAGGCCAAAGAGTCCAATAACGGACTCGTTCTTAGCCACCTTATTTACACTTTGAATTGGGATCCCACGGTACCACACTCCAAGCAATAGGGGCTGAAAGTAGAGTTGTGCACCAACATCTAATTGACGAAAGCCTCCTTGAGATTTGTAATTGACCGCGAAGGTCGCTGACCTTTCTTGAAATTGGTAAGAGACTGTTCTCAAACGCTGGCCCTTGGCAAAATTCAGCTTATACCCTGCATGCAATGAATACTTTCTGTCGAGTCTACTATCTTGTCCTATAAAAGATTGGTTAGGTTGATTAATATGGTGAACAGAAAAACCAACCCATGCATCAGCAGTGTAAAGTAATGTACCGGCAGAAGCACTCAAAAAATCTACCCTGGCCCCTCGGTCAAACGGTTCTCCACTCGGCCCGATCACTTGACCATTATCAATATCAATCTGATTACCGAAGACCAAATCTTCAAAGTTGAGGTTCTTGTTAAAATAAGACATTTGCATTCCTGTGCGAATAATCAAAGCATCCGATATCCTCAGTTTATAAGAATAAAGTAGCCCTACTTCGCTCGATTTATAATTCAAAAAACTCTCTTTATGCTCTGTAACGATCATTCCAATGCCACTTTCTGCAGCTTTAGAGAAATAATCTACGTATGCCGAAATCGTAGTAAATGAATGCGTCAGTGAAGGCCATTGGTTTCTGTAATTCACACCTACTCTGGCACGATCGGTGGATCCTGTTAACGCCGGATTCAGATACAATGGTGCAGCATAAAATTGAGAAAACTGTGGGTCTTGTGCTTTTAACGCTTTGCTAAAGCATATACAGACTAGCACAAAAATGAGGGGTAGTATTTTCTTCATAGACTATTTCATTAGGGCGAAGATGCCTTCGCGTTCGACTTTAAGACCATTGAAACTGAGCCCAATGAGTTTGAAAACATAGTTGCCGTTTTCAGCCGGTTTTCCCATAGCGGTTCCATCCCAGCCCTTGGTTTCCACGTCATCCGTACTGAAAATTACTTCTCCCCACGTGTTATAAATGATGAGTCTTACTTTAGTCAGTCCTAGCATTCTCGGGCGGAAGAAGTCATTGTTTCCATCACCATTTGGCGTAAATGCGGTAGGTGTCATGATGCGATAGCCTTCGGTAATTTCGAGGGTGGTGGTCTTAACTGTTTGACAACCTGTTCTATCGGTTACCGTCAAAATGACGGGGTAAGTACCCGGAGAGTCGTAGGTGTGAATTGGATCGATCTCGTCTGAATCGAATCCATCACCAAACTCCCATTTCCAATCGACAACTTCACCAACAGATTGGTCAAAAAAGCTTACGGGATCATTCGAAGCAAGTTCTCCAGTTAGGTCGATTGACTCTGCGTTGTATTCAAAATCTGCGGTTCCTAATTCAGGAATGTCAATGTCGATCGCCCTAGTACGGAGACAACCTCGGCCGTCTTGCACTTCTATCGAGACTCTTCCCCTCTCGGTAACCAGTAGGTCCGAACGTCCACTGTTACCTCTTGACCATCTGTACCTGTAACTACCGACACCACCTTTGACGTTGGCTTTCACCATGACACCAGCGATACGGTTTTCACAATCGATATAAGGCTCAGTAGAAAACCCTACTTGCAAAGGTTCTGGCTGCAATACCGTATAAGTCCCTTGAACAGTACAGCCGAATCGGTCTGTAACTTCTACTACGTAGGTTCCTGGTAATACATCAATAATGGATGACTCGGTTGATTCATTTGTCCATCGATATTGATAAGGTTCAGTACCACCAGAAACGATTACATTGACTCGTCCACTTCTTGGGTTATTACATGTATTGGCATCCTCAATGTAGGCGTCAAGGGTGAGTGGTAATGGTTCGAAAATGTTGAAGGAATTCTGAATTGTACAGCCGTTTTTATCCGTTACTAAAACATTATAAACTCCTGGGCTTAAGTTGGTAAGTGTTTCTGTGTTAGCACCAGTACTCCAACGAATGCCTATCGGTTCTATCCCCCCTTCAATATTCAATGAGATTGACGCGTCATTGGCGCCAACACAACTGATCGGTGATACTTGGGGGCTTATGCGGTAAAGTTCAGGTTCGGCCAATGTATAAGTTCCTTGTACCTGACAGCCATTGGCGTCAGTCACTAGAACATCATAGGTTCCAGAACTTATTCCAATCAGGTTCTTTGTTACTGCACTTGTGCTCCACTGAAAAGAGTAGGGTGCACTACCTCCCTTAATGTTTAGTTCTATAGAGCCATTGCGGTCGTCATAACATTGGCTTTCATTAACCACAGCATCTTCAAGTGTGAGGACATCTGGTTCTGAAACCGTGAAAATTCTTTCAACCACACAGTCATTCGCATCCTTAATTCGAATGGTGTAGTCACCAGCACTTAATCCCGATATGGAAGTTCCTTGGTCTCCCGTACTCCATAGGTATTCATAAGGGCCGGTACCTCCTGTTACATCAATATTGATGTTGCCATCACTTTCGCCAGTACAAGACAGGTTAAGTTTCCCCGTTGTACCAATGGTTATTGGTCCGGCTGGTTGAGCGATGGTTACTGCCTGTTGTACCAAACACCCATTAGCATCAGTTACAGAAACAGAATATGTTCCTGCCCCCAAGCCATCAATTTGACTTGTGCGTTCTCCATTACTCCATAAGTATGTGTATGGCGCAACTCCACCTTGTGGTAAGGCTCGAATAATCGCTGATTGATCACCAAAACAGAGCAAGTCCTCATAATCTGACAAGGTTATAGCTAAGGCCTCTGCGGGCTCTGAAATAATAATAGAGGCGGTGGTTGAACACCCTCCAGCATCTGAGATTAACACGTCATAAACCCCAGCACCTAAATCGACTAGTTGATCTGTTGTTTGACCCGTGCTCCAGATGTAGGTGTACGAACCACTGCCTCCTGTAACATCTAACTGAATTGAGCCGCTAGACACGCCTTTACATAATACATCCTGCTTATCGATGTTAACCGCAAGGTCTCTGGAGTCTCCAACTGCTACCGACCTTGTAATGCTACAATTGTTCGCATCGACTAAGGTTAAGTTGTAGCTCCCACCATTAATATTGATTAAGTCTTTGCTAGTACTGCCATTAGACCAAACGTATGAATAAGGTCCAACACCTCCAGAAGGCGTGA
This sequence comes from Roseivirga sp., assembly GCA_965660665.1. Classification (GTDB taxonomy): domain Bacteria; phylum Bacteroidota; class Bacteroidia; order Cytophagales; family Cyclobacteriaceae; genus Roseivirga. The sequence goes on along the minus strand of CBFIAY010000010.1, from coordinate 91,344 downwards.
CGATGATGGAGCCATCTGAGTCGCCAAAACAGGAGGTACTTGTCGCATCAAAAGTAATTTCCAAAGCATCTGGTTCACCAACAGTATAGGTTTCCGTAAATACACAACCTCCCCCATCCGTGATCGTCACCGCATAGGTTCCTGCGAAGACATTGACTAAGTCTCTTTGGTTTGAGCCATTGCTCCATAAGTAATTAAAGGGTGCTGTTCCTCCAGTAGTTGCCAGTTCTATTTTACCATTAGGTTGACCATTACAAAATGTATTTGATACACTCGCAACTGTACTCAAGGCAGCAGAAGGAGCTCCTATGGCAATATTAGTTGTGATTTGGCAGCCTCGAGCATCCGTAACGGTTAGCTCATAATCTCTCCCTGACAATCCGGTAATATCTTCAGTAGTAGCGCCATTGTCCCAACTATAGGTATAAGGAAGTGTTCCACCACTAATCGTCATATCGATACTTCCATCGTCTGCACCAAAGCACGACACATTTTGAGATAAGAAATTAGTGGAAAGTGACAATGGTTCGGTTATCGTATAGTTTGCCGAATAAGTACATCCTCCTGTATCGGTAATAAGTACCGCATAGCTTCCTGGCACCAGAGTATTTAAGTCTTCGGAGCTACTGCCGTTACTCCACGCAAAAGTAAACGGACCCGTACCTCCTGCAACTGTTAGGTCAATTGCCCCATCGTCAGCGCCATTGCAGCTGATTGTGGTTACAATGGCTGATAAGGCGATCGCTGATGGTCCTGAAACCGAGTGGTCCTGCTGAATAGTACACCCATTAGCATCAGTAATTGTCACCTGATAGGTTCCTTGGGAAAGTCCGAATATGTCCTTGGACGAAGAGCCTTGATTCCAGCTGTATGCATAAGGCGCAGTGCCTCCTGATACATTCAAAATGATAGCTCCCTGATTATCTCCGAAACAAGTTTCGTTCGTAACTGTCGCACTAGCACTAAGAGCAGCACTTGGTTCTGCAACAGCAATGGTTTCGGAAAGCTGACAACCGTTGTTATCTGTCACGGTCAAGGTGTAAGAGCCTCCTGAAATACTCGCTAGGTCCTTTGTAGTTTCGCCAGAACTCCATGCATAAGTATATGGTAAAGTTCCTCCTGTTACCGTTACAGCTACACTGCCGTTACCGTCACCAAAGCAATTCACATCATTCACTGTGTACCCAAAGGCAATAGAGGCGGGTTCTGTAACTGCATAGTTTCTAAAAGTAGCGCAACCATTGGCGTCTGTGATAGTAACCCCATAGTTCGCAGGATTCAATCCAGACCGATCTTCCGTAGTGACACCATCCGCCCATAAGTAAGTATATGGGCCTACTCCTCCTGTTACTTGTAAGTCTATTGACCCATCGTCAAAACCATTACAACTTACATCATTGACAACAGCTATTGCAAAAATAGCAGTCGGCCCACCAATGGTGAAATCTCCCTGAATGACACAACCGTTATTGTCCGTAATAGTCACTTGATAAGTAGCTCTTCCAAGCCCTGAAACATCCCTTGTGGTTGACCCTTGATTCCATGAGTAAGCATAAGGGGCTGAGCCTCCTGTCACCGTGAGTTGAATCGCCCCTTGGCTATCGCCAAAGCAGTTTTCATCAGTAATAACACCAGATACCGCTAGTGCTGCCGTTGGCTCATTAACCGTGTAAGTGTTTACCGCCTGGCACCCATTAGCATCTGTCACTGTCAGTGTATAATTACCCCCAGAAAGGTTGAATATGTCTTGGGTCGTTTGCCCTCCATCCCAACTGTAGGTGTAAGGTGCAATTCCTCCTGATACTGAAATATCAATACTACCATCTCCATCCCCAAAACAAGCAACATCAATAATGTTATCCACCACAGCAACTGCGAGTGGCTGAGAAACTGTGAATGATCTATTAATAGAACACCCTCTTGTATCTGCAATAGTCACTGTATAACTGCCCGCTATAATATTGCTAAGGTCTTCGGTATTTGCTCCATTCGACCAGGTATACGTATAAGGAGCGGTTCCCCCTGAAACACTAAGGTCAATGCTACCAGTATTATCACCATTACAAAGTACGTTAACTTGTGTGCCGCTAGACAGAAGTGGAGGAGGCATCGCAATCAAATAGTTTTCTACTATGCTACAGCCATTCGCATCCGCAATTGTTACTTGATAACTTCCATCTGAAAGGCCAAAAATATCCTTATTAGTCGATCCTGTATTCCAACTGTATGTATAAGGAGCTGTTCCGCCTGTCGGGGTTAATTGAATACTTCCATCGCTACCTCCAAAGCAGCTGATATCTGTAACTGTCGCTGCAGTACTTAAAGTGGCCAAAGGTTGAGCAATGGTAATAGTCTCAACCAGTGTACATCCGTTCAAATCGGTTACCGTTACTATGTAATCCGCCGCTGCCAAACCGGTTTGATCTTCATTCGTACTGGCGTTAGACCAAGTGTAATTATAAGGGGCATTACCTCCACTTACAGTGATGTCAATGACGCCATCTGACGATCCAAAACAAGTCACATTGTTGACCGAATAGCCAATACTAAGAGCGGCTGGCTCCTGAATATTGAAGGCTTGATTCGTAGAGCAACCTCTAACATCAGTAATGTTGATTGTGTAATTCCCTGGCGTTAAACCAGAAACATCTTCGGTCGTAGCTCCATTTGACCATGCATATATAAATGGTGCTTCACCACCAGAGACTGTTATGTCAATAGTCCCATCATCTGCGCCAAAACAAGTGATATCAGTTTCCGTACCTGTTAAACTCAAAACAGGAGGGTCGGTGATTACATAGCTATCGGTAATTGTACAACCATTGTTGTCTGTTACTATGACGGTGTAGGTTCCAGCAGGCAGACTGCTTAAGTCTTCAGTTGTGTTACCGTTAGACCAGTTATAAGTATATGGAGCAGAGCCTCCAGTTACCGTCAGGTTAATAATACCGTCTACCGCTCCATTACAAGTAATCTGCTGCACCGCTTCTGTTTTAGACAGAGCACTTGCGGGCTGAGTAATGGTGAAACTGTCATTAATCGTACAGCCGTTTACATCAGTAACTGTCACTGAATAGTTACCTGCAGCAATATTGGTTAGGTCTTCGGTTAATGCTCCATTGGACCATGAAAATGAATACGGGGCTACGCCTCCTGAGATTGTGAGATTTATAGCGCCCGTACTCTCACCAAAACAACTAACGTTTTGTACCACATCCGAAGACGCCAGTTGCGCAGGTTCAATAATTGTAATACTCTCTACATCCATACATCCGTTGGCGTCTGTGACAGTCACCGTATAGTTTCCCGGTGTCAAGCTCGTTCGGGTACTTGTGAAAATAGATCCGTCATCCGCCCAGCTAAATGTATAAGGTGCAGTACCTCCAGAAATACCAACAGTAATGGTTCCATCGTCCGCAGTATTGCAGGTAATATCTGTCTTTACAGGACTAGCGGCCACTGGTGCCGGCTCAGTAATCGTAAAGCCGAGTGACTTGATACAACCGTTGGCATCGGTAACAGAAACAGCATAGTTTCCAGGAGCCAAGGCTGTAATATCTTGCGTAACAGCTCCCGTATTCCATGAATATGCATATGGTCCTGAGCCTCCTGTCACCGTTAAATCAATTGAGCCATTATTGGAGCCATTACAAGTCGCATTTGTTTCCGTTCCAGTCAAGTTTAACACTAAGGCGGGCTCAGTGATGGTCACATTGAGAACAACAGTACAGTTAGATGCGTCTCTTACCGTTACACTATAGTTTCCGGCCGCTACATTGGTCAAGTCTTGGGTAGTTATACCATTTGACCACAAATAAGTGTAAGGCGCTGTTCCTCCCGAAGGCGTTATGTCGATGGCCCCAGTGGTCGCTCCTTTACAAACAATATTGGTTTGGGTGAATGCAACACCAATCGGGGCTGGGTCAAGGACATTATAGTTTTCAACGATGGTACATCCACTCGCATCTGTGATCGTCACTGAATATGCGCCAGCCCCTAATCCTGTAATGTTATTCGTGGTAGCGCCCGTACTCCAAGCGTAAGTATAGGGTCCTGTCCCTCCACTTACCGCCAGAAAAACACTGCCGTCAGTCGAACCATTGCAGGAAATATCATTGACAGTGGCGTTACCTACTAACACAGCTGGCTCTCCAAGTATAATGTTTTCTACCACTGAACAGCCTCCTGCATCGGCAACCGTAACAGTATAAGTACCCGCAACCAGACCAGAAATTGTTGGCCCAGAATCTCCAGTGTTCCAGTTGTAAGTATAAGGTGCAGTGCCATTAACTGACGAAACCGTAATTGATCCGTCTGCTCCTGCGTTACAAGTCGGTAATGTTAATACAGGTGTCACTGCAATTCTTGCTGGGTCATTAAGCGTGAAAGACTCATTATATGTACAACCAGCAGCATCAGTCACGGCTACTGAATGTATGCCTGCATTTAAGCCAGTTGCTATATTGGTAATATCTCCGTTCGACCATAAATAGCCATAAGGCGCAGTTCCTCCTTGCATATTTATAGTGATGGACCCATCACTATTCCCAAAACACGCTGGATCATTCTGAATATCTGAAAGTTTGGACAGCGCCATAGCTGGCTCCGATACCGTTAAGCCCACAGCAGTTGCAACACAACCATTGGCATCAGTCACTGTCAAAGAATATGTCCCTGCCACTCGATTATTTAGGTTTTTTCCAGTATTGCCCGTGGACCAAGCATAGGAGTATGGAGCGGTACCTCCGCTAACATTACTTCGAATACGTCCAGAGTTCTCTCCAAAACAATCTACGTTGGTGATATTAGGGCTAATGGTAAGTACGGCAGGCTCGGTCACCATAAATGATTCAACATCTGTACAGCCTGAATTGTCTGTGATAGTCACCGTATAGTTTCCTGCCATCAGTCCTGAAATATCCTGAGTCGTTTCGCCATTGGACCATGAATATGTATAGGGTGCTACACCACCAACCACTGAAAGGTCAATCGCCCCATTGGCATCTCCATTACAAAGTGTATTAGTAATGCTAGCTGTCGGCACAATTTCTGGTGGTGAATTAATTGTCAATGTCGGAGTGCTGATCGTACATCCTGTTCCGCTTCTATCAATGATCTCTAAACGATAATCTCCCGCTGCTAGTCCGGTAATAGTCGCTGCACTACCTATTACCGCATTATCAGAAAGTCTAATCCATTGGTAAGTGTAAGCTCCCCAGCCGCCAGTCCCTGTTGCACTGATAGAGCCGTCTGAAGTATTAAAACATGTAGCGTCTGTTGATGAGCCAATTGAGAAGCCCAGAAAATTGGCTGGTTGAGTAACTGTAAAAACAATATCTCCTATGCAGCCATCTTGGTCTGCCGTGGATAGCGTATAGTTACCTATACCCAAGCCCGTGATGGTGATAACATTATTAGGAAATGCAATTGATCCGGTCCCAATTGAGGTTCCTCCTCCATCAAATAATTCCCAATTATAACCAGGGTTTCCATTTCCCATAGTAACGACTATTTGCGCATCAGAATCTCCTCGGCAGGTCACGTCATTAACGACAACTGTCCCTACTAAGTCTGGGGGGTTGGTGACCGTGTATGTCGCTGGCCCCGTAGAATCACCGTTGCCGTCAGTCACTTCTACGGAGTAATCGCCAGCAGCCAAACCGCTCGCAACAAAAGAGGTATAGGGAAGTACGTTACCCAAATTGTCTCTCCAAACATAGCTATAGGGAAGCACTCCTGAAGTCACACTTATCGTAATAGACCCAAGGCAACTGTTAACACTAACCGAAGAAATTACAGGACCTGCCTGATCCTCAATTTCTGAAGAAAAGCCATGTTTAACAGTACATGCAAAAAAGATTAACAATAGAATTATTCTAAGGTAATACCTTTTGTTGGTTGTGACTGGCATTTTTATGGTTGTTTAGCTTAGGCGAGTAATTTCATTACCACATATTGAATATGAGGCATTAAAAGGGGATAATCAAGCCTTGGGCAAAAAGAGGGGTTCTACGAATTGTACAAATTCGGTAATTTTAATCACCTGCACTTATTGTGTTTTTCCAGTATATGACGTTTGCCTTCAAAAATGAAAATGTAAAAAACAGTTACATGTATTTCAGTGGAATAGAAGAAATCTAGGAGCGGTTTAGATTCTTCTGGGCATTGTGAGCAAAACTTTTTTTAAAATATTTTTGCTGTTAATTCTTGTTAAATGGCTGGCGCTAATTGTGACTTCATTTCGATATCAATCATCTTTGCCATTCGCTGATCATAAAAAACACATGGCGCTCGTATAAGTATTATGTTCAGGAGAATATCTATTTGATTATTTTAGCGCGCTTTAAGAATCGAAAAACATGGAAGAGGCTGTATCAAACGACTTAAAAAAAGAACATCAGGAAAAAATCAATCGCGTTGCTGCTGAAGTCAGCAAAATCGTTGTTGGCCAAGAATATATGGTTAGCAGGTTATTGATTGGTTTATTCACAAATGGACATATCCTTTTAGAAGGTGTTCCAGGTATTGCAAAGACTTTGACGGTAAACACCCTTGCCCAAGTACTGCACTTAGATTTTCAAAGGATCCAGTTTACACCAGACCTTTTACCCGCTGATTTAGTAGGTACCATGATTTACAACCAGAAGAAAGCTGAGTTTGAAGTAAAGAAAGGCCCAATCTTCGGTAATGTGATTCTTGCTGATGAGGTAAACCGTGCGCCAGCAAAGGTTCAATCTGCTTTGCTTGAAGCGATGCAGGAAAAAACTGTTACGATTGGTGAAACGAGTTACAAGCTTGACAGACCGTTTATTGTATTGGCAACACAAAATCCTATCGATCAAGAAGGAACATACAGCTTGCCAGAAGCGCAAATTGACCGTTTCATGCTGAAGGTTAAAGTTGACTACCCTACTAAAGAGGACGAATTAGAAGTAATGCGTAGGATGGCGAACATGAAATTCCATCCAGAAATAGAGACCTTACTTACTAAAGAAGATATTTTCGCAATCCGCGATGAGGTGAATGCTGTTACCATTTCAGAATCTCTAGAGAGATATATCATTGAATTAGTCTTCGCTACGCGTAACCCTAAAGAGTACGGCTTAGAAGAAGAAGCGTACTACATGCAGTTTGGTGCTTCTCCAAGAGCATCGATTAACCTCAACCTTGCCGCTAAGGCAATCGCCTTCTTCAACCAACGAGATTATGTATTGCCAGAAGATATTAAGGAAATAGCCGCTGATGTATTGAATCACAGAATCATCCTTAACTATGAGGCAGAAGCTGACGGTGTTACCACCGAACAGATCGTTGAGAAGCTCCTAAAGAAGATTCCAATCAATCATTAAGTTCACCCTTAACATTGAGGTAACTTTACTAACACTTTGTTAAACAGAATGACAACTATTCTTAACAAAGGCGTAAACGCTTTGTAGTTCTAATCATGTTGTTTTGGGGAAAATTTAAAACCCTAATCAAAGACATGAAAAATTCTATTTCTAAATTATTAAGCCTCTTGATGTCAGCAGCTTTGTTGATCGTTGTATCGGCTTGTGGAGATGATGAACCGGAGCCTGCTGCTCCTTCGTTAACATCTCCGTCATTAACTACTGTTGAAGAAGGTTCTACTACTTCTTTATCTTTTTCCATTACATCTCCAGGTGGTTTTGTAAGTGCGTCTATTCCAACAGTGACTGGTGGAACTGCATCTGTAATTACTAGTCCTGCGGCAGCAGCAACTTCTGGAACAGTTGAAGTAAGCTTCGTTGCTGGTAATGTTGACCTGAACCAAACTGGTACTGGTGTAGTGGTACTTCAGGTTATTGACGCTGCTGGAAAAATGGGAAGTGCTACCATAACTTTTTCAATTACAAGTACTGACACTCCTCCTACACCAATTATCAACGTAAGAGGTAACATCGATTCAGACGTTACTTGGACTGCTAGCAATATTTACTTACTCGAAACAAGAGTAACAGTTGAGTCTAATGCTACTTTGACTATTGAACCAGGTACTGTAATTAAAGGTGCTCCTGGACAGCAAGCTGCTTCAACTGCCCTTCTAGTGGCTAGAGGAGGCACCTTAAATGCTCAAGGTACTGCAGCCCTTCCAATTATCTTTACTGCTCAAGCAGACCCAATTGGACCTAACGATATTGCTGCTGGTAACTATGCATCTACGACTTCTCCAACTCAAACAGGTCTTTGGGGTGGTTTAATCATTCTTGGTAATGCTCCTATCTCTGCCCAAAATGAATCTGACCAAGACGTTACTGAGCTTCAAATTGAAGGTATTCCTGCATCTGATACTAACGGACTTTATGGTGGTAATGATGGCGCTGACAATTCTGGAACAATCTCTTACATTTCAATCAGACATGGTGGTACAAACATTGGTTCTGGTAACGAGATCAACGGTTTAACCCTTGGTGGTGTAGGTTCTGGAACTACAATCAGTAATGTAGAAGTTGTTGCTAATGATGATGATGGTATCGAATTCTTCGGTGGTAATGTTTCAATTGATGGAGTTGTAGTTTGGAATTCTTTTGACGATTCAATGGATACTGACCAAGATTGGCTAGGTACTGTTTCTAACTTCATCATTATTAGCCCAAGAGGTGGTTCTGCATTCGAATTAGATGGCCCAGAGGGAAGTCTTAATAGAGGAGTTAATAGCTTCACTGGTGGTGTAGTTTATGGCGGTGCTGATATTGATCATATCATTGACTGGGATGACAATACCAACACAAGCATCCAAAACACATACTTTTTCGGACTTACTGCAGGAAATGTAGAATCTTTCGGTGGTGACGGAAACGGTACCCAATCAAACTGGGAAACTGACCTGGCTGCAGCTGGATCATTCTTCGCTGGTGTAGCAAGTGGCGTAATTACATATAACATAGCCGTAGGTGCTAAAACTCATGGTCCTTCTGCAGCTGATTTTGCATGGACATGGGCTGGTAACTCTGGCAGACTTGCGGAAATTGGACTATAAAGAATATAGATAAACTCATGGGGACCCACTACTTGAAAGTAGTGGGTTTCTTATTTTGATAGGTAAATTAAATAACTAAAATGAAAACTTTAACCCGCATATTTTTACTCTCCGTGTTGAGCCTCGCACATTTGTCCTTTGTTCAAGCTCAAAATGGAACCATTAGAGGAACCGTCATCGATGACTTAGGTGAACCGATGTATGGTGTGACCTTACTTTTAAAGGGTACAACCTACGGAGATGCAGCAGACCTTGACGGAAAATTCACCATAAGTGCCCCTGCTGGTACTTATGAAATGAGAGTATCGTTTATTGGTTTTCAAACCACTACAATCAGCGGAATTGAAGTTAAAGCAGGCGAAGTTACTGTATTGCCTACAATAGCAATAAAAGAAGATGTCTCCTCGCTTGACGAAGTGATAGTCACGGCTGAAGCGATTAAGACTTCTGAAATAGCCCTGATCACTTACAAAAAGAGATCAAGCAATTTGATTGATGGTATCTCATCAGAGAGCTTCAGAAGAATGGGAGACGGAGACGCGGGCCAAGCGGCCAAGCGTGTAACTGGAGTTTCAGTAGAAGGCGGAAAATATGTTTATGTAAGGGGTTTAGGAGATCGCTATACAAAAACAACACTTAATGGTATGGATATACCTGGTCTAGACCCCGATAGAAATAGTATTCAGATTGATGTATTCCCTACCAATTTGATCGACAATATGATTATTGTGAAGTCTTTCACCCCTGAACTACCAGCAGACTTTACTGGTGGTATTGTCAATATTGAAACAAAGGACTTTCCTGAAGAAAGAATTGCAGACGTATCGATGTCCTTCGAGTTTAATCCTTCCATGCATTTTAACTCTGATTATATCACTTATGAAGGAAGTAGCACTGATTTTTTAGGATATGACAATGGTGAAAGAGATTTACCGACTGGTTTTGACCTTTCTAACCCACCAAACCCGTTTAACACCAATGATGCGGAAGCAGGACGTTTTCTGAATTCTTTCAGTCCTACGATGGGTGTTAGACCGGAAACCAGCTTTATGAACTATAGTCTTGGTTTCACATATGCTGATCAAATCGAACTTGAGAATGGTAATAGCATTGGTTACTTGGTAACAGGTAATTATAAAAATAGTACTACGCTTTATGATGACGCCTATTTTGGGGAGTACCAAAATGACCGGAACTCAAATGTCACGGCATTCCAAAGAGCTGCAACGACCCAAGGTATATTAGCTGATAATAATATTCTGGTAGGAGGTTTAGCTGGTTTTGCCTACAAAACGCAGCAGTCGAAGTACCGCCTTACCTTTATGAGACTTCAGAACGGTGTAAGCCGTGCTGGTGATTTTGCATTGGTAGATGATGAAGATGCTATCGGAAAATCAGGGTATACAGGTATCTCTGAAAACCTGGAATACAATGAAAGACAGATCAACAATGTTTTCTTGAATGGAGAACACCTACTGGGTGGCGACAAATGGGCTATTGACTGGAGAGCTGCCGGAACATGGTCAACCCAAGACGACCCTGATATCAGAAAAACAGCCTTCTCTGACTTTGGAAACCAAGGTAGGTTGAGATTTATTTCTGGAGCAGCGGGAAATCCTAGCAGGCTGTGGAGAGCACTTGAAGAAGTTAACCTTGTAGGAAAACTCGATGTTACTAATAAGCTCGATATCTTTGGAAGAGATGCTAAACTAAAGTTTGGTGGTAGCCATACATTCAAAGAAAGAGACTATAATATTGTTGACTTCAATGTAAACTTCTTTAATGGAGAACAACCTGATTGGACTGGAGAGGGAATTGAGGTTTGGACACCAGAGAATATCTTCCCTAATGGTTCCATCTTCTTAAACTCTGGTTTTAGTGAGCCAAACCCAAATGAGTACAATGCCACCATCAACAATACTGCATTTTATTTTTCTACCGAGTTCTCTCCTAGCGATCGGCTAAAAAGTATTATCGGAGTAAGGGCTGAAAACTTTGTTCAAAGACATACCGGTAGGGACCAATTAGAAACAAAAGTTTTGAACGATGATGAGGTACTGGACGATTTAAGCTTCTTTCCCTCATTCAATTTAATATACAATGTTGGCGAGGATCAAAACTTAAGGTTCTCTTATTCAAGAACGATCGCAAGACCGTCCTTTAAAGAACTCTCTTTCGCTCAGATCCTGGATCCTGTATCTAATAGAGTTTTCAATGGTGGTTTATTCGCCATTGATGATTGGGATGGAAACCTAATTGAGACTGATATTGATAATTTCGATCTAAGATGGGAAGTGTTTAAAACCAGAGGACAGACCTATTCAGTTTCAGCGTTCTATAAGTCCTTTGCAAATCCAATCGAATTAATCAGACTCCCACAAGCCCAGACAAATGCTGAGTTTCAGCCAAGAAATGTGGGGGATGGCCTTGTATATGGCCTAGAATTTGAATTCAAACAAGCGCTTGATTTCATTGGGCCTGAGTTTAGCCTTTCAGGTAACCTGACGCTGGTAGAATCCGCTATCGATATTTCTGAGACTGAATTGAGAACTAGAAATAACAACGCCAGAACTGGTGAAGTAATTGATGACACGAGAAGCATGGCTGGTCAGGCACCGTGGATAATAAATGCAGGCTTAGCTTATGACAATTATGAACTAGGGTTAGATGCTGGTTTATTCTATAATGTAAAAGGTAAAACCTTAGTAGTTGTTGGTGGAGGTATTGACCCAGACGTATTCTCGCAACCATTCAATAGCTTAAACTTTAATATGAACAAAGTATTTGGTGCCGATGAGCAGTGGACATTCAACTTCAGCATCAATAACATTTTAAACGACAAGCTTGAGCAGTTCTATGAAAGATCTTTCTCAAACGGTGAAGGCATTAGTCTCGATGCAGCACCTCAAATCTTTCAAAGATTTAGCCCTGGTATGTCATTTGGCGCAGGTATTAAATATTCGTTCTAATAAGGAAAAACTACCAATCATTAAACCGATTCACTTACACTGGATCGGTTTTTTTTATGCCCAAAAGTCTATATTCGTAGAACATATTTACCTCGTTTTGCTTTTAACTATATGTCTCAAAAGATACTAATTACTGGAGGTACTGGCCTGGTAGGCTCTGTGCTTATTCCAATGCTAAAGGCCAAAGGCCATCAAATCGTTGTGCTCAGTCGATCGAAGAAAAAGCATCCCGACTATGAAGTTTTCGAATGGGACTACAAGCGTGAGTACATCGAAGCAGGTGCCTTTGAAGGGGTTGACACCATTATGCACTTAGCGGGTGCGGGTGTAGCAGATGCCAAATGGACTACTGAGCGAAAAGAGGAAATCTACAATAGCAGGACTAAAACATCCTTGCTAATCTTCAATGAGCTCCAAAAAATTGATCATCAAGTAAAGACCTTTGTAGCGGCATCTGCCATTGGCATTTACGGAAGTAATACTGGAAATCAATTGATCAGGGAAAAAGCACCAGTTGGTCATGATTTTCTTGCACATGTCACCGATGCGTGGGAAACAGCCACCAACAAAATTGCTACGCTCGGAATTAGATTGGTTCAGTTGAGAATTGGCGTTGTTCTGAGTAAAGCCGGTGGTGCACTCATAGAATTACTGAAGCCACCAGTAGCTGCCCCTCTTGGAAAAGGCACACAGTACATGAGCTGGATTCATATCGTAGATCTAGCTCAGTTGTTTATAAACGCCATGGAAAATGATGGATATGTAGGCCCGTACAATGCAGTGGCGCCTAAGCCTGAAACCAATCGAGACTTTACCAAGAAAGCAGCCAAAGCCTTCGGCAAGGTTTTCTTACCTATTCCGGTTCCAGCCCTTGTACTTAAAATCATGCTAGGTGAAATGGCAGCAATAGTGCTTGGAGGTAGTAGAATCAGTAGCCATAAAATTGAGGAAGTAGGGTTTAAATTTAGGTTTCCTAAATTGGAAGACGCTTTAAGCGACCTTAGTGCAAAGTAAACAAGATCATTTTTTAATCAACTTTAAGCATTAGACAACGTAAATGGTTAGCCGACCTGACTAAACTCAAAAAAATGACGTTGAGGTCAGTACAAAAACAATACGTATGACAGACGAAGATAAAATCAAACAAGCCTTTAAAGACCGCAATTGGAATGAGATTAAGACCCATGACTCTTGGGTGATCTTTAAAGTGATGGCTGAAATGGTCGAAGGTTTTGAGAAACTTGCTAAAATAGGCCCTTGCGTTTCCATATTCGGCTCTGCACGGACCCTACCAGATAATAGGTATTACAAAATGGCAGAAGAAATTGCGGCTAAGCTCGTTCGGCATGGATATGGCGTAATAACGGGTGGTGGCCCAGGTATTATGGAAGCCGGCAACAAAGGTGCGCAAAGCGAAAACGGCAAGTCTGTAGGTTTGAACATTGAATTGCCCCATGAGCAAGGAAACAACAGCTATATGGATCCAGATAAGCTTATCTCATTTGATTACTTCTTTGTGCGAAAAGTAATGTTTGTTAAGTACTCTCAAGGCTTTGTTGTGATGCCAGGAGGCTTCGGCACGCTAGACGAACTTTTCGAAGCTATTACCTTAATTCAAACTAATAAAATCGGTCGTTTCCCAATCGTATTAGTGGGCACAGAGTTCTGGGGAGGTCTTTTAGATTGGGTAAAGGGCACTATGCTTTCATTCGGTAATATCAGTCCAAAAGATTTAGACCTAATCAACCTTGTGGATTCTCCAACAGAGGCTGTCAAGGTAATTGATGAGTTCTATTCTAAGTATTTACTGTCTCCAAACTTCTAATGATTAAACACATTCTTTTCGATTGTGATGGCGTGTTAATCGACACTGAAATTGTCGCTGCAGAAGTGGTGACGAACTGGCTGAATGGCGAGAACGTTTCGATCGATATCGAGGAGTTTATCCGAGAATATACGGGCAAAACCTTCACTGACATTATCAATATTTTAAAAGACAATGGAAGTCTAAAGCCTGACTTAGACCTTCGCACTATAGTGCCAAAACTAGATGGTTTCATTCGAGATAACCAAAGACCAATTGATGGGGTTTGGGATATGCTCAATTCACTGACTATCCCTAGATCTGTCGTTTCTAATAGTGCCAAAGACTACGTGGAGCTCGCCCTAGAGAAACTCAAAATTACGCATCATTTCAATGGTAGAATCTATTCAGCCGAAATGGTCGTAAAAGGAAAGCCTGATCCAGCTGTCTATGTGTTAGCGTTATCAGAACTTTCTTTGACAAAAGAAGAAATAATAGTAGTAGAGGATAGTGTCGCTGGCGTGACAGCGGCAAAAGCAGCTGGTTTAAAGACAATTGGTTACTTAGGCGGAAGTCATATCAGAGATGGGCATGCCGATCAATTATTAAGGGCTGGGGTTGACATGTTAGTGCGTAATCACACCTCATTAAGCCATCAGCTTTTACAACTATAATCGGCTGGCATAAGCTGAAGCACAGGGTTAGATAAACTAATTCAATCTTTAATACTAGAGTTGCAATTACCCCCTTAAATCTAGACCTTTGTGGATTCTGCATTTTGCGGCCCAATTCATGGAAAAACTCAAGGAAAACGCCAATATTGATCTTGCCCCAGCTGACCTTAACGGTCATGAAAACATCGAAATTTATGGCGCGCGTGAACACAATCTAAAAAACATCGATACCGTCATTCCAAGAAACAAATTGGTGGTGATCACAGGTATCTCTGGTTCCGGTAAATCGTCCTTAGCATTTGATACCATATATGCCGAAGGGCAGCGTAGGTATATGGAGAGTTTTTCAGCTTACGCTCGTTCATTCATCGGTGACATGGAGCGGCCTGATGTTGATAAGATCAATGGCCTAAGTCCCGTAATTTCCATTGAGCAGAAGACGACTTCTCGAAACCCTAGATCAACAGTTGGAACGCTAACAGAAATCTATGATTTCTTTAGGCTTCTGTTTGCTAGGACGGGGGTCGCTTACTCTTACCTGACAGGTAAGGCAATGATTCGCCAGTCTGAAGACCAGATTGTAGATCACTTGATTCAGAACTTCGATAACAAGAAACTTATTCTTTTGGCACCAGTAGTCAAAGGCCGTAAAGGCCATTACAGAGAACTTTTTGTTCAGGTCCGTAAAATGGGCTTTACCAAGGTTCGTGTTGACGGTGTTGTAATGGACATGGTGCCTAAAATGCAGGTCGATCGATATAAGACACACGACATCGAGATTGTTGTCGATCGCATCATTGCCGATGCAGACGATCGTTACCGCATTGCACAAAGTGTAAAAACAGCCCTTAATCACGGCAAAGGCATCATGATGGTGCGTGATGAAGACACGAACGTTCATCATTTCTCAAAATACTTAATGGACCCAGAAACGGGTCTTTCATACGATGAGCCTGCCCCGAATAACTTCTCTTTTAACTCTCCCTATGGCGCCTGCCAAACCTGTAATGGACTAGGCCAAGTTGAAGAGATCAGCAAGGAAAATGTTATTCCTGATAAGAAATTAAGCATGAGCCGCGGTGGCATTGCCCCACTCGGTGAATACCGTGACATCTGGATTTTCAAAAAGATTGAAGCGATCCTCAAGCGATACAAGATCAACCTTACTACACCGATCGAAAAGATTCCTGAGGAAGTAATGAACATCATTCTTTATGGAGATGATGTTCCCGTGGCTGTTAGCTCCAAGAAGTACCCCGGCACAGAGTGGAGCACTCGGTTTGAAGGAATTATCAAGTTTCTAGAAAAGCAAAAAGACGAAGGCACAGAGAAAACCAAGCGCTGGATCGAAGACTTTATGTCTATTAAAACCTGTCCTACTTGTAATGGTGATCGCTTGAAAAAAGAGTCGCTCCATTTCAAAATTGCAGACACCAATATTGCTCAATTGGCAAGAATGGACATCACGCAACTGAATAACTGGTTTGTGGGCGTTGAAGACAGAATGACGCACAGGCAAAAGCAGATTGCACCTGAAGTTCTGAAAGAGATTAGAAAGCGAATAGGCTTCTTACTAGATGTAGGCTTAGACTATTTAACCCTCAACCGCCCTTTGAGGACACTTTCAGGTGGTGAGGCACAAAGAATTCGTCTGGCAACACAAATAGGTACTCAACTTGTAGGAGTACTCTACATCATGGATGAACCGAGCATCGGTCTTCACCAAAGAGACAACGTCAAACTAATCAATGCCCTTAAGAACCTTCGGGATATTGGGAACACCATCATTGTTGTAGAGCACGACAAAGACATGATGCTAGCCTCAGATCATATCATCGACATCGGCCCTGGCGCAGGTAGGCATGGGGGTCAAATAGTGGCTGCAGGTTCTCCAGAAGAGTTTCTCAGAAAAGGTGGTATGACCGCAGATTATCTCAAGGGTGAGAGAAGCATCGCCATTCCTGAAAAAAGACGAGAAGGGAACGGGAACCAACTTATACTAAAGGGCGCACAAGGGAATAACCTTCAAAACGTTACCCTGAAATTACCTTTGGGTAAAATGGTTTGTGTCACTGGCGTTTCGGGAAGTGGTAAGTCTACACTAATTCACGATACCTTGTTTCCAATTCTGAACCAGTACTTTTTCAGAGCGAGGAAAAACCCTTTGCCGTATAAATCAATCGATGGTTTAAATCACATTGATAAAGTAATCGAAGTTGATCAATCCCCAATTGGTAGAACACCTCGGTCGAACCCAGCGACATACACAGGAGTATTCTCCGACATTAGGAGTTTGTTCACAGAACTTCCTGAGGCTAAAATTAGAGGTTATAAACCGGGGCGTTTCTCTTTCAATGTGAAAGGTGGCCGTTGCGAAACTTGTGAAGGAGCCGGGATGAAGCTGATCGAGATGGACTTCTTACCGAACGTCCATGTGCCTTGCGAAACCTGTAAAGGAAAACGCTACAACCGTGAGACCTTGGAGGTTCGATTCAAGGGAAAATCAATCTCCGATGTACTTGACATGACTGTCGAACAAGCCGTTGAGTTCTTTGAGCACTTGCCGAAGATTTTAAGAAAAATCAAGACTTTGAACGATGTTGGTTTAGGCTATATTTCCTTAGGCCAACATGCCACAACATTATCGGGAGGCGAAGCACAACGTGTTAAGCTGGCCACAGAGCTTTCGAAGAAGGACACTGGACAAACCCTTTACATTCTTGATGAGCCTACTACAGGCCTCCACTTCAAGGACATTCAGCACTTGCTTGATGTATTGAATCGATTGGTGGAAAAAGGAAACTCAGTATTGGTAATTGAACATAACTTAGACGTGATCAAAGTTTCTGACCACATAATTGACTTAGGACCTGAAGGGGGTAATGGAGGTGGAATAATCGTAGCAGAAGGAACGCCTGAAAAAGTGGCAAAAAGCGAGAAGGGTTATACCGCTAAATTCTTAAAAGAGGAGCTTTCATAGGTACAAAAAAAGATGCTGCCGCTTTCGCGAACAGCACCTTCTTCAACCAAAACATTAAAATCGACACACCTATCTCTTTCCTCAACAGTTTGTAACCTAACACCAGTTACTAACCTCCATTGTCGATTCTAATTTCTTTCTATCATTTCTTTTTAAAGCTTACCCCTAGAACGGTAAGTGGCCTCTATCTATTATACGTGTTGTAGGCTTTTCTTGGATTTTAACATTTATTAATATTTGGCATAATAGCTGCTTCAAACATCAACCTATTGAGTCGGATCGCGTTACAACGAACAGCCCATTGCCTATGTCTACATTCCAACATTTACACCTAGAAATCCCTAAATGTGATAAGCCAAGAGTCGTAATAATCGGAGGAGGGTTTGCTGGGATTCAGATAGCCAAATCCCTTCGACATGAGCCATATCAAATTGTATTACTAGATCGGCACAACTACCATACTTTCCAGCCATTACTCTATCAAGTGGCAACCGCTGGCCTTGAGCCAGACTCCATTGCTGGTGCGCTCAGGCAGCTCTTTGAAAACCATAAGGACTTTTATTTCAGAATGGCCCGTGTGACAGGAATTGATCTAGAGGAGAAAAAGATTAAAACACTCGTTGGAGCGCTCGATTATGACATGATAATCATCGCAAACGGCTCTAAAACCAACTACTTCGGAGATAAAAAGATGTACGATAGAACCTTCCCAATGAAACAGGTTCCTCAAGCTTTAGACCTTCGAAGCCACATGCTCCAAAACTTTGAGCAGACAGTGATGTCTCCAGAACCAGAAGAAAAAGATCGCTTGACAAACTTTGTGATCGTTGGAGGAGGACCAACAGGAGTAGAGGTCGCTGGAGCACTGGGTGAATTAAAGAAACATGTACTACCGAAAGACTATCCAGACATCAATTTCGATATTATGAAACTTCATTTGGTAGATGGAGGCCCTCGACTTTTAGCGGGTATGTCTGAAAAATCCAGTGCCAAGGCAATGCAATACCTTCAAGAGTTTGGTGTTGATGTGCGAATGAATACTCGGCTTGCAGATTATGACGGTAGAGATGTAACCTTAACCGATGGAACTGTTATTCCTACTAAAACAGTGGTTTGGGCTGCTGGCGTTACAGGAAATATTATCGATGGATTACCAAAGGAGACGGTAGAAAGAGGAAGAATTCTGGTCGATAAATTTAATCAGCTAATTGGCTATGTCGATGTCTATGCCATTGGTGATATCGCCATGATGAAAACTGATGAAATGCCAAATGGCTTTCCGATGGTAGCCCCCGTTGCCATGCAACAAGCAGAAAACTTAGGTAAAAACTTGAAGCGTAAGCTCCGAGGAAAGCCATACGTAGCCTTTAGGTATAAAGACAAGGGATCTATGGCCACCATTGGTAGAAACCGAGCGGTTGTCGACTTACCGAAATTTCATTTTGGGGGTTTCTTTGCCTGGATGGTTTGGATGTTTGTCCATTTGATGTCTATTGTCGGTTTCCGCAACAGAATAGTCGTCCTAAGTAACTGGATATGGAGTTATATGACTTACGATCGAGGCACAAGACTGATCATCAGAACCTTCTTGCGTAACAATAAATACAAACCAGGGGATAGCCTTTAATCTCCACAAATAGCCCCTAGTTACCTCTCGTGGCAAAGCATTCTATATAATGCTTAAAGTTTGCTTATTTTCCATTCTGGAATGAGGAAAAAGAGACTATACTGGACACTTCAAGTATTAGGTTGGGGAATTTACTTTTTAGCCAACTTCATCGCTATTTCTCTTGACCCTCAAGGTTTGGGGCCGGAAGGAATGCGCGATTCTCGTATCCAGCTTTTGATCCACACACCCCCCATGTTATTGGTCTCGCACTACTTTATCAGGGCAATTATCATCAGGCGATCCTGGCTAAACATTAACATTTCCAGAATCATTCCCCGAATACTAGGCGTTATAGCACTCGCTGCAGCACTTGTAGTCGTGTTCTCCTATCCACTATACTATCTCGCAGGAACCATTGAGTTATCTTCGGGTATCCTTGATGCGCTGTTTGCGTTTATCGCCTTCTTGGTGCTCTTCACAATTTGGTCAGCCATTTACTTTTTATATCACTTCTTGGAAAGCAATAACCGCTCCCTGAAGTATGAGGCCGCTATGAATGAAATGCACCTCAACCAACTCAAGTCACAGCTGAACCCGCATTTTATCTTTAATGCACTTAACAGCATGCGTGCCCTAGTCGATGAAGAACCAAGAAAAGCTAAGGTTGCTATCACACAACTTTCAAACATTCTTAGAAATTCTCTGATTACCGATAAGAAGAGAGTCGTTAGTTTTGGTGACGAATTAAACACCGTTAAAGACTATTTGGCACTAGAGAGTATTCGCTTTGAAGAGCGTCTAGTGGTAAGCTATCAAATAGACCCCAAATCCGATGGTTATGAGATTCCACCGATGATGGTTCAAACTTTAGTTGAGAACGCGATTAAACATGGCGTCTCCAATTTGGTCAAAGGTGGTATAATTGAAATTCAGTCTAATGTTGAACATTCTATCCTAATTTTAAAAATCCGTAACAGTGGACAACTGGTGGATACTCTGCCAAAAAGAGGAGGAAGGAAGGGCGTTGGACTCATAAATACAAAAGAAAGGTTAAAACTTATCTACGGTGAGGCTGCATCTTTTCGTATTTACAATGAAAATAATAAGTTTGTTGTGACTGAAGTGAAAATACCTCAGCGCATTTAGCTAAATAGAAACTGATGAGAGCACTGATTATTGATGATGAGCGGTTAGCGCGTAAAGAGTTGACCAACCTACTACAAGAATATCCGGAAATCGAGATAGTGGGCGAAGCGGTAAATGCCGAGGACGCTGAGGAAAAAATTCAGGCCTTACAACCAGATTTACTTTTTCTAGACATTCAAATGCCTGGTAAAACTGGTTTCGAATTGCTAGAAACTTTGGACACTGTACCTGATGTTGTCTTTACTACGGCATATGACGAGTATGCGCTGAAAGCATTCGACTTTAATGCCCTAGATTATTTACTGAAGCCCATCGAGCCAGACAGATTAAAAGAAACGATCACAAAGCTGATCAACAGACCTAAAAAGGAAGCTGTTGCTGAAATCGTGGGTGATCAAAAGCTTGGCCCTCAGGATCGTGTTTTTGTAAAAGATGGAGATAAGTGTTGGTTTGTGAAGCTAGAGAACATTCGACTTTTCGAATCAGATGGTAACTATATCAAAATCTACTTCGATAACTTCAAGCCAATGATTCATAAATCACTGAACGCCTTAGACGAAAAGCTTGACGACAGGTCGTTCTTTAGAGCAAGCCGTAAGCACATAATCAACCTTACTTGGGTTGAAAGCATTGAATCATGGTTCAATGGCGGACTTATGGTAGTACTTAGAGGTGGAGACAAAGTCGAAGTGAGCCGTAGACAAGCCGCTAGGTTTAAAGAAATGATGAGCCTATAAAAGAGAATCTATTATGTCTAGCCCAAGCCTTATGACTTGGGCTTTTTTTATGCTCTCTTAAAATCCCTAACTTCTTACCATGAACCTTCGGAAAAAGCTTTTCGTTATTATTTTCGGTACAGATACTCCTGCCGGAAAGGCCTTTGATGTCGCATTACTAATCGCCATTGTGCTTAGTGTCTTAGCCGTTATGCTGGAAAGCGTTTCAAGCATAGAAAAAGGCTATGGAGACATCTTTAGAATTATTGAATGGGCATTGACGATACTCTTTTCTTTGGAGTATATCACACGTATCTATGTCACTGACCATAAGCGTGGTTATATCTTTAGTTTTTATGGCTTAATCGATCTTCTTTCACTACTTCCAACTTATCTAAGCCTCATTCTTGCTGGTACTCAGTACCTACTTATCATTAGAGCACTCAGGCTACTAAGGGTCTTTCGAATTTTGAAATTAGGCCGCTTTGTGGGAGAAGGAGAACAATTAGCACGGGCCCTTAAATCTAGTCGGCACAAGATCACCGTCTTTATGGCGACAGTAGTTATGTTGGTCGTCATTATGGGGACCGTTATGTATTTAGTGGAAGGGGGCGAAAATGGGTTTACAAGCATCCCCAGGAGTGTCTATTGGGCTATTGTTACTTTAACTACTGTCGGTTATGGAGACATTGCGCCTCAAACGATCATAGGGCAGATGGTGGCTTCTTTTGTGATGATTTTAGGTTATGCCATCATTGCCGTGCCCACTGGAATTGTAACCGTAGCACTGGGCAAGGAAAAAGAAAAACAAGCCTCGATAGCCTGTCCAAACTGTGGCGAAACTGATCATGAAAGAAATGCAATTCATTGCAAATTTTGCGGTCAAAGACTTGATCAGTGAAAAATATTAAACTAGATGTTTATACACCTGAAGAAGAACGGGCAAATGCGCTTAGCCATGCCATAGGAATAGTATTTGGCTTTGTAGGGTTAATTTTTGTTTTCATCAAAGTTCCAATCACTGATACACCTCAATTCTGGAGCACTATTATCTTCTTTCTAAGCATTATTATTCTGTACTCCGCTTCTACGATTTATCATAGTGTTAAAGCAAAGAAGCAAAAATACTTGTTTAAGCAACTAGATCATATCTCAATCTATCTTCTGATTGCAGGGACCTTCACTCCTTTCGCCTGGGGAGTGCTTGGTAATGACTCTTTTGGCATCAACATGGTACTGGGCATCTGGGCTATTGCACTAGCAGGAATCGTCTTTAAAGTATTCTTTACAGGTCGTTTCGAGGCAATTTCCCTAATTTCTTATGTAGGAATGGGTTGGTTGGGCTTCCTAATGTTTGGTCGAATTTCAGCAATCCTTGGAGAAGAAGTAGTGTACCTAATGATCTATGGCGGCATCTCTTACACTTCTGGCATTATTTTCTATTTGATGAGAAAGCTCAAATACCATCATACCATCTGGCACCTCTTTGTAATAGGAGGAACAGGCTTTCACTACTGGGCAGTACTCAATTATATCGTTTACTAATCGTACTTCACGTAGTCTTCCCATTTCGTCAATGCGTTTTGGAAGTCCTGAGGTAATTCAGATTCAAAATGAACGAATTTTTTTGTTCTTGGGTGAATAAAACCAAGTGATTTCGCATGTAACGCTTGCCTAGGTATCATTTTAAAGGCATTGTCCACAAAGGATTTATACTTCGAAAACCGCGTCCCTTTAACAACGCTATCTCCTCCGTAGGTAGCGTCATTAAACAATGGGTGACCCAAATGCTTAAAGTGTGCCCGGATTTGATGTGTTCTTCCTGTTTCAAGGTTACATTGAATCAAAGAGATGTAACGTAACTCCTTTAGCACCTTGTAGTGTGTTACGGCTGTTCTTCCTCTTGAGCCATCCTCAATAGCCACAGTTACCCTTCTATCCTTTTCACTTCTTCCCAAATTAACGTCTATCGTACCTTCGGTCTCCTTCGGAATACCCCATATGAGGGCATAATACGTTCGTTCAATGCTATGATCAAAAAATTGCTTCGCCAGACTTGTCATGGCCATTTCTGTCTTGGCAACCACCAATAGCCCAGAGGTTCCTTTGTCTATTCGGTGCACCAACCCAGGCCTACCATCATTCCCTTCCATGGTAGGCAATTGTTGAAAATGATACGCCAGTGCATTGACCAAGGTTCCGGTCCAATTATTATAGGCAGGATGAACCACCATTCCTGGTTCCTTATTGACAATCAGAATGTCATCGTCCTCATAAACTATGTTTATTGGAATATCCTCAGCTACTAATTCATTATCCCTTGGTGGTTCGGGTAAAGCAATGACAATTTCATCCTCTGGATGCACCTTGTAACTCGGCTTTATCTCGATTCCGTTTACCTTCACAAAGCCTTCCTTAATACCATGCTGCACCCTATTTCGAGTGACATTCGGTAACCTATCCATCAGAAACTTATCGATTCGATAAGGCACTTGGCCTGGGTCACAGACGATTCTGTGGTGTTCAAATAACTCGTCTTCTTCCAGTTCTTCGTTCATGGTACTTCTTTAAAGTGATGCAAAGATATCACTAACTTGGCAGTGTGGAAACTATGCCCTCTCCAGTTCAGGAAATTAAGGAAGATCTTTTTAGCGAAAAAGGCGTTCGGGTCTTTGTAAAAAGAGAAGATCTTAATCATCCCGTCATCTCAGGCAATAAATGGCGCAAGCTTAAATACAATCTCAAGGAAGCTAAAAGACTTGGTCATAAAAAGATATTAACTTTTGGTGGAGCATATTCCAACCATATTCATGCTGTCGCTGGTACATGCAAGATATACAACTTTGAAACCATCGGTGTGATTCGAGGCGAAGAGGTCTTGCCATTAAATGATACCCTTGCATATGCTAAGTCTTGTGGAATGACCCTGCACTACCTTAATCGAAGCGACTATCGCTTAAAGAACAATCACGCTGTAAAGCGTGGTTTACAATTAGCGTTTGGGGAATCATATATTATTCCCGAAGGCGGAACAAACAACCTTGCAATAAAAGGCTGTACCGAAATCATTAAAGAGTTGACTGAATCCTATGATCACTATTGCCTATCGATTGGTACTGGAGGGACCATTTCTGGGGTTATTGATGGCCTTGATGGAAAGGCAGGTATAATAGGGTTTTCCTCCTTAAAAGGCTCTTTTTTGACCTCTGAGATAGGGTCTATACTTTCTGAATACTCAGGAAAAATATATAACAATTGGCAGGTGAACAATGATTATCACTTTGGGGGCTATGGAAAAGCAAAACCTGAGCTACTCCAGTTCATGTCTGCCTTTGAAAATAGACATTACATGCTACTTGACCCTGTCTATACAGGAAAGGCAATGTATGGTCTTTATGACCTTATCCACAATGATCATTTTGATCCAGGCCAGAAGATTTTATTCATCCACACTGGTGGTCTTCAGGGTAGAAAAGGATTTGGGCTTTGATTACTCAAGACTAGAGCCTCCCCACAGCTTTGTATATTCCTCGCAGTGCACAATGATTGTCTTGTATTGACTGATGTCGATTGAATCGGGTATGCTGTAAATAGCCGCCCCTTCATAAGAAGTAAGTTTCGCCACAAAGACAGGCTCTCCTTCATTCAAAGCATTCTTACTATCAATACCTTCTAAGTCCGCTTTTGATAGAAAAACCTTAAGATCTGGAGCTTCTTTCGCCTCAAAGTCTTCACCAAAGACTATTTCATGCTTATTAGCATTCATTACAATCTTCCAACTGCCTTTGAACGTTGTCCATCGGCTATAATTATCGAATTCACCTCGATAGACTACTTCTTGATAGGAAAGAAAGGATAGTGAAATGAGAAAGAAGATTGTTGTAAAGAGCTTCATCGTTTCCAAATTTAATTGATAAAAGTGTTGTCAAAGAAACTCGTTTCTAGGAAATGTCATCAATGTTACGCAGTGAACAAGTCTTCAAAGACCTCTCTCAGTTTACCAAACGGCTTAATCTTAATATTTCGCCCTTTGAGGTCTAGCCCTTTTACATTGTACTTTGATATAAAAATCTGCTCAAAGCCAAGTTTTTCGGCTTCTGAAATACGGTTTTCAACACGGTTAACTGCTCTTATCTCTCCACCCAAACCTACTTCCGCAGCAAAAGCGACTTTCTCAGAAATTGGTACATCGTGATAGGAACTCACCAATGAAGCACAAACCGCCAAGTCAAGTGCTGGCTCTTCAATTCGAATTCCGCCCGCCACATTTAAAAACACATCCTGAGCACTAAACCGAAGTCCTCCACGCTTTTCTAATACTGCTAACAGCATGTTGAGCCTTTTACTATCAAAACCCGTAGTACTCCTTTGTGGTGTTCCGTAGGTAGCTGCGCTTACAAGTGATTGAATCTCTATCAAAAGGGGCCTATTCCCTTCAATTGTAGCGCCAATCGCAACGCCTGTAAGAT
This sequence comes from Roseivirga sp., assembly GCA_965660665.1. Classification (GTDB taxonomy): domain Bacteria; phylum Bacteroidota; class Bacteroidia; order Cytophagales; family Cyclobacteriaceae; genus Roseivirga. The sequence continues at coordinate 65,979 of CBFIAY010000010.1, read as the reverse complement.
CCTCCGCACGCTGAGAAATAAGAATTTCTGAAGGATTGGATACCTGACGTAGACCTGACTCTTGCATTTCATAAATACCAAGCTCGGATGTAGAGCCAAATCGATTCTTCACTGTTCTGAGAATTCTATAGCTCAAATGACGATCTCCTTCGAATTGCAAGACCGTATCCACCATATGTTCGAGAACTTTTGGCCCAGCAATACTCCCGTCCTTCGTAATATGACCTACTAAGAAAACTGGTGTATTCGTTTCCTTTGCGAACTTCATCAGCTCACTTGTACATTCTCGTACCTGAGAGACTGAACCCGCAGCTGACTCAATTCGATTAGTCTGCAGGGTTTGTATAGAGTCAATCACCAAGACTTGCGGAGACATCTCTTTAATCTGGCTAAAAATATTCTGAGTGCTGGTTTCGGAAAGAATAAAACAGTTGTCACTTTGGACGCCTATCCGATCCGCACGCATTTTAATCTGCTGTTGGCTTTCTTCACCAGAGACATAAAGCACTTTGGTTTTAGAAGAACTAAGGGCAATCTGAAGCATCAGTGTAGACTTACCAATACCTGGTTCACCACCTAAAAGCACCAATGATCCTGCAACAATGCCTCCACCTAGTACACGGTTTAATTCAGCATCTTTTGTAACCAACCTACGTTCAGCACCTTTCTCAATATCCTTAACATTGACAGGCCGCTGCTTCACTGTTGGCTGATCGGTATCTCTCCATGAGGTTTTGGCTGGATCACCCTTTTCTACTACTTCTTCAACATAAGTATTCCATTCATCACATGCTGGACATTTACCAACCCATTTGGCAGAGTTTGTCCCGCAATTTTGACAGACATATGTACTTTTTTGCTTAGCCATTGAATAGCAATATAAATGATTTTAATACCCTAAGCGAGCAGCTCAGAAATGTCTTCTGTGGTTAGTTTCTTCATGAAACTTTCCTCTGTTGAAATAAGGTCGGAAGCTAACTTAAGCTTGTTCTTTTGCAATGCCAGTATTTTCTCTTCGACCGTATCTCTTGCAATAAACTTATACGTGAAAACGGTCTTTTTCTGACCAATCCTATGTGCCCTATCTACCGCCTGTTCTTCAATTGCAGGGTTCCACCAAGGGTCTAATAGGAAGACATAATCTGCCTCCGTTAAATTAAGTCCTAAGCCCCCTGCGCGTAGCGAGATTAAAAATAGTTTGATGTCTTTATTATTCTGAAAGCTATCTACTTGACCTTGCCTATCTTTGGTCGTGCCATCTAGATAGGCATATGACATCCCTTTCTCATCTAAATACTTTCGGACAATACTCAAATGCTTGACAAACTGACTAAATATCAAAATCTTATGCCCTTCGCTCAACGCAGACTCCACCATATATCGAATATCTTCGAACTTCCCGGAGTCTCCTTCGAAATCCTCGTCAACCATTTTAGGATGATTGGCAATCTGCCTGAGCTGTGTGAGACCCTGAAGCAGAAGCATTTGAGACTTTCTTATCCCACTCGTCTCAATCGTATCTAAAATTTTATTTCTATAAAATGATTTTACCTCTTCGTATTTCTCGGCCTGGTCTGGAGTCATTTCGCTGAACTTGACATTTTCAATCTTTTCAGGAAGATCTTTGGCCACTTGAGACTTCTGCCTTCTCAATATGAATGGCTTAATAATCACATTGAGCTTGCGCGTTTTCTCGATGTCCTGCTGCTTCTCAATTGGTAGTTGAAATTCATTTTTGAAGTACTTTTGAGCCCCCAGAAGGCCCGGGTTTACAAAACTCAACTGTGACCACAGGTCCATTGTACTATTCTCCAATGGAGTGCCCGTAAGGATCAAGCGGTTCCTAGATTTAAGCTTACCAACAGATTTAGCAATTATGCTATCTGGGTTTTTAATCGCTTGAGATTCATCTAGAATGACGTAGTTGAAATAGAACGTATTTAAAATATCGATGTCTATTCGAGTAATTCCATAGGAGGTAATGACTAAGTCGTACTTAGCAAACGTTTCTGGGTTCTTATCTCTTTGGGTTCCAGAATAGATTAACACCTTGAGCTTCGGAGTGAACTTTGACGCTTCAATTTGCCAGTTATAGATCAAGGAGGTGGGCATTACAAGAAGAGACGTTTGAATGGCCCCTTCACTCTTTTGAGATTGTAATAGCGCCAATGTCTGGACAGTTTTACCAAGCCCCATATCATCTGCCAAACATCCCCCAAAGCTGTATTCAGCTAAAAAGCGCATCCAATTATAGCCCGCCTTCTGATAGGGCCTCAGCTTTCCTTTGAAGCCTTTCGGCAATTCGTAGTCTTCAATCTCTTCGAATCCTTGAAGTTTTTGAAGCTTGCGATCCATGGTCACCTGAGCTAACTGACCATTTCTAAGGTCCTCAATGAGCGATAAGTGGTGTTTTTTGAGTTTTAAATTTTGACCCTGCCCATCTTCTTCCATAAAGGCAAATAACTCTGCATAATCAGTCAACCAACTGTCTGGAATCACGGCTATTTCACCGTTAGGAAGTTTAATCTCCTTGCTCTTTTTATTGATTAGCTTACGAAGCTCATTAAAGGGTATTTCGTAGTCGCCAAATCGCACAACTGCGTGGATATCGAACCAATCGATGCTCTCGTTTACCTTGATCTCAAGTGACGACTCGCCTACGAAGTATTTCTTTAGCTCAGCATCTGTTTGCTTCACGCTTATATTCAGGGTCTCTAATAGCTCTGCGTTGTCTTTGAGCCAGGAAAATGCACGCCCTCTAGACATCGCTATGCGCCCGTTCTGTAACTTTAGACCTGAATCATAAAGTCTCTGAACGAGATCTGTTTCAGTATCTGCATCTCGTCTTATTTTGTGAAAAACGTAAGAGTCATTTTTCTTTTCAACTTTCACTGAAGAATTAGGTGCCTTCTCATAAGGAAACTGATACGGGCCATAATCAAAGCCCAACTTGAAAAGAATTTTACTCTCTTCATCACCAACTAATACGTTTGCATTTGCCTTTAACAAATCTCCATTAGTTGTTTGAACAAGTTCTGAGAAAGCAATGATAGGTTTTACAGGAAAAATTTCGGTATTAATATCAAATCCTTTAGCATAAACATCAAAAGACGCGACCAGCTGTGTAACAAACTTTTCATAATATGTCTCCTCAACCTTTCTAGGTACTACAATAAATTTTTTGTTAAGAAAGGGTTTTAGCTTCTTACCATCAACGTTTTTTGCAAACCGAAACAGCTTATTGCCGACTACTAGCCATGCGGGTTCATGGCAGACTAAGAAGGAGCCATTATATTGCCACTCCACCTTCTCCCCCTTGTGCTTCATGGTAGGAAAGTAGTGCGTATTGTCTTCATTTCTCCTAAAGTGAAACAGCACCTTGGCCTTCTCCTCTTCCCAAGAGATTTCTTTCCAAGTTGGCTCTCCATCACGACCCATTTCAAAGACTCTCTTGCCTCCAAGTCGTTCTAAAATTTTTGCTCTCCGCTGCTCTAGGTGATGCGCTATCGATTCTTGAAGTACTTTATCTCCTTTTTCTTTATCATATATCTTAAAAAAGAAGTCTGCGGGTTTCACCCTCTGCTTATAGAATTTCAGCACAATGTACTCTTGCTGCATTTCATCCATAAGCTCAATCAACTCATAATCTATCTCGTTCAAAGCAGCGCCAAACTCCTTTGCATTTTTAGATGAGATATTCTGATGTTGAAGCGTTAATCTACCTTTTTCATCTAGTTGAATCACAAACGATTCGAAGAGGTACCCAAGGTACTCATGCTCATAGAGCGAGTAAATTAATTGGAACGGCTGGGCAGTTGAAACCTTCATTTAAATCTGGGGCGACTCGCAAATTAAAGATTTCTCCCAAAGGGAAAAACTGTCTGACGGAAAGTAAATTTATTTTAATCTAAGTAATCAATGAGGTTGACCTTAGAGGCCAAAACTGCAGGCCGATACGCTGTCAAAATTGTAATCACTGCGATACTGATGCCTACCATGAGAAAGTCCGTCCAAATAATCTTTACAGGATAGGCCTGTGTGACAGCATTTGACATTCCCAGACCAATTAACCCATATGTCTTTTGTATCCATACAAGTAAAAGACCTAGTGACAAACCAACGACACTACCGGTGACGGCTATGATAATTCCCTGTTTTACAAAAATCCCTTTAACCAAGTTTTTTGTCGCGCCAAAGGCAAAAAGAACAGACATATCTCTCCGTTTCTCGATGGCAAGCATTGATAATGAAAAGAAGATATTGAAAGAGGCAATTAAGGTAATGAAGGTCAATGAAATGTAAACAAAGAGTTTCTCAATTTTAACCGCTTTCAAAAGTTCGGCATGCTGTTGATCACTGTCCAAAACCCTGAATCCTTCGCCAAGGAGTTCTTTTAGTTGTGCCTTAACTTGGCTTAAGCTTGCTCCTTCTTGTAGGTATACCTCCATCGAGGTTCTTTCATTCGTATATCCCAATACACGCTTAGCGGCATCTATAGATATCATTACCAAAGATTCATCGTAGGCCGTTTCTACACTAAAAACTGCAGCTGGCTTTACTTTGACCCTACGTATAGCATTGGCCGAAAACGTAGCTCCTGGTCTTAAATTCTTTGGGTAAACAATTTGTAAATCGAACATATCATTGTCAAGCAAAACACCCAACTCATAAGCAACCCCAGCACCCAGTATCGCAAAGCTTTGATCGTTTTCAATGAGTTTTAACTCTCCCTGAAGTAAAAAAGTATCGAGTTTGTTTGTTTTGAGATAACTCTCCTCTATCCCCTTAATTCTTACAACTACTTGTTGGTCTCTGTAGGATAAGAGTGCGTTATCTTCGATTACTTGGGCCGTAGCGCTAACACCTGAAACTTGATTGATCCCCTCCAAGAAGTCATCGCTGACTTGAAAAGATTTACCCCTGACAGATTCAATTTTCAAGTCTGGATCGAAGGTTTGATAAACCGAGCGTAGCACATCCTCTAGCCCATTGAAAACCGAAAGCACCACGATAAGGGCCATAGTGCCAATCGCCACGCCAATCATGGACACCCAAGAGAGTACCTGGATAAAGTTCTTAGTCTTTTTAGAGGTAAAGTAACGCCTTGCTATGAAGCTGGAGACATTCAATCTTCTTCGGATTCAGAATTTTTGTCTTTAGGAATTTCAAGCGAACCAAGAATTTCATCCATTCTAGATGCCGATTCAGCAGTACTATCATTAAAGAAAGCCAGTTCGGGTATTATTCTTACGTTCTTTCCAATGGCCCTGCCAAGAGAGCCTCTAATTTTTGACTTTACGGTATTTAAAAACGCCAAAGACTCAATGGCTGCACTGACAGGAAAAATACTGATATAAAGCCTAGCCAAACCCAAATCGGGACTCATCTCCACATCGGTTACTGTAATGAGTTTTCCTACAAAATTACCTGAGTGCTCTTGCTGAAGAATCCGACTAATTTCTTTCTGGATCAATTTTGAATATTGCTGCTGTCTTTTGCTTCCTGCCATTTTGCAAATATCTGATATAATTATTGATTTTCCTTCCAGCCTAATTTTTACCTTATTTGTACTGTCTCCAAAATCAAGATATTGCTTAGCTTCTTTAAGAAAAATGACCCCTATCGAATTGTCGGCCTGATATTGATCTTATTGATCACAAGGCTTGTATTCTTCCTGTTCTTTAATGAAGGTTTATGGGCGTTAGAGGTTAATGAAAGCAAACTATTAGAGACGAATACACTTCACTCTGGTCCATTGGCAAACTTCCTTTTTGTAGGTATTGCATCTCTAAACAGTGAATTTGTTGATGCTTTTTTAGCCGGGATACTTATTCTATTAAATGGAATCCAACTCAATTCAATATTTATTCGTAATGCCTCTTTACAAGAAAACACCTATGTACCTGCTGCTATTTATGTAATATTATTGAGTGCCTCTGAAAGCTTTTACCATTTAAGTCCAGAACTTGTTGGGAGTAGTTTTCTTCTTATTGCATTGAACTATCTGTTCTATCATATCAAATATAGGGGAACGGAGGAAAATATTCTTAGCACTGGTTTCACTATTGGCTTGGCTGGACTCTGTTACTACCCTTTTGTCTGGGCATTTCTTATGGTGCTAATCATATACCTACTTTACTCTGGTACGATTACTCGCAGGTACTTTCTATTAGCCTGGGGATTCTTTCTTCCCTTACTCATCACTTGGCTTATCTTCTTTTTACAGGATAGGGGTGGAGACTTTCTTGACAGGCTGTTCATAGAACCTTTCAATTATCAAGTTTTGGGGTCGTTGCTGAACGAGTCCGTGATTGTTTATGGGTTTACTTTACTACTAAGCCTGATTGCAGTCATTCAACACTTTTCAGGGCAGGGCATGACCAATCATCAAATATTGGTTCAGAAAGCTATGAGTTGGGTAGGGTTTTTCGGGCTATTGCTCATTGCTATTTTTGGCACTGAACAACTAACATCGTTCACGTTAATAATACCGGCAATGGCTTATTTTATCACTAGACTATTGAGTGATTTGTCTAAGAAATACTTGGCGGAACTCCTGTTTATAGGACTGTTTGGAATAGCGATTACTACAATGGTTCTCGGTTATTGACAGCTGATTTTGTCTACTCTTCTCTCGTGTCTTCCTCCTTCGAAATCGGTGGTTAAAAATGTTGAAACCATCTCTTCTGCCAGTGCATAATCGACAAATCTCGCGGGTATACAGACTACGTTTGCGTTGTTATGCTGACGTGAAAGTGCCGCTAAATCAGATTGCCAAACTAAAGCCGCTCTAATGCCTTGATGTTTGTTAGCTGTCATGCAGACACCATTTCCACTACCGCAAATCGCAATTCCAGCATCCAATTCTCCATTTTCAATAGCGGTTGCCATAGGATGGATGTAATCAGGGTAATCAACTGAATCTTCAGAGGTAGGTCCAAAGTCCTTAACATCATACCCTTTGCTCGTTAAAAAAGCAACAACCCTTTGTTTGTACTCAAACCCGGCATGATCGCCACCTATTCCTACCTTTTTCATGTGCGTTGTTTTGCGATTTTCTTCTCTACTCGCCTTGATATAATAATGCTGACTTCATATAAGAATGTCAGTGGAAGCGCAATCAAGACTTGACTAATTACATCTGGCGGAGTAATAATGGCAGAAATAATTAAGATCACCACAATTGAATGACGTCTATAACGCTTCATCAGTTTAGGTGAAATGATTTCTGCTTTGGACAAAATATAGGTCAATACTGGTAATTGAAACATTAAACCGCAAGCCAAGGCCAAGGTGGCTACCATTCCTATTATTGAAGAGAGGTCAAAAATGTTATCAATCTTAAGACTTAGTTCGTAGTTGTATAAGAAGTTAAAGCTTAATGGGGTCACAATGTAATAACCAAAGAGCACCCCAGAGAGAAAAAGAAAGGTAACCACTACTACTACACCTCTAGAGGCACTTTTCTCATTATTCCTCAAGCCTGGTTTCACAAAGCGCCAGATTTCCCAAAAAGTGTATGGAAAACCAAGCACTAGGCCAACAACTAGTGAAGACTTTATGTGCCAAACAAATTGCCCCGTTATGGTTCTATTCTGGATAATCATATCCATCTCACCAAGACATAATGCCGGAGAATTTATTAATTCAGCCAGTTTACAAAGCTGCTGATAGGTCCAAAACTTTGAGTTTGTTGGCCCCAGAATCAATTCAAATACGACATCCTTAAAAAGGAAAGCCAAAATTGAAAAAATGAATACCGAGGCAGCAGCACGAACCAGGTGCCACCTAAGTTCTTCTAGGTGGTCAAGGAATCCCATGTCCTTTTCCTGCGGGTCGTCTGTTAGTTGGTCTAGTGCCAATTAGGATTTAAATAAAGGGTATTGATTCATCCAAGCGTTTACTTCTCCTTTAACGCCTTCAAGGTTTCCTGAGTTTTCAGGGTCTGATAAAACCCTATCTATAAACTCCACAATTCGTTTCATGTCTGCTTCCACTAGGCCTCTGGTTGTAACTGCAGCGGTACCCACTCTCATTCCAGACGTTACGAATGGAGACTTATCATCAAACGGCACCATGTTCTTATTGATGGTAATGTCTGCAAAGCCGAGTGCTTTTTCAGCAAGCTTACCCGTAAGGCCCTTCGACCTAAGGTCGATCAGCATTAAGTGGTTGTCTGTTCCTCCAGAAATCAAATCATACCCTTTTGCCACAAAAGCATCAGCCATGACCGTTGCATTCTTTTTTACTTGGATCACATATTCCATGTACTCGTCACTAAGCGCTTCTCCAAAAGCAATAGCCTTAGCAGCGATCACATGCTCTAAAGGACCACCTTGTGTACCAGGAAAGACTCCTCCATCTAAAAGCTGTGACATCATCTTAATGTCACCCTTCATCGTCTTATGACCCCAAGGATTCTCAAAGTCCTCCCCCATCATAATCAAACCTCCTCTAGGGCCTCTAAGGGTCTTATGAGTTGTCGTGGTTACAATGTGACAGTGTTCAATTGGATCGTTTAGTAAGCCTCTTGCAATCAGCCCTGAAGGGTGAGACACGTCTGCTAATAAAATCGCTCCTATCTCATCTGCAACTTCTCTTAATGCTGCATAATCCCAATCTCTACTGTAAGCCGAAGCTCCACAAATGATCATTTGTGGTTTCTCTTTTCTAGCCGTCTCAGCTACTTTATTCCAATCAATTAATCCAGAATCCTTTTCTACACCATAGAAATACGGTTGATAGAACTTTCCAGAAAAATTAACTGGTGAACCATGTGTTAAATGTCCTCCATGCGAAAGGTCAAACCCTAATATCTTGTCGCCTGGGTTCAGGCATGCTAGCATAACTGCTGCATTAGCTTGAGCTCCAGAGTGGGGCTGAACATTGGCCCATACAGCACCAAAAAGCTCCTTAGCACGGTCAATGGCTAAGTTTTCTATATCATCGACAACTTCGCACCCCCCGTAATATCTCTTTCCGGGTAGCCCTTCAGCATATTTGTTAGTTAACACAGATCCCATGGCTTGAATTACCTGGGAAGAAGCATAATTTTCTGAGGCAATTAGTTCTAAGCCTTCGGTTTGTCTCTTCTCTTCTTTGGCAATGAGGTCAAAGACGATTTGGTCGTGCTGCATACAATAACTTTTTGTCAAAAGTAAGCTTTGGGTCAGTAATTACCAATGGCATTGAACGCAAAGATTATAAGAGTATAAAAGATTGTAAGGGTATAATTCAATGGCCCTTAGGCTTGTTATGAATTCTGAGTAATACTCAAAACTGACATTATGGTCTCAAACACTTGGCTTTGAGTAAACGGCTTGCCTATGTAGCCATCTAGCTTATAAAACTGGAGCTTCTCTCTCACCTCATCATAGGCAAAAGTAGTGTAGGCTAAAACTGGTACCGGCTGGTTTTTAAACTTTTCAGTCTCATGCAGAAGAGCTGTGGCCTTATAGCCATCTATTCCTGGCATATGCAAATCCATTAAAACTAGATTTACTGTTTCTGAGAAAAATTTTTGTATCCCTTCTTTGGCGGATAATGCTTTAATTGACTTGGCACCAAACTTACTGAGTGTTTTTTCTGCAACGATAAGGTTAATGGGGTTATCATCGATTACTAGTACATTTACATCTGCTAACGCCTGATTTGAAGTCGGTTTCTTTTTCTCGATACCGTCCACGAATTCATCATCCATAGATTGGATTTTATCATCAACCAGAAAATATGACTTGGCACCCATAAATAAGTTACTTGTATATATTAGTGATTGCGAGGAGTCAATGTCACCCTTTCAACACACATTTTTTTCTTAGACACCCCAAACGACCTTCTTATATAACTATTTATATTACTGATTGTCTTTTATTTGTTTTTAGGCAAGAATTGCCTCCTGATATGAATCTTTTTTAAAAAAAACCCTCTCTTTTGGGTGACCTTTTAATTGCCTAATCACTAAAGAAGTAGAGCATGAGTGTTAACTCGTTGATCTTGCGATTACGGAACGGTGATCGCTCTGCGCTTGAGGATGTTTATAAAAAATATAGGATAAGCTTTATCAAGTGGATCACCTATACTCACAAGTGCAACGAAGACGAGGCTGTAGATATTTTTCAGTACTCAATACTCTCCTTCTACGAAAACGTTCTAGAGGAATCATTTGAAGAAATGAATGAAGCAGGGATTAAGACATATCTCTACTCTATAGGCAAGAACAAGCTATTAGCAGACTCTCGCAAAAACTCAAAAATTTCTTATCAAGAAGAAATTGATGAGGACGAGTTATTTGAAGCCTTAGAAGAAGATAACACAGAGAAAGAGGTCAGAATTAATAAAATCAAAAAGCTCATTTCTGAGCTCGGAGAACCCTGCAGTGAAATATTAAGACTCTTCTATTTCAACAATCTTAGCAACGATGAGATTGCTGAAGTGATGAAATATAAAAACGGAAACACTGTTAAGAATTTAAAATACAAGTGTATCCAAAGAATTAAGAATCAACTATAGGTAACCTCTTATGATGAGCAATTTTGATCTATTAGACAGGTATTTTTCTACTACACTTGATAAAAGTGAAATGAAGGCATTTAATGAGCGCCTTAAAAATGACCCTGAATTCAATCAAGAATTTCAAGAGATCAAAGAAATCAAACTTGCCATAAAGCTTGAGGCAAGAAAGAACATCAAGTCCCTACTGACTGACGTCGAGGACTCTCTCAACACACAAATACTGACTACTAATAACAAGACTATTATGAAAAGAATAATAACCGTGGCTGCTAGCCTGATACTAATGGTTTCGGCCAGCTACCTCGTGCTGAACGGAAGTGGCCAACCTACTCCTCAAGATGTATTTACAGAAAACTACAAAGTCTATATTAATCTCAACGGACAAGTCAGGGGAGAGGCTATTGAAACTAAATCTTTGAGTTCTGCAGCTTACAGCGCATACGATGCCGGTAACTTTGCGCTAGCGGTAGAGAATTTTGAAGCATTGGTTAAAGTTGAAAGAACTGCAGAGAACTACTTCTACATGGGTATTTCTAATATTGAAATTGGAGATTACGATGCGGCTGTTAAGAGTCTAAACACTACACTGAATAATTTCTCTGCTTTAAAAGATCAATCAAAATGGTATTTAAGCATGGCGCTTTTGGCAGATAAGAAAGAAGTAGAAGCGATATCAGTACTAGCATCCCTCACCATAGAAAAGAACGCATTTACAGTTAAGAGTCAAAGGATTCTAACCGCAATGGAAGTAGAAGTGACCACAACGGCAACAGGACAAACTGGCCATGTCATTACACATCCAGATATTGATTCCCCTGACGGTTCAACCCAAGCTTTTGACGACAGAAAATATCAACATGGAGACATTATTGAATTTGGCACAGGCGATTTGTTTAGGTTTCATAACGAATCACCAATGGAAGGATTAAGAGAGGGAGATGTTGTTGAGTTTATTATCCTGAAAAGGAATAACGGCAAAAAATTCAGCGGTTGGGCCTATATTTTAGATAAAGTAAGGTAAGAATATTTATTAATCACACATATACACGCGAGAAGAAGGGCTATTTAGCCCTTCTTCGTTTTCTAATCACGAGAGCTACGGGCAGAACACCAAGAATCAAACCTAAGAGTATTATGTTAATAGTGCTTAATCTAGACTTCTCCTGATAATTGACATCCTCTCCCAATTGCAGAAATGCGGCCCAATAATAAGGGTGTCCTAAGTATTCATCATTCCTTTCTAAATGGTTAAGTTTTGTAGTTCTAAGGGCAGCATTAATATCCATTCCCTCATTAACAAAGTGATCATACATTTCCATCATTAAATCTGAGGTAACTCTATCATTAACTTTCCAAAGACTCATTACTATAGATGGCACGCCTACCAAGGCAAAACCTCTCGCAATACTAAATGTTCCCTCTCCCTTGTTCAAAGTTCCTGAACCACTTTCACAAGCACTCAAGACTGCTAAGCGAGCCTTAAGCCCCGCTAAATATAGGTCCGAAGTATTCAAAACATTATCCTCTGCTCCATTGAATATTAAGCTAGACTCGTATCTATTGACACTATCCGCCTTACCGTGTATTGCTAAATGCAAAACATCAAACTCACTGGCACTTTGTAAAAAAATTTGTTTAGTCCCTGTATCACCAATTAAAAAAGTTCCGTCAAGCGTGTTCTGTAAGTATTTGATTTCATCCTCTGTACCAGGTAAGGTTCCGCTTCCAAGTTGCCCCATTTGTGGTGGTTGTTCATACCCTACAGCCATCAACCCATTGCCTTGTTCCTTGTTTTTACGACCTTCTTGATATAGCTCTGAAGATAACTCATATTGAATGCTATAAGACTTAATTAAGTAATCCAATTCATTAAACCCGATTGCCTCATCATCAACTCTACTAAGAAAAACTTCAAATGGAATTCTTGAAAGGACATCATCTGGAATTATAATCAAGTGTTCTAAGCCCTTATAATTTTCGATAACTGGTTTTATCAAATTGGTATACAATAGCAATGAGTTCTGTTTAAACTTCTGAAACTCTTGGTTAATGTTACTTATGCTTGGAGGATTGGAAACAGTTTCTATCAACTCTCCAATTGCCGCCTCCAGCCTCTCCTCCCTGCTTACCTTATGAAACGCATAATTTGACGCGCTTTTTGACATAACGAAGATATTTTCTTCCCCGTAGAAGTACTCTATTAAAGCATGATTACTAGGAATCTCGGCTAATTTATGCTCCGTCAATATGCTTTGAACTGATGAAACATTCTCCCCAAATTCTATAAGGATATTCTTTATACTGTCTTTCAGTTGGCCTTGAGCAGCACGTGCAAGCAGCAGCTTTTGGTTTAAGTGAATGACAGAATCACTTGTAACTGAATTATCGATTAATGAGTAAAAGGAATTTTGAAGTAATTCGATATTCGTTTTTGCCCTGAAGAACTCATCTTTAATCTCTTTTGATAGCGCATTGTTAATAACCAGATCAAACTCTTGAGACTGCTCCAAAAAGAGAATTGCCTTGCTTTGTCGGGTGAAAAGCATTGCCTTTTCCATATAGGCTTCATCTTTAGTCAACTCAAATAATGTATGACAAACTTCGACCCCTATTTCATACAACCTTTTGAAATTCTCACTTAAAAACAACTTCCCCTCCGAAACAACAAAAGCATCTCTATTAGATCTTATAATGCTATGCGTCTTCTCCACATAATTTTGAGCAGCAAAAAGCATGTCTTTATCGCTATTGAGTATTCCGATGTTCTTCAAGGCGTCTGATTTCTTCATGAGCGTCCTCAAGTCCGTGTATGAATATGACCCATCACTTACCTCCTCCGGAAATGACAGGGTTGAAGACTGATATGAAACTAGGCCGTTTCTTAAAGCAGAGTCATATGCATTAAGTGCACCACCCCAAGCTTGGCTTGAAAAATAGTAATCACCTAATCCCTCATAATTTTTATGAAAATCTGGATTGGGAATGGAAACTAGTTGTTTCATTCTTGAAAGAGAGCGTATTAAGACTTCCTCCGCCTTTTCTTTTTGCCCCAAAAAGTTATAACAGAAACCCATATTAATCATAACTAAAGAGTAAAACTTAGCACCAGCACGATCATCAACCAACCCTCCTTTGTCCATAAGAACCTCTGCAGCCTTCCGTAAATAAGGTAAGGCCAACTCATAATCTCCAATACCCATATAGGAAATCCCCGCTAAATTATTGAACGCATAATACTCTGGCATTTCGTTCCTTGGGGTACTCTCAACGATTGGCAAAGCCCTTAAGATAATCTTGATGGCGTCTTGGTATTCCTTTTTATAATAAAAGACCTCTGCAAGCTGCAATTGAGCCTCTGCATAGAACCTGTTTGAGACACGATCCCTATTTTCATTTGCATATTGGTAACCTTCAATCGCATAAGCCAAGGCTTGTTCAAAGTCTCCTTTTTGAATATAGATTTCTGGATAGCTCTGATATAACCTTAAGATTACGTTAGGGTCTGGGTCGCCTTTAGCCAGAGCACGCTCTAGCTCTATCAACTTATTCATATAGCGAATCAGCGTGTCTTGGCTTCCTTCAGAATATTGGTAGGCATAGAACTTATACTCAACTACCCTTTTATAAAAGGAAGAATCGTAAGACGTGGATTGATAGTACTCCACGATTGCAGTGTCTAGGAATGCTCTGGCAGAATAATAGTTCGCTAAAGTATGGTCCATGGTTCCACGGGTATAATAAATTTTAGCTGCTAAAAAATGACCCTTGGGCAAGTGTTTCCTAGAGACTCTTAAGGCTTCATCCAAAACCTCAATAGCGGTGTTTAATTGGTTTAGCCTCCGTAATGACAAGGCCTTTTTCTCCATAGCATAGACAGCCTCCTCAAAGTTTTGCTGATTTTTGGCTTGGCTTATCAGTGCATCGTAGGCAGATAATGCTTCGGGATACCTTCCTTGGCTATACAGTTTTTGTGCAGATTCGAGTGCAGAAGTGGTGTAAGCATATTTCGATTTTAAGGCATTCTCTTGCGATAGCGAAGAGCTACTGAAGAAAACTAGAAAAAAAAGGACCGCCAAAAGCTGGGCTGCAAACCGTAAAAATCTATACACTTTAAATAGTCGAGGTGAATCAAAATGAAGTTACACACAATAGTCTAACATACAAACAAGTGTTAGACGTTAACCTTTTCCCGAAATTCGTGTTATTTAACTATGCATGTAAAGGTGACAACACAGGTCAATCAAAACTTGGCTTCGGTCAAAGCTGGCTTTAACCAAGACCTCTTCCTTAAACTGAACCCTCCGTTCCCAACGGTCTCGCTAATTCGATTTGATGGCTGTTACACAGGAGATTTTGTAGAGTTATTGCTCGACTTTAAGGTTAAAAAACAGAAGTGGATAAGTGAAATTACCTTCGACAATGAAACCAATAAGCGATTCGAGTTTATAGATGAGGGTGTAGTTCTTCCCTTTCCGTTTCACTCCTGGAAACATCACCATATTCTAATCAGCAATGCCGAAGGCTGCCAAATTGTTGATAGTATTGAGTACAAGGCAAACTATAAGCTAATGACCCTGCTTCTTTATCCATTACTGCTATTACAGTTTCTTTACCGCAAACCCGTATATAAGCACGTTTTTAAATAAAACTAAGGGTATTAATACTTCGTTAGTGTTAATTAGTTAGCTTCTTAACCTTCCAAACAAATTCATGATTATGCGATATACCATCCTGACTCTCGCGTTTTTAGTTTCAATGAATTGTTTTGCACAAAACTCAGTAGGGTTCTCTTTTGATGACGGCCAACAATTTGTAGAGCTAAGCTTTAAAGATGAGAGCAATCTCATTATTATTCCCATTCTGGTTAACGGTGAAGGTCCGTTCAACTTTATTTTAGATACTGGTTCAGAGTCTGGAATGATATTCGATCGTTTTGTCATTGCCGACAATAACCTAGCCGATGCCAGAACCATTCCTATATACGCTGGAAATGGAGACAAAATCACAGATCTCTTCGTAGCAAGCAACTTGAGCATCAAATTGAATGGCATTAGCGGAAGCAACCAATCAATGCTTGTTCTAGAGGAAAGCGGCATGGATATACGCAACATTCTCGGGGTTGAAGCTCACGGAATATTGGGTTCTGAGCTTTTTAATCGCTTTGTGGTTGAGGTAGATTATGAAAATGAAAAGCTTCGCCTGTACGAACCTAGAAAGTTTAAAGTACCGAAGGGTTTCAGAAAAGTAGATGTAGAAATTAGAGATTTTCGCCCTTACATAAAGGCTGAGATCAAACAAAGAGGTGAGAAAAGAAAGAAGGTAAATCTTTTAATCGATACTGGTGCAAGTAGTGCGCTATTCCTTGATGAGGAGCGCCATGACGAGATTGTACTGCCTAAACATACAATAGAACACTCTTTGGGAAGTAGCCTAATAGGTAATCTGGAAGGTAAAGTAGGGCGTATTCAAGGCCTCCGCTTTGGAAAACGGTTTCGATTCAATAAAGTCGTGACATCATTTCCTGAAGATTGGCAGGTTAAGAGAGTTATTGAAGGTAATGGCACGGAAATGAAAAGGTATGGCACTATGGGTTCTGATGTACTCGCGCGCTTCAACGTAATATTTGACTACCTAAACGAGGCTATCTACTTGAAAAAGAATGAAAACTATGCCAATACATTCAAGTTCAACACCGCTGGTTTTACTTTTAGTGTTAGTGGTGAAGAATTGAACAGGTATTTCGTTTCGAATATTATACCAAATTCACCTGCTAAAAAAATAGGCCTGCTGCCTGGTGATGAGATTATTTCAATGGCAGATAAGCCTGTCTTCTTTTATTCTTTTGCCAGTATGAATAGTCTTCTTAGACAGCCCTCTGGTACGAGGCTTACAATGGTGATCAAAAGAGATGGAAAGTTGATTGAGAAAGAACTGGAGCTGAAAGCTTTAATCTAAACACATCAAATAAACTGTAATAAAAAAGGCCACCGATAATCGGTGGCCTTTTTTATTGTGTATTAACTATTACTTACTTAGGATCAAGAATATCGTTGATTCTCACTAAGGCATCTTCCAAGTGAATCTTAGACATTCTGTCTGAAGTTCTAGGAATTGCAGCTCTTACTCTAGACTGTAATGTTTTGAGTTCTGCTCTAACAACAGGTCTGATATCAGACTGACTCGCGTCAATGCCTGGGCCAGCGAACCTTCTAAATGCAGCAGGAACCTCTAACTCTCCCGTCATCATTAATTCCAATCGTTCGATATGAGCTCTCTGAAGGTTTCTTCTGTAAGTATCAATAGTTTGGCCTCTTGGAAGCTCTGACCATATACCGTTTCTCACATCAGAGAAAAGCTCTGTGATACTGTAGGCGTCAGCACCGTTCATGGCTTCATTCTCTATAACTCGACCTAGTTTTCTCCACTCGAGCATAGAATTCATAGCATTCGCTTGAAGAGAACGCATGCTTTCTACTGCACCATAATCCTGAAGTCTACCAATGATCTGCTGATCTAGCATCCATTTAGGTGTATTAAAAAGATTATCTGTGATAAATTTAACTGCTTCTTTTTGCTTCGCTTTTGGTGCATGAGTGTATACTAAACCATCTTGATCTACAGTTTTGTAGTTCTCTTTTACACCACCAACATAACGACCAACATGGCCCATATATCTGTTAAATTGAGACCTTACCTCTCCATACATCTCTTCAAGTTCCCTGTAATCAGATCCTGGCTCATATGTCCAATCTTGAAGGTTAGTCATAATCACTTTTAGGTTTTTAATACCATACATACTAGCTTTCATAGCATCGTCTCCCAAGTCTTCACTTTGAGCAGTATAGTCATTAGAGTTACCCTGACGACCATATCTGTACATTGGGTCACCATTCTTATCTTCAATCCACTTTCTTAAGGTAGGCAATTCCTCTTCTGGAGAATTAGCACCCATAATAGGTCTGTAACCCCAAGCGATTGCATATTTATCATACTCTCCAACCTCTGGCATTAAAGCAACACCAGCATCTTCTGGTTGTGCGATGTAATTGAAACGTGCATAATCCATCAAAGAAGGAGCAGTACCCATTCGCTTAGTAAATGATGCTGACCTTAATGAATCAACAGGGTATGCGTTACTTGAACCGAAGTTATGTGGTAAACCTAATGTATGGCCTACTTCGTGAGAAGACACAAAACGGATCAAACGAGACATTACTGCATCGTCAAATTCAGAACTCTGAGCCTGTGGATTGATAGCAGCAGTCTGAACGAAGAACCATCTTCTAAGAAGAGTCATTACGTTGTGGTACCAGTTGATATCACTTTCTAAAATCTCTCCAGAGCGTGGATCACTTACGTGAGGACCGTTTGCGTTCGGAATTGGAGAAGCTAAGTATCTAACAACAGAGTAACGTACGTCTTCTGGACTCCAATCTGGATCTTCTTCTTTTGTTGGAGGTGTCTTGGCGATAATAGCATCTTTGAAGCCTGCAGCTTCAAAAGCTACTTGCCAATCTTCAATACCATCCTTAATCGCTTGAGCCCACTGCTTCGGTGTCGCTCTGTCTACATAATAAACGATTTGTTTCTTCGGCACAACTAGCTCTCCTCTACGGAATTTATCCATATCCTCTTCTTTCACTTCTAATCTCCATCGATCAAGGTATCTAACTACTTTAGACTGTTGTGCGTCCAAACCATAGTCAGTCGTTCCTCTTGCAAACCATCCAACTCTCTCGTCATAAAGCCTACGTTGCATTGGCACTTCAGGGAGAAGAATCATTGAGTTGCTCATCTCTACTGTAATAGAGCCATCTGCTGAACTAGATGGGGAGCTTCCTGCCTGGTACGTTTTTACGTGGCGTAACTCAATGTTTTCAGGATAACTACTTGCTCTTACTACATAAGACCGTGAATTATCTAATCTCGTCACTCTATACTGAGTTCTATTTCTCTGTGGTAAGCCAAGAGGCTTAACATCACTTGTTAGTAATGCTGTTACGTCAACTACAACACCTGTAGAATCTTTAGACAACGCTTTGATATCATAAGCCGCTAATATTGGCTCAAGATTAGAGTTTTTGACCGCTTCACTAATAGGAAGTGAATCTGCTGCAGTTATGGTTGTAGAAATGATTTTAAGCAAGATTTTATCTTGAATCCTTTCCCATCTCAACATTTGCGTATTGGTTTTTCCACCACCAAAGCCGATGCCTGCTGCTGTCTTCGCAATACGCGTCACCATAAGCATATCTCTTCCTAACATGTCATTAGGAATCTCAAAGAAGTACTTATCATCCAATGTATGGACATTGAAAAGACCTTCGTCAGTCTTAGCTTCTTTTGTGATTACCTTATCAAATGGTTGAATACCACCTTTTTTAGCCGCCGGTTTCTTGGCTGCGGCTGCTTTTGCCGCTTGTTCGGCTTTTGCCGCTTCCGCTTTCTTCTTTCTGCTCTGTGCTTCAGCTGGGTTTACCGCGATTAGCATAAAGGCTGCAAACAAGCAAGCAACGAACGTTGCTAGTCTTAGATTTCTTATTTTCATTGAATTGTATTTTAGAAATTCTGGTTCTTATTGAATTATAAACTTAATTCAAATTATAATGCAGTTGTTCCATTTTATTTGAGTGGTTATTGATCTGTATTAAGGGATATTTTGAAAGAAATTACAATCATCGGTGGCGGTTTAGCGGGGTTAATCAGCAGCATCCTTTTGCAACGCAAGGGGTATGAAGTCAACCTATACGAAAAAAAACAATTTCCATTCCATAGGGTCTGTGGGGAATATGTCTCAGATGAAGTTAGGCCTTTTCTTGAGCGCAACGGTCTCTTCCCTGACGCCTCTCACCCCTCACGCATTCGAACGTTTGAATTCTCTTCAGTAAAAGGTAGAAGTTTTGAGTTGCCTTTGGATTTAGGTGGATTTGGCGTCAGCCGATATGTGTTGGATGAATTTCTTTATCAGATAGCATTAAAAGAGGGTGTTAATGTGATCACCAAAGCAGCCATAACAGATGTTCAATTCAAATCCGACAAATTCTTAGTTAAGACGGGCAGTGAATCCTTCGAAAGTAAAATCGTTATAGGCGCCTATGGGAAAAAAAGCGTGATCGACAACAAGCTTGACAGAGGTTTTACCCATAAAAGAGCGCCATTCATTGGCGTTAAATATCATATAAAAACAGATTACCCGAAAGACAAGGTTGCCCTTCATAACTTTCAAAGTGGCTATTGCGGCATCAGTGCCATTGAAGATGATAAATACAACTTGTGCTACCTTGGCAGTAGAGAAATGCTGAAAAAGCATGGCTCAATCGAGGCCATGGAAGACGCGGTAGTCAAGCAAAACCCTTTCCTTAAGGAAATCTTCAATAATTCTGAGTTCATTTTCGACAAACCTGAGGTAATCAATGAATTTTCCTTCTCTCCAAAAAGTGCTGTTGAAAATCACATCCTAATGACAGGTGACACCGCAGGGCTGATTACGCCATTATGTGGTAATGGCATGGCCATGGCCATACATTCGGGAAAAATTGTTTCAGAATCTGTTTCAACACATTACACTAAGGGTCGGGTTAACCGTCAAGCCTTAGAAGAAGATTATATCCGAACTTGGAACAGTACCTTCAAAAAGCGACTTCGTGTTGGGCGTAGAACTCAAGCCCTTTTTGGTTCCTCTTTCACCTCTGAAGTAGCTGTAAGTTTAATGAGAAACTCCTCTTTTTTTGCCTACCAAATTATGAAAAACACCCATGGCCAACCATTTTAGTAAACCCCTACTACGGCCAAAATATTAGTTGAATGCAAAAAGAGATAGAGAAAGAAGCCGCCCAAACATGTGGCTGAAATCCAATTCAGACTCATGGTATTGGTGTAATTAGCATTTGACTCGTTCTTTAGCGTTTTCAAAAACCACTGTGTAAAGAAGACAACTACTGGTGACATAGCTGCTAAAAACACTAGTCCATACCTAAGGCTGTAGTAGTGTTGGAAGTATAAGACATACCCAAGGCTCGCCAACCCAAAAAAAATGCCTGTAAACATAAAGGTTCCTTTAATCCCAAGCCTAATAGATAATGTGAGGTCTCCCCGCTTAGCATCCTCCTCATGTTGATAGATTTGTGTCATAGGATATGAACCCCATAGAATTGCAGAGGCCAATAGTCCTGGTATTAAAACATGTAGCTTAAAAATGTTAATGAAAGCAAAGTCGTTCAGCCCAACATAGACTAACCACACTACCCATGCTCCCTGAAAAAAACCAGCAATTATCCAGCTCATAATAGGATACTTTTTCAGCCTAATTTTTGGATTACTATACGCTCTTGACGCCAAGATATATGCGATCAACATCGCGATTAAGGTATAGTTGCCAGGAAAGAAAATAAACGCTAGAAGTAATCCTATCAGGTCGAAAGTTTGAGAAAGTAAAAAAAGGCCTCTATCTACTGGGGGAGGGTTTTTTAGGCCTCCGATACTCTTTTCATCCTTATCAAAAAAGCTATTATAAGCATTACTTGCTGGGTAAATAAAGAGATGTAGAATAACAAGTAACCAAAGCAAGCCACCCTCGCTTAAATTTGGACTAATCGACAGCGCAAAAATATAAATAGGTAGTAAAAAGTATGAAAAGTGAATGCGAAGGTGTAGCCAGTTTGATTTTTTAAACATATTCCGATGTTTCGTCAAACAATTTAGGTTAAAAACCACTAATATAGGGCGTGACTTGTTCCATTCTTTCTATCGGCTCTGCCGTACCCAAACACAAAATTCCTCAAAATCAAGTTGTCGAGTTCATGGCAAAAGCCCATGGCATGGTCGGTGCCGAGCAAAGCAGGCTAAGGGCACTCTATCGTGCTTCTGGAATTGTAGATCGATACTCAACCATACCTGACTATGCCTCTGACAGTTTAAAGGATAGGATTTTCTACCCACCAAGCGTGGGTTTAGATCCATTTCCAACGACAAAAGCACGCTCTGACTACTACCGTAAAGAAGCCATTGAGCTTTCCTTGGCAAGTGTAAATAACTGTCTTACACAAACAAAAGTTGAAGCGATAGACATTACCCACCTGATCACTATCAGTTGCACAGGAATGTATGCTCCTGGTTTGGATATAGACCTTGTTAATCGCTTGGGCCTAAGTAAAAACGTTGAAAGAACCTGTATCAACTTCATGGGCTGCTATGCGGCATTTGTTGGTATTAAGGCTGCCAATGCGTTTTGTGCCGCAAACCCTCAGGCGAAGGTTCTTGTCGTTGCGACAGAGCTTTGCACGCTGCACTTTCAAAATAAAACGGACGATGATAACCTTATCTCCAACGCGATTTTCGGTGATGGATCAGCAGCGTTGCTTATCTCAGCAGATACTTCCCTGAGCAGTAAGGTTCAGCTTAAGCCAATTACTTTTCATAATGAACTCTTCACTGAGGGAGAACAAGAAATGGCATGGAATATCGGAGACTTTGGGTTTGAAATGAAATTGAGTGCCTATGTGCCTGTACTTATTGAAAAGGGAATTAAAAACTTGGTTCAAAAAATTAAAGACAAAGTCTCAGTAGAAGAAATTCATCACTATGCGCTTCACCCTGGTGGAAAGAGAATTCTAGAGGTGATTGAGCAAGAGTTAAGTTTAGACCGCAGCCAAGATTGGGCGGGAAGAGAGGTCTTAAGGGATTATGGCAATATGTCTTCCCCAACGGTCCTATTTGTCCTTCAAAAACTCTTCGATTCTTTGGATACAAGCAACAAAGGAGATAAAATTCTTTCCTTGGCTTTTGGACCAGGCCTCACTGTCGAGTCGATGATCCTTGAAGTTATTTAAGCCTCAAAAACCCTTCGTTGTAGAGTAAAAACTTACCCAGGTTAGGATGGGCACCGAGTAATCGCTTTTGCTTACCTAAAAAGAAGTAACTATCTCCTTTCAAGGAAGCCGGTTTCTTGTTGGACAAAAAGTTTGTAAACATGGGTTTCACTGAAGCATCCACAAAAGGTTCTCTATTGAGCTCAGCACCTGGCTTCATAAAGATAAACGGTCCACTAACGACAGCATTATCTGGATAACTGTTTTTCAGCGCTGTCTTCATCTCCTCTTCCTCGGTAGGAAGAAAGATATCCCTTCGTATAGGATAGTAGGCCAAAGGGTTTTTGTATTCGCCCATCACCTTCAGAATATGTACCTCAGCCCTTATGTTTAAAGCCTGGCCTTGTGCGCTCAGAGCACTCACAAGTACCGAGGATAATAGAAGTAAAAAGAATAGTCTAGCGATGCGCATTATCCTTTAAATTAATCATTAAGTTTAATAGTAACCGAAACGAAAAGCATGTTTGAAAAAAGGGCCTATGAAGAAGAGTTGATGGATGACCTTGAGTCTGGAGGTGAAATCATTGACCAAACCTTACGTGAGCTTGAAACAATTAACCGACTTCTTGGAGGTAATCATGTAACGATTAATGGCCTTGACAGGCTTCTGGGAAATCACCCGAAAGCAGCGCCTATTGTTATCGCTGACCTAGGTTGTGGGGGTGGTGATATTATGATCCTTGTAGCAAAGTGGGCCAGAAAAAAGGGTTATTCAATTGAGCTAAAGGGCTATGATGCCAACCCAAACATCGTAGAATATGCCAAGCAGAACTGTGCGCAATACCCTGAAATATCTTTTTACAAAGAAGACATCTTCTCTGATGGTTTTAAAACAAATCGGTATGATGTGGTCATTTGTACTCTTTTTACACACCATTTCAAGGATGAGCAACTGATCTCTATTTTCAATCAGTTTAAAACTCAGGCTAAAATTGGTGTTGTCATCAACGACTTACATCGACACTGGTTAGCTTATCATTCGATTAAGCTGCTGACACGACTGTTCTCAAAATCATCGATGGTTCAGTGTGACGCCCCTCTCTCCGTTAGGCGCGCATTCCGTAAAGATGAGCTTCAAAAAATTATGACTTCCGCAGAAATCAGTTCCTTTTCACTAAAATGGATGTGGGCTTTTCGTTGGCAGCTGATCTTTTAGCGAACCCACTTTACCTTATCCTCAATAGGTTTTCTTCGGCCCTTAAGCGGTTTGTCTTTGTTGATAGTCCCGACATATAAAAAACCTAATAATTTGTCCTGGATTCCTAATCCAAAAAATGGCTTTGCCTCCTCATAGTAGGTAACACCTCCAGACCCCCAATAACAACCGACACTATGTGCTGTAGCAGTTAAATACATGTTCTGAACTGCCATAGCAACTGATGAAACTTCCTCCACCTCAGGAACTGATTCTTTAGAATCTCTTGCCATTCCAATCGCGATGATATGAGAAGACATCAAAGGTTTTGTCGCCAGTTTTTGAAATTTCACTTCATCAAAATTACCTGTCTTTGAACTTACCTCTTTATAAAGGTTTGCCTGAAATTCTGCCAGCTTTTTCAAGCCCTCTCCGCTGAATACTACAAAGCGCCAGGGTTCTGTGAACCTGTGTGTCGGTGCCCAGTTGGCATTCTCCAACATTTCTTTTATGATCTCATCATCAACAGGAGCGCTAGTATACTGTGCTGGATATATTGACCTTCTTTCTCTTAACAGTTGGCTAACTAATTCGGGGCTTAATTCTGGCATATCAATCGTTCAGTTTTATTTTAAATCCAAGGTAGTAGTTGATTGTTGCGGCAGGCTGGAAATACCTTCTTCCAAAAGCATTTAGGTCATTACCCAAACTGTATTCAACATTTAAGAGGTTATCCACTCCTCCGTAGATTTCTAAAGGCTGGTTAAATACATTCCCTTGAAAGCCTGCCCTTAAATTTATGAGGCTATAAGCCTTTGAGAAAAAAGTATTGGCATCATTTAGGGGAATGGCTTCTGAATAGTGATAGGTAAGGTTCAGGTAAGCCCCTCCTCGCAATTCAAGGTCTGTTTGAATATTCACCACATGTGGGGCTGTTCCAGGTAAGGCCATTCCAGAAAAATCATCCCCATCATCAATGTAGTCCTCAAATTGAAAATTATGATAAGTATACGCTAGCGTAGAAGTCAAGCTTGAAATCATGCCGCTCTCAGAGCTAATCCAATCCATTTTTGATGAGAGCTCGAGCCCCTTCTGACTCGTTTCTCCTGCATTTCTAAAAAGCACAACGCCCTGTCCATCGGTAAAGGTTGTAATCGCATCATCCAGTTGAAAGTAAAATAGAGCTAAGTCAAAAGAGAGTTTTCGACTAGCTGTTACCCCCCTAAAATTAAATTCATAATTCAATCCTGTTTCTGCTTGAAGGCCCAGGTTTATGCTACCCTCGTTCGTTCGAACCTCAGTGGTAGTCGGTGGAGAAAATCCCTTCATTACACTTAAGTGAATAGAGTACCCCTTATTCAGCCGTTGAGAAACCGCCAGTCTTGGTGACCAAACCGCATCAAATTCCTTCAGAAACTCCTGAGGAACATTATTAATTTTATCGATAGTTCTATTGATATCATATTGCAAAGAGTTTCGGCTCATGCCGAAAGTCACGTTCAGGCCTTCGTTCAGTTGATAATCGACATTGGCAAACAGGAGCTGTTGCTCAGTTTCTATCTCATCTGCAAAACGAATTGTGTCTGATTTTCCATTCACATTCCCAAAGTTCTTGCCATCAAAAAAAGACCTTTGCTGCTCGATGCCATAAGTAAGGCTTACAGCTTTTCCACCAAAATTCAACTCATTTTTAAATTCTGACCTCAAACTAAAGACTCGTTGATTATCTCGCTTATAATCGAGGATGAAGGGGTTTTCAAAATCACTTATATTCAATCCGAGGTTAGTCTTATTTGACCACACATCGCTCATTTGATACTCTTGCCCAATGGTGAGTAAATAATATTTGTTGGCAATGGAAGCGTTTCTTTCAATACTCCTTGGCCTAGATTGACGCGGGTTTTCTGCTAATTGGTCTGGGTTAAGTCCTCCTGGAATTTCGTAGAACAAGTCAGAATAAAGCAGGGACGCTGATATTGTTCTTTTATCACTTGGAAAGAAGAGACCATCTATTTCTACTGTTTTGCGATCAAATTTATTATGCTCTCGATAGCCATCAGACTTTTGGTTCGTCCATTTGAGTGTCAGGTTGCTGTTTTTATTGAGCACATTATGAGACCCACTGAATTTCTGAGCACCAAACGATCCGAAAGAAGCTGATATGATATCTGAATTCGAAAGCGCTGATATATCTGTACTTTGAATCTTAATGACTCCACCATTTCCTGCGCCAAATGCACTCGCGGAAGGGCCTTTCATGATCTCAATCTTAGTAGAATTATTCAGGTCTAATAAATTCAAAAACGTGTTCCCCCCAGGCTCGGTAAATGGAATTCCATTCCAATATACCTTCACATTGCGCACGCCAAATGGTGAACGAATAGAGCTTCCGCGAATAGAAACGCGATAGCTTCCGCTAGCACGTTGCTCAAACCTCACTCCGGGAACCGTGTTTATAGCATTGACCAAACTGGTTTCATCAAATCGGTTTAAACTTCCCAGAGAAAGAGTAGCCATAGAACCCGCTTGACGACTCAATGGTTGTCTGCCAGAAAAACCCTCTATAACAAGCTCGTTTAGCTGTTTATTCGCTGAAGTCATTATGATCACCTTGTTATCCGTAGGGCCAATGGAAACCCTTCGCGTTTCATATCCGACAAATGAAATAATGGCTTGCTGTTTTTCCCTTATTGTCAAAACGACTTTTCCCTTTAGGTCAGAAATATAAATAGATGAGTCTGGCAACAACACCAGTGTTGCTCCGATTAACGGTTTAAAAACCTCGTCTTTGATGGTAACTTCCTGAGATACAAGAGGTGTGCTCGTGAAGAGAGCAAAGCAAATGGCCAGAAATAGCCTGAATGTATTAGATAATTTCAGCATAAAATTCGGGCACTAATATCGCGGATTCAAGCGTCAAACAAAGTTCTTGAGTATATTAAAAAACAATGGGTTCAACTTACAAAAGCGTAAAAGTATTCGACAGTCTCTCAGCCATGGAGAAAATCTTTGTAGAAAAAGCCATCAGGGTTTTGAGAATCGGTGAACAGAAAGTCTGCTTAGCGAAAAGGAAGGATGAGTTTTACGCCTTCGAAGCGCTGTGCCCACATCAGAAGCAACCTCTCTCAGAAGGCACATTCAACGCATTCAATGAAGTAATCTGCCCATTGCATTTCTATCGATTTAACTTGAAAACAGGAGAAGAAGCCAATAGGCTCTGTCATGATCTCAAGACGTTTCCTATGGAGATTAATGACCAAGGCGTTTTCATCAAGTTGTATTGAGGTTTTTATATTCACACAGATTGCATAATTTCCCTCCTGAGTGACAAAAGCATCCCATCTTCTTAACCCCGTTGACCCGCAAGCCAGAGTTGTGTCCATGGATATATTGCGAGGGATCGCAGTATTGGGAATTCTGGTCATGAATATTCAAAGTTTTGCCATGCCCTCTGTGGCATACAGTAATCCAACTGCTTACGAGAACCTTTCAGGAAACGACCTCTGGGTATGGCTGGTAAGTCATGTCTTCGCTGATCAAAAGTTCATGGCAATCTTTTCCTTATTATTCGGTGCAAGCATTGTCATGATTTCGCAAAAAGCACGAAAAGAGCATCTGCGCTCAACTGGCTTACAAAACAGGCGCTTCTTTTTTTTAGCTCTTTTCGGATTGATTCATGCTTACCTTTTATGATATGGTAATATCCTTTTTATCTATGCCATCTGTGCTTTTTTCATGTTCACATTACGAAGTAAAAAGTCAGCAACACAAATTAAAGTAGGCGTACTCCTTTTGGTGATTGGATCCCTAATCAGCCTTATCATTGGCTATACTACCCACCTATGGGAGCCTGGTGAATACGAGGCCGCTAAAACTGAAATTTGGTCTCCTGAACCTGATGCCATTGCCGAAGAAATAAATTTCTATCGCGGCACATGGGAAAGACAAATCCTTTACCGAGCGCCACAAGCCTTTCAAATGGAAACAACAGTCGTTTTGTTTGAAACTTTCTGGAAAGTGGCTGGCTTAATGCTGATAGGAATGGCCCTCTATAAAAGGCGCGTATTTAATGCAAAACAGAGTGTAAAGTACTACAGCAAGATGATGGGTTACGGGCTAGGAGTCGGTTTACCTTTGGTGATTGGAGGCGTGATACTAGACTTTAATTACGAATGGGATTTTAGGCTCAGTTTCTTTTTCTTCTCACAGCTGAATTACTGGGGCTCCATATTAATCGCACTTGGGTATATCGGTATCATTATGATCATCACCAAGACTTCAACGCGAAGCTTTATTCCAAAGCGCCTTTCAGATGTAGGCAGAATGGCTCTAAGTACCTATCTAATGCAGTCCATAATTTGTGGCCTCCTCTTTTATGGTCACGGAATAGCCCTTTTCGGAGACCTAGACCGTTCTGCTCAGGCCGTATTTGTATTGGGTATTTGGGTATTTAACATTGCCTTTGCTGGCGTTTGGCTAAGTTTTTTCAAATACGGCCCTTTTGAATGGCTTTGGCGATCGCTTACCTATGGTAAATCACAACCTTTATACAAACAGGGTTAGCTTCCGTAGTATGGAGCATCTATCAGCTCTTCTTCATCATCCGATTTTACAGCATAATTAAACCCTTTGTGGATAGAATATGCACCATACTCCCCACTCTTACTCAATGCCAAGAAACCAACCTGCAGGTCTTTATAATCTTCTGGATACTTTCTAACTATGCGTTCAACAGCCTGCTTACAAGCTTCGCTTGGCGAAAGCCCCTGTCGCATCAACTCTACAATCATGTGTGCCCCACAAATCTTAATAACAAATTCACCTAGGCCTGTTGCCGTACAAGCTCCAACTTCGTTGTCTACATAAAGACCCGCTCCAATTATTGGCGAGTCTCCTACGCGACCATGCATTTTCCATGCAGCTCCACTCGTAGTACAGGCTCCTGATAAGTTTCCCATGTCATCTAAAGCCACCATACCTATGGTATCATGGTTTTCTACATTGATCTTTGGCTTATAATCTTGATTTTTCAACCAGTTCTTCCAGGCTTTCTCAGACTTTTCAGTCAATAAATTTTCTTCTTTGAAGCCCTTCTCTACAGCAAAACGTCTGGCGCCTTCCCCAACCAACATGACATGAGGCGTGTCGTCCATCACTTTCCTAGCCACAGAAATTGGGTTCTTAATATTCTGAAGAAACGCTACAGATCCGCAGTTTTCAAACTCATCCATAATGCAAGCGTCCAAAGTAACCACGCCATCGCGATCAGGAAACCCTCCAATACCTACAGTGGCATTATTCGGGTCGTCTTCAGTGACACGCACCCCTGTTTCAACGGCATCAACCGCACGCCCTTTTTTAGACAAAACTTCCCAAGCAGCCGTATTTGCTTCCAAACCATGGTTCCAAGTAGAGATCACAATTGGTTTTTTTAGAGGCTTTGATGCCTCACAAGCCATACTACTTAGTCCAGCAGTAGTAACTGCTAAGCCACTAAACACCGTTGATTTTAGGAATTTTCTTCTATTTGTCATGTCAAGAGTTTTGACTAAGATATTGAAATCTTACTTCTTATTCTCAACCGTTAATCAATGCGTTTCATTTTTCGCACAAACTCAATACCTTCCCATATGAGAAATTTTTTAGTGTTGGCGATCGCAATCATTTTTCTGGCGAGTTGCCAACCAAAGTCCCCACAGGTAATTACCCCCCAAATTGTCCCTCAACCACAAAGTATAGATTTCAATCTAAAAAAGCATTTCAACCTCAATAGCAGGCCTATTCTTCTATCTGAATCAGATGATGGAAAAGAAGTCATGCTCTTTCTACATGACTATTTCAAATCTGTAGGTTGGTCATCAGAACTGCATGAATCTGGAAATGCTCAGATTCACTTCAAAGAAAATTTAGCCCTGGCCGAAGAAGCCTATTCGCTAACGGTGGACCATGAAGGTGTAACGATCAAGGCCTCCACTTCCAAAGGGTTCTTCTACGGAACTCAATCCTTAATTCAAATGCTTCCGCCTGATAAGCATATCGCAGTGCTTCCTTATATGACTATAAATGATGCCCCTCGCTTTGAGTGGAGAGGACTTCATTTAGATGTTGGTCGTCATTTTTTTCCTGTTGACTTCATCAAAAAGTATATCGACCTAATGGCTTTTTACAAATTCAATACCTTCCATTGGCATTTGACTGAAGATCAAGGCTGGAGAATTGAAATCAAGAAATACCCTAAGCTTACAGAGATTGGCAGTCAACGCAAGGAGACTATAGTCGAAAAGAACTTCAATCCTTACGTTGGTGATGGTAAGCCCTATGGTGGATTCTATACACAAGATGAGGTTCAAGACGTTGTGGCATACGCGGCAAAAAGACAGGTTACCATCGTTCCAGAAATAGAAATGCCAGGCCATAGTTTGGCAGCACTAGCTGCTTATCCAAAATTGGGTTGTGCGCCTGGTCCTTATGAAGTCGGTACTCGCTGGGGTGTCTATGACGACATCTACTGCCCTAGTGAACAGACTTTTGAATTTCTTGAAGATGTACTAACAGAAGTGATTGAATTATTCCCTGGAGAGTACATTCATATTGGTGGAGATGAAGCCCCCAAGGCAGCTTGGAAAAAAAGCATATTGGCGCAAGAGGTGATCAAAAGAGAAGGGCTAAAAGACGAATTTGAACTCCAAAGTTACTTCATCAAGCGCATAGAGAAGTTTTTAGTGAGCAAAGGCAAAAAGCTAATCGGCTGGGATGAGATTCTAGAAGGTGGTCTAGCGCCAGAAGCGACTGTGATGTCATGGCGAGGTGTCGCTGGTGGCATAGAAGCTGCAGAGTCTGGTCATAATGTTGTCATGTCTCCAAATGCTGATATGTACTTTGACCATTATCAAGCTGATCCTACAACGCAGCCATTAGCGATTGGTGGGTTTACCACCCTTAAAAGCGTATATCACTACGAGCCTATTCCTGAAGGTTTAGATGAAAAACATCACAAACATGTCCTTGGGGCTCAGGCCAATGTCTGGACAGAGTATATGAAAACGTCTGACTATGTAGAGTATATGGTCTACCCAAGGGCTTTAGCCTTGTCGGAAGCCGTTTGGACAAAACCAGAGAATAAAGATTGGAGTGCTTTTCAAAATAAAATGGGGCATCAATACTCTTTACTAGATGCTCGAAGTGTCAACTACTTTGTAGATGTACCTGAAGGGTTAGCAGATGGTTTATCATTAGATAATGATAAAACGATAAGGTTAAAAACAGACTTTAAAAGTGCCAGTATTTATTATACGATAGATGGAACAACACCGAGTCAAAGTACTAGCCTTTATACCGAGCCCTTTCAAATTGACCTGTCGGCTGGTGCTGTAACCGTTAAGGCTATTGTTATTACTAAAAGCGGTAACTCAAGTGTCATCAGATCAGCGGTATATCAAAAAGCATCACTCGTTGAGGACATTCAGCCACTTAAAGCCGATGATGGCCTTATGGAAACCTTGTATAAAGGTAGTTTCAGCAGTGTAAAACAACTTGGTGGTCTGCAAGGCGGTGACTCAAAAGTGGTTCGCTCTATTGTCCTACCAAAGCAAATGCCCCTCACGTTTGGTCTGCGATTTCAAGGAATGATCAATGTACCTAGCGATGGTATCTATACTTTCTACACCCATTCGGATGATGGTAGCGCCCTTTATATCCATGACCAAATGGTGGTAGACAATGACGGACCACATGGGCCACAAGAAATACAAGGGGCAATTGCCTTGAAGGCTGGCTTCCACCCATTCGAAATTCGTTATTTTGAAGCTGGGGGTGGAGAAACTCTAAGTGTAATGATAGAGGGGCCAGGTATGGAGAAGCAAAATATTCCAACAGCGATGCTCAAACACTAGTAGGGATAAAAAGGAATTAAAAAGCGCTTAAATAAAATAGAATATGAGTCTGATTGGCAACATCATATGGATAGTATTTGGTGGTTGGATGATCGCCCTGGAGTATATCATTGGCGGCATTGCACTGTGCTTAACCATTGTGGGCATTCCCTTCGGCATACAGTGCTTTAAGTTGGCGATACTAGGTTTTGCGCCTTTCGGCCAGCATATAGCGCCTGGGCGCTCGTTAACAGGCTGTCTTTCTCTACCCTTAAATATTATTTGGTTGGTCTTTGGAGGCTTCTGGGTATTTGTTACTCACCTATTTTGGGGAATCCTTTTTTCCATCACCATAATAGGTATCCCATTTGGTGCCCAGCATTTTAAACTAGCAGGCCTAGCTTTCGCTCCTTTTGGGAGGGGCATTTAAATGCGTTAAACCCTAAGGAAAAGACTGTCCATTAAACCAAAGTTTTGATTTATAGCTTAGCCACTAGAATGAAGTAAATATGAGAATCCATCTAGTCATAATTAGCCTCCTAATCAGTAGCCTTACGTTTGCTAATGAGCCTCTTGTTAGCCTTCCGTTCAAATTACATCGTGGCCATATCTACATTCAGGGGCAAATCAACAGTAGCCGCACGATAAACATTTTATTTGACACCGGGGCTAGCGGAAACGTCATAAGTGAAAAGGTTGCTGAAGAAATAGGTTTACGGGTTTCAGGTAGCCAAACTGTTAGCGGTGCAAACGGTTTAGTCCAATTAAAAACTTCAAGAAAAAATAGTCTTTCATTAGGCCAAAAACTTGAAATGAAGAAGCAAACTTTCTTCCTTTTGGATATGACACACCTAACGGATGAAGACCTCCCATTAGAAGCCATCATTGGAGCGAACATCTTAATCGAATACGTGGTCTCCTTAAATTTTGATTCGAACCAAATCGAAATTTATCCACAGTCTGGATATGTGCCCCCAAAGAATTTTAAGAAACACGAGATCCAATTAGATGACTATGGTATTCCCCTTATTAATGGAAGCCTGAATACTTCTGAAAATGACACCAAAAATGGTCCTTTCTTGATAGATACTGGAGCTGCACTAACGGTGAGTTTCAACACACATTTTGTTAACGAAAATTCATTAATCAAACAAGTTACACCCAACTATAGGTATGAAAGCAAAGCCCTCAGTAATGATGGCATAGAATATATTGGCCGATTAAAAAGCTTTGATTTTCTCGATGAATCATTTGAAGGAGTTCCCGTAAGAATGTCGACCGTTACCAGTGGAGTAAGCAGTGATAAAAGTATTAACGGCCTTATTGGCTTGACTTTACTTAAAAGGTTTAACCTGATATTTGACTACTCTAAAAACGTAATGTACACGAAAAAGAATGCGCTTTTCGACCAGCCTTTTTGGGATAACAAAAGTGGCTTGCGCCTAGCTAAGAAAAACGGGTTTTTGAGAGTGATGAGTGTTGTTTCAGGCTCTGCGGCTGATAAAGCAGGCATTCAAGTAGGTGACAATATCGCTTCTGTAGATGGTAAGCGAGAGCTTAAAGCCGATGCTTTTGATAAATACATCTTCAATGCTACCAAAGTCGTTTCCATAGCGTTACAAAGGAAGGGCAAAATTATCAACGTTCAGCTGTCTCCTTATTCGATGATATAACTGCAGGAGACCTCAGGTATAGTTCGCCAAAGGAAGACGTACAAAAAAAGCGAATCCCACCTGGAATTCGCTTTCATTTTTTAAAAAGGGCTGATAGCCCTTGTGACTCTAAGGAGAAATACCCCAAAAGGGAGGACATACTAACCGAAGAAGTAAGGGAACTTCCCTTCCTTGATCATCGTGTCTGCTACTTGTCTTCTTAGCTCTTTGGTGTTTACCAAATCCATTTTGGTGAATCGCTTCAGACCCATTAACATTACCTTTTGCTCATCCCCTTTAGTAAATGACGCAATCGCCTCTTTTGCTGCTGCATTAACACGGTCTACAGCTTGCGACATATAGATTTGTGTCATTGCTATGTAATCAGTGCAGGCTTCTTCGCCACGCATGCTGATTAACTTTTCTGTTCTAAGCATTGCAGATTCTACTGCGTAAACTTCGATTAAGATATCCGCAAGGTTCATCATTACTTCTTGCTCATCTTCGATCTTGTCTTGTAATGCCATGGCGGCTTTTCCTCCTACCATTAAGAATACCTTTTTCAGGTTTTTAAGCACCTCTTTCTCAGCATTGAAAAGCACTGATTTATCAATGGTCGAGAAGGTCGGTACGGAGATTAATTCTTTCGAAACGGCCATGGCTGGTTCGAACATGTTAAGTTCTCCTTTCATGGCGCGCTTAAGAATCATACCGATCATCAGCATACGATTGATCTCATTAGTCCCTTCATAGATTCTGGCGATACGTGAGTCTCTATAGGCACGTTCCATTGGTGCGTCTGCGGAGTAACCCATTCCCCCATACACTTGAAGGCCTTGGTCTACCACATAATCCAGCACTTCGGAACTGTGAATCTTGGCGATCGCACATTCTATGGCAAACTGCTCAACACCTTTTAATTTGGCTTGGGCATCGTCCATTCCTGAAGCAGCAAGATCATTCATCTTATCTTCGATGTTCTGACCTGCTCTATAGTCAAGTGACTCGGTTACATAAACACGTGTTGCCATTTCAGCTAGTTTGTGCTTAATCGCACCAAAGCTCGAAATCGAAACGTTGAATTGCTTACGCTCATTGGCATATTGAGTCGCTTGTGAAATTACCGTTCTGCATCCTCCCAATACACCGGCTCCAAGTTTTACCCGGCCAATGTTTAGAATGTTTACTGCAATCTTAAATCCATTTTGTCTTTCTGAAAGCATGTTCGCTACAGGAACTTCGCAATCGTTAAAGAATACTTGGCGGGTCGAAGAGCCTTTAATTCCGAGCTTCTTCTCTTCATCATTCATTGTAATCCCATTGAAGGTTTTTTCAACGATGAAGGCCGTTAAATTTTTGTCGTCTTCGATTTTCGCGAAAACGATGAATAAGTCAGCGAATCCAGCATTTGAAATCCACATTTTCTGGCCCGTAATCTTGTAGTGCGACCCGTCCTCGGAAAGCACGGCTTTCGTCTTGCCAGAGTTCGCATCAGACCCAGCATCTGGTTCTGTTAGGCAGTAACAAGCTGCCCACTCGCCCGTGGCAAGTTTTGGCAAATATTTCTGCTTCTGCTCCTCGTTACCGTAGTACAAAATCGGTAATGTACCAATTCCTGTGTGTGCACCGTATGTTGTAGAGAAAGAACCTGCTGCTCCAACAATATCAGCGATTAACATACTCGTGTTAAAGCTCATGCCTAAGCCTCCGTAGTTTTCAGGTACGGAAATTCCTAGTAAACCTAGCTCCCCTGCTTTCTTAAAGATTGTAGGAACCAAGTTCGGATCCTTCATGCTATCGATAGCATCTACGTTAGGGTGAATCTCAGTATCAATAAAATCTTGGCATGCTTGTGCCATCATTTTTTGCTCTTCGGAAAACTCTTCTGGAATGAAGACTTCCTGGGCATTCGTTTCTCTGACGAGAAATTCGCCTCCTTTGATTGAATGTTTGGTGTCGGTTGCTGCTGACATCAGATTAGTTTTTTAGTTATTAAATTCTTTTCTATTGCCTGATCAAGCGATCAGTGTCTATTTAAGGAACTCGTAGATTCCTGCTACTCCCTGGCCACCACCAACACATGCTGTGACCATACCATATTTCGCATTACCCATTCTTCTCATTTCATTGAAAAGCTGTACTGAAAGCTTCGACCCAGAACATCCAAGAGGATGACCTAAAGCGATTGCTCCACCATTTACATTTAGAATTGACCTGTCTAAATCCAACTCTTTGATCACAGCCAAAGACTGTGCTGCAAAAGCTTCATTCAATTCGATTAAGTCCAAATCCGATTGCTTAAGGCCTGCCTGTCTCAATGCCTTCGGCACTGCTTCAACTGGTCCAATACCCATTATTCTTGGGTGAACACCTACTGCAGTGTAGGTTACCATTCTGGCGATTGGTTCTAAGTTCAATTCTTTTACCATACGCTCTGACATTACCATCACAAAGGAAGCACCGTCAGAAACCGGAGATGAGTTGCCCGCAGTCACTTGACCACCTTGAGCAAATACTGGTCTCAATCCAGATAAAATATCCATTGAGGTGTCTCCTCTTGGACCTTCATCCTTATCTACCGTGTACGATTTCTCGTGTATTTTCCCGTCAGGGCCAACAATTTTATCAGTTACCTTAATTGGAACAATCTCATCATCAAACTTACCTGCGGCTTGTGCAGCTACGGCCTTCATATGAGAGTCTAGTGCAAATTGATCCGCGTCATCGCGATTAATATCGAACTCCTTTGCTACTTGCTCTGCAGTAAGCCCCATGCTCATATAATAATCACTCTGTTCGGTTGCTAGTTTATAGTTCAGTGCCGTTTTGTATCCCATTACTGGAACCATCGACATTGACTCTGTTCCGCCAGCAATAATGCAATCAGCCGTTCCAGCATGTACTCTTGCCGATGCTAAGGCAATGGCCTCTAGACCTGAGCCACAATATCTGTTGACCGTAACTCCTGGCACACCTATTGGCAGGGCCAATAGAGAGATCATTCTAGCCATTTGCATGCCTTGCTCTGCTTCGGGCACTGCATTCCCAACTATCAGGTCATCCACTCGCTTCGGATCGAAGCTAGGGACTTGACTGACCAAGTGCTTAATTACATCAGCAGCCATATCATCGGGGCGGACAGTTTTTAGTACACTGCGCTTACCTCGACCTACTGCTGTTCTATATCCTGCTACTATATATGCGTCCATCTTATTTTAAGATTTTAGAGGTTAGACAATAGTAAATAGACTATTTGCTGCCTCTGAGTTTATTAATTAATCCTACAATCATTCTTTCTATTTCCCACAGTTGCTGAACAACCTGATCCGTTCTTTCTTGATTTAGAAAACCCAAATCAAATGAGACCAACAACTGCGACTCCAATTCATGGGCGGAACCCATGGCCATGTCTAAGAAGCGAGCGAAATCAATATCAGACCCTCTTCCTGACCCCTCGGCAATATTCGAAGAAACCGAAACGGCCGAAGACTGCATTTGAGCACTGAGGTTAAACTTCTCTGATGAGGGTAGTTCAGCTGTCAGCACGTACACATCTTTCACAAGTGCTCTACTTTTCTTCCAAACTATCAACTCTCGAAAATTGTGCATCCTTTGAACTTCTATCGTCTAAATACTATCATCTAAAGTCTAGTTTCTCAATGGCTTTCCCTTGAAAAGAATGCTGTGAATCCTTTCTAGTGTCTTCGGTTCTGCCGTTAACTCGACAAACATTTGTCGTTCTAAATCCAGTAAATACTGTTCCGATACTTCTTGTGGAAATGTCAAATCACCTCCACACATAATCCACCCTAGCTTACGCGCTATCTTTGCATCATGCTCCGAGATATAGTTACCTAGCACCATGCCATTGATACCCGCTTCGAAGAGCGCGAGACCCGTTCTGCCTTGAACTTTAATATCCTTACGCTCTACTGGCTGAGTATAGCCGCCTTGATGTAGCTCTATGACTTTCGCTTTAGCGTCCGTCAAAAGTCGTTTCCTATTTAGCGTAACTCCATCTTGAGGTCTCAAAATGTGCATTGCCCTTGCTTCTTCTGCGGATGTTGCCACTTTGGCCGTTGCAATATTCATAAAGGCTTGTTGCAAGCGGTTCAATTCTGGATCTCCTTCTTCGATAGAGTCGGCAACTCTCATTGTCAACTCCTTGGTTCCACCACCACCAGGGATCAAACCAACACCCACCTCAACTAAGCCAATGTAAGTTTCGGCATGTGCCTGAATCGCATCACAGTGTAAAGACAACTCACAGCCTCCTCCAAGCGCTAAGCCTGATGGTGCAGATACTACGGGGATGGAAGAGAATTTGGCGCGCTTCATCGTGTTTTGAAACTGTGCGACCATAAGGTTGACTTCGTCAAACTCTTGATCACCTGCATACATAAACAACATAGCAAGATTTGCTCCTGCCGAGAAATTTTCTCCTTCGTTACCAATTACAAGTCCTTTGTAATCCTTTTCAGCCATTGAAATCGCAGTTTCAATGCCTTCGATTACTTCCTGACCTATCGCATTCATTTTTGTATGGAACTCTAGGCACAAAACATCATCTCCAATATCGAATATTGTTGCGCCAGCATTACCCCATACTTTATTCGTTTCTCTAATATTTTCAAGAATCACTAAGTCTTCAGTGCCTGGAATGGTTTTGTAAGACTTAGACGGAATGTCATAATACTTCTTGATCCCATTCTCAATTTTGTAGAAAGACTCGTGGCCTGCTTCAAGCATTTCATAAACCCAAGTAGCTGGCTTCATGTCCATGCCTTCCATTTGCTCAAGTACTGTTCGAACGCCTAGTAAATCCCAAGTATCGAAAGGTCCCATCTGCCATGCGAAACCTGCACAAACAGCTTGGTCTATTCTGAATAGTTCATCTGAAATCTCTGGAATACGATAGGTTACATACTTGAAGGTATCGTAAAATGTTTTGCGGTAGAATTCACCGGCCCTATCATCGAAATTGACAAGTATCTTAATTCTGTCTTTTAAGTTTTCTTCGTCTTTGACAGCATCAAGTGCCTTGAAATTTGCCCTGCCCCTTTCCACATATTCAAAAGTCTTTAAGTCAAGCTCTAGAATCGTGCGCTTTCCATTAGCATCTTTTGTTTTCTTGAAATAACCTTGGCCTGATTTATCTCCAAACCAACCTCTTTCATGAACCTCCTTTACAATTCCCGGAAGTACAAAGGCCTCTTTAGATTCATCATTAGGAAGACCCGCATATAAGTTGTTCGCTACATTGACTGTAGTATCAAGACCAACGACATCCATCGTACGGAAAGTTGCAGACTTAGCACGACCAATAAGTGGGCCCGTCATTCTGTCTACCTCTCCAACAGTTAATCCCATGTCTTCTATTGTGTGCATCGCAGACATGATGGCATAAATACCTATTCTATTGGCGATGAACGCTGGGGTATCCTTACAAAGCACCGTTTCTTTGCCTAAGTATAGGTCTCCATAGTGAATTAGGTAATCGATGATTTCTGGGTCTGTCTTTGGCCCAGGGATAATCTCCAATAACCTCAGGTATCTTGGTGGATTGAAGAAGTGTGTACCACAGAAGTGTTGCTGAAAATCTTCACTTCTACCTTCCGACATCATATGCATAGGAATGCCTGATGTATTCGATGTGATTAGTGTTCCTGGTTTACGGAACTTCTCAACTTGATCAAAAATAATCTTCTTGATATCAAGCCGCTCTACCACCACTTCAATGATCCAATCGACTTCTGCGATTTTAGACATGTCATCTTCAAAGTTGCCTGTCTTGACAAGCTTTGCGAATGAAACATCATAAATGGGGGATGGCTTAGACTTTAATGCAAATTGAAGCGCATCGTTAACAATTTTGTTTCTTGCTGCGGGGTTGGTCTTGTGCTCTTCAGCCAAGTCTCTTGGAACGATATCCAACAGCAATACCTCAACACCAATGTTCGCGAAATGACAAGCTATTCTTGAGCCCATTACACCCGAACCTAATACTGCTACTTTCTTTATACTTCGACTCATGTGTTTAGAATATTGATTTTGAATCTATCAATTGATTAATCTTTGTTAATACTTCAAAGAAGGCGTCTAGTTTCTCTGTTGCAATCGATTGCCTGATTACTTCATTAAAACGGATCACCGTTTCTCTGGAAACCCTTCTTTTCTCTAGGCCTGTTTCTGTTAAGAAAATCCTGACAGACCGGCCATCATTTGGGTCTTTCTGCCTATAGATGAAGCCCTTCTCATCCATGCTTTTTAACATACGAGTTAAGCTTCTGGACTCAAGCCCCATTAAAGGAGCAATTTTTGTGGCTGGCGTGCCTTCTGTTGGGTCTATGTTCAAGACGACAAAGGCCATAGATGTAGTGCTTTCATGCTGCACCGCCTGTTGGTTATACATTCGGTAAATGGCGTGCCAGCACATTTTAATTTGGTGATCTATGGTTTCTTCTCTCTTCATAAGCCCTTAAGGTCTTACGAAGTTATAAAAGATTTGTTATGCATGCATACTATTTATTTCAAAAAATATGATTCATGCCAGTTGATTAAATAACCTTAGATCAATTCGGTCGGTCGATTAAGAATATGGTTGTAAGTGTAGAGCTCACTATTGCGGCAATAGTCCCAAATTTCTCTAGAAATTTACCAGGCTCACGCTCCTTTTTAGGTGGTTTGGCGGAAACAACTATGGTCGCCCCATCTAACACCCTTGGATTGGAAAACCAACCCACCTTTTGGTAAAGCCATTAGGCTGAGTTAAGTAAATTTTCTTTGCTTGTCGGGTCTTACCTCCAGAGTTTCTCAAATCGGCTCTCACCCCTTGATTAACAACATACTTCTGAAGAGATGGGTTAGCTACCTCGCCATCAATTTTTACGGTATAAACAGACTCTGGAAAGAATATTTGGTCGTTCGGTTGAAGTACAATATCGAACTTTGAGTTTTCATTTATCAACAAGTCATCAAATGAAAATGCAAGTCGCTGACCATTATGACTAAAAGTAGCTCCAGACACATATGCATTCGGCGAAAGGCCGTCTGCCTTCTTTATTATTTGAGATAATGTCTCTCCCTTGCTTTCTAAATTATACGTCCCTGGAAACCTAACTTCACCACCAACAGACACACTTCTCTGTTCAGAAGAGCCCGGAGTCCTATCAACTGTAATATTGTCTAAATGTTGTAGGAAATAGCTTTGGCTGGGCCTTGCCGTTTGACCAACGAGGTAGTCTAAATCAGTACTGACTCTTCTGAATTCAGCAATCTGATTTCCTGTAAAATCAAATTTCTCTCTAGATACGCAAACTGAATCCTTAAAGGATGTTCTAACAAAACCACCTGCCTGCAGAATCAAGTCTTCTACCGTCATGCTATCTGTCAATACAAATCGTCCTTCATTCTTGACTGCCCCTCGAATCGTTACATACTTATCCAGAATTTCATTTATGCCCCTGCTATATAAAATAACTTTATCCCTAGGTTTTAAAACTGCATTGAACTTTTTATCCAAAACATTGTCCAGGTTAAAGGGGATTACCTGGTACTCTGTTTTACCCGCCTGATACCTCAATAAATCTGCCCTGATTGTTAAAATCCGGTTTTGGTATTCCAAGTCTTCAATATTGGCAGACATAAAAATCAAATAATATAAGGTGAAGTTTTCTCTCCATAAAACACTTTTCGGTTAGGACAAGAAGCCCTCAATAGAAACCGTTTCCAAAGACCTGAGCTCTTCATCATTGTAGATTTTAACTGAATCATCAGCCTGTAGGCTTAAGTCAGAATTAATTGTGCCATTAATAATTTCAGACAAAGAAACAGACCTAAACTTCAAGTCTCCATTTCTATCCTTTCGGAACAAATCAATCTTCTCAAAATATGTATTTGGCCTCAAGCCTCCTGCGCTCTCAATTAGAGAACGTATGGCCATGTCTTGCGAAAACTCATATTCCCCAGGCCTAAAGACAGACCCAGCAACCGTCACGAGGTTATCAAACTTGTCCAATACTTTGTTGAAAATAATCTCATCACCATCCTGAATTAGAAAGCTTTTATTATCCTCTAATAACTGACCGTAGTCAATTGTTATGATCTCTCGATCAAAAGCTGACGACTCATCCCTCTTCCCATTAGAGATTTAATCCTCTTAATTGTCACAGATTCAGTATAAGCAGTTGGTTTAAGTCCGCCCGCGAAGCTTATTAAATCAACTAGGCCTTCACCTGGCTTCAGCTCATAAATACCCTGCTTATTAACCTCTCCTTTTACTGAAATACTGTTTAGCCTACCCTGAATAAAGATCACATCATTACTCATCAATCTAAGGTCCTCAGATAAGGATCCTTTGGTCAAATAATCATAAAGGTCAACGCGAGATATAAACTTGTTATTTCTATATACTTTGATATCACACAGTGAACCAGATGTCTTTATTCCCCGTGAGGCGTAAAGCGAATTTAATGTAGTTACAAAAGCATTAATTAAATGAGAGCCTGGGTTATTAGATTCACCCATTACTATAATCCTAATCGGTCTAAGCTGAGTTAGTGACACATCCAAGAAAATCTTATCACTTAACAATCCAGAATAAAACTTCGATAACTATTGTTTTAACTTCTCGTTTAATCCTTTGTAGGTAGTTCCTGAGAAAAAAACTTGACCAACATTTGGCATAAAAAGATTCCCAGTAATGTCAACAGTGCCTTCAAATTGGAACTCAGCCTCTCCCCATAAGTAAACTCGTAATTCGTCTCCAGGGCCAATTAAATATCCCGGGTCAATCTTTCCAACTAAAGCTTGTTGGTTAGAAAAGGGATTGTTCTGAAAAATGTCATACCCAAAATACTTCAGTCCATCGGAGTCATCTGGTTTCTTGGTTACATCGATAGTCGGTGCCATCTGACTCCTGTCGTCATTAATCTCAGTAGTATAATCTACAGTATCTAGGGTGATTTTTTTAATCGGTTCAATCGAACTATTAGTTCCTTCTTTATTCACTACATACTTTGAAATGTATTGGTCGTAGTCTAAGCCATAGAGTTTAGCTTATCTCCTTGCATCGGCTTCGGACATACCTCTTTTATTAAGCTCGGCTTGAATTTCATCAAGTGTATCAATGCCTCTGCTTTCAAGCTGCCGCTTTACATCTTGCTCTGATTGAGCAAAAATTATAGAAGAGGTAAAAAGAAAGAACGTTAGGACTAAAATTCCTTTTCAAAAATAATTAAGTGTAGCTAGTTTCATTTTTGGCTTTAAGAAAATTACCCGCTTTTCTTGAGAATCGTAAAAGCAGCAAAATTCTCTTTTGGCATGTCGTATTTGTAGATTTTTGATCCATATTAGAATACGTATCGCATTCAAATCATAGATCGTTTACATCAAAATCATTTCCTTTTCCATAACGGATTAGATCATAGAGCGTATAGTTTTCTAAAGAATAGACGTCTTTGAGCTGACAATCACCATCGGACATTATTTCTAATACCTCAAAGTCAAAGGATTCTCCAAAGTTGACTAAGCGGAATTTCTTACCTACGCGCAGGTTGTTGAAGGAAGTTGCCATGAAACCAGTGACTAATTTTGGTTGTTAAAATCACCTCTAAGATCACGAAACCTTGTCCGCGCTTCCGCGACATAAATGCTTCCCGGAAACTTAGTCAAGAGATCATTGAAAAGACTCATTGCCGTTTCATTGTCCCCTAAGCTGTCTTGATATATTGTTCCCATTAAGAATAATGCGTCATCCCCTAGAATCTCAAAGTAGTGGGCT
Source organism: Roseivirga sp. (assembly GCA_965660665.1). Taxonomy (GTDB): domain Bacteria; phylum Bacteroidota; class Bacteroidia; order Cytophagales; family Cyclobacteriaceae; genus Roseivirga. Next base: position 23,161 of record CBFIAY010000010.1, on the reverse strand, counting down.
TCTTTGATTTTACCAAGAGAGACTAAAGCCCTCTCGATGTGCCCTAGCTCCAATTCCGTTTGTGCTTTTAAATAAAGCACCTCGTCTACAATAGAATGATAATTATATTTCACTAGCATAGAATCCATAGCAGTTAAAGCTTGGTCCTTTTGATTTTGGAATAGCATCAGCTCTATATTAGCATACTCTTGCATTACTACATCAGTGCTGTCAAATACAGTATTATTTTTTATTAATATACTTAAGTCCAAAGCGTCATTTGCAATTTCCCTTGATGTGGCTAGCTTCAATATATCTAGGTTGCTTTGCGCCAATTCAAAATCACCTTTGAAATAAGATAACTTTGCACTTTTAAGTTTCGCCATATACCCAAGTGGTTCATCCCTAAACATTCTCTCAACTTGGCCATATAACAAAATCGACTCCCACGGCTCTTTATTCAATAGATAAATATCAGCCAGATCCATTTTTGCTTCAGCCACTACATTATGTCTTCCCACTTGCTGTTTTAACATGCCAGTCAACGTTTCAATAGCTTTCTCTATCTCGTTGAGTTGAAATGCTTGTAAGAGTGCAATTCTTCTCTGGGATTCCATTATTGAAAACACGTCCCTCGATTCGGAAATAAACACTTCATATCTCGATATAAGATCTCGAATGGCAGAAGAATCAATAGGATAACTGTTCTTTAAAACTTCCTCTTCTGACAATAAAAGGTAACGTGATGCTAATCTCTTACTAGGGCTTTCAGGGAAGTCTTCAATGATATAATCGAATGCTTTTTTAGACGTTTTATAATCATTGTTACGAAAAGCAATCATGCCAACGTTCATAATGTTATCACCATTATTCGTAAGCCTTTTATCCAATGCTCTTGCCTGTCTAAGTGCCGCGGGAAAGTTTTTTTGTTGGAGATGAGTCCAAACAAGTAAGTCATTGTATGTAGCATTACCAGCTTCCTTTTGGATAACAGTATACAATGTCATTTCAAGTGTATCCAAGTCCTCAGGTTCGGGCAAATAACGCTGAAGTGAGTTTTTTACATAATTTAAGTTTTGTGGCTGGTTTTTGGAAAAATTCAAATACTCAGAGATCATCGGTTGCTTTTTGTTCATCAACTGATAAACTCTCGCTAAGTCTAAGGCAAAAAGATCTTCCTGACCTAACACCAATCTACCTTTGATATAGGTATCTAACGCTTTATCTCTAAAGTTTTTCTCAAAAAAAGTTTGTGCCAACATTCTTGTCTCATTTGATCTCTTTTCACGAGCCGCTCTATTTGTCACTTTAGTAACAACTTGATCTAATAACTGATTGGCTCTTTCCTCTTCATTCCTAGTTCGATAAAGCACACCTAAATCCACTTCATAAGTAAAATTATCAGGGTAATTTTTAATGACGTTTCCAAGGTATTTCTCGGCTTCATCAAAATCTTCAATTGTTAATAATAGCCTGAAATATGTCTCGTGGATTCGAGGGATGTTCCTTTTATTTCGAGCCAATTTCTTAAACTCATCTTTCGCTTTCTCAAGATCTCCTTGATTGTAGTATTCTGTCGCAATTTGAACTGGGTCATTTGTTTGAGCATGAAGAGAGTTTGAAATGATGATGATGCAAGCTAGTGCACCTAGGTAAGACTTTATCAACAGTTTCAACGGGCTCATATTAATATATTATTCTTTATATAAAATTAAGTAGTCTTTATTAGGGCTGTGGATATGTGGAAATCTTTTTATTAAGCGCTAATCTAAAACATTTGTTTACGAATTGTTTGTAATACTGTTGTTCTTAACAAATTATAAACGTGTTAAGTTGTTGCCCACAAGGGGGTTATTATTTCTATTGGTATAACTCTACTTTATAGTGGATAACTATTGAAGGCTATTGAAGTGTGCATTAATTGGTGATAGACTGTTCGTGACTTGGTAGTTATCCTATTGAGGAATGCCAAAGAGACTATGTCCCTTAATTCTGTGGAGAAGTTGATGAGATCAATGGAGTTATACACAAGTTGTACCTGACCTTTTATGCTCTTAGAAGAAGATATTTGCGTCTGTTTGTTCCCAATTTTTCCTTACTTCAATCACTTTAGTTTGATAAAACTCATCAAAATAAAACTTTACAGGTTCAGGATTCTCCCACTTAAGGATATTACCAGTGTCCCATTTTCCATTCTTATTTAGATCTTTTATGACGCGAATCATATATCGACCACCAGGTAAATATGGAAAGAGAAAGTTTTTAGAAGTACTACTTCGAACAACCTTTAATGTTCGTGCATCTAATAACTGAACAATTATATTGGGACTATTAGATTGAACAGATCCTCCTATGATCGCTGAGTCATCTGTGGTGAGTAAGGAAAGGTTTTTGGCTTGAATTATTGAACTGTCACCGTCTGCTGATATGAATGCACCAGTGCGTAAAGCGATTGATATAGTTTTTGATGAGGTCTGACTAAACAATGATAAAAGTTCCAATGGATAGGATAGTTGAGTCTTGAGTTTATTCCAAGAAATGAGGTTTTCTTTAAGGGGAATTGTGGTCAAGCTATCAAGCTCAATGTATAAACTATCAGTATTGAGATGTATCACTGGTTTATTGAATGCAATTTTAAGACTATCGTTAGGAGCTATGAACTCACCAGGTGGTGATATTTGGAAACTGAAGGGTAAAGGATCAAGTTTAGACTCATTAAAATAAACGCCTACAGTATCGCTGAACACGGTTCCAATAGAATCCTTTACGGAATAAATGACTTGGGTTGTGTCGCTAGAGGGTCTATCCATAGGGTAGAATCTTATGGTCTTGGATTCCGGCTGATCATAAATCCAATCATCACCCTTTTGCACCCGAAAATCAGAAATTGGTTTGTTAAAGGCCAGGTCAAAATAAACTCCAAACCCTCGCGCAGAGACAGTTCGGATGTTGTCGGTATTCAAGTTTTGAACAGTAAAATTGATGTTATTAAGAGAGGTTGTAAGTGTGAGGGTGTCTGCATAGAAACCATATGCCTCTTTATCACTATCCGCCTGACTGTTTTTATTTTTATCGCGTACAGCGTATACTCGAAAATTCCCATTAGGTAAGTTTCGGAAATTATAGATGCCCGCTGAATCAGTTCTACTGTAATAGGATGCTGGGCCACTGAGTATATCAAGCGAATCTTGTTCGGAATAAAGAGACACCAAAAGGTTTTGAATGGGTTCTTGTGTATATAAGTTTAGGACTTGACCTTGAATACTCAATGAATCAATGTAGTCACCAGTTGAGAAGCTGAGGTTAATTCCATCAGCAGGATTATTATTGGTTATGTCTTGAATTGTATTTCCGAAGTTCAGGCTATAGGTTGTGTTTTCAAGAAATGGCTCCGTGAAGGCAAGAGAAAGGACATTTTTATTGATTCTTGCTCGAAATGTACCAGAAGGCTTTGGTGTTAAAATGAGGTCTGTTTCTAAGGAGTTGGTAACGATTCTTTCGTCAAATGTTAGTAGTATGGTATTATCATTGAACCCAGTTGTTCCATCAGCAGGTGTAGATTTTAAGAGTGTTGGAGGTGTTTCGTCTTCCGGACCACCAGTCGGGGTTCCTACTCTGGCACAAGACGCAAGCATTGCCAAAGGAAGAAGGTATACTATAAAATATCGTCTGACACTTTTCATTTACTTAAGACATAGATTAGACTGCTGTATTCATTGGTTTTCTTTGCTGCAAGGTTAGACTTGTATCCACGCAAAAAGGCATTCAAATAGTTTTTGCTACCGTTCTTATACTCCTCCGACAGTAAACTGACATAATAGCTGTCAAAAGTCATTGGGTGCGTTGCTACAATATTCAGACCAAAGCTCTTAGCTAGTTGCTCAATACTTTTCTGAGAGAAGTGATATAGGTGTCTAGGAACATCTAACCCTGCCCAGTAGCCTTTATAGTACTGTGAATCCAATGAGTTGTAGTTTGGCAATGCTAGGATCAGCGTTCCATTGTCATCCAAAAGTGATATAATCTTGTGCATGGTTTCACGAAGCTGATGCACATGCTCAAGCACATGAAATAGGCTAATCGAGGAAAAACTAACACCCTCGTCGAAATGGTCTAGGGTGGGGTAAATATGTATACCTCGGTTTGGCTCTATGGCAATTGAGCGAGCCTTGTCGTCAGGTTCTACGCCAGTCACCGACCAACCTTTATTCTGTAGATAGTGGATAAAGGAACCTGTTCCACAGCCATAATCGAGGTGGGCTTTGTTAAGTGTATACTTTTCTAGAACCGCACGTTTTCGACCAAAGTTGATTGTTTGTATTGTTTGGTAGACCTTATCAAATATGTAGCCGCGACTATCTCCATGCGATGTATAACTATTTGATTTATAGTAGATTACGGATTCTTTTTCGGTAGGACGCGGATTCGTAAGCAATGTGTCGCAGCTACAGCAAATGCTTAAGCTAAACAATTCTTTGTGACCAAAATGATCGATCACCTTACTGTGAGGTTCAAGTTTATCGCTGTTGCAAACGGGGCACCTTATGATTTTCTCACCTATCATCGGCCCATGTATACCATCAGAACGGATATGTCTGCGGGTGAAACACCACTGATACGAGACGCCTGGCCGATGGTTTTTGGTTTAATTCTTCCTAGCTTTTCTTTGGCTTCTGATGACAAGGCTTTAACGCTTTGAAAGTCGAACTCCTCTTTGATAACAAGGTCTTCTAGTTCAGAAATACGCTCTGCAAGTTTAGTTTCCTTGTCAATGTAGTCTGCATACTTAATGTGTATGTCAGCTCCTTCTAATGTACTTTCATCATACTTGTTAAGGTATTCGTTGATGTCATTATTAATCTTTTTGAGATCGTGGATATGGACCTGAGGGCGCTTAATGAGTTTAGCAAGTGTTGTACGATGTGGAATGCCAGCTGTAAAAAGCTCTTCTAAGGTGGGGTTAACCTCAGCAGGGTCTACCTTTTTCTGATCGAGGTCATTGAGTAGCTTGTGCATTGCGTCGGACCTTTTCTTCATGGTGTCTTGTCTTTCCTGTGTGGCAAGTCCTAAGTTGAACCCTTTTTCTGTGAGCCGTAGATCTGCATTGTCCTGTCTAAGTAGAATTCGGTGCTCGGCACGAGACGTAAACATACGGTATGGCTCATCTGTGCCTTTGTTGATTAGATCGTCTATTAGGACGCCAATGTATGCCTCTGACCTGGAAAGTGTAAACGGGTTGTCTTCATGATTTTTCTGATGCGCATTTATCCCAGCCATTAAGCCTTGACAAGCCGCTTCTTCATATCCTGTAGTCCCATTGATTTGCCCAGCGAAATATAAGTTTTCTATAAGCTTAGTCTCGAGGGTTTGGTTGAGTTGTGTCGGTGGGAAGTAGTCGTACTCAATGGCATATCCAGGCCTGAACATTTTGACATGCTCAAACCCTGTGATTTTTTTGATGGCCTCGTACTGAACATCTTCAGGAAGTGATGTTGAAAATCCATTGACATATATTTCAACGGTGTTCCAGCCTTCTGGTTCTACGAAGATCTGATGCCTAGTGCGCTCAGCGAAACGATTTATTTTATCCTCTATTGAAGGACAATATCTAGGACCAATGCCTTGAATACGTCCATTGAACATTGGTGATTTATCGAAGCCCTTTTCAAGACTACTATGTACTTCTGGATTTGTATAGGTTATGAAACAGCTGCGTTGCTTTTGTAGGGGAACAGTCGATGGACTAAAAGAGAACTTCTCTGGTCGTTCATCTCCAGCTTGTTCTTCCATTTTGCTATAGTCTAGTGAGCGACCATCGACACGTGGAGGTGTTCCGGTTTTCATGCGTCCAGCTTCAAACCCTAAAGCAACTAATTGTTCGGTAATTCCCGTCGAGGCTCCTTCACCAGTTCGACCCCCACCAAATTTCTTTTCGCCTATGTGAATGATTCCATTGAGAAATGTCCCTGATGTGAGGATTACAGATTTTGCTTTAAACTCGATACCCATTCCGGTGGTGACACCAGTTACTCTATTCCCATCAGTTAGGATACTCGTGACCATTTCTTGCCAAAAATCGACATTTGGATTAGCCTCTAATGCAAGCCTCCATTCCTCGGCAAAACGCATTCTATCATTTTGGGTTCGAGGGCTCCACATGGCTGGACCTTTTGATTTGTTCAGCATTCTAAATTGTATCATGGATTTATCAGATATGATACCAGACATTCCGCCAAGCGCGTCTATTTCACGAACGATTTGGCCCTTGGCAACACCTCCCATGGCTGGGTTGCATGACATCTGAGCGATGGTGTTCATGTTCATTGTGATGAGCAAAACCTTCGAGCCCATTTGGGCTGCTGCGTTTGCTGCTTCACAACCCGCATGACCTGCCCCTACTACTATTACATCGTACGCTGGATACATAACCTTAAATCAATAGTTCCACGTGAAACAGTTGCGCTAGTCGAAAAAGTTTCACGTGGAACACATGGAATTTTGTTCAAATGTGAAGCAAAGATAAAGAAGCTTCCTCGCTTTCTCTCATCTCTTTTTTCTGTGCTTCTGTTTTGTCTTTGAGTCCAAGTAAATGCAGTACACCATGAACCATGACGCGATGGAGTTCTTGTTCAAAGGGTAGGTTGAGCTGACTGGCGTTTTCTTTGACACGATCTATTGAAAGAAAAATGTCAGCGTTAAGTGCTGACTCGTCATCTTCTCTGTTATCAAAGGTGATTATGTCAGTATAATAGTCGTGATCTAGGTATTGCTTATTGATCTCAAGCAAATAGTTGTCCGAACAATAAATGAAATTGATTGTATCAAATGACTGTTTTGCATTTTGAATTATCGTAGAGATCCAACCCTTAAGAATGTCCTCATGGTTTAGCTGGAATGAGACCTCTTCTTGAAAGAAGTTTATATCTGACATTAATTGAGATAGAATGTGAGTTCTAAGGTGCGTCCCTCACTTTTGAAACTTACCTCGTCAGCGAGATTTTTGATAAGAAAGATACCTCGCCCACCTATTTTCTCAATATTTTCCGGTGCGGTAGGATCTGGAAGGCTTAGGTGGTTAAAACCTTGGCCTTCATCGCTCACGATAAAGACTATTTGTTCGTCATGCAGGGTAGCACTGAGTAGTACGTTTTTGTTTTTATCGGTCTTGTTGCCATGGATGATAGCATTGTTAACGGATTCGATGACGGCAATCATAATGTTGCCATAAAGGTCGTCCGTGAGGCTGTACTCCTCTTTGGCGTTGTCTACGAAGCTTTCGACTATGCGAATGTTCTCGACTAGAGACGGTATTTCGATGCTTATGTTTTTCATTGAAGGGCTCAATTCTTTTCCTTAATCTTTTTGAAATACTTATTGGTCTCCTTCTTATAGTAAGGGTTCAATTTCGCAGGTATTGTTCGTAACAATGCAATTTCCTTTTCTTTTGCCTTAAGATATTCATTAAGGGATTCTGGAATTGATAGGTCATAGTCAATGGCTGTCCTTCCTTTCCGTTCTTCATCCTCACCTCTTTCCTTAACGGAATTCTCAGCGTCAAGAAGGCGTGTTAGAATGTCTTGTTGCCTTTGAATGGTCTCTTCGGTAATGTTCTTATTAATGAGGTCCCATTCATTCTCTTCCATCTGATTGATCAATTGATCAATCTTTTCTCCTAATTTATTTCCATCGAGACCAGTTTCAAAATTTTCTAAGGCATTTCTGAGCCTTTCTTGTTGTGAAGCAAGTTTCGCTAGTTGCTCAGAAAGTTGACGGCCAGATGCACCACCCTTTTTAATGTCTTGAATTTGTTTACTCAGCTGTTTTTGAAGCTGGCTTAAACCACCCATTTGTGGTTTGTTGCCTTGGTTTTTTTGTGGTTTGCCTTGGCCCATTTGACTTGCCATCTGTTGTTGCATTTGTTGAACAACATCATCAAGTAGCAATGCTAGATTATTAATTGAGGTCATCACAAACTGTTGTTTACCAACGGCTTGACTAATTCTTTTTTCTTTTAAAGTCTCTACGGCACCCTCCATTTGTCGGTTCATTTCGCCAAGTTCTTTCATGACGAACGAGGAAATTTGAAAGACTCGTCGAGAGAGTGCAACGAGGCTGTCTTGGATTATTTTTGAGTCATCCTGAAGCTTAAGCTGGCGTTGGGATAACTTAACATATCGTGGGTCACTCTGACGTATTTCTCTGAATTCATTCATTAGACCTTCTTGGTTGAAGGACAGAGTCACTAGGTTGTCTACTAAGTCACGCATGTTTTCAAGGTTCTCTTGTTGTTGCTCCATTTGCATGCCGCTTTGCATGGACTCAAGGCTCTGCTTAACCTCTTTCATCTTCTCGCTTGCACGTTTTTGGGACTGTGCGGCTTTTTGTCGTTTTTGTTGATCAGACGACTGCTCTGTACCTTCGCTTTGCTTGCTTTCTTCTGATTTTTCGGCCTCTTCTGCTTCTTGCTCTTCATTTTCGGAGCTCAATTCCTCCTTAGCTTTTTCTTGTTCTTCTTTGGCCTCCTCTAATTCCTGTTTTAAGTCTTCCGGTAGGCTTTCCGGGTTTTTTCTATCTTGATTGAGCTCATTGAGTTTTTCTAATTCTTCCTGAAGTTTTTCAAGATCTTGTTGCTCTTTTTTCTGGCTCTCAGCTAGTTCTTCGTTAGTTTGCTCCCCTTTTTCAGTTTCTTCAGTAAGTGCTTCTTGATCGTCTATTTCCTCTTGAAGTTGCTCAATATTGTCTTCAAGCATTTTGTCAAACTGCAACTTTTTAAATAGTTCTAAGGTCCGCTCAAGGTCCTCTTCAAGAGTGCTACTGTTTTCTTGCAGATCATCCATCTTTTCTCGAAACTCTTCTATATCAGCGTTTTCCTCAAGTAATTCACGAAGTTCGTCATAGAGCTTTTTCATTTCATCATCCAATACATTGTTCATGATTTCCTGAAGCTGTTCCATTTTCTTTTTAATGGATTCGTTTTGTGGCTTGAATTGATCGAGCTTACGGTTGTTCTTCGCGTTCTCTTTTTTCAATTCATCCATCTTTTCGGCCAGTTTATCTTTCTGATCTAAGATTTCTTGCATCAATTTTTCATCCTGCCACTCTATTTCCTTTTTAGTCTTTAGACGCTCATCTGCCTCTTCAATCATTTTATTGAGTTCTTTTGCGTCCTCAAGGGTTTTGTCAACTTCACTTTGAATCTGCTGATCATTTGCTTCAATTTCTGCCTCTATCTCTTCTAGTGATGGAATCTTGAAACTGTACGTGGCTGACTTTATGGTTTTATAACCATTAACTCTGTCATTATCAGACACTTGCATGTAATAATTGATCTCAGCACCTGCTACAATCTGAGCAGAGTCTAGCGAGTATATTTGGTAGAAGCTCTGATCAGATAGCGCGGTGTTGAAGGGTAGATTAAAGGAATCAAAGGTATCGCCATCGTTATATGAATAATGAAATGACAAGGAGGAGAAGCCATAGTCATCTTTAATGTTGCCCCCCAGTACAATATTTTTATACAGCACTGTATCTTGAAACTGTTCCAAAACGATTTTAGGAAACCGGTCTTTGATTACGTCTATTTGAAATTTTAAGGAGTCTTTATTACTGCTGAAGTCGTTTTGCAGGTTTACCTTGTATGGACCTGAGCTAGAAATTGTTCTTTTAAAACTAAAGCCCCCATTACTATCATCTGTAGCTGGAAAAACCTTCTGTTCCCTTTCGAATTGTAGAGATAATGATTTTGTATGTTCAGCATCGAACATCCAGTTTACATTAGTGCCTTCAGGGACGGTTAGGTTACCTGAGTTCTTAATGTTTTCATTTTCCCTCAATGTGTATGGAGGGTATTCAATGTCCATACTGAATAGGTTGATAATAGGCCTGTTGAGCCCTTTAATCGTGTAAGTGTTTGAAGATACGCTCTCTGACTCGAGCCTAAAGTCAACGTTTCCGCGTAATCGATCAATGCTAAACTGAAATGTATCATTAGCGATTTTGCTTACTTTAATCTTGCGTTCATTTATCCAAATGTATACGTCTGCTGGGCTAGTTTGCCCCGAGGTTTTAATGGATAATGTAAAGGGCTCCTCAATGAAACCTTCGAAGGTGCTTTGATCCAGAATAAAGTTGAATGGTGCTTCTGGTTTGAATTCGCTATTGTATTTAATGATCCTTGTAGAGCTTTCAGTGATGAATTGAGGTAAAAAGACAAGCAGAAGGATAATAATTGCTGCCGGAACGTAGATATATCTGAGGTATTTTTTGTTGGCCTTTAAGTCAATGGCCTTTACGAATGGGATGCGCTGTATCGTGGCGCTTTTTTGTTTAATGCTTGCAGTGAGCAGGTCATTTTCTTGCTTTGACAGTTCCTCTAACTGAATAATATTCAGTAGCTTATCTGAGATTTCAGGAAAAAAACGGCCAATTTGAACAGCAGCTTCTTCATTACTGATTTGTTTGTTACTATTTTTTAGGGTCAATAAATGCCTGATAACGAGCTGATATATAACAGCGAAACTGACTGCTATATAACTATATAGTAATGTCGCTCGGCCAATAGACCCGAGCCTACCTGTAAACTCTACTGTATTGATAGCCAAGAAGGATACCAATAAGAGTGCAGCAGATATAATTGCGCCCTTTATCGCCTTATTCCTATAGTATTTAACCTTATAGGCTTTAATTTGATTTTTCAGCGCTTCATTAGCTCCCATATCCTCCTAAACTTTGGATTACACTTTAGTTACGCAAAACAAGCGCAAAGGATTGTAAAACAATTGATAAAGGCAGAATATAATACTAATTCAGTCAATTTCTAGTAAAATAGGACAGTGATCCGAATGGTGTGCACCCGGAAGTATAGATGCTGAAGTCAGTCTACTTTGCATCGCTGAGGTTGTCATATGATAATCTATACGCCAGCCCTTGTTATTCGCCCTAGAATTAGCCCGATAACTCCACCAAGAGTAGTGATGAGGGTCTGTATTAAATCTTCTAAAACTGTCGATAAAGCCTGATTCGATAAACTTAGACAACCACTCTCTCTCTTCAGGGAGGAAGCCCGATGATTTCTTATTTGAAACAGGGTTATGAATGTCTATAGCAGTATGCGCAATATTATAATCTCCACTGATAATCAGGTTAGGAATGTTTTTTGTTAAGCCATTAGCGTATTCATAAAAGAAATCGAGCCAATCATATTTGAAGTCTTGTCTGATATCTCCGCTAGTGCCACTGGGCATGTATACTGACATCACAGAAAAATCTTCGAAGTCTGTACGAATTACCCTACCCTCGATATCATAAAGGGGGTTGCCGCAGCCGTATTCGATATGTTTAGGCTTAATCTTCGTAAGAATGGCTACACCGCTATAGCCTTTTTTCTCTGCTGTTTCAGTATATAGTTCATAGCCGAGGTCTTTGTAAAATGGCTCAATTTGATCGGCCATGGCCTTAAGCTCCTGAATACAGACGATATCCGGGTTTTCTTCTTTCAGCCAATTGTCAAAACCCTTTTTAAGCGCTGCGCGAATACCATTGACATTATAGGAGATGATTTTCATAGAGAAATTTTTAATTCGTATTCTTTTTCAAAATACTCAAGCACATGCATCTTTAATAGTTTTTCTTGATCGAGAAGGTCAAATCGTGGCAGCTTTTTGTTTGCTACCCAGTGGGGCCAACCATCTTTATCGAGTCCCTCGAGGTCATAGTAACCAGAGTAGCTTAACACTTTGCAAATTGCTATGTGCATGAGGTCTTGCTTCTCTTCTTTAGAAAAAACCTGCTTTCCTTTCCCCAATTCCTGAACTCCAATAAGAAATAATGTGCTATTGAGATCCTTTGGTCTTTTTCCAATGGTTTCGCCCAGTTGGGTTAAAAGCTTTACCCACTTCCTTTGAAGGTCAAGGTCCTTTTTATACATTTTTTGCTTCTTCCTGAAGGATTTCCCAATATTCAGTGGCTCTTCTTAGGTGTGGAATAACAATGGTGCCACCGATTAAACTAGCGATTGAAAGTACTTCAAATACTTGCTTTGTCGTAATACCTGCATCGAAACTCCTTCCTAAATGATACTTGACACAGTCATCACAGCGTAGGACTAATGAACAGGCCAGGCCCACTATTTCCTTGGTTGTTTTATCAAGGTCACCCTCAGCAAACGCATTGGTATCAAGGTTAAAGAGTCTTTTGAGCACCTTATTATCCTCTTCGAGAATCTTCTCGTTCATTTTGGCTCTGTAATCGTTAAACTCTTGTACTATGCTCATATTATTGTTACTTTATTTATTAATAAAATGGTTAAAAGTTTACTCAATACTTACTTGTCAGACTTTTTGTCTCTTTTTTATCCCAACGTATGTATTGGTTGCGACCGAGTACTACCAAAGGGAAGCAAGTATTTGTGTCCGAAATGTCTATACAATTTACCAAAAACCCGCACCCATGAGCTGGAAGTTCCACAGTTCAAAGAAAAATTTGAAGGACTCGTTCAGATAAGGGAGGTTTTTGTTTATATCCATTTTCACAAGAATGGTTTGACTCAGAAGGTATTACACGAACTTAAGTATGGGAATAGGCCTGATATTGGTGAAATGATTGGAAAGAGGTATGCGAATGATTTATTGAATGCTGGACTGGGTAATGCATTTGACCTGATCGTACCAGTTCCACTACACCCGAAGCGATTAAAGCAGAGAGGCTATAATCAAAGCGAGTATTTTGGCAAGGGCTTATCTATTGTGTTGGGGGTTCCTATGAACACGAGTGACTTGATAAAAGTGAAGCATATAGATTCACAAACTAAGAAGAGTAAACTGAATAGAATAAAAAGTGTGGAAGGTGTATTTGACGTTGTCGACAATACTGCCCTAAGGGATAAAAGGATACTACTTGTGGATGATCTCCTCACTACTGGGTCAACCCTAATCGCCTGTTTAGAAGTGTTAGGTAACTGTGAGCCAAAATCAATGAGCATTGCAACTATTGGTGGGGCTAAATAAAAAAGGCTCCAAACAATGTTGGAGCCTTTGAATTTTTTGAGGTCAATTATTCTTTGCCAAAGACACGGCTGTTGATTCCGTTAGATTGGTCGAATTTCTTGGATCCGATTGAGATCATGGCGCAACGGAAACCAATAGTGGAAGTTGCTCTATCCATGTCTAAGTATCTTCTTGTTCCTGGCGCCATCCAATAAGCCACGTCTTTCCAAGACCCCCCCTTGAAAACCTTAGAACGATCATTAACTAATGAGCGATATTCTAGCTGTGGGTTGTAAGAAATGCTATCAGTAACCTGGCTTGATTTCCATCCGTAATCTTCTTCAGAATCACCTGTTCCATCTTTTCTTACGGGGTTTAAGTCCTCAAAATCTCCATATGATAAAGCCCTGTAAGTATCAAATACCCATTCGCTTACATTACCACCCATATTGAATAGGTTAAAGTCATTTGGCTCTCTTTTTCCTACTTTTTCAGGGATTACTGAGGCGTCATTGTTGACATTTCCAGCGATACCAGCATAATCACCACGACCTCTTTTGAAGTTTGCTAAATGCTCGCCTCTTTTCCTACCGAAAGGGTTACGCGTACTTCTTCCATCCCAAGGGTAGATTCGGCCGTATTCTTCGTTTTCATCAAGGTAAACAGTACCAATGGTTGCTTTGGCAGCATATTCCCACTCTGCTTCATTTGGTAATCTAAATTTTGGTAAGTAAATGCCCCTTTCAATGAACAGCCTTTTGTTCATCGGCTCGTTCATGTATTCAACAACTTCTTGCTGATAATCATCAAAGTCGACTACAGAGATAACTTGTTTTTCACCATTGTTATCGCCAATTACTTGTCCACCAATGCCTAATTCAAATGCTCCTGTTGTTTCATTTTTAACTAAAAACTCTTCCTGAAAGGTTAATGGCAGTTCTTCGAAATCCATCTTAAATATCTGCTGCAGGTTCACGAAGTCTGTTCTCCAGTTAGAATAATCAACTACTTGCCTCCACGTAACCCCAACAACTGGATAATCATTGAAACCTGGATTGCTGTAGTAGTTTTCGGCATAAACATCGTTAAACGAGAAATTACTCGTCCAAACTTCATCATGAGGTATGATGTCTATCATCATTTTAGGATTGCTCTTGCTGTGCGTTGGTCCTTCTAAGTCTGGAATAAACGGAAGAATTGGCTCTGCAGCGCCTTCGTTTTCCTTTGAGCTAGCGTTTTCAATTTCAATGTTTTTTGGAAGGCTTAGGTCTTGTGGGTTGTACTGATAGTGGACATACTCTCTCCAGTTCTTATTTGTGACTTCTGTTTCGTCCATCCAGAAAGAATTGACAGTAACAGTTCTTTCCACATTGTCTCTAGAGCCATAGAGATCTTGCTCAAAAGAGCCTAGAATAGTTCTACCTCCTTGTACAAATACCATCCCAGGAGGGTTTGGTAATTTCTTGCCATCATAAGGCTTGAAGCCTAGGTTGCTTTTCTTAGTCGCGTATTTAGCGCCAGTAGTAGTGCTTTCGCTAGATTTTTTAGAGCAAGCACTGATGGAGAACAAAAGGAGAACACTTAGAGTGCCAACTTTCAAATAACCCGCTGCGTTTTTCATTTTTAACTATTTAAGCTTATTCAGGTGAATAATGGACTCGCTAATATACATTTATACTGAGTCTATCACAAAATCAACCTTCCGATTCAATGTCCAAAACGAGATTAACAAAGGGATATTTCAAAAATTAGAGAAATGTTGATGGAAATTCTATTCCCGGCCTCAAGGGTTGAGAGGTGAAGTTGGCGTATCTATGCATCACTTAATCAGCGTATATTGCCTTTCAGTCAATGCAAAACTGGCCCTTGTTATAAATCTCTTTTATTTGAACCATGAATAAAAACAAGCTCTATTGGATGCTACAGTTTGGCGGATGGGGTGGGCTAATGCTTACGAGCTTTCTGGCGATGGCGATGTTTATGCCACTTTTACCTGCTTTGGGCACCAATCTGATAGCGATCTTGCTTGGCGTCTTTATAAGCCATCAGTATAGAGGCTATGTAAAGCGTAAAAACTGGAAAGATTTAAGCATTCCGAAGCTTTGGCCAAAAGTGCTGCTGGCCAGCGTGCTGCAAGGTGCTTTGTTATCAGTGCTGACACTGATATCACTTATCGCTGTCTTCATGTTGATTATTGGGAGCGACCCTGATGCCATCAACAATCTTATTGGGGTTCCACCGATGGAAGGAGTAGATGAGGAAACCATGCAAAAATTTAGGCAGGCGAGCCTTGAAAATTTTTCGGGAGGTAAAATGATAGTATTTCTGTTGAGCTTCGTAACGAGTTTTGCCATCTATTTCATTTCCTGGTCAGCATTATATTTTGCGTATCAGTATTTGCAAAAAGCGAGAGAGATGGAAATCGAAAAGTGGAAAATATCTGCATCTGTCATTGATGCTGAGTTGAGTACACTTAAGGCACAAATTAATCCACACTTCATCTTTAACAGCTTGAATAATATTCGGTCATTAGTGTCAGAGGATACTGAAAGGGCAAGGGATGCAATTACTCATTTGTCAGACTTGTTAAGGTTCTCTATTCAGTTTGATCAGTATGAAAAAGTATCCTTAGACAAGGAATTAGATGTAGTAGAGGACTACCTTAAGCTTGAGGCAATTCAGTTGGAGGAGCGCTTGAGATATACTTTTGATATTGATAAAAGTACTCGAGAGATGTTAATTCCACCAATGATTGTGCAAACGCTGGTAGAAAACGCCATCAAACATAGTATAAATAACTTACCCAACGGTGGAGAAATCGTGGTGAAAGCAGCAGTGAATAACGGCTACTTATTGATCAATATTACCAATACCGGTCAAATGAAGCGTATCGAAAAGCCAATCTCTGGTGAGCAAAGGAGGGGGATCGGAATCCAAAACGCTAAAGAACGACTGAGATTACTCTATGGCGAGAATGCTAGCTTGACAGTACAAAACCTGAATGAGAAGATGGTTTGTGCTACCGTAAAAATTCCATTGAATGTTAAAGAAAAACGCACCTCATGAAGACACTGATAATTGATGATTCGAGATTGGCCAGAAATGAGTTGAAAAGGTTACTAAAGGAGTTTGACAATGTGCAAATTGTGGGCGAGGCTGCAAGCGCAGATGAGGCCAAGGAAAAGATTAATGAATTGAAACCTGACCTTATCTTTTTGGACATTCAAATGCCTGGAAAAAATGGTTTTGAGCTTCTAGAAGAGCTCGAGGTATTGCCTGAGGTGATCTTTTCAACAGCCTATGATGAGCATGCGCTTAAAGCATTTGAATACAATGCTTTGGACTATCTGGTTAAGCCTGTTCAGAAACAACGACTAGCAGGTTCTGTTTCCAAGGTCTATGATAAGGTCAAGAAAAGAGAAAACGAGCAGAACAACAATCAAGAGGGAATACTGACTATCAATGATCAAGTTTTCGTCAAGGATGGTGAGGGATGTTGGTTTGTTCAGTTGGCAGAAATCAGGCTTTTCGAGGTGAGTGGTAATTACACCACTGTATACTTTGATACGTCTAAGCCGATGATCACGCGAACTCTGAATTATTTGGAGTCAAGGCTTGACGAAAAAACCTTCTTTCGTGCGAATAGGCAACAGATTATTAACCTCAAGTGGATTGAGCGCATTGAACCATGGTTTAGCGGAAGCTTGCGAATTTACCTGAAGGGAGGGGAAGAAATAGATGTGTCTAGACGGCAGACGCTTAAATTCAAGGAGCTAATGAGTTTTTAGAGGCACAGGGCTTCATTTTTGGAGCGTATGCTACTCTTGAAGCATCTCTTTGAACAGTGCTTTTCCTTCGTCCACTGAATTAATCTCGTTAAAAGTCAGGATTAACCGGGTTCGATATTCCTTCATCTTACTCTTTCTTGGTCTCTGTTGTACGAAGGCTATAATTTTACCAAAAATGGGGGATTGAAAATATGCTTCATTCTCGGATGGCATAAAGTAGCATTTCATCACCTCATTTTTCATTACGACTTTCTCAAACCCCAGTTCTTCTGCTTGCCAACGTAACCTAACCGTTTCGACTAAGTCTTTAACAGCTTCTGGCATTGGCCCAAAACGATCACTGACATTGGTGATGAATTCCTGCAGTTTTTCTTCATTCTTGATACTATCTAACTTCGCATAGAGGCCTATGCGCTCAGAAATATTCGATACATACTTATCAGGAATGAGAATTTCCATGTCCGTTTCAATGGTGCAGTCTCTTGCCACTACTTTTGCGGCTTCTTTGGTTAGATCCTTAACAAAAAGATCTTTAAACTCATTGTCCTTTAACTCCTGAACCGCCTCGTCAAGAATTTTATGATACATCTCGAAGCCTAGGTCTGAAATGAACCCACTCTGTTCTGCGCCTAAAAGGTTTCCGGCTCCTCGGATATCCAAATCACGCATAGCTACCTTAAAACCATCCCCTAAATCGGAGAATTCTTCAAGTGCACTCAGTCGTTTTCTGGCCTCAGAGGAGAGTCCAATTGATGGTGGCGTTAATAAATAACAAAACGCTTTTCGGTTGGATCTACCCACTCGACCACGCATTTGGTGCAGATCCGAAAGGCCAAACATATGCGCATGATTTATGATAATCGTGTTGGCATTTGGTATATCAAGGCCAGACTCTATAATGTTGGTAGAAACGAGCACATCATATTCACCTTCGATGAACTTCATCATTCTCTTTTCTAACTGGCTACCCTCCATCTGTCCATGGGCAATACCAATGCGAGCATCTGGAACAAGTTTTAGAATGATATTACCAATTTGTTCAATATCATTGATTCGGTTATGTACTACAAAGACTTGACCACCTCTGCGCAACTCAAAGCTGATGGCGTCACGCATAATGACTTCATTGAAACCGTGAATTTCTGTCGTTACAGGCTGGCGGTTAGGCGGAGGGGTAGCGATTACACTCAAATCACGCGCGCCCATCAATGAAAAGTGGAGGGTTCTTGGAATTGGAGTTGCTGTTAAGGTCAAGACGTCTACGTTGACGCGGAATTCCTTGAGTTTGTCTTTGACTTTAACCCCAAACTTTTGCTCTTCGTCAATTACTAAAAGGCCGAGGTCTTTGAACTCGACATCTTTATTGACAATCCTGTGGGTTCCGATCAAGATCTCCGTTTTGCCTTCTTTAACACGAGCGAGCGTCTCCTTAATTTGTTTGGGTGTCCTAAACCGGTTGATGTATTCTACCTTAATTGGAAATTTTGAGAGTCTTTCAGAGAAGGTCCTGAAGTGCTGCATGGCCAGGATAGTTGTTGGCACAAGTACTGCCACTTGTTTTCCATTAACTGCAGCTTTGAAGGCGGCACGAATAGCGATCTCTGTTTTTCCAAAACCCACATCTCCACAAACGAGCCTGTCCATTGGATGGGATAGCTCCATATCATTTTTGACATGTTCTGTAGCAGTTGCTTGGTCAGGAGTGTCTTCGTAAATAAAGGAAGACTCAAGTTCGGCCTGCATAAAACCATCTTCCGAAAACGCAAAACCAGGTGCACTTTTCCTTTTTGAATACAGCGTTATCAAGTCCTTGGCAATATCCTTTACTTTTCCCTTGACGCGTGTCTTTTTATTCTCCCATTCCTGACTCCCTAGTTTGCTAATTGGAGGCGGAACGCCCTCTTTTCCCGTATATTTTGAGATTTTGTGCAGGGAATGTACACTTACATAAAGCAAATCATCATCGCGATAGACTAGTCGAATGGACTCTTGAAGCTTTCCATTGACTTCATTTTTTACTAAACCCACAAAACGACCGATACCATGATCGATATGCGCCACATAATCACCAGGGTGAAGCGAACGCAACTCTTTTAAAGTAAGCGCCTTAGATTTTGAGTGTTTTGATTTACTCTTGTACTTGTGAAACCGATCAAATAACTGATGGTCAGTATAGCAAAGGACTTCTCTATTTTTATCGATAAAGCCTTCTCTCAGACTAATATTGATCGGAAGAACCTTTAGGCTAGGGTCGAGCTCTAGAAAAATAGTTTCTAGTCTGCTAATCTGGTTAAGTGATTCGGAGGCAATGCATAGGCTAGTATTTCTAAGTTGCCATTGGCCCAAGTTCTCTACTATGGAATCAAAGTCTTTGTTGAATGACTGCTGCGCCTCTACTTCAAAACCGAAAGTGTAATCTGCCTTTAAATAAGCCCTGCTACCAAACTCAAGTTGAGTATACCCTTTAAGGTCGGCTTTAAAGGTGTTGTGCTTTTCAAAAAGTTCTTCAGGACTTAAAACGATTTGGGCATCAGTTACCCCAAGTATCTGATCGAAGTTTTCAGTCGCCTTGATAAAGTATTTTTCAATCGTATCTAAGGTCTGCTGATAATCTTTAAACCAGATTTTAGAGTTTTTAGGTATAAAGCTGAGGAAGGACTGTCGCGTTTCTGCTAAAAGCTTTGTTTGAACATTTGGGATAATATTGATTTCCTTAATGTTTTCCTGACTCAGCTGTGAAACCGGGTCGAAAGTCCTAATGCTGTCGATTTCGTTACCGAAGAGTTCAATTCTATAGGGCAAGTCATGCGCATAGGAAAAGACGTCTAAAATACCTCCACGAACAGAGAATTGGCCTGCTTCATAAACAAAGTCAGTCGGCTCAAAGTCATAAGTCTGCAATAATTCAGTCAAAAACTCCACGTCTAGTGCTTCGCCAACTTTAGCGGTAAACGTATTCGATGAGAGTGATTTTTTGTTGATTACTTTTTCGGTGAGCGCTTCAGGATAGGTAACGATTAACTCCCCAATGGATGCTTTGTGGTTGATACGGTTGAGGATTTCTGCCCTCATCAGGATGTTGGCATTCTCAGTTTCATCAAACTGATAAGGTCTTTTGTATGAAGTAGGGAAAAGGAGTACTTCCTTTTCTCCCATCAGGTTTTGCAGGTCATTATGAAAATAAGCAGCCTCTTCTTTATCGTGTAAAACGAAAATGTTTGTCTGCTTATTGATTTGATAGGTTGCAGCCGCCACAACAGCATCAAGACTACCGACCAGCCCTTTCAGTCTTAGGCGCGTGGTCTCATTCGGCCTAATTCTTTCCGCAATGGATTGAATCACCGTATCCTCTTTATAAACCTTGATGAAATCTTTAACCTTCAATGGATGCGTCTAGAATGGCTTGCAAATGTACTGTTTTTCGAACACTCACTTGTATAAGAGAATCTTGCGATAACAAGATTTTTTTGTTGCTTCACATAACCCTTTCGTTTAAACAATTGTTAGACACGCCTAATGAAAAGAGCAAAAAACAAAACAGACCTTAGGACAGAGGCTTTTAAGCGTATTGAAGAGATGCACCCACACATGGTTTTGCTTTATGTAAGCATGATTGGTAGTGGCATTATCTTTTTGTTTACAATTGTGGCATTTACTGTTTCAAGACCTGATAACATTGAGTTTCTCAAAATAGACTTTCCAAAATCTTTTATTGTCAGTTCATTTATTATGCTCACTTCGAGCTTTACGATATCCCGTGTTTTACCAGCTTTTGAAAAGGACGACCTTGAGGAGGTTAAAAAATGGTTAGGGCTGACATTATTACTCGGGCTCGTTTTTTCAGCGGCTCAGGTTACTGGGTGGAGGGAGCTGCAGTCTAATAACATATTTTTTAGTGGTCAAAGAACGGGTGCCTACTTGTATGTGATGTCTGGCTTGCACGTGATCCACGTCATTGGTGTGATGGTCTATTTAGTGTCTTTGTTGATGGAGTGTCATAAGACAAGTAAAGATGTAGTGAAGCATTTGCTCTACGCCACTAATCCCTATCAGAAAATCAAATTCAAAATCTTAACAGACTTCTGGCATTTTACAGATGTGGCCTGGATCGTGCTGTTCTTCTATTTCCTGTTTAGTTTTTGAGCGGTATGCTAATCACTTTTACCAAAAGAATAACTTAACCCTAACTGAAAACTAATAGCCCTCAAATTCACCTCATCTACTCGCTCATTAATTGTTGAACCACCAGGAATGAGTGTTACCACACTGTCATATGCATAATCCCCAGACCTAAAAGTAGAAGTGACCGACAGGCTTAGTCTTTTAGTGAACCGATAGTCAAATTCAAGACCGAATTGGAATAAGCCCGTTTGAACATCTTCTAATCTATTAACCTGTCCGATAAAGGACCCGCTGCCTTCTGGAAATAGCTCTGCTCTGTAAAATGGGTACTCCATTTGACTCCAACCATAGCCTAAAGAAAGGGCGATATCTGACCGTCCTTTTTGATATATAGAATAGGCAATAGAAGGAACAATGGAAATGACTTGATAAGGTTCTTGTACATAGTCCACCGGGCTAGCAATCATTTTGACTAGTAAGGAATTATCAAATATTTCTTTTTCTAACTCATTTTCAGAATAACCGAAGGCTATGTTTAGACTCCAACGTTTTGCTACCCTCTTTTTCACATTAGCGGATATTTTATAACCAACCTTGGCAAAACCGTTGTCTTTCTTATAAAAGCCATCAACAAATGTAGCCCCGCCTTGTTCTCTAAAGAAGGGTTCGATATCCGTATTTTTGAATTTTCCAACGGGAATGCTAGTGCCATACGAGAGATTTAATTGCCAGCCTGACTCTAGGGGTGTGTCAGACTCCTGCCCATATATGTAGTTGCTGAACAAGCAAAATGCTAAGAAGATTAGACGTTGCCTCATTTCATATTCAACCTATTTTTTACCGATAGAATAACTCAGCCCTAGTTGAAAATTAATAGTTCTCAAATTTACCTCATCCACTCGCTCATTAATTGTTGACCCACCAGGGATTTGAGTAACTACACTATCATATTCAAAATCGCTTGACCTGTAGGTAGAAGAAACCGTGAGGCCGAGTCTTTTAGATAATCTTTGGTCGAAATTAATTCCCAATTGGAAAACTCCTGATTGAACATCCTCTAATCTGTTGACCTGACCAAAGAAAATCCCACTGTCTTCTGGGAATAGTTCTGCTCTGTAAAAAGGATACTCCATTTGACTCCAACCATATCCTAAAGAAATGGCGATACCTGACCGTCTTTTTTGATAGAGGGAGTATGAAATAGAAGGAATAATTGAAGTGACCTGATAAGGTTCCTGGATATAATCTACTCGGTCAGCTAGGTTTTTTTCAACAAGTGAATTATCAAATACCTCTTTTTCTAACTCATTTTCAGAATAGCTAAATTCAATATTCAGACTTAAATGTTTTGCAACCTTCTTTTTGAGATTGACAGATATTTGATACCCAACCTTGGCAAAACCGTTGTCCTTCTTATAAAATCCATCAATAAATGTGAATCCATTTTGTTCTCGAAAGAAGGGTTCGATATCTGTATTTTTGAACTTACCGATGGGGATGCTAGGGCCATAAGCTATGTTCACCTGCCAGCCTTTAGAATCTGAGGTTTCTTGGGCTTGGCCTAAGAGCTGGCTACTCAGCAAACAAAAGGCTATTAGTGTTAAGATATACTTCATTTTCGTATGATTTTATTGGTTTTTAACAAGCGATCTTTATAGTAGAGCTTAACGATATAAACCCCACTTTCGAGACTTCTCATATCAACCTGAGTTTTCTTCTTGAAGCTTTTCCGAGAAGACTTTCTTAGCGTTTTTTCGGATAAGATCTCTACGGTGAAATCAAGATCGACTCCCGTATCCAAGTATATCTCTCCTGAAGTTGGGTTAGGGTAGGTTAGGAAGTTACCAAAATTATAGAATGTAATGTTTCGTGAGGTTGTACCAGAAGACCCACAAGAGGAGCTCACAGAAAAGTTCATGGAAGAATTGGACGGCATATTGAAATAAACGGTATTTCCAATTTGAGTAGTGCTTGCTGAGCCTGATGTCTTAGACCATGTCACGGAATTTGATGGGCTTCCACATTGTGCCGTTGCGTTCATATTTCCTGCGGGAACAAAATTCACAGTATTTAAATATGCATTGGTCGTGGCTGAGGTAGAATAGGTACCAGTGATGTTTTGAGACTGAACAATGATATCAACGGTGAATGTCGAAGTTTTAGCTTCAACAGTTGAGGTGACATTACAAGATAAGGTAAGTGTTCCTCCATAGTTCCCGCTTACAGTTACTGAGTTATTGGTAGAAGAACCTTGGATTGAGGCTATTCCACTCGACAAACTCCATTGAT
>CBFIAY010000009.1:0-113968 GCA_965660665.1 Roseivirga sp. | reverse complement strand
AAGTGAAAAGTTTTGATCCAACGAGTGTAGATCTTTCAAAAGAGAAGACGGGCACCTATGTGTTCAACTATATTGTACAGAATCCGGGTTCTGTAGACAAAGCGAGTTTAACGATTGATCTTTCTGAGCAGGGTAATGCTGGCCTAGGCAATAGTACGAGCAATGAGATCATTACTTGTAATAGCGGATCAGATCCTTTAGATCTATTTAGTTTACTAGGTGGTAATCCTGATCTAGACGGTGTTTGGTCAGAACCAGTTGGTCCTTCGGCTATTGATGTTTCTGACCCTAGAAACATTAGCTTCATAGGAGCTGATGCTGGCTTCTATGAGTTCCAATATGATGTGTCATCAGGTGGTGGATGTGCAATAAGCTCTTCAAGACTTTATATAGAGGTGCAAGAAGGGGCGGATCCAGGGAATAGTGCAACTATTGAGGTTTGTAATAATAGTTCAGCACCAATAGATCTATTTGCTCAGCTAGGAGGTAGTCCAGATTCAGGAGGTACATGGACAGATCCAAGTGGAAGTACGGTTTCATCTCCTGATGTGGTCAACTTTAATGGAATAGCTGCCGGAACTTATGCCTTTACTTATTCTATTTCTCCTCAAGGAGCATGTACCAACGATGTGTCATCTACTGTTACAGTGAATGTTCAGAATCAGGCGAACGCTGGAGAGGATAACAGTATCTTACTTTCCTTTAATGATAACGCTACAATTGATTTACTCTCAAGCTTATTAGGGACTCCAGACCCCGGTGGTACTTGGTTCGATGATAGTGGAACAGGTCTTGATCTTAGTAACCCAAGTCAAGTTGATTTCACGGGATTAGCTGACGGAGTATATACTGTCAGATACAGAATAGATAGAAACGATCAATGTAATGTTGTTGAGGCTGTTTTGACAGTTGAGATCAATTTTGTGGCAGTCTCAGAGGAAGACACAGAAGTTGTAGAGGGCTTCTCACCAGATGGAGATGGGATTAATGACAGTTGGCAAATTGAAAATATTGATCAATTCCCAAATAATACAATTCAGGTGTTTAATCGATGGGGTCATTTGGTCTTTGAAATAAAAGGATATGATAATACTTCTAGAGTATTTGAAGGATTTGCAAATGCTGGAACTGTTGTTGGAAGTAATCCATTGCCGACAGGTACCTATTTCTACGTTATAGATTTCGGGGATGGATCAGTTGCTAAAAAAGGATTTTTAACAATAGTGAGATAGAGTTATGAAAAAGAAAATCATTATCGTTTTATTATCTGTCTTCACTGGCCAATATTTAATGGCACAACAAGACCCTTTGTTTACTCAGTATGCTTTTAATCAAGTGGCGCTTAATCCGGCTGTAGCTGGTACTCATAACGGTATGAGCTTTACGGCTATGTCAAGATTACAGTGGAGTGATTTTGAAGGGGCACCAGAGACCCATATTTTTTCAGGGCATGCGCCTTTGCGTTCTGAGAATATGGGGATTGGTTTTACTTTTTTTAATGACCAAGTAGGAGTGTCTCGCCAAAATGAATTAGGACTGTTGTATTCATATAAACTGCGTTTTGAAAACAGCACGCTTTCTTTTGGTTTAAGAGCTGCTTTCACATCTTTTAAGGCTACATATACAGATGTGAATTTAGGTGGGATTCAAGACCCTAGGTTCCAAGGTAACGACTTTACTGATCTAGGAGTGAATTTCGGGGCAGGTCTCTACTATTACTCAGACAAATATTATATCGGATTGAGTACTCCTCACTTAACAGTAAACCGTTTTCGAGGTGATAATAATTCAGATATCGCATTCGTGAGAGATAGAGTCTACTACTTATTAGGGGGCTATGTTTTTGACCTTTCTCCAAATTTTAAACTAAAGCCATACACGAATATTAGGGTTCCTTCAGGGGCCCCTGTTCAAATGGATGTTAATGCCTCTCTTATTTACAAGGACGAGGTCTACTTAGGTTTTGGTGTTCGCCCGAATACTTCTGTGTCGGTGCTTTTCGAATGGCAAATCGATAACTTCCGTTTGGGCTATGCTGCTGATATTATAAATAACGATTCGAATGCATTTGGAAGATCAGCCAGCGAATTCCTGCTGAACTATACATTATTCAAAAAGAACAATTCGAACCCTAGTTTTACTCCAACCCACTACAGATACTTCTAAAAAAGAAAAGGCTTCCAATTTGGAAGCCTTTTCTTTTTATGATTTATCGAGATATTATCTCTGTTTGATATCTGTATAATCTCTTTCGTTATAACCAGTATACACTTGTCTTGGACGTCCGATAGGTTCCTTGTTTTCTCTCATTTCTTTCCACTGAGCAATCCACCCTGGAAGTCTACCCATGGCAAACATTACAGTGAACATATCTGTAGGAATTCCTAAAGCTCTGTAGATAATACCTGAGTAGAAATCGACATTTGGATATAGTTTTCTTTCTACGAAGTAAGGATCTCTCAAGGCTTCTGCTTCCAAACCTTTGGCGATATCCAACACAGGATCTTTCACTCCAAGCTTCTCTAATACCTCGTCAGCAGCCTTTTTGATGATTTTAGCTCTAGGATCAAAGTTTTTATAAACTCTGTGACCAAAGCCCATCAAACGGAAAGGATCATTCTTGTCTTTCGCCTTGGCCATCCACTTCTTAGTATCTCCACCGTCTTTCTTAATGTTTTCCAACATCTCGATAACCGCTTGGTTAGCACCACCATGTAATGGTCCCCAAAGAGCGTTGATACCAGCAGAGATAGAAGCATACATACTAGCGTGAGACGATCCGACAACTCTTACAGTGGCGGTAGAACAGTTTTGCTCATGATCTGCATGTAAGATCAAGAGTTTGTTCAAAGCGTTAGCGACAACGGGGTCAACATCATACTGCTCAGCAGGGTTAGCAAACATCATTTTCAAGAAGTTTGCAGTGTAGTTTTGCTTATTGTCAGGATAGTTAACAGGCTGACCAATTTGATTCTTGTAAGACCAAGCAGCAAAAGTTGGCATTTTAGCAATCAATCGAATGATACTCATATCAACTTCATCAGCTGATCTATTAGGATCAAGTGATTCCGGATAGAAAGCTGTTTGAGCACAAACCAATGAAGAAAGCACACCCATTGGGTGAGCAGTAGAAGGGAAGCCCTCTAAAATTTTCTTCACATCTTCGTGAACAAGCGTGTGCTTAGTGATACTGTCTTCAAAACTAGTGTACTCTTCTACAGAAGGTAAGTGGCCATATATCAACAAGAATGAAACTTCAAGAAAACTTGACTTCTCAGCCAATTCTTCTATTGAGTAGCCTCTATATCTCAAGATACCTTTTTCACCATCTAAGAACGTGATAGCACTTGTGGTAGACCCAGTGTTTTTAAAACCAGGGTCAATGGTGATGACGCCACTAGCTCCTCTAAGTGATGAAATATCTATTGCCTGCTCTTGTTCAGAACCCTCAATGACAGGTAGCTCATAGGATTGACCTCCAACTCTGATCTCTGCTGTATTTGACATTATATAATTAGTGTTTTCGTAATTGTACTCCTTTTCCGCGAGCGAATTTATACTATTAAACACGGAAATGAAATACTTGTTCCAAAGTGAACGAATTGTTTTTAATTATTCCCCAAGATTAGTGGTAATCCACCTTCTCCTTGACCAATTACTACAACTTTAGCATTTGGAGACTCGGCTAGTTTTAAAGTAGCTTCAATTCCTCTCATTTTAAGAAGTGCGTCTGTCAAACTGTTGTTAATAATTTTATTAGCAGCAGATTCACCTTCAGCAGCAATACGCTTTCTTTCGGCTTCACTCTTTTCTCTATCTAAACGGAATCTATACGCAAGTGCTTCTTGCTCCTGTTGTAACTTACTTTCAATAGCCGTTTTGATTTTTGCTGGTAAGTTGATCGAACGGATCAAAAGAGCTTTCATCTGAATGTTATTGTTCTCGTTTCCTAAAACGCGTTCAGTTTCTGTAATAATTGCTTGCTCTACTTCTGATCGTTTGGTCGAATAGATTTCTTCTGCAGTGAATCTACCCATCACTTGTCTAACCGTGGATCTTACTTCAGGAATTACAAGTCTATTCACGTAATCTCTTGTGAAAGTTTCATGAATCTCACCGATTTTCTCATACATCGGGTGGAAACGAACTGAAATATCTACTGAGATAGAAAGACCATTTTTTTCTAAAACATCCATGGTCTCTTCTGCCTGGTTTTCTGACACATCATATACATAAAGGTCATTCCAAGGAGCTTTGATATTAAAACCAGGTTGAATGACATTCTCTTTATCTAGTCCTCCGGAGAACTTCTTAAAGATGACTGCACGCTCATTTGATTGAATCGTATAAAAAATACTTGATGATAAGCCGACCACTACAATGAGTGCAATTACGGTTATCACTACAATGGGTAATAATTTTCTGTTGTCCATATTAATTGGGTTTTAGTTACAAATTAATCTCTTTAGGGGTTTTAAAGACGTTTGTCTTTCTCATTGAACCACATGTACCGGTGTTTGTTATCCGATTTTCTTAAGGTTTTTTTGAATTTCGTCAAGTATGCCGTGTGCTACTTTTAATGCTTTATATCCATCTTGAATGGTAACGATGGGTTCAGTATCGTTAACAATCGCTTCCTGAAAAGTGAAGAGTTCTTCGCGGATAGCGTTGCTAGGATGCACCTTCGGGTTTTCAAAGATGATCTCCTTTTTACCTTTTCCTTCTCCCAAATCAAGTACCATAGAAAAAGCGCCTTCATCACCCGTTGCATCTTGCATCCGGACGATTTCAGATTTCTTTTCAAGGAAATCTACGGCTACATAGGCATCTTTTTGAAAGAAACGTGATTTACGCATGTTTTTTACTGCTATGCGGCTGGTAGTTAAGTTGGCAACACAGCCATTGGCAAACTCAAGCCTAGCATTCGCTATATCAGGCGTATCTGCCACTACATTTACGCCACTGGCGGAAATTTTCTCCACCTCAGATCCAACAGCTTTCAAGATGACGTCAATGTCATGAATCATCAAGTCCAATACCACAGGTACATCAAGTCCACGAGGATTAAACTGTGCAAGTCGGTGCGTTTCGATAAACATCGGCTGCTTTAGATAGGGCTGAGCAGCAACAAAGGCAGGGTTGAATCTTTCGACATGGCCTACCTGCATTTTTAAACCGTTTTCAGTTGACAGTCGAATCAGTTCTTCAGCTTCTTCTATTGTGTTGGTCACTGGTTTTTCAACAAACACATGTTTGCCTGCCTTTAGTGCCTGGCTGGCACAGTCAAAGTGGGAAAGGGTAGGTGTAACAATATCGACCAGGTCAACTTCTTGTAATAGGGCGTCTATCGTGTCGAAACTTTTGATGCCGTATTCTTCAGAAACTGCTGTGGCATTTTCTGGCATAGGATCATAAAATCCAATCAATTCATATTCAGGAATGTCTTTAATACACTTGATGTGAATTTTACCGAGGTGACCTGCTCCTAAAACGCCTATTTTAAGCATAGAATGATGAGTTTTACTAACCGCAAAGGTAAGGATTAATCAGGCTATGTTCTAAGTTTGGGCTTCCAAGTTTGATAATTAGCAAGGAAGGTAGAACTTCGAAGGAGAAACTGATAAATGAAGTATTATATCATAGCAGGTGAGGCTTCAGGCGACATGCATGCCGCCAACATGATGAAGCAGTTAAAGCTTAGTGATACTGAAGCCTATTTTAGGGTTTGGGGTGGAGATCGTATGGCTGAGGAAGCGCAAGAGCTCGCGAAGCATATTCGCGAGACTTCTTTTATGGGCATTTTTGCGGTAGCAAGTCATTTGAAAACTATTAAGGCTAATTTCAAGTTCTGCGAAGAAGACATCATGGCTTTCCAGCCTGATGTTTTAATCCTAATCGATAACTCTGGTTTCAATTTGCGAATTGCCAAGTTTGTTAAGAATTCTAACCTTACGACACGCATCTTTTACTATATACTTCCACAAGCTTGGGCTTGGAAAAGAAAGAGGGTACATTCCATACAAGGATGGACAGATAGACGCTTTTCCATTTTACCATTTGAACCTGACTTCTATAAGTCTTATGGATATGAGGTCGACTACGTAGGACACCCCATTCTTGACTCCATTGCGCAGAGAAAACCAGCGTTACTGGATAAGGTTGAATTCCTCAAGCAGAATGGCTTAAGTGATCAACCGATCATAGCCCTTTTACCAGGTAGTCGAAAGCGCGAAATCAACACCAAGCTCCCTAAGATGCTTCAGGTGGTAAAACACTTTCCTGATTATCAGTTTGTCATTGCTGGTTCTGAAACCATCGATCCTGCCTTATATGCAGAGTACACCACTCATGACGTCAAAGTAATCTTCGGGAAGACTTATGATATTTTGAATAATGCAGAAGCAGCTTTAGTGACATCTGGCACAGCAACCCTAGAAGCTGCGCTCTTCAGGGTACCTCAAGTAGTGTGCTACAAGCCGGGCTTAGTGACCTATTATCTCCTAAAAGGGATCATCAGCATTAAATACATCTGTA
Organism: Roseivirga sp.; assembly: GCA_965660665.1. Taxonomy (GTDB): domain Bacteria; phylum Bacteroidota; class Bacteroidia; order Cytophagales; family Cyclobacteriaceae; genus Roseivirga. The sequence continues at coordinate 107,434 of CBFIAY010000009.1, read as the reverse complement.
TGGTTAACCTTGTACTGGATAGACTATCGGTGGCCGAACTGATCGAAGCGGATCTCAATGAGAAGCGAATGACCAAGGAGTTAAAAGAAATCCTTAAGCCAGATGTCCGTGCGCGTATCCTTTCAGATTATGCTGAACTAGAAACTAAACTGGGTGGAATAGGGGCTTCTGAGCGCGTAGCCAAGTTGATGATAGAAGATTTAAATGTTAAGCACACATCTTGATTCCATGAACATTTTCACAAATATATATCCAAGTTGTATTTGCTGTGACGGGAAGGCAAAGGTTAATTCACTCGGATTGGGAAGATGAATTGTTCAAGTACATCACTGGTATAATCACAAATAAGGGGCAAAAGTTATTGGCCATAAACGGAGTGGAGGAACACCTTCATGTTTTTGTCGGTTTATTTCCTTCGTGTCGATTATCTGATTTGGTAAGAAAAATAAAGAAATCATCTAATGCTTTCATCAACGAAAAAGGACTATCCAAACGAAAGTTTGAATGGCAAGAGGGTTATGGTGCCTTTTCCTACAGTCAGTCTGCGGTATCTAATGTGATTACTTATATACAGAACCAGAAACAGCATCATGCAAAAGTCTCCTTCAAGGAAGAGTATAAAGACTTTATGCAGGATTTTCAAATCATGAACCGTGTAGCTTCCGCAGTGGATGAGGGTGCCATGACTATAAAGTTTGTGCAAGAGTATTTGGCGGACGGTAGAGCGTTATAAGGTTCTCCCAACCCATTTTTGAACATAAAAAAAGCATATCAATTAAGATATGCTCTTTTATGCAAATATGTTAGACGCTAATGATTAAGAAACCTTAACATTAACTGCGTTCAATCCTTTTTGACCTTCTTCAACATCAAAAGATACTTTGTCGCCTTCTCTAATCTCATCGGTTAAACCATTTACATGGACAAATACATCCTTACTACCATCATCTGGTGTAATGAATCCGAATCCTTTGGCATCGTTGAAAAATTTTACTGTTCCGTTATTCATAATAATAATTTTAATATATAAACAACAAAGGTAACCTTTTAGAGCTAAGTAACACCACAAATGTATAATACCTGCTCAGGTATGGTAATTATCCTATATCTAGGATCTAATTGGGAATGCTTTTAATGTGCGTAATTCAGCTCGGTCCATATGTAATTCGATGCTATAACTGCTTCATAGGCGTATTTAGGGCTGCTTTGCGATAGGTGCCAAATGGATTCGTTTGCCATCAAGTCCTCGCGCCATCATAAAATTCGCGCTAATAAACCGAGCTAATTGCTTATTTCAATCTTGGGTCAGGGGCTACTTTAATCAGATATTCTTTTGGAGGTGTAGCCTGCATGAGATGCGTTACAAAGTAATCCCAACGCCTGCGCATGATGTAATCACTGTCCATGCCATAACCATGTCTTGCATTCGGAAGCAATAAGAAATCGAAATCCTTATTGGCTTTGATCAAGGCATCGGCTACCAAATAGGAGTTATAAGGAGGTACGTTATCGTCCATTCCACCATGTATGAGTAATAATTTTCCTTTTAGGTCTTTCGCAAAAGTCTGATTGGCCTGTTTTTCATAGTTAGAGACACCGTTGCTGTCTTTTGTTTCTAAGCCAATATATCGTTCTCCCCAGTCGTCTTCGTAATTTCGGTTGTCGTGGTTTCCAGATTCTGAAATCCCAACTTTGAAAAAATCGGGGTACTTAAACATCGCGGCCGCAGTGGCAAATCCACCACCTGAGTGTCCCCAAATTCCAAGCCTGTCTAAATCAAGGAATTTGTATTTTTCTTGCAATTGCTTTAAGCCTGAAATCTGATCAGACAATGTGTTTTCTCCCATGTCACCATAGCACGCATCATGAAATGATTTAGATCTATTGGGATTGCAACTGCCCTCAATTTGTACCACTACAAACCCTAGCTCAGCAAGTGCCTGATTATCGCCTCGTGATGCCCTAAAACTCCATGAGCCAACACTGCCGCCCTGAGGACCGGGATAGATATAAACGATCACCGGTAACTTCTCGTCAGGCTTCATTTCCTTAGGCGTGTACAAGAGACCATATAAATCCCATTCCCCTTGAGCTGATTTCACTGTAAAAGGAGTAGGTGGTTTCCATCCAGTGGCGCTTAGTCTAGAAACATCGGTCTTCTCCAAGGTGCTGATCAACTTGCCTTTGATGTCTCGCACTTCGTGCACAGGAGGTACATCAGCTTGTGAATATGAATCAATAAAATACTTTCCGTCAGCGGATAAGCTAATGCTGTGATGACCCGCATTGGGGGTCAACATCTTTAGGTTTTTGCCATTAAAACTTACTTGGTATAAATAGCTGAAATATGGATTGCCTTTCCCTTCATTTTGGCTTCCTACAAAATAGATGAGACGATTTTCCTCATCAATCTTCAAAATCTCCCTGACTAGATAGTCACCAGAGGTGATTTGGTTTTTGACAACTCCAGTACTTGCATTATACAAGTACAAATGACCCCAATCAGTTCTTTCTGAGTACCAGATGATCTCATTTGTCTTAGAGAAATATCTCCAGTTGATTGCGCCTTGCCCAGACTCATATTGTGTGTCTACTACTTCTTCGAAAATGTCTTTGACTTCACCGGTTTGGGTATCGGCTACTCTGATATTTTCTTGTTTGTGATCTCTGCTGGTCGATACAAAAACAAGTTGCTGGCTATCTTCACTCCACGCTACATCGTCAAATCCTCCTTCGCACGAAATATCATCGCATAATGTTCCGCGCCTCGCATCCGCATTCATGCGTAGTTTGATAATTTTAGGTTGCTCACTTACCTCAATAATCATTCGGTGAATACGAATGATGTCTGAATCTCCAGGGATAGGGTATTTCCATTGTTTCAGTTCAGGTGCACCTACTTGTGTTTTAACCAAATACATGTCACTGACATGTCGTTGATCTTGTTGAAATGTTGCGATCTTTTTTGAGTCAGGCGACCAACTAAGAATTGGGCGGTCACTTTGTTTCCATCCGGCATTGTCTGTAGCGTAACCAAAGTCTTTGATCCCATCAGTTGTTAAAGCGCTTTCAGTGCTAGTAGCTACGTCTCGTATCCACAGGTTCCAATCACGGATAAATGCTGAATAGACTCCGTCAGGAGACAAGACTTCATTTCGAGATGTTCTTCTTGAATCTGATTGAACCCCAGCTTTTTCGAATAAATCTTTTTGAGTGTTGGCTACTATTTGCTGTTTATTATTTGGATCAAATAATTTGAATTCTGAACGGTTTTCTGTCAACGATCGATACCAAAGCCTTCCGTCTGGCAGCCATTGTGCACGAATATCATTATCAATTAATTTGCTTGTGTTTCCAGACAACATGCCTGCTGCTCGTTCATAATCGGAATTTGTAAACGTTCTGACGCTTTGTCCTTGGGCTTTTGCACCGATTAATATAATTAATAGTAAGAATAGAGGAGTGAGTTTACTTTTCATAAGCTGTGGTTTTCTTGTTATGACGTGATCACTAACTTGAGTTAGTCAAGAAACTAAGTTAGCAATATGTCAGCTTTTTTGGGACTTTACGCTACTGAGATATAATTTCTGCTCCAATATTCTTTTGCTGATTTTATTACGCTTAGCGTCTCAGCGAGATGCCAAGACGAGGGGTTACTTTATTTGCCTTGAGGCTAGTTCTTTTCTGAGTTTTTTATTGGTGACAAGGCTAGAGATGACAAGGGGTAAAAATGCAATGGGTAATAGTTTGGAGGATAATGTAGCGTCTTCGGAACTCTTAACGAATGACATCACAATCATTGCTAACACGAGTAGAATCAAGATGCCAGTTGTCATTGTATTCGATTTCGCTTTCTTCCTGAGCTTTTCAGTATCTATTTTACTGATGTCTTCTTTTCTCGTGTGTTCAATTTAGTTAAATGACTGCTTAAGTGTAGACTTTTTCAAAAGTCATAACCTTACCAAGAAATAGGTCTGTAATCCATTAAGAACTTGCCGTTCCAATGCTTGCCAGTATTAATGCCATCGAAGTAGATCTGCCAATCGCTTATACTGCAATTAGGAAGCAAGCTTCTTAATTCATCAATTTGAGCCTTTGGAATATCGTTCATATCCAGTTTTAATCGTTTTAAGTTGGTTAGCTCTTTCAAAGTCTCAGGTAAAGTGCTGAAAGCATTGCTCGTCAAATCGAGCCATTCTAGTTTTTGAAGCAAAGCCAAATTGTTTGGCAGACTTCTTAAAATGTTATTGGAAAGAGAAATAAACTCCAGTTGTTCTGCATTCGTGATTTCCTCCGGTATTGATCTGAGAAGATTATTTTCAAAGAAGATGCTTTTAAGATTTTTGAGATTACCTAAACTCGCTGGGAGGGACTCAATTTGATTATATGAAGCAGACACTAGTTCTAGCTTGGTGAGTTTATCTATATCTTCCGGTAACTCCGTTAACTCATTATTGCCAATGAATAATTTCTTTAACTCTGTTAATTGAAATAGTTCGCTTGGTAGTTGGGTTAAGCCATCAGAAGAAAGGTCAATGATGAATACTTCGGAAGGGTTGGCAAGTGCTTCGTCTAAATCATAGTAGATTTTTTCTGAAGTATCCTGTGAGTAACTAGATTTAAGAGTGAGAATACTTAGTATCAGGATAAAGGCTGAAATTTTCATTTATACTTGATGTTACATTTTATCAATGATAACAAAAATTATAGCCTATTAAAAGACTCATACGAACTACCAAGAAATAGGTCTGTAATCCTTCAAGAACTTACCGTTCCAATGCTTGCCAGTATTAATGCCATCGAATAAGGGATCCATTACCCTAGCAGCCCCATCAACAATGTCTAATGGAGGTTGAAAGTCATGCAGCTCTTCCTTACGTTTTGCCAATTCAATTGGGTCTTCGTCAGTTACCCAGCCTGTGTCCACTGCATTGGTATATATGCCATGCTTAGCAAAGTCAGACGCTGAGGTCAGGGTCATCATATTGAGGGCCGCCTTGGCCATATTAGTATGAGGGTGACGGTCTTCTTTGTGGAATTGGTGGAACTTGCCTTCCATAGCAGAAACATTGATTACATGCTTCATTCCAGTATTATCTTGCTTCATCAGGTTGACCAAGCGATTGCAAAGTACGAATGGAGCCACTGAATTGACCAACTGCACTTCTAGCATTTCTGTAGTTGGAATCTCACCGAGTTTCAATCGCCAGCTGTTGGTTTTACGTAGGTCAACTTGCTGCAAATCCGCATCTAGTTTTCCATCGGGAAATACTTCTTCTGCAGTCAATGAGTTATCTATGCTATACGGAATTTGAGATAGCTGCGCTGAAGCAGAAAGTCCAATCCCTAATTGTTTTCCATGCCACGTGACGGGTAGGTTTTTATTTTGCCCTTTGTCCATGCCTTCACTTAAAGAACGGAGCTCTTTTAAGCAAGCATCATGGTCGGCCAATAGGCTTTGTGCAAAAGGAGGGAGTTGTTCAAATGGCTTATTCTCATTTGGCATCAAGTGCTTGTAAAAGCCTGAAGGACGCCTTACAGTTTGTGCCGCGTTATTGATCAATACATCCAATCGATCGTATTGTTGCTCTATGAAGTTGCAGAATATCTCAACACTTGGAATATGCCTTAGGTCCAGTCCATGGATTTTTAAACGTTCTCCCCAGTCATTAAAGTCGTGCTCTTTGGCAAAGCGTAAGGCAGAGTCTACAGGGAAACGCGTGGTAGCAATAACAGTCGCTCCAGCCCTTAACATCATCAGGGTGATGTGGTATCCAATTTTAAGTCGTGAACCAGTTACAAGGGCTACCTGTCCCGTCATGTCAGCCGTTTGAAAGCGCTTGGCGTAATTGAAGTCACCACATTCAGTACACATGGTATCGTAAAAGTGATGCAGCTTGTCAAAGACGGCCTTGCAGACATAGCAATTTCTTGGTGAGGCCAGGGTAGTCGCTTCTTTTGCTTCTTTGCCCGTCAACTCAATCATCGTAGGCGCTATAAAGATGGAAGCATCACGTGCGCTTCTGATGCCTGTGGCATTTCTAGCGTGCTTATCTCTAGCCGCTTGCTTTCGCTTAGCCGCCTTCTTCGCGTCCTTTTTTCTCTTGGTGAACTCTTCTCTACTCGGCCTTGAAAGTTGACCTGCAGCTTTGAGTAGTGCTAGTCTTGTTTCTTTGGGAATTTCAAAGATTTGATTGGTATCTCCATTGAGGGTATTCAAGATTTCGATGCATTCCGCGATTTGATGAGCACTGAGGGGTTGAGATGTTGCGCCTTTGTCTTGTTTTTCCTCCATGGATTACGATTTCGCAGCAAAGGTAGTATTATTAGTTACTAACGGTTCTAAGAAGTCCCCAGATTGTTTTAGATATTCTAAATCCTCAACTTTCGAAAAATTTAGAAATACGAGACTATGACACATCCAGAATTGGTGACATTCCAAATAAGCTCAGAAGGTAAGGCCATCGACAGCACAGTACAAGTAGCTGAGATTGAAGTTTACCATAATGTTTCTGGTGTTTCACAAGCTCGGATCATATTCCTTGCTGGCCATAATGTACCACAGCTCGTAGATTCACCTGACTTTGAAGCAGGTAAGCGTATTGAAATCAAATTGGGATATGGTCAGCGCGAAAAATCTGTCTTTGCTGGAATTATAGCCAATCAAAACCTCTATGTAGAACCAGCACAGGGTGCTGCCTTTGAAATAATTTGTGAAGCACTCTCTGAGCTTAAGGCTTCTACGGCTGCTGAAGTGCGCAATGCAAAATCAATGGAGGTGCTCACCTATGGCGATAATATTTTAGCCTGTAACATTCAATCTGATCCACAGGGAGATGGCCAAGCCGAAGGTGCGTTTAAGGTATTTGGCAATAATTCGTTGATAGCAGGAGATGTTGTAGCCATTAAAGGCTTAGGCAAAGTGTTTGAAAGTAACCACTTTGTGTCAAGTGTCAGTCATCACGTGGCGAAAGGCCAATGGGTAACCGATATTAACATCGGTGCTGCTGAAGAAGAGTAATTTTAATTACGCTTTTAAGTGAGAAAGACTTTCCTCACACCAATGAAGACCAGGGTCATAAGCGAATAGGCAATGAAAAAGGGAATGATAAAGTCAATCCAGCCTAAGACCAGCATTACACTAATGAGTAACAGCTGAAACCCTAAGCCAAATGTGGATAAGGCTGTCATAAACCATTTAGGGACAGATTTATCTTCGAATGCTTTGGAGTCTAACCAGTAAATCGTCTTGTCGAAAACGATGTAAAGTGTATTGTAAATGCGATAGAGTAGGTCTACATGTTTCTGTTGTTCACCAGGAAGCGCAGTTGGGGCATGATCTTCCATCACGCGACTAGTCGTATCTCCATTCTGTTGGTTTCGTAAAATCACATAATAGTAATTGTACAAGGTGCCCTGCAATTGTATGCCAATGAATGCTAGTATGGTAAAGCCTATGCTCTCCTCAGTGATGTACCAAATAGTTGCCAGGAACAGGAAGTTCAATAGGATATCTGCAATCGAATCGAAATACCTTCCGGTGTAAGATGGGGTCTTTTTAATCCTAGCCAGTTCCCCATCAGCAGCATCTAATATCGATTTGAATACGAGGAAAAAGGCTGCTGCCCAATAGGAGCCATTCAGCATACAGCCAATGGCCAAAAGTCCTGATATAATAAAGCCTATGGTCACGTGAATGGGGGTAAGACGTGTTCCCTTTAAGCTATTAGCAATAAGCCGGGCAATTGATCTTCCATAATCTGAAAGGTCTAGGAATTGAAACGATTGAGGTAGTTTGGACAAGTTTGCTTACGGTTGTTGATAATCTTTACTGTTCTATTCTCGACTTTTAGGCTGATTCTAATTTGCGAAGAACCATACCCTAACAAGAAGCTTACATTTAAGTTATTGAAAGGGTCAATTTTATTTGACTGCTATCAATTTACTCATTTCGTAAGCAACATGCGGGGGGTGACCATTGATCAATTGACTAATGCCACAGTCTCTTATTTCTTTTTCTTCTTCTTTCGCCTATTGTCGATAGAAGATTCTGCTTCTCGCATGAGTTGCTTCCAATTGTCAGAAGTGTCTTCTGTAGTGTCCAGAATCAATTGATATTCGCCTTTGGTGATGGCTACGCGTTGAATACTTTTGCCTAATGCTTCTTCAATTTCGGCAAGTAATTCTTTTTCTTCTGTACTGCAGAAGGATATGGCTTGGCCTTTTTCGCGTCCACGTCCGGTTCGGCCTACACGGTGTACGTAGTTATCGGAAGACTCAGGGAGGTCATAGTTAATGACGAAGTCAACATTCGGCACATCAATTCCCCTGGCACTAATGTCTGTGGCGATCAGTACTTTTAGCTCTCCACTTCTGAAACGTTTCATCGTTTGCTCACGTTCGGCTTGAAGCTTATCACTATGAATGGTGTCAGAATCTAACTTTACGCGTTCTAAGGCTTTTTTGACACGTTCGGCCCTGACTTTCGTGCGAACAAAAACGAGTATTTTCTTATCAGGATCGTTACTGATCATGTTTTCAAGGAAGAAACGCTTATCATCCATCTCTACATTCGCGACAGCATGTTCGATGTTTTTAGCCACAGGGTCCTTTGGGGAAATCTGAATTCTTATGGCATTGGTCACCAGGGAATAGGCGAGTTTCTTAATCTCATCATTAATGGTCGCTGAGAAGAATAGGGTCTGTCTTCTTTTCGGAAGGTGACGCATTAAGTCTCTTATGTCCTTAATAAAGCCAAGGTCAAGCATGTGATCTGCTTCATCCAGTACTAGTATTTCAACTCTACCGAGCTTCAAAGCGCCTTGACTTACCAAGTCGAACATACGGCCAGGTGTGGCGATCAATATGTCGACACCTTTTGACAACTGCTTAATCTGCGGCTCTTGTTCCACACCACCATGGATGCAAAGCATATCTAAGCGTGTATGCTTACCGAGGGTATTGAAAACTTGCTCAATCTGTAAGGCCAACTCATGAGTTGGGGCCATCACAAGACATTTGACCCCATCAGGTCTAAATTTGCCTGATTTTCTTTCTTGAAGAATATGAAGGATAGGAATAGCAAAGGCAGCGGTCTTGCCTGTGCCTGTTTGGGCAATCGCCAATACGTCTTCCCCTTTTAGTATAGGAGGTATAGACTTGTATTGGATATCAGTCGGCTTTTTATAGCCAAGCTTATTGATACTGGTTTTAATGCCATCGGCAATGCGGTACTCTTCAAACTTCATCGGGCGCAAAGATACTTTTAAAACAGAGAATTAGTTTTAGGGTGGGCCAATTTAGATCGCATGAAATAAAAATAGGTCGTTTATTGGAGATGCTAGCCATCAACGGGTGTTGAGAATCGTTCTTTCCTTGATTACGGGAAGGATCTTGTGGTATTGACAGTTCATTAAAGACGCCTAAAATAATGGGGTTTAAGGATTATTACCGTTCATAATATTGTTATTTAATTAACAGGCTTACTTCACTATTTGGGTAAATTAACTCAATCTAAGTGTTTACTTGGGGTTCACTTTTAATACCGTAAATAGAAAATCTGTTTGCGACCTCAACCAAAAAAAAACATGAATTACGGCAGACAACACGAATATTATTTTAACAGTAGATACAGCGAATATTACTGAAGCTACCAAAAACAACAATGTAGTATTCTCAGATGATGTACTAGGTGACAGCCCAAAATCCCCAGGAGATCCTGCGCATTATGTGTCCACCGTTAAAAAGAAAATGAAGGTCATTTGGGCCGGAGTAGACGAAAATGGAGGTAGGGTTGTAATAAAAAAAGTTGAAAAGAAAAGTACCAACGGTGGTGATGATATTCTCGAGAATATTAAAGCAAAAGACGGAAATTATGAGGCAAAAATTAAGGATTCTGATGCCACTTTAATGGAGAGTTATAACATTATAATTACGGTGGGTAGTACAGATTATACAATTGACCTGAAAATTCAAATGAATCCAATAAGGACGTAATCATAATGAAGACTAAAAATAGGGCCTATCTTTTGATAGGCCTCTTTTGTTTTATTACTAGTTCAATATTCGGGCAAGATCAAAGAAAAGCAGATAGTTTAATCTCGGTCTTTAATTCTGGAGATTATGATGAAAGTGAACTAGACTTGCTGGCAGACATATTAGGTTATGAAAGTGATCCGGAGAAGAAAATTGAGTTTGCTGATTTGCTGATTAATAAGGCTGCGAAAGACTCCTCATTTGTATTTCTTCACTACGCTTATATGCAAAAAGGTAATGCATTTGCGGTACAAGGAAATAATCCAGCAGCGCTAAAGGCCTATTTTGAAGCCATCCGCATTGGGATAAGCACTGGTCCTGTGGTTGCTGGAGTGGTCGGTTCTAAAAAAAATCGCCTATGACATTTGGGGAGATACGGTAAACATTGCTGCGCGTATGGAGTCCAATTCCGAGCGAGGAAAAATTAATATTTCAGAAAATACCTATGAGTTGGTTAAAGATAGCTTTGAATGTAGTTATCGAGGTGAGATTGAAGTAAAGAATAGAGGTGTTATGAAAATGTATTTCGTGGATGCATGACAATGGGCAGGGTTTCAGGTTTGATTTGCACATGATCAAATTCGTGCGACTAGTCATATTTGTGGGTTGTCTTTTCTGGACTACCCATAGTTATGGGCAAAAGGGAAAATACCTTGATGTTGACACTACGAAGTATAACGTCTGGGATGAGGATAGACCGATCACCTGGGACAATTATCCAATACAAGGCGAAGCATTTGAATTTCCTCAAGCCTTAACCGCTGTAATTCATTCAGTAAGGGGAGGAATAAGTAAAGGCAAGCCGAAGTTTGAGGTCCATGTACTGCTTAAAAGGGAGGGTTCATGGACTACTGATAGAATCGATTCAGCGTTATTCGCACATGAAAAGCTGCACTTTGACATCGCTGAAATGTATGGTAGAATGGTAAGGAAACAAATTGCTGCTTTGGGGAAGAAAGGGGTTAAAGATTTGTCAGAATACCGAAAATCAATCAAATATTTATTAGCTGAGTTTAAAACGAAGTCATTTGGGTATGACGAAGAAACTAAGCATGGGATGACGTATGATGAACAAGCCAGATGGCAAAACTTCGTTTCTTCAGAAATGCAACGTTTGCACAAGTATCAGTAAATATTATAATATGTAAATATATTAATATAATATGCTCTGTGTAGGAATAATTATCTCGTTTCGAGGTTTCAATAAGTGCTTCTTTTGCATTACTTTAAAGGTTGTAATTGACTAAAAGGTGGAAGAACCAGTAGTAAAACAGTATGCAAATGGAGAAGTGACCATTCTATGGAAACTGGAGGAATGCATTCATTCAGGTGTTTGTCTTAGAGGATTGCCGAAGGTTTTTAACCTGAAACAGAGGCCTTGGATCAATATGACTGAGGCAACTTCTGAAGAAATTGTTACCCTGGTTCGGAATTGCCCTTCAAAAGCCCTTTCCATAAAAGGCCTAAGGTTCAAAGAAAAGGACAAGAGTGATCATGAAATCACCTTGATCCACGGAGGCCCATTAATTGTCAAAGGTGGTGCGACCGTGGTGAATAGAAAGAAAACGGAAGTTTTTCGTGAGACGGTATTGTTTTGTCGATGCAATCGGTCTGAAAAATTCCCTTATTGCGATGGCACGCATGCTCAACCCAAAGAAAACTAATCATGGCTATTACCATTAAAGATATTGCTTCTACACTTCGCATTTCCCCATCAACGGTTTCTCGGGCCTTGAATGATCACCCGAATATCAGCGAGGAGACGAAGAAGTTAGTTTCTGCGAAAGCCAAGGAGATGAAGTATCAGACGAACTTCATTGCAGCAGGCTTAAGAACGAAAAAATCTAATTCCATAGGAATCTTAGTGCCACACATTACGAGTTCATTCTTCGCAAAGGCGATTGATGGTATTCAAAAGATTGTGAGCGATAATGGCTATTTCACAATTATCTGTCAGTCGAATGAAGACTTTGACAGTGAGGTTGCCCAAATCCGCTCTTTACTATCCTGTAAAGTTGAAGGCGTAATTCTTTCACTTTCAAGTCAAACAAAAACCTATGAGCATCTCGAAATGCTTGAAGCTTATGACACTCCCTTTATTTTCTTTGACCGCATAGCGCCAGGTTTTGACATGCCAACCGTTGAGGCCAATGACTTTGCTGGTGGTTTTCAGGCTGTAGAACACCTTATCAAACGTGGCCGAAAGAGAATAGCACATTTGGGCGGTCCTGGCATGCTGGGCATAAGCAAGAGTAGGTATGAGGGTTATATGGAAGCCCTTAAGACTTACGACTATGACATTAATGATGCCTTCGTGGAATTCACAAAACCAGAAGAAGATCATAGGGCTATTATCGAAAAGATGTTTGCTGACCCCAAGAAGGGCCCAGACGCACTCTTTACCTTTAGTGATGAGCTAGCCGTAGAGGCCATTGTTAAACTGAAGAAAATGGGTTTAAATGTACCTAGGGATGTGTCTGTGGTTGGCTTTGGAAATAGTAATTTGTGTGAAATAGTAGAGCCACACTTAACAAGTGTTACCCACGAGCCCGTTCAAATGGGAGAGGCAGCGGCAGACTTACTTTTTAAGGTAATTCAGAAGAAACACATTCCTCCACACCTCAAGAACCGTAAGTTTGATTCTAGAGTGATTATAAGGGATTCTTCTCGTTAATTATTGATAAAATAATATTTATGGAGACAATTGTGCGTGAGCGGCTCTGTTTCTCTTCAATTATTTCTCTTGATGACGTTTGCATTAGCCTTTAACTAACGTAAAGGCCTGTTTTTATCTTACTCACTTTAAGTTTTCTTGCTTTTGAAATGAATTTTGCTAGTCAAACGTTTGGTTTTTAAGACAAGCGTAGTTTTCTTTCGAGAAAATAATAAACAATAGAAAACTATGAAAAATAAATTTCTTCTAGGACTGTTGCTAGTCCCTTTTTTGTTCTTAGCAACAGCATGCGGTGATGATGATGGTGGAGATGACACTCCAGTAGAACCAACATGTGTTGCTGAGACTTCAGGTGACAATGTTACCGCAGGAAGTATTGATCTAAATATGTCAGGTGCTATTAAGTTCTTCGATGCATTTGGTAATAGAGCGACTTCTTTAGTAAACAATCCTGATCTTACAGGTAATGAAAGTTGTAAAGTAATGAAGTGGGATGCAACTGCTTCTCCTTGTGAGACTTGGGGTGGTGCAGGCTGGAGAATTGGTGCTGAGCCTGGCGCGGGTGCGAACCCTGCTTACGGAACAGGTGGTCCTTTGAACTTCGATAATATGAGTGGTACTTTCACTCTTGATGTTTGGGGTCCGGCAGGTACTACTGTGAATCTTAGATTGGAAAGATTAGGTTTCCCTGATGTAGATCCAGTTCAAGAGATTCAGCAAACAAAAGCAGCAGCTGGTTGGGAGACTTTGACTTTCAGCTTTATAGCTCAAGATGCTGATGCTAGTGGTGCTACTGATACTTATGAGTCAATAATCTTGTATATCAACAAGGATAATTGTCCATCAGCAGATGAATCTTACTACATAGATAACTTAAAGCAAGGAAGCTAAGAGTTGTGTAATTCTTTATCAAAAGGCTGTCTTCAATCAAAAAGACAGCCTTTTGTTTTTAAAAAGCTATCTGTTCTAATGCTAATCTCACGTCTCATTTCTACTCCTTACGGTGAAATTTTCTAACACATATCTTTTAATCTTATGTTTCATGCTGATAACAGGTTGTGGATCAGATGATCCTGTTGTCGTCCTAATTGAGCCTGATGCTTTAGTGATTCCGACAGAGGGGCAAGAATCACCTCGCTCATACCCAGGAATGACACTGTTATGGGAAGATGATTTTTCAGCGGCTAGCATCAATCAATCTGATTGGACCTTCGAAACGGGTACAGGTGACAATGGATGGGGGAATAATGAACTTCAACATTATAGAGCCAATAATGCATACACCAAAGAAGGCCATTTAATTATAGAAGCCAAGAAAGAGCGATTCTCAGGCAGTAATTATACCTCCGCTAGGATGGTAACGCTCGGTAAACAAGACTTTCAATATGGTAGAGTAGATATACGTGCTGCATTACCTGAAGGGCAAGGAATTTGGCCAGCACTCTGGATGTTAGGTAGTAATTTTCGTTCGGTAGGTTGGCCTGCATCGGGAGAGATCGACATCATGGAAATGGTTGGCGGTGGTGGCCGAGAAAATACAGTTCATGGTACAGTCCACTGGGAGAATGATGGGCAGCGCGCTCAGTTTGGTGGGGACGTAACACTTCCTTCGGGGACGTTTAACGATAAATTTCACGTCTTCTCCATAGAATGGAATGCTTCTAGGATCACTTGGTATTTAGATAATCAGGAGTTTCATGCCATCGATACAACACCTGCGCAATTGAGTGAATTTAGAAATAGTTTCTTCTTCATATTTAACTTAGCGGTTGGTGGTAACTGGCCTGGATCTCCAAGTAGCGCAACTACCTTTCCACAATATTTAATTGTAGATTACATTCGGGTCTTTCAGTAGATCCTTCTTTTTTTAATTAACCTCTACCAATGAAAAGTCAATCTAGATTTACTTATAAAGTAGCAGCAATTATTGCACTTGGCGGTCTGTTAATGGGATTTGACGCATCTGTTATTTCAGGTGTGAATAAATTTGTTCAGATAGAATTTGATATGTCCGATGCTCAACTTGGGCTTTCGGTTGGGTCTTTAACCTTTGTAGCAGCTGTCGCAATGTTGTTTTCCGGGACTATTAGTGATCGTTTTGGTCGTAGAGTAGTGCTGAAGGCTTGTGCAATCATTTTTACAGTTTCCGCTTTCGGGTCTGCACTAGCACCGAATTTTACTTTATTCCTAATCTTTAGAATGCTCGGAGGTATAGGAGTCGGGGCCTCCCTTATTTTGGCACCCATGTACATCGCTGAAATAGCGCCCCCGAAGATCAGGGGGACGATGGTATCTTTCAATCAATTGAATATCGTTGTCGGTATTTCTTTGGCATTCTTTACCAATTACCTAATCCTATCCTTGGGAGATTCAGAGGCTACTTGGGTAGAAAGCCTTGGTATTGGAGAGAACAATTGGCGATGGATGTTAGGCCTTGAAGCCTTGCCAGCTGTCTTATATTTCTTAGGCCTACACTACGTTCCAAGAAGCCCAAGATGGTTATTAATGAAAGGTCAGGAAGAAGAAGCAACTAAGGTCATGAAGATGTTTGTCAGCGAGGAAACTGCTGCGTCAGATATTGCTGGCGTAAAACAAACCCTATCTGCTGACGAAGGCAAGCCTAAGGCTCCTTTAAGCGCATTGTTTAAGCCTGCTATGGGACTTGTTTTAATGATAGGTTTGGTGATTGGTATTTTACAGCAGATTACAGGAATTAACTCTGTTTTCTTCTATGCGCCTATGATTTTTGAACAAACAGGTGGCGGTACTGACGCAGCCTTTCAACAAGCGATTATTGTTGGATTAGTTAACCTTGTCTTTACTATCATTGCAATGATATATATTGATAAGTTAGGTCGTAAGAAGCTGCTTGTATTGGGAGTCTCTGGTATCGCAATATTCATGTTTGTGATCGCCTTTGGTTTTAATCAAGCCACTTATGAATTGAAGGAAGAGAACCTTGTCAACTTGTCTGAAGCTGTTGACCTGAATAAGCTTCAAGGGATTGTAGGAAACTCTTTTGATAATGATGTTGACTACAAGGTCGCTTTGCGAGAGGCTTTAGGTCCTGAACAAGCAAAAATTTATGAATCAGAGCTCATCACAGCCGCTATTGCTATGAACCCAACGCTGATCTTAGTGGGGATTTTAGGCTTTATCGCCTCATTTGCCATTTCACTAGGACCAGTCATGTGGGTGTTGTTTTCAGAACTATTTCCACTATCCATCAAAGCAGTTGCTATATCCTTTGTTGGATTTATCAACTCCATGGTGAGTGCAGGTGTACAGTCAGTATTCCCTTGGGAACTATCAACAATTGGAAGTTCTATGACCTTCTTGATTTATGGAGTTTTTGCGGTCTTTGGATTGGTGTTCATCCTATGGAAGGTTCCAGAAACGAAAGGAAAGAGTTTGGAAGAATTAGAAAGAATGTTAGTAAAAAATTAATCCAATGAAATTCTCAAAACACACATCTATTTTGACTGTATTGGCCATTTGTTTTGGCTGCGGTTCACCATCACAAGAGCAAGCTGATAACAGCGCTGACATCGTGTTTGAAGTAGAAGATTACAAGGAGTCTTCAGGCAGTGTTGAAAAAAGTCAGGCTGGCATTTCATCTACGGGTGATGCTTGGGTAAGCTTTGAAGTCAGTGTGGCAACGGTTGGTCGATACAAGACTGAGGTTTTTGCCAAAGGTACTGGTTCAGTTTGGGTAGAAGACTACCACGACAACCCTGATGGGAGAACCTATAATATCACTGGAGCAATGGGGTCTGATAGCCAGGAACTTGCTTTAGTAGGTAAAGAAGGTAGCCCATTGAATACTGGTAGGCACCAAATGAAACTTCACCTTTCAGGTGAGGTGGAAGTGGATCGCGTTCAGTTTACTAAAATGGGTGATCATGAAATGACTCCCAAAATGATGACGCAAAACGTGGTAGGTGCTCAATGGAAAATGGTTTGGTCGGATGAGTTTGAAGGTGAGGGTGCGCCTGATGCTTCAAAATGGACTTATGATGTAGGCAACTGGGGATGGGGTAATAACGAGCCTCAGTACTACACAAAAAATCGTAGAGAAAATGCAAGGCTAGAAGATGGCAACTTGATCATAGAAGCGCGTAAGAATGACATGGGTGAGGCATGGACTTCTGCGAGGCTTACGACACGTGGTAAAGTGAGTTTCCTTTATGGTAAAATTGAGTTTCGCGCCAAGTCTCCTTCTAAAGATGGTACTTGGGCAGCTGGCTGGTTGCTCGGAGATGATTATCGTGATGAACTATCTTGGCCATATTGTGGTGAAATTGATGTACTAGAGAACATCGGTAGTGAAATAGATGATGAGACTGGTAATGGTATCAATCATGCTTCTTGTCATACTAGAACTTATTATTTTAAGGAAGGAACACATATCACTGCGGTGAAAGAGGTTGAAGACATGACCAATACCTTCCACACTTACTCAATTGAATGGACACCTGACGGCATTAAAGCCTATTTGGATGGTGAATATTATTATACCTATGATAAGACGGCTGACGATTTAGAGTGGCCATTTGCTAAGCCGCAAAACCTGATTGTAAACCTTGCCATGGGTGGTGGAATGGGTGGAGCCATTGATCCAAGTATTGAAAGTCAGCAATTTACATTGGACTATATTCGGGTTTATGAGTTAGCGGAATAGATTTGATTTTCCATTTGTCACAATTACAAAGGATTTAAAAGCCAAAGTCATTTCGACTTTGGCTTTTTCTTGTAGTTTTGAGTTGTGTAGAAACAATGAAATGGGGGAAACATTATTTGTTTAAAACACATCAGATGTCATTAAGGAAAAAGTATGTGAAACCTTTAGGGTTCGCTATGTTGGCAGTTGTTTCTACCCTGTTCCTTTTAGGTTGTAATTCTAAGGGATCAAAACTAGTTTGGTCTGACGAATTTGATAGTGCATTTCTAGATCAAGAGAAGTGGACTGCCGTGATTGGTGATGGCTGTCCAACACTTTGTGGATTTGGTAATCGCGAACTTCAATATTACACCCGTAATACTGAAAATATAAGGTTAGAAGATGGAAAGTTGATCATTACAGCTCTACACGATTCTATTCAAAAAAGTGCGTACTCTTCTGCAAAATTAGTCACAAAAGAAAAAGGTGATTGGCGTTACGGACGCATTGAGGTCAGTGCAAAACTACCCCAAGGTCGTGGTACATGGCCAGCCATTTGGATGCTTCCTACTGAAAAAAAGTATGGTGGGTGGCCAAGAAGTGGAGAAATTGATATCATGGAGCACGTTGGTTATAACCAAGGGATGGTATATGGTACGGTACACACCCAGTCGTTTAATTACATGTTGGGAACACAGAAGGGAGATTCAACGCTAATTCCCGATGCTTCGGCAGCGTTCCATGAATATGCGATAAAATGAAAAGAAGATAAAATTGAGTGGTTCATTGATGGGGAGAAATACCACACATTTAACAATACTGAAAAAAATTCAGGTGATTGGCCATTCGATCAGCCATTTCACATAATTTTAAACTTAGCGGTAGGTGGAAATTGGGGAGGATCAAGAGGGATCGATAATTCTACTTGGCCTCAATCCTTGATAGTGGATTATGTGCGTGTTTATACTTTTTAATTTGACTCAACCTTAAAATATAGATATGGTAGATTTAATAGGGCTCGATTATTCAATAATTGCAGGCTACTTTGTGTTAGTCTTCGGCATTGCCGGTTGGGCAACTTTCAAAGAAAAGGTGAATGCATCTTCTGCAGATTACTTTCTTGGAGGTAAGAATGTCGGTTGGTTCGTTATAGGAGCTTCGTTATTCGCATCCAACATAGGTTCTGAACACTTAGTGGGGCTTGCTGGCTCTGGAGCTAGTTCAGGAGTCGCGGTAGGCCAATTCGAAATTCTTGCTGGTTTTATGTTACTCTTATTGGGTTGGGTATTCGTGCCTTTCTACGTCCGAAGTGGGGTTTATACCATGCCTGAATTCTTAGAAAAAAGATATTCTCCTGGGGCAAGGACCTACCTCACCTGGGTTTCAATCGCAGCCTATATACTGACTAAAATATCTGTAACCATTGCGGCAGGAGCCATCGTGTTTACGGCAATTGGTGTTTCCTTTTGGACAGGAGCACTGATCATCGTGGTCGCGACAGGAGTCTATACCATTTTTGGAGGGCTAAAGGCAGTGCTCTATACAGACATGATTCAAATGTTTGTACTGATTGGCGGATCTATTGCTGTGACAATTTTTGGACTGAATGCCTTAGGAGGCTGGGGTGAATTGAGGGCTACAGTAGGAGATAGCTACTTTGATATGTGGCAGCCAATGGATCATCCAGATTTTCCATGGACAGGAATTTTGTTTGGAGCTCCTATACTAGGGATTTGGTATTGGTGTACTGATCAGTACATCGTACAAAGGGTGCTGTCGGCTCGAAACATAGACCAAGCGAGAAAAGGAACAATTTTCGGTGGATTTTTAAAAATGTTACCGCTTTTCTTATTCGTAGTGCCAGGAATTATTGCCTATGCATTATCTCAAAAAGGACTACTGGAACTAGAAAGTAATGACCAATCACTGATTGTTATGGTGAAGGCCATGGTGCCTGCCGGACTAAGAGGCTTAGTAATTGCTGGATTACTGGCGGCTCTTATGAGTTCGTTGTCCTCAGTGTTTAACTCATGTTCTACAATATTCACCATTGACGTCTATAAGCGTTGGAAACCAGAAACAAGTGAGAAAAACCTCGTTAGAATTGGTCAAGTAGCTACTATTGTGATGGTAGGGATAGGCTTGGCATGGATTCCATTCATGCAAAATGTAAGTGATTCACTTTTTGTCTATCTCCAAAGTGTACAAGGATATATTTCTCCACCTATTGCGGCCGTTTTCTTATTAGGGATTTTCTTTAAAAGGCTCAATGCTCAGGGAGCAATGGCATCTCTAATGACGGGTTTAGTTTTAGGGGGAGCTCGTTTTATTCTAGAACTGAATAAAGAAAGTTTGTCAGGGTTTGTATTCGACTATGCAGATATTAACTTTCTACATTTTGCCATCTTCTTGTTCGTCATTTGTAGTGCTGTTTTAGTCATTGTAAGTTTGATGACGCCTGCGCCATCTGCTGAAAAAACAGATGGAATTACCTACGAACGCGGTGTGCAAATGGAATCAGGGAAAAAGAAGCTCGATACTTTGCTAACTATCGTACTTATTGCGATTATCGCAGCGCTTTGGATCTATTTTAGCTAGACAGAGATATGGATAAAAAATATAAAATAGCAGTTGTGGGACCTATTCCTCGTGATCACATCACAACTCATAGGGGTGAGGTGATCGAAAAGTATGGATGTATTACGCACCCTGTAATAGGACTTGCCCAATTGTTAAAAGGTCAAGGAACTGTTTATCCAATATCCCATATTCGTAAGATTGATACACCCCTGGTAAAAGAGATCTTTGCGCCTTTTCCTGCCATTGATATGGGAGGTGTCAGCGATGAAGCAGACAGTGGTGATGTGATCAAACTTAAGTTTATAGATCAGAATTTCAGAGAAGAGAAACAGACGGCATTTATGAACCCCATTATGCCAAAGAATTTAGCACCATATATTGATTGTGATGCTTTTGTCTTTGTACCGATTACGGATCATGAAATTGTACTAGATACACTTAAGTATCTTAAAGAACACAGTACAGGAACCATCATATTTGATGGTCATGGGCCTACACATACCATGACGATTAGTGGTGACAGACATAAGAAGTTCTGGGTAGAAAGAGATTTGTGGTTGCCTTATATCGATGTACTTAAAATGAACCTAGAAGAGTCCTGGTGTACTTGGTATAAGCACGAGTACGCAGAGGACGAGCTCACAGATTTGTTAGATGATATTGGCCAAGAGCACTTAAGACCAATGGCTGATTATATCTTAGATAGAGGTCCGAAGGCATTGATCATAACTACAGATGCCTCAGGTTGTAAAGTGTTTACCAAGGTGAATGGCAAACTTAAGGAAGAGTTTGTTCCTTCCATCTTCATGGAAAATGTAATAGATACTACGGGCTGTGGAGACTCTTTTGCAGGAGGATTAGCCTATGGTTTGATGGATGGGGGTGATAATTTCATACGCTCTGCCATGTATGCCAATGCACTCGGAGCTCAGCGTACACAAGGCACTACATTCGAAGTGTTCAAGTCTTTGCAAGAGACAGAAGACATGATGAAAAGTAATTACCCAGATTTACCATGAGTTTATTAAAGGCATGCATATTCGACCTTGATGGTGTTATAGTTGACACCGTTCAAGCACATTATACTGCATGGAAAGCCATGGCAGATGAAGTAGGGGTTCCCTTTGATGAAAAGGAGAATGAAAACTTGAAAGGAGTTAGCAGGACCAACTCCATGAAGTATATTCTTTCATTAGGCAATATTCAAAAAACGGAAGAAGAGATTAAGGCATATACAAAACGTAAAAATGCTATTTATGTCGATATCATTTCTTCAATGACACCTGCAGATATTCTTCCAGGCGTTTTAGATTTAATCGATGAGCTTAAAGCGAACGAGATTGGTATGGCAATTGGCTCTGCCAGTAAAAACACACCTACCATATTGAAATGCGTTGGCTTGGATAAAGCTTTTAAAGTGATTGTCGATGGCAATCACATTACCAAGTCTAAGCCTCACCCGGAAGTATTCTTGAAGGGGGCCGAGCAATTAGGATTTGCACCAGAACAGTGTGTCGTCCTAGAGGATGCCAAATCTGGTGTGAAAGCAGCAAAGGCCGGTGGCATGAAATGCATAGGCGTTGGTGATCCACTGGTGCTCGCAGCAGCAGATGTGGTTGTGAGCGATTTAACGGCAATAGATATAGATTTCTTAAAAGCATTATATAGTAATGAAGAATTACATAAAGCATGACCCTTGGTCAATTATAGAAGAAGGCTTCGATCCAGCCTACAATCAAATTTCTGAGAGTATCTTCAGTATCGGAAATGGTATGTTCGGAGGACGCGCCAATTTCGAAGAGCAATATTCAGGTAAAACACTTCAAGGCAATTACGTTGCAGCCGTTTACTATCCGGATAAGACACGTGTGGGTTGGTGGAAAAACGGTTACCCCGAATATTTCGCAAAAGTGCTTAATGCTGCCAATTGGATAGGTATTAATATCGAGTTTGATGGCGAAGCTTTAGACCTTCATACTGCAGAAGTATCTGATTTCAGAAGAGAATTGAATATGAAGGAAGGCTACCTTCAACGTACTTTTACAGCTACTTTGCCCAGCGGTAAATCTGTTTCGGTGATTACTACGAGGTTCAATAGTATGGTACGCAATCGAATTGGTGCCATCGCCTATCAAGTGACTCCACTCAATTTTTCTGGAGAAGCTAAGATCACGCCTTATATTGATTTTGACGTAGTCAATGCCGATTCAAACTATGATGAAAAGTTCTGGGAAGAACAATCAAAAGTAGCAAACACGGATTTTGCACACATCGTTGCTAGTACCAAAAAGACTGATTTTTGGGTAGCTACGGGTATGAGTTTCACAATTGATGGTGCTTTTTCAAGTGTAGGTCGCACGGCAGCTGACAAGGAGAAATATGTTGAGGTAACTGAAACAGGCAATGTTTCTGAGGGTGTGCCTTTTACCATTTATAAGTACGCTGCGAATATCTCGTCCATGAACTATGCGAAGGATGAGGTCGGTAAGGAGTGTAAAAATCAAGTTGAAGTGGCTGATTCCATAGGTTTTGATGCTTTGATGGACGAGCAGAAAGCAGCTTGGGCAGAAAGCTGGCAAAACAATGACATTACCATCGATGGAGATATATCCTCACAACAAGGTATCCGCTTCAATATCTTCCAACTAAACCAGACCTATACAGGAAAGGATGAAAGATTGAATATTGGTCCTAAAGGATTCACGGGTGAAAAATATGGAGGAAGCACCTATTGGGATACTGAAGCCTATTGCTTGCCTTTCTATTTGGCGACATCAGATCAGGAGGTAGCTAAAAACTTAGTGATGTATCGCTACAAACACTTGGGAAGAGCTATTGAGAACGCTGAAAAGCTCGGTTTCACCGATGGTGCTGCTTTATATCCAATGGTAACTATGAATGGGGAAGAGTGCCACAATGAGTGGGAAATCACCTTCGAAGAAATTCACAGAAATGGTGCCATTGCCTATGCTATCTTTGATTACATCAATTACCATGGCGACAATGAATACCTGGTTGACTACGGTCTGGAAGTACTTATCGCGATATCTAGGTTCTGGGCTCAGCGTGTTCAATGGTCGAACGCCAAGGAGCAATATGTGATGCTCGGTGTTACTGGACCAAATGAGTATGAGAACAATGTCAACAATAACTGGTATACCAGTAAAATGGCGCTTTGGACGTTGAATTATACGTTAGAAGGCTTAGCACAATTTAAAGACCATCCTAAACTAGCGGAATTGCTAGCGCGATTGAACTTTAAAGGTGCCGAAGAGATAGAAAGTTGGGAGCATATCCTTGAAAACATGTACCTCGGTTATGATGACAAACTTGGCATTTTCTTACAGCAGGATGGATTCTTGGATAAGGAATTAATCCAAACCAAGGACATGAGACCTGAAGATAGACCAATCAACCAGAAATGGTCTTGGGATAGAATCCTACGCTCATGCTATATAAAACAAGCAGATACGTTACAAGGGGTTTATCTCTTTGAAGATGAGTTTGATCTTAAGACAATTGAGAGAAACTTTGATTTCTACGAACCTTTAACGGTACATGAGTCTTCATTATCTCCTTGTGTACATGGTATTTTAGCCTCTAAACTTGGGCGTAAAGAGAAAGCTTATGAAATGTACATTCGTACAGCTCGTTTAGATCTTGATGACTATAATAATGACACAGAAGACGGTTGTCATACCACCTCCATGGCTGGTACCTGGATGGCATTTGCCAAAGGGTTCGCAGGTATGAGAGTGAGAGAAGGGGAGTTGTATTTTAGTCCTTCATTGCCTGATCAATGGGAGAGATATTCTTTCAAAATCAAGTTTAGAGAAAGAAACTTGAAGATTTCGGCTTCCAAGACCTCGGTGACGATTAGGAACGATTCAAGCGAAGGGTTGGAACTATTCGTTTTTGACAATAAACATACGCTTGGCGGTAACAGTGAAGTGATTGTTAAGATTCCCTAGTCCCCATTTGCATATAAAAATTACAAGCTTGCTGAGAGATCAGCGGGCTTTTTCATGCGCTTAAGTTCACTGATGTCTGAAAAGCCGTCAGCTCACTTTGAATTATTAAAATCTAGAGTCAACCCTTCAGCAATCCATATAGCTAAAGCATCTCTATTTTGAGCATTCAAGATGCGCTTTTGGTCTACCGTGTTCCTAAGATTGCCAAGTTCGATATAAACGACTGGTGGAAGTGTGTTTCTGATGACATAAAGATTACTTCTGCTTTCTACAGTCCCAGTATACTTGCGATTAGGCTGGTACTTCGCATACTTCTTTTTGAAAGTAGACTGCAAGTTATCCGCGAGTAGCTTTCCTGTTTTACTATTCTTGTGGTGGTAAAAGAAAACATCAATTTTCTCTTTTTGGCTTCTGCTGTCCACATGTGTAACCACCAATCGCTGATACCCTTTACCATTTTGTTTGGATAGTGCATTTACAGAGGCTGTCCGTTGCCTTAATCTTAATTTCTGACTTCTTGGAATCGTCTGATTAGGGTAGTTTACCTCGTCATAGTCGACTTTAAGAATGCTTTCATCCCTAATGCCGTCATTTTTGTCTTGAATAATTAAGTATACTTCAGCGCTTTGAGCAAGCAAGTTTCTTGCTAGCCTCAATGTTACGTCATAAGCATATTCGTCTTCGGAAATCGTCTTGCCACTTCTTTTTGCGACAGCACCTGGGTCTGGCCCACCATGACCTGAAATCAAATAATAAGTAGCACCCTTTAGCAGGGTACCTTCAATCGGTACCTTGGCATACTTTTTCCCAAATAATGGATAGTTGATCACATTGTCGGTAGTAGAAGATGTCTTTTCGATTTCGCTATTTTTAGCCGGAAGCTGATACTTTTTACCAATGAATAGGCCATTGGATCGACTGATGTTCTTTTTATTTAGCCTGATAAATTCTTGGTAATATTTAATGGGATCAAACCCATTCTTAATCAGAATTTTATGGATGCCGTCACCAGAGACAGCCATGACAGTTTTTGGAGTCGATTGTGCGATGGAAGTATTAATCCAGAGGGCTTGAAGGAGAATAAGGAGTGCAAATAATCTTTTCACTGAAACGCCATCGCAGTCAGCTTCGAAGATGCTAAAATTTAAGGGTATTGTCAACTCTGAAAGATGAGATATCATTAAAGCTTAAGAAGTTTTTAAGCTAATTTCTAAAGCATTTTCTTTTCTGACTACACTTTAATTCGCATCTTCGCATCAAAGAAAACCGAGATGTTTATACTTATTGTATTTGCCCTTTTCATCGCTGCCATTGCAGCACCATTTATCCTTCCTAATAGCAAGGTGAGTTCTCACAAAAAAGATTGGGACGTTTAGTTCACGTATCTTTCAATTTTCTGTTTCCTTCCAATAAAATAGTAGAGCACTGATCCTATGACTGGGAGCAGAATAACGACTATTATCCAAACCAGTTTACCGTGGCTTTGATTGAATTCATTTCGAATGATATCGACTAATGCGACTACTACAATGATGAAGGGTAATATATAGAAAGCGATAAGCATGAAGAACATAGGTAAGGAGCTTTAGTTATTCGTTTAAGATGGCAATTTCAGAATCCGAATCATATAGTATTATGTAGGATAGGTTTAGTTGGGTTGCTGAGTACGCTGCGATCTGCCAACAAGAAAATAGAGTATAGCACCTAATAAGGGTAGGAAGATAGTCACTAACACCCATATGAGTTTGTTTTGCTGGGCTTGAAATTCGCTTTTAAGGGTGTCAATCAGTGCAGCTAGGATTACCAATACAGGTAATCCAAAAATGATGAAGAGTACAAGCAATTCAGTTGGCCCAGGCATTTTTAGTGTTTTTTAGCTCGCTTTAATTCACTTCTTCCCATGAGCTTGACGAGCATGTCTGCATCCGGAATCTGTGCTAAGATAACACGAGCCATTACAATCAAAGGAACCGATAATAGCATACCTGCAATTCCCCAGATGTATCCCCAGATGACCAGGCCTAAAATAACGGTCACGGTATTCAATGCTACAGAAGATCCCATCATGAACGGTTCAACCACATTGCCCCAAACAAATTGAGTGGCAATGAGTAGGGCGATAAAGAGTACAAATGATCCGCCATTATCAATTTGAATCAAACCTAATAACACTGGAGGGATAGTGGCTGTTATTGATCCTACCGTTGGAATGAAGTTTAATAAGAAGGCTAAGAACCCCCAAAACAAAGCAAAGTCAATCCCGAATATCCAGCTCAATACACCAAAGAAAAGCCCAGTGCAAAAGC
This sequence comes from Roseivirga sp., assembly GCA_965660665.1. Classification (GTDB taxonomy): domain Bacteria; phylum Bacteroidota; class Bacteroidia; order Cytophagales; family Cyclobacteriaceae; genus Roseivirga. The sequence continues at coordinate 81,208 of CBFIAY010000009.1, read as the reverse complement.
TGGTGAAGAACTTCACTTTCATGTAACTGACAATCGATTCTTTAACCTCCATAAATGATTTAAGCAATCGCTCTTTGCCTCTTTGGTCGTCACCTTCGAGGTAGTTGATGTACATCTCATATTTTACAATACTGCCAAGCACTGCGACAAGGTAGACGGCACATAAAATGAAATTGAATGTAAATGTGCCAAGTTGACCTGCGACCACTCCAGAAGTATTGAGGATAAAATCTTTTGATAATATTTTGTTGAGTGCTGCGGTAAATCCACCAGCTTCTAACTCAGTTACCCCTGGTATGAAGTTGAGCTGCGTCAAAATGTCTTCGAATCTGACTTCAACTTGAGCTAATAGCTTTGTTTTCTCAGCAAGGATTTGTGCTCCCGTGTCAAACATTACTAAACCAATCAGGAAGATAAACCCTAAGGTGATTATTGTAATGACAGTGATACTAATCGTGTAAGGCCAATTTTTTCTTTCAAGATATTCGATAACCGGAGATAGAAGTATGCCAATGAATAAGGCAAAAGCTAATGGGATTAAAAGGCCAGAAAGCGTTTTGATGAGTATAATCAATACGATTGCAGCAAAAATCATCAAAATATTCTTGATAGTTTTTAAGTGAGATTCTATTCCTTCAGACATAGAATGAGCTTCGTTTGGGTTTTATTGAACTTCGATGTTCAAAATAGTTAAAAAAAGAGGCATTGGCATTTATGCTAAAAAATTAAGTGCAAAAGCAGTTTAATATTTAGCTTTGTAACTAGACCAATCAACTACTTGATGTCATTGGAATTTGAACAACCCATAACCGAGCTTGAAGGTAAGCTGACTGAAATGAAACAACTGGCGGAAAGCAGCCAATTAGACGTTTCTGATGCTGTAGCTTCACTGGAAAAGAAAATAGAGGACCTTAAAGAGGATACCTATAAGAATTTGACCCGTTGGCAGCGTGTTCAACTTTCAAGACACCCTGATAGACCCTACACCTTAGACTATTTATACAACATCACTGACGACTTCGTAGAAATTCATGGCGACCGTACGGTCAAAGACGATAAAGCTATGGTTGGTGGTTTTGGATCTATCGATGGTCAGACAGTCATGTTCGTAGGACAGCAGAAGGGAAGAAATACCAAGCAACGCCAAATGCGAAACTTTGGAATGGCGAATCCTGAAGGCTATCGCAAAGCGTTGAGGTTATTCAAAATGGCTGAGAAATTTGGCAAGCCGATCGTAACACTCATCGATACCCCGGGGGCTTACCCAGGTTTTGAGGCCGAGGAACGAGGACAAGGCGAGGCTATCGCTAGAAATATCCAAGAAATGTTTATGCTGAAAGTCCCAGTGATTTGTATTGTTATTGGTGAAGGGGCTTCAGGTGGTGCATTAGGGATTGCTATTGGAGATAAAGTCTTGATGTTAGAGAATACTTGGTATTCAGTCATTTCGCCAGAGTCATGCTCGTCAATCTTGTGGAGAAGCTGGGACTACAAAGAGCAAGCTGCCGAGGCTTTAAAGCTTACTGCAGATGATATGAAAGGCTTTGGCCTAGTAGATGGTATTATTGAAGAGCCATTGGGTGGAGCCCATAGAGATGCTGATCGTATGTACCAAACGATAAAAAGACGCATTAAGGCAGAATTGAAGAAACTGATGGCTCAAACGAATGAGGAAAGGATTAATGCTCGAATTGAGAAGTTCTCCAATATGGGAGAAATAGTAGAGTAGGTCCATAAGGATTTTCATGAAGACCATAGGGCACTGCTTTGTGGTCTTTTTGTTCTTTGCTAATGTCATACAGAACGACTGCCAAGAAAAACAAGTAAGGCAATTGTGGAATTATTTAGGGATTTATGCAGGAGCAAAGATTTCAAAAATAACACATTCCAATGGTATAGTTAAAAAGCAAAAAAACTTAGTATCTATCAGAGTACACTTGAAGATATAAACACGCTTATTCCTAAATTACAAGCCTACTTAGATTAGGAGGGAAAAATGAATCTTCATGTGATAAACACGGGTAATTTCAAGCTTGATGGAGGCGCCATGTTTGGTGTAGTTCCCAAATCTCTTTGGGAGAGAACCAATCCTGCAGACGAGAAGAACCTATGTACCTGGTCTATGCGCTGTCTTTTAATCGAAGATGGTGATCAGCTCATCCTCATCGACAATGGCATCGGCAATAAGCAAGACGCCAAATTTTTCAGTTACTACTACCTGCATGGCGATGCCTCACTAGGCGGCTCTTTACACAAAGCCGGATTCGATAGATTAGATATTACCGATATGTTTTTGACCCATCTACACTTTGACCATTGTGGTGGCGGGGTGGATTACGTAGGTGACAATAAAGACCGTTTAGCACTTCATTTTCCGAAGGCTAAGTATTGGTCTAATGAAGCACATTGGAAATGGGCGACCGAACCGAACGCAAGAGAGAAAGCTTCATTTCTTAAAGAAAACATTTTACCAATAGCAGAAAGTGGTCATTTAGAGTATGTCGACTTAAATCGTCCATCTCCATTTACTCAATTCGACATCCATACCGTTGACGGTCATACGGACAAGCAAATGCTTCCGAAAATTAAGTATAAGGAGAAAACCATAGTCTTTATGGCAGATCTTTTGCCGTCAGTTGGCCATATTCCTTTGCCTTATGTCATGGGGTACGATACTAGGCCATTGATTACACTTGAGGAAAAGAGGTTATTCCTAGAAGAAGCTGCAGATAAAGAGTATATACTTTTTCTCGAACACGATCCGGTAAATGAGTGCTGTACCGTGAAAAGAACTGAAAGAGGTGTGAGACTAGATCGCACGTTCTCATTAAAAGAAATTCTATAGTAATGAAGATAGGTTTAGCATTGTCAGGAGGAGGCGCTAGAGGCTTTGCTCATTTTGGCGTATTAAAGGCTTTAGAAGAACTTGGTGTTAAGATCGATGTGGTCTCTGGAACCAGTGCAGGATCAATTGTGGCTGCATTTTATGCGTCTGGATATTCCGTTGACGAAGCAAAGGGCTTAGCCTCAAAGACTAATCTTTTCCAAGTTGTTTGGCCTGCTTTTAGCTGGAAGGGTGTTTTTAGCATGAGTCGCAGTGAGGAGATTTTCAAGAAACACTTTCCTAACGATGATTTCTCGTCTACCAAGATTCCACTATATATCACTGCTACAAACCTTAATACTGGACAAGCTGAGATCTTCAGTCAAGGCGGAATGATAAAGCCAATGATGGCTTCATGTTGTATCCCTTTCATATTTGATCCTGTGAAAATCGGTAAAAATGTATATGTGGATGGTGGTTTAGTCAATAACCTACCTGTTGAAGCCATTAGAGAACAGTGTGACATTATCTTAGGCGTTAATGTTTCACCCGTATTGATTGAAGATAAGCTTGAGGGTACAAAAAAGATGATTGAGCGCATCTCAATGGTGAGCATAAATGCTAATGTCGATAAGAGCAAAAGTATTTGCGATTTAGTGATAGAACCAAAAGCCTTAAGAGAATATGGTACGTTTGACTTGAAAAGTGCCGATGAGCTTTTCAAAATAGGCTATGAAGCCACCCATTACATCTTCGAAACGGAGAAAAAGCTTAAGGTAGTTAAAGACTTATTGGCTTAATTGGATCTGTTTTAAGCAAACTTAAATATGGCTAAACTATTCTGTCATGAATTGCGTATGAAAGCATGGTCAAACAAAAATATCCAATCATAGTCAACCTTTTCCATGTGTAAGCGACTTATAAGAGAATAAGGGCTCAAACTGGATAAAGAGTATTAAGTCCAATTATAACTACACACAACGGTCGCCAGCAAGCGTTGGTAAACTCAATCATAACCTACTATGCGCATACTATTTTTCACACTTTGCGCCCTGCTAATCTTTGGTGCGGTAAGAGCACAAGATAAATTTACACTCAATGGCTATGTGCGTGATGCAAGTTCGGGCGAAGAGCTCATCGGAGTAACAATTCTCGTGGAAGAAACGGGTGGTGGCGTGAATACTAATCCTTATGGCTTTTATTCTTTGACTTTGCCAGCAGGGGAGTATAATATCCAATTTAGGTACATCGGATTTAAGACTAAAATAGAAAAGGTAAGCCTGACCAAAGACCTCTCTTTAAACATTGAACTTGAAGAAGAAGCCACTGAGCTTAGCGAAGTAGTTGTTACTGCAGAAAGACAAGATGTCAATGTTACAGGCATTCAAATGAGTAAAAGTGTGGTGAATATTGGTCAACTTAAGAAGTTGCCCTCTCTGTTTGGAGAGCCAGATATCATCAAGAGTATTCAAATGATGCCAGGTGTAATATCTGCAGGCGAGGGTACTTCTGCCTTTTTTGTAAGGGGGGGGAGTGCCGACCAAAACTTGATCTTAATTGATGAGGCGCCAGTCTATGACCCTTCTCATTTATTTGGGTTATTCTCAGTGTTTAATGCAGACGTAATAAAGGACTCAGAGCTTTATAAAGGAGGTATACCTTCTCGCTTTGGCGGTAGACTCTCTTCTATACTTGAAGTAAGGACGAAAGACGGTAACAATAAAGTGTTTAAAGGTGAAGCAGGTATTGGCCTTTTAGCCAGTAGTGTAATGCTAGAAGGACCTATAAAGAAGGATGAAAGCTCATTTATCATCTCTGCAAGGAGGTCTTATGTCGATTTATTCTTGAGACTTGCGAATGAGAAAAACCTTGTCTATTTCTATGATGTTAACGCGAAAATTAACTGGCGAGCGAATAACAAGAACAGGTTTTTCATTGCCTTGTATTCGGGTAGGGATAATTTCAATTTTAATGGGAATTTTGGTTTCGATTGGGGTAATAACACGGCTACTTTTCGATGGAATCACCTCTTTAATGACAAGCTATTTTCTAATACTTCGCTCATCGCTAGTTCCTTTGATTATGGCTTAGGCTCGCAAGATGAATCAAATGGATTTCAGTGGGATTCAAACCTTAAGGAATTCAGCTTTAAGCAGGATTTAAACTATTTTTTCAACCCTCGACTCACGATGGACTTCGGTTATCATTTGACCTATAGGAAGTTTGCCCCTGGAATAATCTCTCCAAGTGCGGAGTCTATATTCAGAGAGGTGGAGCTACAAAATGAGTTCGCCTTAGATCATGCGCTTTACGTTAGTTTACAGGATCAATTGAGTGATAAGCTAAGTTTCGAGTATGGGGCTAGGCTATCAATCTTTCAGAATGTTGGAGCGAATACAGTCTACACTTACTTAGATCAGTTAGATAATACTAATCCGATAAGGATTGATTCCACCCAATACGGGAGCTTCGAAAACATTAAGACCTATGTGAATTTAGAGCCGCGCTTTTCGGCAAGGTATATTCTGAATAATGAGAGTAGTTTAAAGGCGAGCTACAATCGAATGATTCAAAACACGCATTTGATTTCTAGTGGTACTGTTCCTGTTCCTTTTAATACTTGGGCACCCAGTTCTACTTATTTGAAGCCTCAAGTGGCCGATCAACTGGCACTGGGCTACTTTAGAAATTTCAAGGACAATAGCTATCAATTTTCGGCAGAAGCTTATTACAAAGACATTAACAACGTGACCGACTTTGCAGACAATGCCAGTATTTTCTTTAATGATGATTTATCAACTGAGTTTAGACAAGGTACTTCCGAGGCCTATGGGCTTGAATTGATGCTACAAAAGAAAAAAGGACTACTGACAGGCTTTGTAGCCTATACCTTGTCAAGAGTGGATAGGACAGTGCCAGGCGTTAATCAGGGACGCTCATTTTTAGCGAACTATGACCGAAGGCATAACCTGAACATTGTAGGGACTTATGATTACAGTGATAAATGGACATTTGGCGGAAGCTTTACTTATGGCACAGGCCGCCCTTTGACCTTGCCTTCTGGTTCTTATGAGTTTGGTGATGGTCAGATTGCTGATATCATTACAGAGCGAAATGGTTTTCAGCTACCTGATTTCCATAGGGTAGACTTAAGTGCCACTTTAGTGCCGAGAAGAAACAAGGGTAAGAAGTATGAGACTTCGTGGATTTTCTCACTGTATAATGTCTATAGTCGAAAGAATCCATTCTCAATTTACACGAGAGTAGCCTTGGATGATGATGATAATGTGATTGGAGATGGCACAGAGAAAGAAGCACGCCTAATCTATTTATTTCCAATACTGCCTTCAGTAACCTACAATATCAATTTCTGAGTCATGAGAAAGCAATTAAAACATATCCATACCCTGTTATTCATCCTTGCGGCGGTCATATTCACGGCTTGTGAAGAAACGATAATCATCGAAACTGGAGACCTTGATGAAAGGGTCGTGATTGAGGGACTAGTGACAAATCAAGAAAATCACTTTGTAAAACTTACGAGAACACGATCGTTTTATTCAACGGGCCCTGCAGCCGCCATTGAGAATGCTATAGTGAGCGTATCAGATGACATAGGTAACACTTATCAGTTTGTGCACAACCCTAGTGGTAACCTTACTGAGAATGGCTTTTACTACCCAGTCAATAGTTTTCAAGGGCAAGTGGGTGCTGCATACGCTTTAGATGTTCAGGTAGATGGAGCACAGTATACTGCACAAGAAGAGTTGCTGCCTGTGACTACCATTGATTCATTGACTGTTATTATTAACCTGGAGGAGCTTGAAGATCCAGACGAGGAGGGACGGTTCTTTAATGTATTGTTCTATGCTTCTGAGCCACAAGACAGAAAAGACCAGTACTTGTTTAAGTTTTATCGTGACGGAGAAATCGTGAGAGATTTTCCAACCGATATTTATTTTACTGATGATGCGTTGTTAGGGGAACGAATTGATGATTTAGAGATTGCGGGGTTTTATGCAGAAGGAGATCTTGTGACTGTAGAAATGTATAGTTTAACCCAAGAGGCTTATGTCTTCTATTCTGACCTCTTTAACCTTTTGAATAATGATGGAGGCTTGTTCAGTCCGCCTCCAGCAAACCCAAGAACGAACTTAAGCAATGGGGCTATAGGTTATTTTCAAGTGAGTTCACTTGATTCAGAAGATAAGTTAATCTCAGACTCCGGGAATTAGAAAGAACGGTTTATATCTACAGGATCCATATCGGCTTCTCTCCAAATGCCTTGATCTTGAAGTGATTTAATTGCTTTAGCACCGATCATATGCAGATCGTCATATACACGTGTCTTTAAAGACTTAAAATCTGCTCTTTTTGAGAGCTCTAAGAATCCTAAATGAAGCTCTATAGTGCTAGGCGCGTGGATTTTATCTTCTCAGTCGAAGTACGCTTCCTCGAAAATATCACTCACCTTACTAGGGTCTGTGAGCATGTATTTCATGACCAGAGACCATTTATAATCTACGGGATCTTCTTCTTTCTCATCGAGGCCATCAACATACTTGAGAATGGCATCTTCATATTTTTGATACAAATCAAGTGACCCTGATTTTTTAAGCACAATCGCATACTCAGTAGGAGCAATTAAAGACCCGAATGAGTTGAAGACTATTGAGTCTTGTTTGAATAGGCCTTCATAGGCTTTTTCGATTAACGTTTTGCTAAGGTCATAATCACTTCGATCAAAGGCAACAAGTGTCAATATATAATCGGAAAAGGATGTACCGAGTTCTTCCCTTTTTTCTTTGACAAGTTTTTCGAGCCCAGCGTAGTTTTGAGAATAAATCATATTCATTGCCACCGTTTGGCTATAAGATTCATTTTTAGAATAAAGCCTTTGCAGTTTGTCTTCCATTTTATCCATCAGTGAAGTCATGTTCAACTCACTTGCCATGTTAAATAGACTCAAAATAGCACTAACATCATTAGGGTTAACATTATAGGCCTTATAAGTTAATTCAAACGCTTGCTGTAAATCAGTATAAGGTTTGCCTAAAAGCATATGGGCTTTTGAAGAATAGGCTCCGCCATATTTAGGGAATTTAGCGATCAAATCATCAAAAAGCTTCATGGCCTCCTCAGGATTCTCTCTACTTAAATGACCTGCATAATGATTGACAATTTTTGGATTTAAAGGATCTTGTTCATAAGCTGTTTTTAGTACTTCATCAGCTTTGTCGCCTTGCCTGTTGCGCTCTAAAGCTATGTGATATCCATCTAGAATGTCTCCGTCATTTGGCAACAGTTCAACCGCACGTTCGTAAGTCTCAACGGCTAATGTGCTGTCATCGGATAGTAGGTAGAATTTACCTAAAGCGTCATAGGCACGACCTGTATTCCCATTGATTAAAAGCGCTTTATCGATGTTCTCACGCATCGCCTTCTTCGTACCCTCCTTATAGACGTTGCCATAGTCGAATTGCGCTTTATAGGCAATGGCTAATCGTGCATAGGTCTCTGCAAAGTTATTGTCTAAGGCTATTGCTTCTTGATACTTTTTGATCGCCTTTTCGACATGCTTAATATCTGTATTTACTATGAGTTGAGTTCCCTCTAGGAATGCATTATAAGCTTCGATGTTATCAGTAGGAGGGCCAGTGGTCTCAATTACTTCTTCGTCAAGTCTGATTTTTAATTCCCGCAATACAGTGTTTGAAATCTCTTCTTGAATGTCGAAGATGTTTTCGGTAGTTAGCTCTCGCTCTTAGGTCTCAGACCAAATGTGATATCCATCAGATACTTTGATCAATTGAGCCGTAATTTTGATGGAGTTATTTGATTTACGAACACTCCCTTCCAATATATTATCAACATGAAGATCTTCTCCGATAGTCGTCAGGTTTTCATTTTTGCCTTTGAACTTAAAAGAAGAAGTTCTCCCAGCAACATGCAAGTTTTCAACTTTGGCAAGGACGTTCAAAAGTTCCTCTGACAAGCCATCAGAGAAGTATTCGTTCTCCTTGTCACTACTAAAATTAACAAATGGCAACACGGCAATAGATGTTTTCCTTACGTCATCATCATTAGCATTGGAGGATGCAAAGAAGACACGTTCCACAATCAAAAACACGATAGCCAATGAGAGAACAGTTATAAGCAGACGATTCAGTTTTTTACCCGTTTTTGAAGTAATTGATTTAGTAACTTCAATTTGAGCTGTTTTCTTAAGGCCTTCAGGTGTAATTTCAAATGCCCAAGCAATGATAAGTGCAATTGGGAATCCGCAGAGTATGATTGTAGTAAATAATGGAGGTACCCATGTTGGGAAGTTAAACTGAGGAGATACAGTAGCCATAACTTGAATGATCAACCATCCCGCGACCGCATAGGCTGCGCTTACTTTAATAACATGCCGCCTCTTTAATTCAGAAATAAAGTGATTAATGTTCATACGATTCTACACTATTTGGTTGAAAGCTCAATAGCAGTCTAACCTAATTCTTTGAAAGTCAAAAGGATATGTGTACGAACGTATGTTAAGTATAATGCTATTCTATGGTAATTAGATAGTAGTTCTTTTTGCCTTTTTGGGCTAGGAAGTACTTGTTCTGAAGTAAAGTGATTTCAGGTTTAGCATTCATATCTTCTATTTTTACCTTATTGATAGATATGCCACCACCTTGCAACATTCTTCTAGCTTCTCCTTTTGATGGAAAGATGACACTTTGAGTAACCTCCGATAACAAGTCGATGTAGTTTGCCGTATTTTCAAACTCAGAAGATTGAATAGTGACTTGAGGTACTCCTTCGAATACTGAAAGTAACGTAGCCTCATCCAACGATGCCAGGTCTTCGGTAGTCGATTTACCAAAGAGTATCCCAGAGGCTTTAATGGCCATCTGTAGGTCTTCTTCCGAGTGAATCCGTCTAGTTACGTCCTCTGCTAATGCTTTCTGTAGCGTACGCATGTGAGGTGCTTGAGTATGCTGCTCTTCTAGGGCTTCAATCTCATCCTTTTCTAGCAAAGTGAATATGCGAATGAAGTTACTTGCGTCTTCGTCTGAAGTGTTCAGCCAGTATTGATAAAATTTATAAGGAGAGGTTTTCTCCTTGTCAAGCCAAATGTTGCCTCCTTCAGATTTCCCAAATTTAGTGCCGTCAGCTTTCTTGATAAGAGGTGCGGTTAAAGCAAAAGCTTCGCCCTGAGCCTTTCTTCTGATCAATTCAGTTCCTGTTACAATGTTGCCCCATTGATCGGAGCCACCCATTTGAATCTTACAGTTGTTGTTTTTGTAGAGGTGATAGAAATCGTAACCCTGAACCAATTGGTAGGTAAACTCAGTAAACGACATGCCGCTCTCCAAACGATTTTTCACGGAGTCTTTTGACATCATATAGTTCACGGTGATGTGCTTACCGACATCTCTGATGAACTCAAGAAAGCCCATTCCTTTGAACCAATCATAGTTATTCACAATTTCAGCTGAGTTCTCACCACAATCGAAGTCTAGAAACTTCTCTAGTTGCGCTTTTTGACCTGCTAAGTTGTGGTTGAGTACTTCCTCAGCTAATAATTGACGCTCAGCAGACTTTCCAGATGGATCGCCTACCATGCCAGTGGCTCCACCTACAAGAGCAACTGGTTTGTGACCTGCTCTTTGTAGATGCACCAGCAACATAACAGGGACAAGGTTGCCGATGTGTAATGAATCTGCTGTCGGATCAAATCCGATATATCCAGAAGTCATTTCTTTCGATAACTGATCTTCTGTGCCAGGCATGATGTCGTGGATCATTCCACGCCATGTCAATTCTTCTACCAATGGGTTACTCATAAAGTACTACAATTTGAAGGTCAAATATAGAATATGAAAGGAGAGGGGGAAAGGAAAAAGCCCGGTTCTACCAGGCTACTCCTCCGTAATTGTCTTTATGCTCTTCATCGTCATTCGATGTTGTGGTCGTAAATGTGATTTTTTGTGTTGATCTAGAAGGTGAACTGCTGTTTAGCTCAGGCATTTCTACTTCGGAGCCAACATTTATTTTACCATTCATTTCAGCTCCATTCTCAACAGAAATGTGCTTAGCGTAGATTTTACCAAATATCTTAGCTGTCTTAGAAAGATGTAATAATCCGCTTGCCAATACGTCTCCGTTCACATAGCCATCAATGGTGATGTCTGTACCACTCAGGTTTCCACCAATCTCACCATGACTGCCAATGATGATCTTCTCACCCGAGATCAAGTTTCCGGTTACATAGCCGTCTACACGAATACTATGCGCTGATTTCATGTTTCCAGAAATCATAGAACCATGGCGTACCTGTGTGATGTAGGTGGATGGACTCACTGAAGCTAACTCTTTCTTACTCATTAGTAATCAGATGGATTTGAAGTTGAAGGCTTTGAGTTATTGTCGTCAAATACGGAAAGAATAGTCGTTGCATTTCCAATGTCTAAACCTACGGCATTACTTTTTACACCACCATTTAGCTGCGCAGAATTGATGCAATAACCTCTACTTGCCAGGGTTTGAGGTTCTTTTGCCACTTGAAGGTCAAGTACGTCTTGGAACTCTTTCTTGAAGCAGTCTACCAGCCCCGGATACATTGCACCACCTCCTGCTAGGAACATGTCATGTGAGATTGTAAAGTCATTATCATTGAATGCTTTTCTCATGGCAGGAGAAATAACATCTTCATAGTATTGCTTTAACACTTTGTCTCTAATCTCCTTAATGTCAATACGTTTTCTATTCAAGAAGATAACTCCTTTTTGGAAAGCTGCATCGATTTGATGTTCAGTCTTAAGCTCGAGATAGTAGGTCTTAGCCAGTTCTTTTTCAAGTAGATTAACTGCGTAGCGAAGACCATAAGTTGAAAGCGATGTTCTTTGGACGATACCACCTTCAGTACTCAAAAGCCCCTCAAGTGTACCGTAACCTAAAGACAAGACAAAGAAATTACCGCTTGCTTGTTGTGTGCCTTTTCTAAGTGCAATCGCACAGCTAATGACCTCTGGGATTACCTGTACATTTTCTATCTCAACTTGAACGTTTTTTCTAGTGCCACCACCATAAGTAGCTGCGTCATATTCTATCACGTGCTGTGCATGGATCAAGTTTGATGCATTCTCTTTGTAGAGTTGAAAAGTAGAGAATGGGAATCCTGTGGTAAGCGTTAAGGGATTGCCTAATTTTTGGTTAGCAATCAACATACCTGATTTTAAAAGTAGGTGATAATCAAGCTCATCAGGTGCACTGTTGATGTTTCTATGGGGAGAAACTCCTTCAGTAAGGGCAAGGTTACCAACTACGTAACCCTCACCGTTATGATATATCTTCAAACCGTTGATTAGGTCTGGAGAGACGTTTCTTAAATCCGTATTATTTCCCTCGAAGACGCTCGGGAATGTGTAAGTCTTGAACATGTTATGCGTTTTGCTCTGGTGAAATTGCTAACAATAAATGAATAGCAATAATACAATTAAATGACCATTGAAAGCCCATTTGGCTTATAAATTCAGCCGAAGTTCCGAAATACTTTTGAGATATAAAATTCAAAAGGCCTTATTGATTTATGACTAAGGCCAATCTTTTGTTGTTTCCGTTTATGGACATTCTTGTTATTCCTTTAGCTCCCATTTCTCCTAAGTCCATTATTTCTTGCCAATCTTGATCTACTGCAGGGTTATAGGACATTAGTTTGCTTCCAACACTTGTGATATAAGTGCCTTCTTGCGTAATGGCCCAGTCGCTGGCTCCGACTGGCTTTTTAATGATGGGCCTTAGCGCTTTACTGACCCCATTCAATACATGAATCATTACATCTCCATTTGCTTCGCGCCTTTCAAAAGTAAAGTCAGGGCTGTCTGGTACTACTTTAATCGTTCTTCCAACGTTGCTAGTAATGATTTTGTCATCTACATCATTAGGATTGGCCAAAACCAAACTTGCAGGGTCTCCCAAGACAAACATTAAGACTTGATCCATATTCCATGCGAAATATCCGACCGGAGCTATCTTTTCGAAAATAAGTTGAGGTGACGCCTTGCCGTCCATAGGGAAGAGCCAGAGTCTCTGAGTACCGTCTTCTTCTACTCTGACTGTAGCAAAGCTATTGTAGCGCTCCATAGGAAAAGGAGAGTATTCGCTCGTTGTAGTATTCGTTAGGTTAGTGATCTTATTGTCGTAGAGGTCGACAAGCATAATGTCGTTTTGATCCTTGTCAAAAGATGAATAGAGGATGTAATCATTGTTGAAGAAGGCTGGTTGATTGTCATAGCCTTTGCGATTCGTAACATTCTTTCCTTTTGAAAGGCTGATGTTTCCCTTCTTTTCTTTTAAGTCAAAAACAAAAATATCAGTTCCGGCTGGGGGAGTTTGTGCTAAGCCAAAACTTGTAAAGGCTATTAAGATGATACATGAAAAAAGTGTCTTCATAATTTATTTCTTGGTTGTTCGAAAGTAGTCAAATGATTTTTATTCAAATAGGGGGATTGTATGAGTGGTTAAAAATTGTTGGAATAAATAATTGAAGACATGCTATTTAAACCATTGATTAATAGATATTTGATTTGGTAAATATTATCGATGCTCATTTTTTGAGCAATGTGATTTTGAGGTAATTCATGATCCTTTTTTGAGAACTTTATTCGTTGTGATTAGTTAACAACCCATAGAATGATGGAACTACTCTCAAGCACAGAGCTGGATGCTTTTCGTGAACTTCAAGATCCTCTAGCGGATCATGTCATCTCGAAATATTTTCCGGCAGACAAAAATTTACTACAATCACATTTGAGTGCCTTGGTCACTAACAGTGACTCATTACCGAGTGATGCAACTCAAGAACTTAAGGTACTCTATGCGGCTATGAAAGATGCTACGAGTTCCTTTGACGTGGATGACTTGGCGGCAGGGCAAAGTTTTTTCAGTGAACATGCTTCTGATATTATGTTGTTGTTAGGCTTTCTAAGTCTCCCTTACTGTTATACTGCTGCTTATGGTGCAGAAGTATTGGTAAAGTCTAAGCGCATCTTAGAAGACCCTGCTACGCGCTTGATGGATACAGCTTCGTTTGTATTTGATGTAACAATTAAAGGTGCTTTTAAGCCAGAAGGAAAGGCATTGGTGGGTATTTTGAGGGTTAGGTTACTGCATGCTGCTACCCGTTGGTACATAAATAATTCAGGTGATTGGGATAGTGCTGTGATGGGTAAACCGATTAATCAAGAAGATATGGCAGGCACCAACATGTCCTTCTCTTTGATGGCTGTCCGTGGGTTACGAAAGCTCGGTAAGTTCCTTGAGCCAGAAAAAGCTTTCAATTACATTAACTACTGGAATAAGATTGGGCTTTTGTTGGGGCTCAAGCCTGAATTGTTGCCAGGGAGTAACAAAGAAGCGTTTCATTTGGAGAAACAGATTAGGGATAGACACTTCAGGTCTTCCGAAGCAGGTCGTAAACTGACTAAGTCACTTTATAAGTATTACGAAAAAGCAGTCGCTGACACACCCTTAGACGGTCTGACTAAATCATTTATGATTTACCTATTAGGAGATAAAGTGGCGAGTCAGTTGGGTTTAGAGATTGGTAATTATGACCGTATTGTCTTTAAGCCTTATCAATTATTTTTCAATTTCAAGAATTTCTTTTTCGATTCACAAGACTCTTATGTTAAGGCTTTTGGACGTTTTAAGGCATCTCAAGGAATTGAGTAATTGCCTAGTTCGCTTTTAATTAGCTGCTTATTGAAAAGATTATGGTCAATGATGGGTAGAAGAGGATATCAATTGATTCTTTGAATGATAGGGTTAAAGGCTTTGGAAGCCACAAGTACCTTGTCACCAATACTAAGGCTTTTAGCTTCATCTCGTTCAGAGACCACTTTAATGAGTTCTTTGCCTACGAGTACAGTAAGAATACTGATGACTCCTTCGGCTTGCACGTTGACAATTTCTCCTGTGAATTGAAATTTACCACTGATAGTACTGCTGGTTAATAGTGCTGAAGGTTTGCCTTCTTCGATCACTCTACCTTGCTCCAATACTACCAGCGAATCGGCTAGTTTAAGCGTTTCTCCATTGTCATGGGTAACCATTAGGGTTGTGAGGTTAAACTCCTTGTGAAGCGCTAATAAATGCTGTTGTAGTTTAGCCCTTATTTCATTGTCTAAGGCCGATAGCGGCTCGTCTAAGAGTAGTAAGCCTGGTTTTTGTACCAATGCCCTTGCCAATGCCACGCGTTGCTTTTGGCCACCCGATAATATTTCTGGCTTATGATTTCGTAATTCACCAAGCTCCATGATTTCGATTAAATTATCCACTATGCTGGCCGAATCATATTTTGACAAGGCGAATCGAAGGTTTTCGTCAACGCTCATGTTAGGAAATAGCGCATAGTCTTGAAAGACATAGCCGACTTTACGTTGCTGAATAGGTAGGTCTATCTGCTGGCCGCTGTTGAACCAGAATTTCCCATCTACCTCAATCTGACCACTATCTGGCGGCATGAGGCCAGCAATGAGACGAAGGAGGGATGTCTTACCCGCACCAGACTTCCCTTGTATCGCAGTGAATGTGCCTGATGCTAGATGCAGGTCGATTTCAAGGTGCATCGTACCCTGATTCGAATGGAGGGCCTTATTTAGTTGCAGTTCAATCATTTCCAAAACCCTTTTAATCCGCCTCGGTTGAACATGTAAACCAACACCAATATGGTGAAAGTTATACCCAATAGAATTAATGAGTAGCTGTTCGCAACCGAATAATTAAGAGACTCTACTTCATCATAAATGGCTATTGAAGCTACTTTTGTCTGTCCTGGTATATTTCCCCCTATCATTAAGACCACACCAAATTCCCCCATGGTATGGGCAAAGGAGAGTACTATTCCGGTGAGTAAAGCAGGCTTAATGTTGGGAAGTAAGACCTTGGTTAAGGTTTGAAATTTGGATTTGCCTAAAACATAAGAAGCCTCGGTCAATGATTTGGGGAGATTGGCCAACCCAGACTGTATTGGGTGGACCATAAACGGAAGACTATAAATGATGGAAGCAAACACCAATCCTTCGAAAGAGAAGATAAGCCGAAGGCCTAGCCATTGATCTAGCCACTCGCCAAAGGCATTGTTTGGACTGAAAGCTATTAGAAGATAGAAACCTAATACAGTAGGGGGCAGCACGAGTGGCATGCTAATCAGAGCCTCTATTATTGGTTTGAGCCGCGTCTTTGTATTGGCTAGCCAGTTGGCCATGGGTATGCCAATGACTGCCAAAAGTATAGTGGTCACTGTCGCCAGCTTTAATGTCAATATGATCGGTCCCCAATCCACTATTCAGAAAGCATTATTTCGTTCGTCTTTATGAGCGCTTTAACCTTTTTTCCTATTGATAGATTTAAGTTGGATATGGCCTTGGTTGTTATGATGGACGACACCTCGCCTGTTTCAATTTGGAGCACCACCTTGCTGAGCAATTCTGAGGCATCAATGCTAATTATAGTTCCTGAGAGTTGATTTTGCATGCTAATTGAATGCTTTTCGTCCAAACCAATGGCTACCTCGGTTTCTTTAAATATGGCTTTTACAGTATTGCCAACCTTCAAAAGGGGTAATGTGTCGATCGTGTCAATGACTATAGCAGTTAGCTTATTGGAGCCCGCTAGTATTTCTACTAAAGACAAGCTTCCTGCGGTTTCAATGGATGATATTTTACCTGAGATTGAATTCAATGGAGCGAATTTCCTTAAATCTAAGAGTCTTTGTCGAATTAAATCAATTGATGGTAGTCAAGTCAACCAATCGAAGAGATATTTTTCATCATGTTCAATGTTGAACTTCTTAAGGAAGTCTGAATATTCTTCTTTAAAAGTTTTTTTATGGTGATGTTCTTTTTGATTTAGAACGTATTGGATTACGGTAGGTATTTGACTTTGTCCATAGCTAAAGGCACCATAGCCTTCTTGTCATTGAAATCGATGCTTGACGAGGTTTGTCTCGTTAACCCATTTAGAGGAATGTGATTTTATCGTTCTTACCAAGTCTGAAATAGAATCTTTGGGATTGAGTCCTACCAGAATGTGACAATGATCTGGCATGACATAAATAGCCATCAGTTTATGGTTTTGATTAGAAATTATTCCGGAAATGTATTTCTGTAGATCGATGCGGATATCTTCCTTTATCAGGCTTTGACGATGCTTGACAGCAAAGACAAGTTGGACATATAATTGTGTGTAGGTATTGGCCATAGGGTTTTCTAATTGTGCTTATTAGAGTTTAAATTAATAAAAGCCTAGAAAACATACCTTGAATGATTTTGAATTCCATGTTAGTTGAATGTTTTAATTGTATCACGGAGAATCATCTAACTCATTCGGAATGATACCGCAATGCGTTGCCTTTTATTTCGCTCCGCTGGAGCTTAGGTCAATCTGTGTGGTTATATCTATTGGCTTTTAACCTCTACGAGGTCTTAACTCTTGATGTGCTATTTGACTCCAGAGGAGTCAAATGTTTGAATATTGTTAGGAAGAATTGTCTTAGCTCCGTAGGAGTGACACTAATAATCTGATGAGTAACCGTGCGCTCTCAAAATTTCTTGACCCTTCTCTGAAAGCATGAAATCAAAAAAGGCTTGTGCTGCACTTTGCATTTCAGGTCTTTCATTTAGAATTACCATGCTTTGTGTGATAGGTTCGTAATCCGAAGTTGGAATTTCTTTCCATAAACCTCTTCCTTTGAATGGTTTTGAGAGCACACTGGATTTGGACGTGAAACCAATATCCGCTGCACCACTTAGTAGAAACTGGTTTACTTGAGATATACTCTCACCGTATACGAGTTTATCCTTGAAGAATTGAGAGCGAGGTTGAGAGTTCATGAAATCCATAGAAGCCCAACCATAAGGCGCAGTTTTTGGGTTAGCTACTGCAATTTTGGTGTTCGCCCAATCTTTCTCATTGGCAATAATCTGAGCAGAGTCAAAAGAGGTCCAAACTACTAGTCGTCCATAGGCATAAATTTGAGGTGCATGATTGGCTAATCCCTCTTCAAAAAGCTTCTGTGGATATTTACTGTCTGCTGAAAGAAAGAGATCATAGGGTGCTCCAGCGATGATTTGAGAGGTGAGCTTTCCAGATGACCCAAGAATAACTTCTATTTGGGCACCTGTCGCTTCCTCAAATTCTTTTTCTAAGGCGACCATGACAAATTGCATGTTGGCCGCAGCAGCTATGGTGAGTTTAGTAGTCGATTGATTTGAACAAGCTATACTTGACATCACCAAAAGCAATACTATAACTACTCTTTTCATATCAGACTATCCCAAAGTATCTCCACTGGATGATAAGATTTGCGGCTTGTCCCATCCTTGATCTGATGCCTACAACTTGTTCCGGCTGCCGCAATAATCACTTCTTCTGGTTGCTTACGCACCGTAGGGAAGAGGACTAGCTCACCAATCTTCATTGAAATATCGTAATGTTCCTTTTCATAGCCGAAAGAACCTGCCATGCCACAGCAGCCCGAAGGAATCATATGTACTTTGAAGTTCTTTGGTAGCGACAGCATCTTTTTAGTAGGTACCATAGACGAAAGTGCCTTCTGATGGCAATGTCCATGTACTTTGATCAATTTGGCCTCTTCGGTGAACTGTTCTGATTTGATATGGCCAGCTTCAATCTCGTGCGCTAAAAACTCTTCTATTGTAAAAACATGTTTGGCAATTCGCTTGGCTTCTTCCTGTTTCTTGCCTCTAGTGAGGGTAGTGTATTCATCTCTGAAGGTTAGGATGGCCGAAGGCTCAACACCGACTAAAGGAGTTGTAATGGTAACCAAATCCTTGAAGATTTGAATGTTCTCTTCTGCGAGTGCCTTTGCATCATCTAAAAGTCCTTTGGAAAGCTGTGGCCTTCCCGAATCTGCATGCGGAACGAAGATGACTTGGTAACCGAGTTTATCGAGGAGCAAAACAGCCTTCTTACCAATTTCAGCATCGTTATAGTTGGTGAACTCATCACAAAAGAAGTAGAGCTTTTTACCTGTGACTTTAGCCTTGAACTCTTTTGTCAACCACTTTGCTAGTGGCTGACGTGCTAGTTCTGGCATGCTGCGCTTTTTGGCAAACCCTACGACAGACTTGGCAATATTTGCGGTGAAAGTATTACCGAATATAAAATCATAAGCCCATGGTGCCATGCTCGCCAGCTTCATACTCTTTGAAAAGTTGCCAATGCGCTTAGAACGAGTTGGTATGCCGTTTTCTTTGTAATACTGATACTGCCATTCTGCCTTCAGCTTTGCCATGTCTACATTGGATGGGCATTCTGAACTGCAACCTTTACAGGACAAACACAGGTCCATTACTTCTTTGATCTCTTCGTTTGCGAAAGGATTTTTGTCGTTAGAATGCGTTAGTATTTCCCGCAGAATGTTTGCTCTGGCTCTTGTCGTGTCTTTTTCGTCCCTAGTGGCCATGTAGCTCGGACACATGGTTCCACCACTTAGCTCTGACTTGCGACAGTCCCCAGATCCATTGCATAACTCCGCTGTGCGAAGGATGCCATCTGTGGCTGAGAAGTCAAATTGTGTATCGAATTCAGGTGTTTTTTGATCTTTTGAATACCGCAAAGAAGTATCCATCGGAGGGGTGTCAACAATTTTATTTGGATTAAAGATATTTTGAGGATCCCAAATTTTCTTTACTCGTTTGACTAATTGATAGTTGTGTTCACCAATCATCTGAGGGAGAAACTCTCCCCTTAAACGGCCATCTCCATGCTCTCCTGAAAGAGAACCTTTGTACTTTTTTACTAGCTTGGCAATTTCTTCAGCAATGGTTCTAAATTGTCCTTGGCCTTCGGCCGTTTTCAGGTTAATGATCGGACGTAAATGAAGCTCTCCTGAGCCTGCGTGTGCATAATGAACCGAATAGAGCCCATGCTTGTCCAATATTTCATTGAATTCTGCGATATATGCCGGTAAATCCTGAACATCTACGGCCGTATCTTCTATGACTGGTGCTGGTTTAGCATCACCAGGAATATTAGAAAGTAAGCCTAGGCCTGCTTTTCGAAGGTTCCATACTAAGTTTATTTTCTTTCCCTTGACAATGGGGTATGCATAACCTCGACCTTGTAATTTAAGGTCTTGGATTAAGTCTTTTACTTTTTTATTGGCTTCTTCAGGACTATCTCCATTTAGTTCTACTACTAAGATGGCTTGTGGATCGCCTTCTACGAAGAACCTGAGTGCGTTGTACATCGCATTGCGCTTGGTGGCCTCAAGGATGTAGTGATCCATCAACTCGCAAGCCGATGGCTTATACTTTAACGCCACCAAGTTTGCCTTGAGGCTATCATCGATGGTTTCGGAATGAATACATACTAATCGTTTGTTATCAGGCGGGAGTGGAGTAAGCTTAATCTTAGCGGAAGTCACTAAGCATAGTGTTCCCTCAGAACCAGCGATCAGACTACAAAAATTAAAGTCATTTCCGGCTTCGTTGAAAGGTTGATGACGAAGGAGCATGTCCAAGGCATAGCCTGTGTTTCTTCTCGGAATATCCGCTTTCGGAAAGCCCTCTAAAATCTCTTTTTGATTGGTTTCATCCTTTAGAATTTCTCTAGTTTCAAAGTAGATATTATTTTGCAGTTCTCCAGAGACAGAAAGTCCATTACAACGATCTAAGAATGTGCTTTTATTAGTACCTCCAAACCAAGATTCAGTACCATCAGACAGAATGGTATTTACTTCTAGTAAATGTTCTCTTGTGCTACCATAAACAACTGAATTAGAGCCACATGAATTATTTCCTATCATACCGCCAATCATCGCGCGGTTGGCGGTAGAGGTCTCTGGCGCAAAGAAGAAACCATATGGCGCTAATTGCTTATTCAAATCATCGCGAATGATGCCAGGTTCTACCCAAGCATAGGCTTCTTTTTCGTTGATCTCAATGACCTGATTGAAGTGTTTTGAAATGTCAGCGATGATGCCACTACCCACCACCTGACCGGCTAGGCTTGTACCGGCAGTTCTTGGGATTAATGAGGTGCCATTGTCACGTGCGTAATTAACCAAAGTAATAAGGTCCTCTTTGTCTTGTGGGATAGCTATGGCAAGAGGAAGTTCTCTGTAGGCAGACGCATCAGTAGCGTATAGCTTTCTCGTTGTATTATCTGTAAAGAGGTCGCCTTTCAGGGCTGTCTTCAAATTGGTCAAACTCATTGATTGGCAAATTAGGTGTATTGCAGCTAATCTGGAAGCTTGTCTATTTAGATTTTATGATTTCGATTGAATTCAATTGAAAACCAACATGAATTTGGCTCCTTTACCAATCTTACTTGCTACAAGTATATCGCCATCATGTAGCTGCATGATTTGCTTGGATAGGCTTAATCCAATGCCTGATCCTCTGTTTTTGGTTGAATAGAACGGCATGAAAATCTTCTGCTGCGCTTCGGCAATAATCCCAGGCCCGTTGTCTTCAATGACCACGGATGTTCTTTGGTTGATGACCTTTAATTCAATCTGCACTAGGCCATTCTCTTTACCTTCAATAGCTTCTTTAGCATTTTTGATGAGGTTAATCAATACTTGTTCTATCAACTGCTCATCCAACATAAGGTGCTGAGGCGTTTTAGGTAGCTTTATAACTAGCTGATCTTCTTTAAAGTCGCCTTTCATTAGGTTTACCGTACGTTGAACTACCGGGTTGATAGAGGTATCAAGGCGGTTGGGGTCTGGTAGGTTCGTATAATCGCGGTAGGCGTTAATGAAATTGATCAGGCCATCAGATCTACCTGAGATAGTTCTTAGGCCTTCCTCTATGTCTTCAAGGCTCTCATGTGATATGATATTATGTACCGCTTGCTTCTCGATGTCTTCGCCAATAATCTGAGTTAGTGTAGACGTTAAGGAGGAGATAGGTGCAATGGAGTTCATGATCTCATGGCGTAGTACTTTCGTTAAATTTTGCCACGCTTCAAGCTCTCTGGCTTGTAATTCGGCTTTGATGTCTTGTATATAAAAGAGTCGATAAGCACCTTCTCCTAGCTTGTATTTGGTTTCGAATACTGCTAATTCACGTCCGTCAATGGTTTTATAAGTTCCTCGTGGATTCCCACCAAGTTGTTCTACCAAGCTAGCGATCTCTTTCGTTTTAATATTGAGTTGATTGGAGTATCGCTGACGCTGGATACCTAAAAGGTTCGAAGTCATCAATGTTTTCAAAGGTATATGACTCCAGGTATTGTGGGAAATCATTGACGCTCCAGGTACCAACTGCACCAATGATAATCATTGATTCAACAAGAGTTGGATCAATTAGGGCAAGTTGAAACAATACATCTCCTCCAAAGCTAAATCCAATGGCTTTCAGTGTTTTAAGATCTAAGTATTTAATTAAAGCATGTAGGTCATAAGCAACAGATTTAATCGATAGTGCCTCATTAAATCGCTCTGACTTTCCGTGCCCAGTTAGGTCAATTAGATAAACTTCATAATCTTGATCAAAATCTGCGACATAAGGTTTCCAATGTGATGAAGAAAGTCTGTAGCCATGCAGCATTATTAGTGGTTCACCACTTCCATAGACTTCATAATACATCTCCTTTCCCTTAACAGATATAGTTTCAGCTTTCTTAGGAGTTTGGGCTAGACTGGTCGCAGTCATGAAAAAAAGTGTTAGGAGTATGAATGTGTGTTTCATTTACAAATAGGGATGTAACTAACGGCAAGTTGATTAAATGAGGACAAAGAACCTATACTTGAATAGTGAGAACAGTGTTTCCCTGCAATAAGAGCTGCAGTCTCAAATCCAATTAAGGCACCAGGATTTGAATAACATCAATGGTGCGTATTTTTAATGCGTTCCATCTACCGTGTATATCAGTAAGTTTCGAACGCGTTGCAAACGCGCCCGATTCGATACGTTACAAACGCGTCAGATCAGACCTAATTAGTGGGCTTTCTTCTTCTCGCAAACCTAGTGGCAGGCTCCTGAGTCGGATCATCAGGCCAGACATGCTTCGGGTAGCGCCTCTTTAATTCCTTTCTTACCTTAAAGTAAGTGTTTGCCCAGAAACTTTCTAAATCTAAGGTGATTTGTTCTGGCTTATAACCAGGGGATAGCAGATGCAAAATAACACTTATTCCACCTTGATTGATCTTTGGTGTTTCTTTCAGGCCAAACACCTCTTGAATCCTCACCGCAAGCACAGGAGGCTCTCCATTGTCTCGATACATCAACTTGATCTTTGATCCACTGGGTACTTCAATCTTAGATGGTGCCAGCAAATCAAGCTGCTGTTGTTGCTCGAAGTTCAAGCTATGCTGAAGTACATCTTTCAATTTTATCTTCTTGAGGTCTTCCGGTCGTTTAACATCGGTCAAGTAAGGACTCAGCCATTCTGCGCTTGTAGTCAGCAAACTCGCTGTACTTACTTCTGGCCAAGAATGCGTTGGATTCCACTTTCTCAAGCTTATGACACGATTTTGCCATTGTTGTACTTCTTGATTAAAGTCTAACAGTTGTTCGCCTTCCTTTTTAATCGCTTCAATAATAGCAGCCAACAAATGCTTTGGATCGGGATCGGGGAGTGGCGTACTCTTGAGGATAATATTGCCAATACATAGGTTAAGCTTAGCTAAAAGCCCTCCATCTTCCGTATCCCAAGTGATCACCTCTTTTTCTTTTACGATTTTGGCGAGGTCACGTGGATTGAGTGGAGAAGCCATATGAATCTTACCCATGCCGTCTCGCGCATCTATATGACAAATGGCCAACCAAGGTTCTGCGGCTAGGTCTTCTTGATGACCTGCCATGGCGTATCGACCGTTTGATAATTGGAATTGGGCGTTATTTCCCGGTCTGGCGAAGGCAATACGTTCAGGGTAAGCGTGCGTCAATAAAACCCCTGTTTCATATGGATCGATGTGATCATTGTTTTCGTGTGTGTCAAACAACTTACGGTATTGACTGGCTATCTTTTCTATTCTGCCGAGTTTGTGACCTTCTCTTTGTTCTCTCCGATGAACTCTGAGTGCTTCAATTCTTGTATTCAGGTCTATCCCGGCTTCCCGTCCAAGTGGATCACGCTCTTCGAGTAAGGCAGCGATATCAGTGGCTAAGCCAAGTTGACCTTGATCATCTGCTAATAAAAGCATATGGGCAATTCTTGGATGGCAAGGCAGTTTAAGCATGCGCTTCCCCTGTTCTGTTATGCGACCATTTGCCAATGCTTCCAATTGTTTGAGCAGATCAGACGCTTGCATCAATGGGCCTCTTGGTGGCGGAGTCAACCATGTCATTTGCTGTATGTCCACAATGCCCCATTGCGCCATATCCAAAACAAGTGACGCTAAATCAGCTTTCATGATTTCTGGCACGACATGATCGGTTAACCTTTGATGGGTAACTGCCGACCACATGCGATAGCAATGCCCTGAACTAAGCCTTCCAGCCCGACCGGCCCTTTGATCTGCGGAATCTCTGGAAACGCGAACTGTCTCAAGACGAGACAGCCCGGAGTTGGGGTCGAACTTAGAAGTACGACCAAAACCGCTATCCACGACTACTTTTACCCCTTCAATCGTTAAACTTGTTTCTGCTATAGAGGTGGCGAGTACTATTTTCCTTCGGCCTTCTCGGTCGGGCATAATGGCGGCCATCTGTTGTCGCTGGGGCAGTGCTCCATATAGTTGATGAATTTGAAAGCCCCTAAGCGCATTGCTTAGAATTTCTGCGGTCCTGCGGATCTCTCTTTGTCCTGGTAGAAAGACAAGTATGTCCCCATCATGTTTTTTGGTGGCTGAAATGATGGTCTTTGAGCAAAGCTCTGGCATGAGTGATTCGTCAATATCACCTGCATAATGTACATCTACGGGATACTGACGTCCTTTGCTGACTACGGCAGGCGCATTCAGAAGTGAGGTCAATTGTGGCATGTTCAAGGTAGCCGACATGATCATGATCCGAAGGTCGGGTCTTAACACTTGTTGTGCCTCACGGCAGAGTGCCAAGGCAACATCTGCATGAATACTTCTTTCATGAAACTCATCGAAAATGACGAGTCCAATATCTTCAAGCTCGTTGTCACTTTGGATCATCCGAGTAAGGATACCTTCTGTAAGTACCTCAATCTTTGTTTTGCTTGATGTTTTGTTATCGAACCGAATGCGATAGCCTACTGTTTGTCCAACAGGTTCGCCTAGAAAGAAGGACATGCGCTCAGCGATGGTTCTAGCGGCTAATCTTCTAGGCTCTAGCATCAAAATCTTCTTTCCTTCAAGCCAGGGTGCATCAAGTAAGGCTAGAGGAAGCAATGTGCTTTTTCCAGCACCAGGAGGTGCATTCACAACCAAACTGTTCTTTTCAGCCAAATGCGTCTGCACCTCGGAGATGATTTCTACTATAGGAAGGTCTATAGAATTAGGATCGAATTGCTTAGCCATATAGTGCTGCTAAGATAAGCACCTTGCCTTAATCCCACATACTTTGTTGACTAGAGACTGCTGGTGCGCATTTTTCAATACCTTCCATTTAGCATTTCTAGGTTCCGAACGTGCTCGATGTTGTTGCATAGCGGCAATATATTATTGATAGAACAAATAAAGATTTGGAACAATTTACTGCTTCAGTTTGTATGTTTGTAGTAGACAAAATTCAATTATGATTTACGTTATTTCCCCAGCAAAAACCCTTGATTTCGAAACGCCTTGTGATAAGGAAAAGTCTTATCCTAGATTTCAGAAAGAGACTTTAGAGTTGAT
Source organism: Roseivirga sp. (assembly GCA_965660665.1). Taxonomy (GTDB): domain Bacteria; phylum Bacteroidota; class Bacteroidia; order Cytophagales; family Cyclobacteriaceae; genus Roseivirga. The sequence continues at coordinate 55,607 of CBFIAY010000009.1, read as the reverse complement.
TGGTGCCTTAAGAGAAAGGACGCCTGAGCAGATTCAAGAGCTGATGAATTTGAGTGAGAATTTGGCTGAGTTGAACGTCAGCCGATATCAGAAGTTTGCTAAGTCTAAGAACACCAAAAGAGCAAAACAGGCGGTCTATGCCTTTAAAGGAGATGTGTACCTTGGTTTAGCCGCGGAAGAACTTTCAGATGATGAAATCCTTTACGCGCAAGACCATTTGAGGATACTTTCGGGTCTTTACGGATTATTGAGACCTTTGGATTTGATTCAACCATATCGATTAGAAATGGGGACACGTTTGGCCTTTGATGATTACACAACCCTTTATAATTTTTGGACTGATAGAATCGTGGAGCAAGTAAATCGTGACTTGAAAAAGCAAGGGGATAAAGTACTGATCAACTTGGCTTCTCAAGAGTACTTCAAAGCGATTGACAGACCAAGCTTAAAAGCTAAGGTCATCAATATTGACTTCTTGGATGAGAAGAATGGTAAGTATAAAGTGATTTCTTTTTTTGCTAAAAAGGCTAGGGGACTCATGGCACAATACATTATCAAGAATAGAATCAATGATGCGGGATCATTAAAAGGGTTTGATTATCAAGGTTATTGGTTTGATGCTGATAGTTCGAATGATAGTAAGTTTGTGTTCAAAAGAGACGAAGTTTGACTTGACTGGATTTGTGAGGAAGCCTTTCTCAAAGATTGAGAGATCTTTCGCTACGCTCAGGATGAAGAAATAGTATGATGTTCAACCCGAAAGAAATAACGCAAAGAGATTACATCCCTGAGTTTGAGTTTCAAACCTCTAGAAGCTCTGGATCAGGTGGTCAAAATGTCAACAAGGTTGAAACTAGGGTGACTTTAAAGTTTTCCGTAAACGATTCACAAATTCTCAGTGATGTAGAGAAGGAGAGGCTTCACACCAAGTGGGCCAATCGATTGACATCTGAGGGAGTGATAGCCATTCATTCAGAACAACACAGGAGCCAGTTAAGAAATAAGGAAGAGGCTGTTCTAGCTTTTAAGAAGTTGATAGAAATAGCCTTTACTGATCCCAAGCCTCGTAGGAAATCTAAACCTTCCAAGTCTTCTATTCGTAAGCGATTGGATTCCAAAAAGAAGCATTCCGATAAGAAATCTAATCGGAAGCCTCCCGAATACTAAAAAAAGAAAAGCCGATCCATTTACATGAACCGGCTTTAAATTGGGGTTGATTTACTTATTGCCCTCCTTTACGGTTGGGGTTTCTTGGTGTTGGCCATGTTCTTGGCTCACCGTTTCTTGGATTCATGCCTAAGTCCGCTTTGTCTCTCGGGAATGTCTTTTCATCTTCTGAAGCCATATATACCATAATAGCTGTTAGGATGGCATTGTTACGCACATCGTCAAATACGATCTTGTCGTAAGTGTCTCTGTTCGTGTGCCAAGTGTAGGTTCCATAATCCCAGCTTAAAGAGCTTAAGCTAAAGCCTGGAGCACCGGCAGCTACGAATGAAGCATAATCAGAACCACCTCCACCTGGAGATCCAGGGAAATTAGTTTCGATTTCAGATTTATATTTTCTTGGTACGGCAGATAACCAACGGTTAATGAACTCATAAGAGTGCAAGAAGCCTTGACCACTAATGTTAACGACCCTACCTGTTCCGTTATCTTGATTGAATAACGCTTGAAGTCCTGCAACCACTTTAGGGTTGTCTTGTACGAATGCACTAGAACCATTTAAGCCTTGCTCTTCACTTCCCCAGTGCCCAGCAATGATCGTTCTCTTCGGGTTAGGGTAGTATTTCTTCAATAGTCTCATCGCTTCCATCATTACGAGTGTACCAGTACCATTATCTGTAGCACCAGTTCCACCATCCCATGAATCAAAGTGAGCTGAAAGCATCACATACTCGTCAGCTTTTTCGCCACCTTGCATTTCAGCAACAGTGTTATAGGTAGGCATTTGCCCTAATTCCTTAGAAGTTACTTCCATTCTAATCGTTGGAGTATCTCCATGCTCGATCATTCTGAATAGTGTACCATAATCTTCCAATCCAATGTCAACTGCAGGGATTCCTTTAGTTCTAGCGCTGAAGATTTTGTTAACACCAAATCCTCTAGACCAGTTTGATTTTAGAATACCTAAGGCACCAGCGTCTTCTAATGCTTGGTCAAGACCTCTTCCGTAGCCAGTATTACTAACGCGTTTACGCCATGCTGTGATCGTTTCGCGTTGCAATTTTTGCATATTTTCGATAGACTCTTCAGTACCAAATTTCTCCCAGTTATATCCTGGACGTCCAGTTGGTTGCGCTACGTCAACCATAACGAATTTACCCTTTACACTTGGTAACCAAGCATCGAAGGCAGCTTTGTCAGCTACATCTGGAATCATAGTTACTTCAGCACTGACCGGGCCATCGGTCGCTGCGCTCCATGCAAGCGCCATCGCTTCTAGTGTTTTTACACGAGGTTCAATTAGATCTACGTGCGTGATTCCACGTTCCCAGCCACGCCATTCGCCCCATTGCTCGTTTTTAGCAGAGATTCCCCAGCTTTCGTATTTGGCAGCAGCCCAATCGTTGGCAGAGTTCATTTGAGGAGTACCGACCAATCTTGGTCCGTTTTTGTCAAGAAGCTCATAGGCCAATTTTTCAAGCATCGAATTATTATTCGCTTCTTTGATCATATTGTCGATCACAGTCTTTTGATCCTGCGCCTGTGCAAAAGGGGCAAGCATGATGGTAAGAACAGTGATAAGAGTAAATATTCTTTTCATTCTAGATGGTTTAGTTAAACTGAAATATAAGAAGGAATGTCTTGGACAACATAACCGACTGTATAATCATAGCTTAGCTTCAAATTTATCCAATAAGTGATTGGTTTGGGTTTGAAGCTTTTTTTGAAAGAATCCTGACCAGCCTAATACTTTTCCGCTAAATCCCAAGGCTTGGCCTGCCCACCGGTGTAAATCAAAACTGTCAGTATGCTTGTATATTAAGCCGTCCTTAAACTCAAATTGAGCTTCAATTTTATTATGCACTTTTCGACCAGTTTTGCTAAAGACATAGTGTGCTTCCCAATTTGCTGAACCTCTTTGACCATCTACCACTACATTATCATAAGTGACCGTCATGTTCTTATCCTTTTGGCTTGCACAAAGCATCCTCCACATATTACCGACTTTCTCCCCTTTTAACACCCCAAAGGCCGGGTCATGAAAGACAATGTCTGGGTGATAACCCGATGCCATTGTTTCGGCATCCAATTGGGTAAAGGCGATGTAGAATTTATCGATGAGCTGCTTCATGTGGAGATTAAGTTAGGTGCTTCACTATTCTTAACCAATTTTGGATACAATTCTTTAATTTCATGTAAATGACAAGCAGCAGCAAAGAAAATATGAAAGAGTGTCCATCCTGTGCTATGGAGGTTTCTGCTAGTGAGAGGACCTGTTCTATATGTCAATATGAGTTTCCAACACAAATGAAAGGGACGAGTTGGGTAGCCATACTATTGATATTAGCCTTGATATTATGGATGATCTTATAGGCTATTTGGTTCTTGAATAATTGAAGGTCACTTCACTTTCTTCACCAGCCTTACTAATCATTACGTGCATGTTGATTTTGTCTCTAGAGACTCTTTCAACGGTGAAACCATCAAAATACGCGATGTTCCTTTTGATTTTAACTAATCTAAAATCCACTGTTTCATCTTTCTCCTCCCATGCGGTTAGGTCACCATTGAAGTGCTTAAGGCGTAGTACAAGACTCCCATTCTCTTCTTTAATCTGACAAAGCGCGTAGAACTCGACTTTCCCATCAACGACAAGTTTGAAGGCACACATCATCGAATCGCCCAATGGTGGAGCCCAAACCTCCTGCACTTGACCACCAAAAGCTAGGCCTTCCCAACTACCAGCAATCCAAGCGACATCTGATAGGGTCGCTTTGGGAGATTCCTTATCACCTAAAGTGATTGTTTTTTGGGCAAAAGCCGATATCGTTGTAGCGAGTAGTACTAAGCTTAAAAAGTATTTCAAGATGTCGTTTTTTTACTTGACGTACGGAAATCACATAGTGGACAATTTGAATCCAATATTCAACCCTGTTTAAATTTAAGAAATTTGATTGAAGGACTAAGCTTCGCCTTGAGCAGGTTCTACCGCATCATTTTTCTTCGGAAGAAATTGTTCGACTAAAATGATTGCTGTACCGATCATTACGGATACATCAGCGAGGTTGAAAATACCAGTATGAGCAAACTGAAGGTCAATAAAAACCATATCAGTAACCGAACCATACACAATGCGGTCATAGATATTTCCGATACCTCCACCAACAATAAACGATAGCGCAATCAAGCTGAGTTGCGTCATTTCCTTGTTTCTAATCAAGTAAACAAACAAAACAAGCATGACGCATGAAGGTAGAATGAGCAAAAGAATTGTTCTTAACGTAGGGGATAGGGATGATCCCATTCCTAGAAAGGCCCCTTCGTTTTCAACTTTCGTCAGAATTAAATAGTCTCCAATGACTTCAATGGTCTCGTTATATTCTATTTGATCCCGAGTCATCTTTTTTGTCACTTGGTCAATAGCGATGTTGGCGATAATGATTATGAGTATTAAAGCCGTTCTTGAGATGCCCTTCATATAAATTGAAATTTCCTCAAAAGTAATTAAAAGCAATAAAGAAGCTAAAACTTGAGGGTAAATGAAGTGCCTTCGGGCGAAGTATTAAATGATAATTCCCCTTTATGAGACTGAATGATCTGCTTGGTTAAGCTTAGGCCAATGCCTGAACCTTCTGGTTTTGTAGTATAAAAAGGGATAAAAATTTTCTCAGTTATGTCTTCTGGTATACCAGCACCATTGTCGGTAACGGTAATGATTGAAAAGTCTTTGTCATCGCTCAAGGTGAAAGCCAGATGAATTTTTCCTGTGGCATGATTAACGGCTTCTTTCGCGTTTTTTAATAAGTTGATGAGGACCTGTTCCATTAGATCGGGATCAATTAGAAGTTCAAACTGCTCTTTGGGAATATCCATTTGCCATGTGATTTGGGATCCATTCAAAGTTGGCTGGAACAACGAGGAGATACGCTGAAAGAAGTTTTTACCAGCAACTTTCTTAATATTTGGTAAGGGGACTCTAGTAAGTGCTCTATAAGCTTCGGTAAAATTCATTAAACCTTGACTTCGTGCTTCTATGGCACCTAATCCTTCTTCGAGGCTAGCTCTTTTTTCGCCTTCAAGATCTCCATGCTGAACGATATGCTTCATTGTAGAAGAGAGGGAAGTAATAGGAGCTACAGAGTTCATAATCTCATGCGTTAACACACGAATGAGCTTCTGCCAAGCTTCCATTTCATTTTGATCCAGCTCGGCATTGATGTCTTGTAAAGAGATTAATTTGTAGTATTTACTTCGTAGTTTGAAACTAGACGCAGCAATCGATAGTCGCTTTACTTCATTATTGATAGTCGTCTTAAGGACTATGTTTTCGCCATTTTTAATGATCTTGATCTGATCATAAAGTGATTGATTTTCACTTTTAATACTTTCTAGGTTTAGGAGGTTCTTTTGGCCCAAAAGACCCAAGAATGCCTTATTTGTTAAGTGGATTCTATCTTTTTCATCATAAGCCAAAACGCTAATTTGTAACTGTTTGATCAACGTGAAACTTTTATTGGGAGGGGTGATGACAGGGTACTTGATCAATTTAATATAGTCAGTGCCAATTTTTTTTGGAGGTTTATGACTTTGAGGTGCTTAAAGGAAACAGAGTTAACCCATTGGACGAACTTTCTTCAGTCGTGTTATCTGTTTCCTACAGTCAAAAGTATTTTGGAGATACCGACCCTACAGGTCAATTGCTACCAATGCAGGTAGGAGCTAATATTCATGATTTCATCGTTACAGCCATCGTAGAAGATGCTCCTTTGAACAGTGGCTTCCAATATACCATGCTGGTATCACTCGAAAACAGATCCTTATTCTATAGTGATGATATGATGAAAAGGTGGTTCGATATTGGACCAGAAACTTACGTCTTACTAAAAGAAGGCACTAATGCCGCTGGTTTAAAACCTAAAACGGAAGCAATGGTGAAGTTTCTCGTTAACGGTTCTGGAGCCTTTGGTGATGCTCCGGTTGAAGAGCATTATTTAATAGGATTTCAGCCATTAACAGATATTCACCTAAACGCGGATGTTTCAAGTGCTAAATATCCTGTGGGCAACCCTCAATACGTTTATATCTTAGGTGCTATTGGCCTGCTGATATTGGTGATTGCTTGCATGAATTACACCACACTTTCAATTGGACAATCACTAAAGCGAGCGAAGGAGGTTGGTGTAAGGAAGGTCGCTAGAGCACACCCTAAAAACCTCATTAATCAATACTTAACAGAGAGCATGTTAATCGCTTTTTTGGCGACTATACTGGGTGTATTCTTAACCATTTTAGCTTTACCAGTCTTTAATCAACTGGCGCAAGTAAATCTAACTTTTAAAATAAGTGCTGACAATGTTATTTACATCGTTTTGGTTGCCCTGATCATTGGGTTTCTGTCAGGAATCTATCCTGCACTAATACTTTCACGATTTAACGTAGCGTCAGTTCTTAGAAGTGGTGCTGTCCGGGGCGGTGGACGATGGGTGAGAAAAGCTGCGATTACTTTTCAGTTTTTATTGACTGTTTTTCTTATCTCCAGCACCTTGATTATGCGAAAGCAGTTAAAATATTTGCAAAGTTATGATTTAGGGTATTCATATGATGCAATGATTTCGGTACCTCTTTATTCAGACTCACATAGTGGTAAAGTGAGTGAAGAGATAGCTACTGCCTTTAAAAATGCTGATATGCTCAAAAATGAATTGTCCAAAAACACAGACTTAACTAATTTTGGTAGTGGGTCACATGTTTTTGGATCAGAGGGTTGGGTACGCTTAGGTTTCGATTCGAACACAGGTAATTATATGCAATTTCAGTTCTTAATTGTAGACCCATATTATTTGGATGCCTTCGCCATTGATTTAGTTGATGGAGTGAAATTTGACCCTGCACTTGATATCCATAAATCGCAAGGGGTAATTTTGAATGAAACTGCTGTGGCATATTTTGGATTGGAAAACCCTATTGGTAAAAAATTACCAGGTGATAAGTTCGGTGATCATCAAATCATAGGTGTAGTCAAAGACTTTAATTTTGAATCTTTGAGAGAAGAGATTTCTCCGCTGGTAATTGTTCAAAATGTGGTGCCAATCTTTCAAGGAGTCAGTGATTTTAATGCTGGGGATTCCTTTATTCCGAAGTTAGTTTTTAGATATCAAGGTAGCAATTTGTCTGAGGTAAGTGACCTGATTGATAAGTCATGGAGTGGACTGTTTCCTAATGAGAAACTGAACTTTTACTTTGTTGAACAGAGTCTTCAAAATCAATATGAAGACGAAGCAAGGGTTAATCAAATTGTATCTATAGCAACTTTATTAAGTATAATAATTGCCAGCTTTGGGCTATTAGGCTTAACAATACTTATAGTAAACTCGAAGATCAAGGAAATTGGTATCAGAAAGGTTTTAGGAGCTTCTTCACGATCGATTCTTCAAATACTAGTGGGACAGTTTAGCATTCAACTTATTGTAGCCATCGGTCTTTCTATCCCGATAACATGGTTTTTAATGAGCACCTGGTTAGATGATTTTGCTTTTCGAACTAACATTGGGGTTGCCCCATTTATTTTTAGCGCGGTGATAACACTATCAATTGTTTTGATGGTAATAGGTTTTCATGCTTTTAAGGCAGCAAGGTCTAATCCTATCAAGTCCCTAAGGATAGAATAACTATGTAGTCAGTTTAAGGACTTGAGAGAGTTCTTCTTCATTCAAATCGCTTTGTATTTGCTGAAATAGAACTCTTTCTTCCTTGCGAACGTGTTGCTCTAAAAGCGATCCAATTTGAAACAAGTCTTCTTTTGATTTGGAATCCATTAGTTGGATGAAGCGTGTTTTTAATACTTCTCTTTCAGACCGAAGGTCATCGAGAATTTCGGCCAATCTTTTTGATTTGTCCTTTAAATAATTCCAAAGCTTCGCTTCTTGCTCAAAATGTTGAGTGAGCTGTGTCTGGTAAAAGTTAATCGAGAAATCGATTTTCTCTTCGATGATTGTAGGATAGCCTTTTACGTTAGGAGCATTTTCTTTGGAGATTAAGGCTAAGAATAGACACGATCTATGAAACCTAGATAATGGTATAAGGGATTCGTGGCGTTTCATTGTCTCAATGTTGGAATAACCCATGAATAACTATACCAAGCCCATTCACCACGTCTGTTAGGTATAGTTACTGTAAATAATGTTCTTCTTTTCTTCAGCGAAGACTTTGGGGATATGGTCAGCTTGACCAGACCGTCTTTCTCCACAGTGATTGACTTATTGACTTCAGTTCCCTGTATAAATACTTGTAAATACTTCAGTTCAAGGTCTTTTTCATAAAAGCTCAACACGATCGTTGGAGACGAGACTGAACCCATGCTTCCTACTTGATATGTCTTGATGTCAACGATCTCTAATGCAGCAACTGATAGCTTCTCCTTAAAGGATTCTAGATCAGCATAGTCATTTGACATCGGGAATCGAGGCAAGCTATATCGATGCGTTCCTCGATAAATTACACCAGATTTTTGGGCAGCTGCACTTAAGTAATTCATCGAGTCTAAAACGTTAGCCATTTGCATATTCCATTCGCCATAAGGATAAGCATAACTCTTAGGCACCTTATTCATACCAATCTCAAATGACTTTTGGCTTAAGAGAAGATCTCCCAAAAAATCTTGTCGATTAAAGTTATTAAGGAAATAGGGGTGGGCATGAGAATGATTACCGATTTCTATCCCCGCTTGATTTACCTCCTTGATTTGATTCCAATCCATGAAATCAGTGGCTCCCACAGTTTCAGTATTCACATAGAGCGTGGCAGGAAAGCCATATTTTTTTAGCAGAGGCCATCCATTGGCATAAAAACTCTTATAGGCGTCATCGATGGTGATTACTGCTACTTTTGCTATGACCTCTTGATCTTTTAATTCATTCAATACTTGGCTAATCGTGATGACATGATAGTCATTGTCCTTTAGGAACTTAAGGTGTGCTTCGAATTTGTCAAGATCAATGTTAGTGGATGGATATCTATCATCTCCAAACCGATGATAAACGAAAGCTGAAGCTTTTGCTTGTTGAAACCCAAAACAAAACGTGTTTTGTGTCAGAACCAATACCAAGAATAGATATTTCATTCCTCAATTCTTTCAGAGATAATATAACTTGGATCTATCGTGTAGCTATCATACTGTTCAAATTCGTTGAACTTGATCATTGATCTTAACTGTCTAACATACTCTTGTTTTCTCTCAGAATATGGGCTCAACAAAGGTAGTAGTATGTCTATATTGCTTGTATTCATGCGTTTCTCGCGAAATGCTGAATAGGGTTTCGCCCTGCCTATTGTTTGGAAATAATCAACGATCGACTCAGAAACGTCAGCATACTTCCGTAAGTATACTTGATAATCCTGTCTACTTGAGCTCGCTTTAATTCTTGGTTCATTCGATCGATATGACCAGATGCCAAAGAGGTTGTTTGCTTCTTTGAAGAACCTTGATTTACCCCATCCAGACTCTACAGCCGCTTGTGCTAAAACAATGCTATTTGGGTGCGTAATTAGTCTACGATTCAGTAATTGTAAGTTGTCAGTTTTATAAGCATCAGTTAGTTTTTTTAAGAAGATACTATCCGATCTAGTCCAGGTTTCTGATTTAGTGAGAACCTTTAAAAGTTGTCTATCTTCTTCAATCCTATATTTAGCCACTAAAATTGCTGGTAGAACGATATCAACAAAGCGGGCTTTGTCCTCAAAAGGCGGAAGCGAAGGGAGTCCATCTACTTTGGTGTAAAGGATAGGTTTGACAAGACCTGAAGTAATATGTTCGATATCTGAGGGGGAGTTGATAGGTTTGACTTCAGTCTTTAACGTTTCGTTAAACGTCACCTCCTTAGTGGATTGGGACTTGAACACATTGATGATAACCAAAGTAACCAAGACAAAGGCAAAAAATGATATAACTTTAGCTTCTCCTGACATCTTACAAAGATACTTTTTTTAGCGATGACATTTGACCTGATCCAAAAGAACGACAACATTAGTTGCTGTTAAAGGCAAAGTCTATTCGTTTCTAACTACCGTCAGAAGTAGTGTCAATTCCCTTAATATTGATACTAAGAATATCAAGTATATTACCCGAAATCCGATTCTATGTTGGGCTAAATGCTGAAAATATTACTCGGTGTTACGATCATTTTAATCATTTAGTTACCAGTCATTTATAGTTAGTTCAGTCATGGTTGGATTGGTGAAATTGTTTGACCTCGAATTCATTTTGCGTCTTTTTCTCTAACGCCCGTCTACGGGGTGAATCAAATGAAAAGTCATGAAAAGATTACACGTGAATATAAAAGTCGAAAGTATAGATCAGTCGGTAAGTTTTTACAATGCACTGTTTAGCGCTGAGCCAACAGTTAAGAAACCTGATTATGCGAAGTGGATGCTTGAGGACCCAAGGGTGAATTTCTCAATATCCTCATCTAAAGAAGGGCATGGAATTGAGCATTTGGGTATTCAAGCGGAAACCAAAGAAGAGTTAGGAAATCTCTATTTAAGAATTGAAAAGGCTGATGGTGTGGTAAGGCCAGAGGGCGACACAGTATGCTGCTATGCAAAATCACATAAATCATGGATTAAGGATCCACAAGGAGTAGAGTGGGAGGTTTTTCATACGTATGGTGAATCGGTCGTCAATAAAGTTGCAGATACCTCATGTTGTGACGATACTTGTTGTAGTTCATGAATCCAGATTGTCAAGTTATAGGCCCGGTTTTTCAAGAGTATAGGCAGGTTTTGGCTCGGTTTATTAAAAGCAGAGTCAATGATCCTTTGGAAAGCGAAGAGTTACTGAGCAGGGTCATGATGAAAATCTATGATAACTGCGAAAAAGTAGAGGGCATCAGGAATATTGAGGCTTGGTTGATAACAGTGGCTCGCAATGCCATCACCGATTATTTTAGAGAACAGCAAAAAACGTCCTATAAAACAATAGATCTAAATCTCCCCGAAGAATTTTCCAACAAACTGTACGAGGAGCTTGAGTTATGTGTGCCGTCACTTATTGAAAAGCTACAGCAAAAGTATGCTGAGCCTTTAGCAGCTTATGAACTAAGAGGGATATCTCAGAAGCAACTGGCGATTGACTATGGGCTTAGTGAATCCGGATTGAAATCTAGAATACAACGTGGAAGAAAGATGCTTAAAGACTTATTTACTGAGTATTGCGGGCATTTGTTAATAGAGGAAGGGTGTTCAGATTTTCGTAAGTGTTAGGCCGATGAACTGACTTCCAGCCCCTTCCATTGGAATATTTCCAAATTGATTGTCTGTAAATTGGTAATGGGTCTCCATTTGAATCAGTACGTTTTACTTAAAGGCGAACATTGATGCGTAAGGAGTTGATCAGAGGGAAACAAGAGCGGGGTAGAATTTACGCTGTCAATAGAATTGAATAGATATGCTTATTTCATTAAGTTTTGAATAACCTTTATTAGGATTCGTTCCATCACTAAATAACCTGCTTTATTAGGATGAACCAAGTCATTTTCGGTAGTGTGCTCAGGTACCTTCATACCACCTTTTCCATCGTCCATTACTTCGAAAAAGTCTACATAAGGCAAATCATTTGCGATAGCATATTCCTTAATCATTTCATTTAACTTGGGAATCTTCTTCAATGGATCCATTCCAGGTTTCCATGGAAAATCTTTTGCAGGTAAAACAGAACAAATGATCACCTTAATGTTATTCTGAAGTGCCATTTCTGCCATGCTCTTGATGTTGTCCGCCACCTTCTCTAGAGAAACTGGGCCAGAGTTCTGAGCAATATCATTCGTACCAGCCAAAATGACTACCAGCTTCGGCTTAAGTGCGATCACATCTGCTCTAAACCTGAGTAACATCTGATGTGATACTTGTCCGCCAATACCGCGGCCGATGTAGTTGTTTTCAGAGAAGAATTCTGGACTATAATTGACCCAAGCTTCGGTGATTGAATTGCCCATGAAAACAACACGTTTCTCGTCTGCCGAAGGTGGCCCTAAAGCCTCGTTGGCCTCCGTATACCTGATAAAATTGGCATAATCATGAATACTAAAACCGTTTTGAGCAGACATGGTCAAAGGAATGATTAGGGTGAGAGATAGGATTACATTTTTCATCAAACACAATATAGGGAATGTCCACTTAAAAGATATTTCCGATATTGAGCTATGCTTTAAGAGGCTCACACTCGAATTGATGAGTTATCTTAAGAAGCTTCACTTAAAATTAAACTTCATGAGATTCCAAATCATCCTCTCTTTCTTAAGCATTCTAGGTTTCCTTGCCTGCGATGTAGAAGGTAGCCTCGTTGAGGTTCAAACTGAAACAATATCCGTAACACCTGAATTGGTTACAGGAGATCTGAATAATCCATGGGGTATGACCTTCCTTCCGAATGGTGATATTTTAGTGACCGAAAAGGCAGGCACCATTGTACGTGTTTCAAATGGATCTGTTGTTGATAGCAACGTCTCTGGAGGGCCTGAGAGTATTACAAGAGGACAAGGCGGTTTGTTAGATATCGAATTACATCCTGATTTTGCCAATAATCGATGGGTGTATTTCACTTTTGCCAGTGATGAAGGCGAAGGCAACGGTGCTATGACGGCTCTGTCCAGGGCACAATGGAACGGAATAGGCTTCGAGAATCATACAGTATTATATAAAGGCTCTCCTAATAGCACAGCAGGTCAGCATTTCGGTAGTCGTATTGCTTTTGACAATGATGGCTATGTATTTTTCTCAATAGGCGATCGTGGAAACAGAGACAATAATCCACAGGACATAACAAGAGATGGCGGTAAAGTTTATCGCTTACATGATGATGGTAGAATTCCATCTGATAATCCATTCGTGAACGTAAATGGGGCTAAACATGCGGTTTATTCTTACGGACATAGAAACCCTCAGGGAATGGCAAAGAATCCTGCTACGGGTGAAATATGGACGCATGAGCATGGGCCACAAGGTGGAGACGAAGTAAACATTATTGGGGCAGGTAAAAACTATGGTTGGCCAGTGATTACTTACGGCATTAACTATAACGGAAGTACAATTACCGATGAGACTTCAAGAGAAGGGATGGAAGAGCCAGTTACTTATTGGGTGCCTTCAATTGCCCCATGCGGAATGACTTTCGTGACCAATGCAAAATATGAAGGTTGGGATGGTGACTTAATCGTAGGCTCCTTGAAATTCGCCTATTTGGTGCGTTTGGTCATTGAAGACAATAAGGTAGTGAAAGAAGAGAAAATTGCTGAAGGTATCGGTCGTGTAAGAAATGTCGAAATGGGTAACGATGGCTATCTCTACGTAGGAGTAGAGGGTAAAGGGCTATATAAGTTGCTGCCGGATTAACAGGAAGCCTAAGGTCTTAATTAATAAAGAAGCGTAGTTGGTCAAAGATTGACTTAGAGTTGCTGGAATACATAAAACATCTCTGAAGCGATCTGCATAGATCTTTTATCGTACATCTCAGCCTCTTGAGGGGTATCATCAAAAGCCTTTGGGTCTTCGTAGCGCAATGGAATTCGTGCCGAAGCTCCTGGTATGAAGGGGCAGTTCTGATCAGCATCTGAGCATGTCATGATTGCAGCAAAGTCATCAATGGGATTGACTTCATCCTCATAAAGCTTCGAGAAGGCAAGGATAGGAGGGGCATCGATGCTGTAAGTAATGGCATAATGTGGGTTTTTATTACCATCGGAAGAGATTTGAAACCCTGAACGAACTAGTGAGTCTATCGCTCTTTCGTTGAAGGCTGTGACTTCTACACCGCCTGAATATGATGCCAAGGGTATGCCATGAGCGAATGCAGCAACTTTTGCCCAGACTTGTGACAACTGACTTCTTCTAGAGTTATGTGTACAAATGAAATTAAATTTTAACTCCTTTTTTGAATCAATTTGTTGTTGACAATATGCAACAAAGACATCAAGAACGGGTTTCCTCGCATCAGCTATTTCAATAAGCTGAGCCTTAGCGATTGTTTGATGAAGCTTTGAGAGCATGGAGCAGTATTAGCAACAACCAGAATCCGGATCGCACGCGGCACTTGTCATTTGTATATCCTTGAGTTTGACTCTTGGCTTTTGGCCAGGAATACCACACTTATCAGGTGCTAAGCAATCAGTCTGCTTGTTGAGTAAGTTGAAATGAGTTCCATCGAATTCTAGCGCATATTTTGAAATCGTCTGAGGTCCTTGATATTCAACTTCCACTTCATAATCACCCATATCGAGCAATTTCTCGGATAGCGCAATAATGTCTCTAAGTTTAGTGGGTTGTAAACGATGATCCACATCATTGGATGACCATAACTGAAAGTTTACGAGTTTCTCTTCGCGAATTGTTCCACCACAATCAATGAAATGTTTGGAGATTACGCCAACCTCCGTAACGTGAAAGTGCGTCGGTACTATGTTTCCGTCAGGCAACTGAAACTTGAGTGAGGCTAGTTTAGAAAGTTGCGATTTGACTTCCGAAAGTTTCATATTATATATTTAATAATGTTAATATGTATATACTGATATATTGTACTATATTATTTTATTTACTGCTTCACGATCTAAGTACCAAAAGAGGCTTCCATGAGTAGGGTGGATGTGCGCAGCAGGATAAGTTAAATAATTATCCTGCTTATTAAAGATTTCATCAACCTTTTCTGCTTTACCCTTACCTGTCGCTAGGAAGCATATCACTTTTGCATTATTGATAACTGGGCCAGTTATAGTCACTCTCTTTTGTCCAGAATCGGGGTTTGTGCCTATTGCGCATACCCTTTTGTCATTCATCAATTCCATCTCATGTGGAAAGATAGAAGCCGTATGACCATCTCCACCCATACCTAGTAACACAATGTCAAAAACGGGTAGTCCTGCTTGTTCTGTAAGGTCTTTGGTGATTTTTTCTCCATATCGGATAGCTTCGCCCTCGGGATCATTCTCTCCTAAAACGCGATGAACGTTTGAAGTGGGTATATCAATTTTAGAAATTAAATGATCAACAGTCATTTTATAATTACTATCATCATCACTAGGGGGGACGCAACGTTCGTCACCCCAGTAGAGATGAATCTTACTCCAATCGAAGTCTGTCTTGAATTCTGAAGCCAATAGGTCGAAAAGTATTTTAGGCGTTGAACCCCCTGAAAGGGCTATAGAGAGATTATCATTCTGTTTATGTAGTTCAAGCAAGTGCTCAGCAAAACCTCTAGCAGTTGCCTGTGGCGTGTCAAATATTCTTTTTTCCATGTTATAATTCGCAGTATATACCATCATCGGCCAGATTGGAACATGGGTATCTCCAGTTCATATTCTTGCCTTCAATAAGATTATCAGCATTTTCAGGCCCCCAAGTTCCTGCAGGATAGCCATACACAGGAATGTTTTGATCGGCCTCCCACGCTTTGAGAATTGGATCTATAAATTCCCACGCAGCTTCAGTACTATCGCCACGAGCATAAAGGGTAGCATCTCCCTGCATACAGTCCAGTATGAGTCTTTCGTAGGCATCGGGTACGTAAACATTGGTTAACTCATCGTATTTGAAATCCATATTTACCTGCTCTGTATTAAAGCCAGCTCCTGGTATTTTCATATCAAACTTGAGCAAAATCCCTTCATTTGGTTGAATGCGGATAACCAAGACATTTTGCTGGTTGGCCAAGCTAGAGTCGTGGGCAAAGAGGTGGTGGTGATTTGGTTTAAAGTGTATAACTACTTCTGTAACCCTAGTTGGCATCCGCTTTCCGGTTCTTATATAGAAAGGAACACCAGCCCATCGCCAGTTATCTATGAAGAACTTCATGGCCACGTAAGTCTCAGTTTTGGACTCTGCACTTACATCATCTTCCTCTCTATATCCATCGACAGATTCGCCCCTAACGGTAGAATTTAGATACTGACCTCTGATGACATTTTCTTTGATGTCTGACTCTGTATAGGGCCTAAGACTTTGAAAAACCTTAAGCTTTTCGTTTCGGATTGACTCAGCATCAGATTTCACTGGAGGTTCCATCGCTACGAGTGCAACTAGCTGAAGGAGATGATTTTGTATCATATCCCTTAAAGCACCAGATGAATCGTAGTATCCGCCTCTTTTTTCAACTCCCACATGCTCAGCAGCAGTCACTTCAATTCGATGGATATAATTTCTATTCCATAATGGCTCGAAAATACTATTAGCAAAGCGGGTGACAAACATGTTCTGTACAGTCTCTTTGCCTAGGTAATGATCTATCCTATAAATTTGTTCTTCTGTAAAACTGGAAAGCAGGTCTTTGTTTAATTTTTTTGCAGAATCTAAATCATATCCGAAGGGTTTTTCCACAATCAATCTACTCCAGCCATTTTCTTGATTATTGAGGCCTGAATCGGCAAGTCCTTTAGCAATGGCCTGATAAAGACTAGGAGGGGTGGCTAGATAGAAAATGTAATTATTGGCGCATGACTTTTGTTTGTCGAGTTGATCCAGTCTTTCCTTTAGCGCCCTGTAAGCACTTATTTCTTTTGTATTTACTGACTGATAAAAGACCAGTTCTGCAAAGGCCTTCAGCTTTTCAGGAGTAGTAGCTTTCTTGTTTTTAAGGTGCTCGTTTTCAAAAACTACTTTTTGGCGATATTCTTCATCGGTATAGGCAGATCTACTTACACCGATAACAGCGTAATTTTCTGGTAAAAAACCTCCACAGAATAGATTAAAGACCGAAGGGATGAGTTTTCTCTCAGTTAGATCTCCTGATGCACCAAAAATTACGAGGGCCTGATTGTCAGTTTTTTTCATTTATTTTTTTTGGTCGACCTAGCTTGCTTTCTTTGCATAGACTTAAATCAAATCGTCTTGAAATAGTTCCCAAAACTAGTGAATGGCCTTGAATGATAGAAGTCTAGAATGCTTTAAGGTCGAATTAAATTTTAATGATTGCCTGATTCGATTCAAAATGGTTTTAACAGCTAGATATTTACACAATGACGGATATAAAATTTGATTTTGGTTTAGTAGGGTTGGGAGTGATGGGAAGGAATTTTATCCTAAATGTTGCTGATAATAATTTTTCGGCCATCGGCTTAGACTTAGATCAAGAGAAAGTCACTTCCTTGTTAACGGAAGGGGAAGGAAGAGTAGTTCACGCCACTCAAGATAAACTTGAATTTATAGACAAACTAGCCTCCCCTAGAAAAATCATGCTACTCGTTCCTGCAGGCAAACCTGTTGATGCTGTGATCAATGACCTGAAACCTCATTTGTCAGAAGGGGATATCATTATTGATGGTGGTAACTCTTTCTACACCGACACCAATAGACGTTTCGAAGAACTGACTAAAGACCATATTTACTTTTTCGGTGCTGGTGTCTCAGGCGGAGCCAAAGGTGCCCGCAGAGGACCTAGTATAATGCCAGGTGGCGACAAGGAGGCGTATCAGTTCATCAAGCCGATGTTCGAAGCAGCATCGGCTAAGGTCAATGGAGAGCCTTGTGTGGCTCATTTAGGGAATGGATCTGCCGGTAACTATGTCAAAATGGTACACAACGGTATTGAGTACGGAATGATGCAATTGATTGCTGAGGCCTATGATTTGATGAAAAGAGGGCTTGGACTCACAAACGATGAACTTCAAAAAACATTTACTACTTGGAATAGTGGAAGATTGCAGTCTTTCTTAATCGAGATTACTTCTGAGATTTTTGCTCAAAAGGATGAGCTTACTGGAGCCGACATTATCGATGTTATACTGGACAAGGGAAAGCAAAAGGGTACGGGTAAATGGACATCTCAAAACGCAATGGATCTAGGCATTCCGATTCCTACCATAGACGTTTCGGTAAGCATGAGAGAAATCTCTTCTTTGAAAGATCAGCGACAACAAGCTGAATCACTGTATGGAAGTCTCAATGTCTCCAATACTGGTTTGACAGTGGATCAAGTAGAGGAGGCCCTGTATTTCAACTTTATTATGGTTTATGCTCAGGGTATGCAGCAGCTTGCAGCAGCTTCTAAAGAGTATGGTTATGAATTAGATATGGAAGTCATTTCTAAAATATGGAGAGGCGGATGTATCATAAGGTCAGGTATTTTGGAAAAAATGCGAAAAGCTTTCAGCCGCAACCCTGAGCTGTCTAACCTCTTGCTAGACGATGAATTTGCCAATGAGGTAAAGCCTTTGATCAAGAGTACTTCTGCTATAGTGTCAGTATCGATGCAAAATGGCATACCGCTATCAGCGATGTGTGCTGGCTTGAATTATTTCAATGCATTTAAATCTGGCCGATTACCAATGAATTTGGTCCAAGCACAACGTGATCATTTCGGTTCACATACATATGAGCGTATTGATCGAGAAGGTATTTTTCATACCGAATGGTAATTAAAGCACTTGATAAACAACGAAGATTAAGATAAAGCTCGATACTGAGATCATACTGGATTGAATGGTCCAAGACCTTAGTGTTTGCTGGACCGAATGACCCAAGTATCGGTTGACTAACCAGAAACCGCTGTCATTTACATGAGATAATACTATTGAGCCTGCTGCAATCGCCATCATAATGAGTGTTTTGTCTAGCATACTCAAATCCATACCGGGAATTACTGCGGCTACAATTCCAGCAGCTGTCAACATGGCTACGGTGGCGGACCCTTGCATCACCCTGACTAACACAGCTACTAAATAGGCAAGCAGGATGATTGAAACTGTTCCAGACTGCATAGTACTGGCAATCATGTCGCCAATACCAGTATTGATCATCACTTGTTTTAAAACACCTCCAGCACCTGTGATCAAGATAATTGAACCCGCTGGTCCAAGTGAGCGATTGGCAACGTCAAAGAGTTCTTCTTTTGTTGCACCGCGCTTCGTTCCGAGGAAGTACAAGGCCAAGAGCGTTCCAATCAGTAAGGAAACAAATGGATGACCAATAAAACTCATCACCTCTATCAGCATTCCGTTGGCAATAATGCCTTCACCCGCAAGTGTTTTCAGCAAGGAACCAATAAGAATAAGGCCAATGGGCAGTCCTAATACAAAGAATATCGTTTTTACCAGCTTATCGTCTATAGAAGTATGTGCCATTTCTTGTACTTCCATTTGTGTGGCTTTCTTAGGCGTGATAAACTTGCTTAAATAAAGACCACATAATAAGGAGATTGGAAGTCCGATGAGACTACCAACGACAATCGCATAGCCGAGATCGACATTAAGAATATCTGCAACGGCAACAGGGCCAGGAGTTGGTGGAATAAAGCTATGCGTAACAGCCAAGCCAGTAAGCAATGGTAGCGCGTAATACAAAACATTTTTGCCGCTTTTGGCTGAGAGTGCCTTTACAATGGGAAACAGGATAATAATTCCTACATCGAAAAAGACCGGAATAGAAACAATAAAACCAGTGACGAGAAGGGCTAATCTTGACTTAGTTTCACCACCTTTCTTCAAAAGGTATTTTGCCAAGGCTTGAGCTCCTCCTGAATGCTCCAGTATGGCTCCGAATATGGCTCCCAGACCGACAATGGTGGCTACGAAGGCCAATGTATTGCCCATTCCAGTAGAGATCGAGTCCAAGATCACTTCGCCTGAGAGACCACCGACAAGTCCAACCCAGATACTCGCCATTAATAGACTCAGGAATGCATTGAGCTTCAGCCGGATAATAAGTAATAAGAGGATGGCAATGCCTGATAGGATGGCAAAGACTAATTGTAATTCATTCATAGCGTTTCTAATTCGCTTAGAAGCTACTTAATTATATGAAATCTGCGAAATGAGATGCTGCATCTGTCACTATTTTCTCATTGCTGTGGTCTGCTTTTATTGTGATGGCATCTAGAGGAAGTTCAAGCGTCTCGAGTTGTGATTGAACGAGAGTCTTCGGCATAAAGTGACTCTTTCTTTTATTTAGTCTTTTTACTGCTTCTTCTTCACTGAGCTCTAGGAACAAATACTTATTGTCAAGCCTTTGCCCTAAATAATCTCTATAGGATTGTTTTAAAGCAGAGCAGGCTAAGATAAACTCATTTCGATGGGCCTGCATTACATATTCAACAATGGCAGCGAGCCATGGCCACCTGTCATCATCATCCAAAGGAACTCCTCTAGACATTTTTTTGATATTTTCCTGTGGATGAAAATCGTCAGCATCCAAAAAAGGGATTCCTAAACGCTCCGACAATGATTTACCTACTGTAGACTTACCAGAACCCGTAATTCCCATAATTACGATCAGCTTTTTAGATGCCATATAAACAACCCATTTATCAAGTTAATACAGAGAATAGATAATTTTTACTAAACAGTAAAACTCATAATTCGTTCTATTCATGTAAATTAAAGCTAAATGCGTGTATTTGTTATACTTGTAGGTTTGACAATTTTGTCTTTTTCAGATGTGAAAGCTCAATCATCTGGTGAACCTTCGCATGTGCTGAGTATTTATTTTGGCGGTGGAAGCTTCTTTGTAAGTAGGCGCCAAGCAGAGAATTTAGAGCAATTCCTAGATTCAATTCCAAACGTCTATAATTTCGTTATAACGGTTCATAGCCACACTGATAATGTTGGAGGTAAAGAATACAATGAATGGTTAAGTGAAATGCGAAGTGATTCGGTAATTGAAGAGCTCCTCTTGAATGAAAACGTAAAGAAAGAAGTGATTGAAAAAAGAGACTTTGGTCTTTTTAATCCGATCCATGATAACCGCACTTGGGAAGGGCGGAGAAGGAACAGAAGGGTCGACATTATCTTCTGGTTAGCTATTTAACCATCCTATTAAAGAAATTAGAAAGCCGACATAGAGTCGGCTTTCTTGATTAGAATAATCGTTCTGGTGGAGGGGCAATTCCCTTCATTCTAATGTATATAGTTGTTTGTCCTCTATGGTGCGTTTGATGTTCGAAGGCTTTCTTAAGCCATTCCATTCTAGAGAATGAGAATTGCTCATTTGGACCTACTACTTCATTGGCAATACTCATGTCCATGTTCTTAATAGCGTCAATACACCAATCATATACCTCTACCGTTAAAGCTCTTAAGGCAGTTTTATTCTGAAAATTCTCTTCTTCTTCAAAATTCTGAATGTCTGGATAGATTTTCTCAGCACCTGTAGCGTTGCCAATAAGGCCTAAGTTTCCTTGAGCCATATGAAGGAACTGTCCGGCAAATGATCTTACACTCTCATTTGGTTTATAGTTCATGCCGTCTTCGGGCATTGCATCTATATATTCTAAACTAAAAACTTTGGCTCGTTCCCAGTCCGCTACTAATGCTGACTTGGTATTAGAGTCGATTTTACTGTCATTGGTAACAAGTAAATTGGCTGACGTAAATACAATTACGGCAAGCACTAAAAGTGTTTTTGATATGGTTTTCATGATTGTCGATTAAAAAGTGTCCTAACTATGGAACGTATTAAGAAAGCATAAGTTCTAAAATAAAGGTTTAGGAGGTCTTTTGTCCTAGATGTACCCATTATTGAGGATAATTGAAATTGTTATTCACGTCAAAAGATGTCACTCACCACAGAAAATTAATTGTCGAATCTATAGCCTCGTTGATATGGGCAAATGATTCAATATGAAAAATAACAAGAACTACTTAATGATTCTGATGGCAGTACTTTCCATCAATTTTGCTTCTGCCCAAAACTTGAAGGTAGAACGAATGGCTTTTGCCTGGGGTAACATGAAAAACATGGTTGTAAATACTGCTAAAGAGCTGCCCGATGACAAATGGGATTATGCGATCAATGATAAAGTGTTATCATTTAGAGAGATGGTCAAACATGTAACTACCTCTACTCGGTTTTTTACGGGCTCGCTGGCTGGTAGAAGTCAAGAGATTCAAGAGTTGAATGCAAAAACAGAACTATTGAAGTCTAAAGAGGAAATCATCAGTGATTTAGAAGCAGCATTTGACTTTGCGATTGCTTCGATTAAACAAGTCGAGAACTGGGATGAAGTGATCAACGCATTTGGCAATGAGGTTTCGAGACTTGAGATGTTACTTCAAGGAGAGCATCACTTGCATCGTGAACAAGGAAAAATCATCGTAATGATGAGAATGAATGGTATAGCACCAACAAAATCAACAAGTTGGTTCTTGTAGATAAGTGTTCGATTCATTAGAGGGTTGTAGTCTAGGACTACAACCTTCTTTCGTTGAGAGCAGATTTGATAGTATCCTGATAGCTTCTTCCGGATATATAGGTTTTACCATTATACATCTGAAACTCAAAGGTTGAATTATTCAAATATTTGAATTTTTCCAGATGATCCATGTTGATGAGATATGAGCGATGTATTCTTAGGAAACTATCAGGGAGTTTTGATTCTAAATCATTCAAGGCTACTCTGTACAAGTGCTGTTGCTGTTTACTAATCAAAACAGCATAAACTCCACTGGCTTCGATTACAAAGATTTCATAAGCTTTAACACATATTTCAAGCCCTTTCTCTTTGATTTTGAATTCGTGAACTTGAGGAGATTTAGATTTTTTGAAATCCTCATAGAGGGCAGCGATTTTACTATGAAGCTGATCTTGTCCCTGTAGATCAATCTGTTTCTTTGCCCTGTTACTAGCTTTCTCAAAACGCTTTTGATCAAAAGGCTTTAGAAGATAATCCAGTGCTTGAGCCTCAAAAGCTGTAATGGCATATTGATTATAAGCGGTTGTGAAGATGATAATGGAATCGCTCTTGAGTTTAACGGTTAACTGATGAGCTACTTCTAGCCCATTAGTATGGGGCATTTCAATGTCTAAGAATACGATATCAATCTTGTTATTGGATAGATACTCAATTGCTTCCCTGCCATTCCCGAATTCACCCATTAATTTGATTTCAGTATCTGCAGATATTAGATCCGATAAATATCTTCTTGCGTGGGGCTCATCATCAACGATAATTGCACTATATATCATGGCTTGGGATGCTTATTTTAACAATGAATTCAGTTGCCGACTTTTTGGTTGATAACTTATGTCTGTTTGGAAATAAGGCGTCTAATCTATTCGCTACATTCTCTAAACCGATGCCTGTAGATATTCCGGCAGTATACTCAGGGCTGATTGTATTGCTCAGGGCTATCGTTAATCTATCTTGATCAAGATGCGCATATAGACTGATTTTACCAGGCCCCTCTAGCAGCGCTATGCCGTGCTTAAGTGCATTCTCAAGCAACGGTTGAAGCAATAAACTTGGTACCTGACAATTCATGGTATTGGGTCCGATATCATAGGATGTGCTCAACCTGTCATGAAACCTTTCTTCTTCTACCGCTAAATAAGTTTTGAAGAACTCCAATTCTTCTGATAGGGGTATCAATTGTTGATTTCCTAATTCAAGAATCTTTCTGAGTAAGTTGCTGATATTGAGCAGTAGTTTTTTTGATTTCTCATTATCATATCCGATCAATGAGTGGATGGCATGGAGTGCATTAAAAAGGAAGTGTGGATTGAGCTGCATCTGTAGCATATCCAACTTAGTTTGGGTCAGTTGATTCTGTAAATCAGACATCTCGAGCTGCTGTGCGCTTATTTTTTTCTGCCCGTCTAACACCTTTAAAATTCCTACAATAACAGATAGGTCAATTATCCTGCTGGTAATAGCCCTTGGTAAAACACTCAAAAACTCATCTATGCTATCGCCAAAAGATTGATCTATGACAACAAATTTTAAAGTATAAAAGAGGAGGTTAGAAATGATAAGTTGAGCGATTATCAACCCCAAAAAACGGGGCAAGAACAATTTTAAGAATTTAGAGTAAGTTAATTCATCCTCTACTAAGTATTGATAAATCCTATGGATAGAAAGGGACCAGATCAAATAGTTGATTAGAAGAAGCAAAGTACGATTGCCGTTGACTTGAAGCTGACCATTAGTATACCCGCTTGATTCTAAAGTTAGGAGGAGTACAATGAGTAATCCTCCTAATAATGACTTCCAATATCCAATAGGGCTCTTGTTCTTCACAATTCAAAGTAATCAAATTCTGATAAAAATATGTTGGGGGTCGACACCCTGATTGTTGTCAACAACTATTCTTGTTACTGACAACGGCTAAAGGCTTGTTTTTATCTGCAATTTTAGTGCATTCATCTTGATCTTCGATTAGACCCATTTTTAATGCATTTTTGCATTATGCAAAACCAACTAACGATCAAGTGTCTGTGAATAAAATTGCTATTATTGGTGGAGGGGCTGCTGGTTTCTTTGCAGCCATTTCAGCCAAAGAGCACTCACCATCTAGTGAGGTTATTATTTTTGAAAAGTCGAGTAAACTTTTAGCCAAAGTAAAAGTTTCTGGCGGAGGCCGATGTAATGTGACACATGCATGCTTTCAATCTTCCGAATTGGCTAAGTTTTATCCAAGAGGAGGCAAGCAACTCAGAAAAGCTTTTGATGAATTCAATACCCAGGATACAGTTGATTGGTTTGAATCTCGTGGTGTTGCATTAAAAGTGGAGGAGGATAATCGCATGTTTCCTACGACCAACGACTCACAAACGATCATTGACTGTTTGATGTCTGAGGTTAAGAAGCTTGGGGTTCGTATTGCACTTAGTACTGCGGTATTGAAAATTGACAAAGTAGCATCAGGTTTTGACCTTACATTAAAAAGTGGAGTCGAAACTTTCGATAAAGTCATAGTCGCTTCAGGTGGCAGTCCAAAAGAAGAAGGATTCGATTGGTTGAAGGCTTTAGGACATGAGATCATTTCCCCTGTTCCTTCATTATTTACTTTTAATATGCCAAAAGAGCCAATCAAACAGTTAATGGGTCTTTCTGTGCCGAAGGCAAGTGTTAGGGTTCAAGGAACCAAGTTGGTGCAATCTGGCCCACTTTTGATTACGCATTGGGGCATGAGTGGTCCGGCTGTTTTAAAGACCTCGGCTTGGGGCGCAAGAACATTAAGTGAAATGGACTATCAGTTCATTACCCATATAAATTGGCTTGGTGAGGTTAAGGAGAATGACTTAAGGCAAACGATCGATAGTGTCATTAGTGCATACGGGAAGCGGATGCTGCGCAATAAGAACCCATTTGATATACCTCAAAGGCTTTGGGAACACTTGCTTGAAAAAGTAGGGCTTTCTTTGGAGAAATTATGGTCTGAATTGGGCAAAAAAGGCATTAACAAGCTGGTTAATATTCTATTGAATGATGAATATTCAGTTGTCGGTAAAACTACTTTTAAAGAAGAATTTGTAACATGCGGAGGGGTAAGCTTGTCTGATGTAGACTTTAAAACCATGGAGAGTAGACTTTGCCCGGGGCTTCATTTTGCAGGGGAAGTTTTAGACGTAGACGGTGTCACTGGAGGCTTCAATTTTCAAGCCGCATGGACCACTGGATTTATCGCTGGTAAAGCGTCCGTATAAGACACTTTCCATTCAAAGAAATCACCCAATCATTTTTACAGGTTTTATACTATCTTCCACTTTAATATAAATCAATTTTGAACCTTATCCACATGTCAAAGAGAAGTCTCTTTAAAATCGCTTTACTCACATTTCTATGTTTACCAGTTCTTGGTCAAGATGTGAGCGAATTGCTTAAGTCTTATAAATTTAGAAATGTTGGTCCTAACCGTGGCGGTAGAGTGACTGCTGTAATGGGTGTTGAAAGCCAACCCTCAGTGTTTTATATGGGAGCTACCGGTGGTGGTGTCTGGAAAACCGATGACTATGGTATTTCATGGAACAATATCTCTGACGGCTATTTTCCAACACCTTCAATTGGTGCGATTGCAGTATATCAAAAGCAACCAGACATCCTTTATGTTGGCACAGGTTCCGATGGTATTCGTTCTAATGTGATTACAGGTAAAGGTATTTATAAATCAACTGACGCTGGTAAAAAGTGGGGATTTGTTGGTTTAAAGAATAGTGGACAGATTGGTGCTGTTGAAATTCACCCAGACAATCCTGATGTTGTTTATGTAGCAGCGATTGGCCAAGCCTTTGGCAGGAACGAAGAGCGTGGAGTCTTCAAGACAACTGATGGCGGTACCTCTTGGGACAAAATATTATATCATTCGGATAGCATTGGCTTTTCTGATCTAGAATTCGCACCAGATGATCCAAATACCATTTATGCTGGAGCATGGAGAGGTGAAAGAAAGCCTTGGACTATCATTTCAGGTTCTAGTGAAGGTGGCGTTTACAAGTCTATTGACGCTGGCGTGAATTGGGTGAAACTTACTAATGGTTTACCAACAAACCTCGTTGGTAAAATTGATTTTGCAGTATCTCCAGCGAATCCAGATGTGGTTTATGCAAATATTGAGGCTTCTGACGATCAAGGAGGACTTTATCGTTCAGACGATCGTGGAGCAAGTTGGGAGTTTGTTTCTGATAACGCTAACCTAACGAACAGACCTTTCTACTATACAAACATTTATGCCAATCCGAAGAATGAAAATGTAGTCTACAACAGTGCCTTGAGATTTTTGAAGTCATCTGACGGTGGTAAGTCTTGGCGTAATATGAGAACACCACACGGTGATAACCACGATATCTGGATTAATCCAAATGATACCTCTATCTGGGTACAAGCAAATGATGGTGGAGCCAATGTGACTTTGAATAACGGTAAATCATGGTCTACGCAATCGAACCAGCAGACTGCAGAGCTCTATCAAGTGGATGTAGATGACCAAACGCCTTATTGGCTATATGCAGGTCAGCAAGATAACTCTACCATAGCCGTACCGAGCATGCAAACAGGAAGCGCTAGCCAAACGATATTTGGAGTAGGTGGGTGCGAGACTGGACCTGCCGTACCTAAACCCGGTAATCCAGATATTGTATACTCTAACTGTAAGGGTAATTTCGGGACTTTTGACAAGCGCACAGGGCAAGAAATGCAGTACCATGTGGGCGCCATGAATATCTACGGACATAATCCGAAGGATTTGAAATTTAGATTTCAACGTGTTGCGCCAATACATGTGTCTCCGCACAATCCAAATGTAGTCTATCATACCTCACAGTATGTGCACAAGACAATAGATGATGGTAAGACATGGCAGATCATTTCACCAGACCTAACAGCATTCGAAGATGAATTTCAAGTAGTTCCTGGTGCTCCAATTACTAGAGACGTTACAGGGGAGGAATACTTCAGTACAATTTACGCGATACAGGAATCAAAAATCAAAGAAGGTTTAATCTGGGTAGGTGCCAATGATGGACCAATCCATGTCACCAAAAATGGTGGCGCTACTTGGGATCGAGTTACCCCTGACATGCCTATAGGCGGTAGAGTAGATGCGGTTGAGCCTTCGGTTCACAACCCGGCAAAAGCGTATGTGGCGATATTAAGATATCAGTTGAATGATTATGCGCCATATATCTATAAAACAATGGATTATGGTAATACATGGGAGTTAATAACCACTGGAGATAATGGTTTGCCTGCTGATTATCCAACGCGCGTAATTCGAGAAGATCCAAATAAAGAAGGCGTACTGTATGCCGGAACTGAATTTGGCTTATTCATCTCGTTGAATGATGGAGAAACTTGGAACGCTTTCAATAATAACCTTCCAGTGACACCGATCACAGATTTGAAAATTCATCAAGATGACTTAGTGATGTCAACTATGGGTAGAGGCTTCTGGATACTTGATAACATCTCAAGCATTCGTAGCTTGAACGAAGCTGCTCAGCAATCAGCGTACTTATTTGAGACTAAGGATGCCATTAGGTTTAGAATGAATGATCGCCAAGGCCCTCAAGCTGGCGCAAACCTAGAATACTATGTTGCCGATGCTAAGCAAGATGTCAGATTGGATATTGTGACCACTTCAGGAAAGGTTATTAGGTCTTTTGTAAGTGGAAAATCTGAGCCAGCGGTTAACACAGACGTTGATATGGCTACTGGATTTAGTAATGTCCCAGCATCAGGTGGGTTATCTAATAAGGCTGGAATCAATCGCTTTAACTGGAATATGAGACATCATGGTGGTTGGAGTGCCAATCCAAGTAGATCTTATTTAGGGAACGGACCTATGGTTTCAACAGGTGCTTACAAAGCTAGATTAACCGTTGGAAATCAAGTACTAGAGCAAGAGTTCAATGTGCGATTGGATCCGAGATCAACTTTAGTAAATGATGCGGATGTCAAAATGCAAGAGGCGCTTGCTTTGGCGGTACGTGAATTTCAAAGTGAAGTGGATCAGCTAGTGAAAACCATTGATGACGAAAGAAAAGCACTTAATAATTCCTTAAACCAAGAGCAAGGAAGCAAAAAAGAGCAAAAGAAGAAGGAGGCGCTTGATGGGGTTTACTATCAATTAATTACTTCTCCAGGCACTTACATGCAGCCTATGCTAAGGTCTCAAGCAGGTTATTTGAATAGTATGATTGGTAGAGCGGATCAACAGCCTGGTAAAGATGCTTATGATAGATTTGAGGAGCTAAAAACTAAATTCCAGGAGATTAAGAAGGAATTTGAAGCACTTAAAGAAGACTAGTGCTAGAAGCAGTTTCTAAAAAATGGTATCAGCGAATTCCGCATCCAATTGTGATGCTGTTCGCTATTATCGTACTTACTGCAATACTTAGCTATATCATTCCTGCAGGAAATTTTGCAAGAGAACTCGTTGACGGACGTCAGCGTGTTATTCCTGATTCCTATAGGGCAATTGAACAAACACCACTTTCGTTTCTAGACACCTTTCTGGCTATACCAGGAGGTTTTGCTTCAGCCATATCTATCATTTTTGTGGTATTGTCAAGTGGCATCATGTTTGGTATTTTAGAGCGCTCTGGCATGATAGAGAATGCAGTAGGTACTTTTATGAAGTATTTAGGACTAGAGAGAAGGTACCTAGTCGTTATACTAATGACTTTTATCTTCGGGATGCTCGGGGTCTTCGTGGGTTACGAGAATAACATAGCCCTTATACCGATTGCTGCCATTACCAGTCTTGCGATTGGTGGAGATCTAATGCTAGCAGCTGCTATCTCAGTGGGTGGAGTGACGGTTGGCTTTGGCTTATCACCCTTCAATCCTTATACAGTTGGTACGGGCCACACGATAGCCGAAATGCCTATGTATTCTGGCTGGCTGATAAGGTCAATACTATGTCTAAGTGCACTTTCCATATTGGCTTACTTCAATATTCGATATTTCAAGCGTATTATAATGAACCCTGGAAAAAGCCTTTCCTTGGGTATTGACACCAAAGGATTTGAGCTTTCCAAGCCACTAGAGATGTATCGAATGTCTGCCAATAACTGGTTGGTCATGGCGATTTTCGTTGGTGGAATGGGAATAATGCTCTTTGGGGTGTTTGAGTATCATTGGTTCATTGATGAAATCTCAGCCATCTTCCTCATGATATCCATTGCGGCTGGTATTGCTGGTGGAATGAGTGGTAGAACGATTAGTGAAACTGCCCTTAATTCAGTTTCTGTTGTAGCACCAGGTGCTTTTATGGTGGGTTTTGCAACATCCATCAAAGTAGCCATGGAGATGGGGAATATCTCCGATAGTATCGCTTACTATTTGTCTCAAGGATTATCTCAACTACCATTATATGCGGCAGCAGTTGCCATGTCTGGGGCACAATCTGTCATTAACTTCTTTATTCCTTCTGGAAGTGGACAGGCTTTGGCTACGCTTCCTATAATGATCCCGCTCGGTGATTTACTAGGCCTTACAAGACAAACGACTATTTTGGCTTATCAAATAGGCGATGGAGTTACCAACTTATTTAATCCAACATTAGGAGGTTTGATAGCCATGTTGGCCATGTGTCGAATACCATTTGACAAATGGTTGAGGTTTATCATACCCGTAGTAGGAGTTGTATTGGTCGTCTCATGGATCGTTTTATTGGTTACAGTTTCTATCAATTGGGGACCCGCTTGAGTAATTATAAATTAATAATGATGAATGTTGACTGTCGAGAATTCACCATTTATTATTCACAATTCAATATTTGAAGTAATGAGTGCAGAAGAAATATTAGCCAAGCTCGTTTCATTTCCTGTTTTAGGAGGAGAGAGTAATCTTTCCATTATCCACTGGATTAAAGATTTTCTTGCCGAGCATGGTGTAGAAGGCGTATTGGTTCCGAATGAAGAAGGGACAAAAGCTTCGCTTCATTGCCGCATAGGTCCGGCAGTTGATGGAGGCGTTATCTTATCAGGCCACACCGATGTCGTTCCAGTAGAAGGGCAAGATTGGAATACCGAACCATTTACCTTGACAGATAAGCAAGACGGCTTACTCTATGCACGTGGTTCTTGTGACATGAAAGGATTTGCCGCTTGTTGCTTAGAGGCTTTGCCGGATATGGTTAAAGCGGACTTAAAAAAGCCAATCTACTTCGCGTTTTCATATGATGAAGAAATAGGCTGTCTTGCTGCCCCGGATCTCGTGAAGGCCATCAACGAATACTATACTGAGAGGCCTCAATTCGCGATAATAGGTGAACCATCAATGATGATTCCGACTGTTGGGCAAAAAGGCATCTGTATTTTCGAAACGAAAGTGACTGGATCTGAAGGTCATAGTAGTCGTATTAAACAGGAAGTTAGCGCTATCCATGAGTCAATGCGACTCGTTCTATGGTTAGAGAATAAAATGAATAGCCTCATTGGTGCTGGTCGTACAGACGACCGATTTACACCAAACCACACTTCAATTCATATTGGTAGAATAGAAGGAGGCATTGCTCCAAATGTAATCGCACAAGAATGCAATTTTACATGGGATGTTCGAACGATTCCTTCGGAGACGCCTCAAGAAATACTCAAAGAGTTTGAAGCTTATTGCAGAGAACGAGAAACTGAATTGCGGTCAGTTTTTCCTGGGTTTAAGATAAGCACAAGCAATATTCACCCAGCTGTACCAGGCTTAGATACGCATGAGGACCAAGAAATTGTGAGTTTAACTAAGCGGTTGGCTGAGTACGAAGAACTCGATGCGGTATCATATGCGGCAGAGGCTGGTCAATTTGCAGAAGGCGGCTTTGAGGCTATTATTTGTGGTCCTGGCGATATCGCACAAGCACATCGAGCCAACGAGTTTGTTGCTAAGGAGCAATTAGCATGGTGTGTTAGGTTTATGAATAACCTCATTAAAGAACTTTCATAGTCTATGGATCTGAAATCCCTCGTTGAGAAATCTAATGTAGCAGTACATCAAGTAGTGAGGTTTGATGACTATGTACCACTCGATCTAAGTAAAAATAATACGCTTCTTTCAGACATCGACTTGAATAGTGAGACTGATTTCACGGAATTCGTATTCGATCAAATCAATAAAGCGGGGAAGCAAGTAGGTATAGGAGGCTATGCCGAAGAAAGATCCCTGTACAGTAGGAGTGATCTGTTTGAAGGAGAGGAAGTCAGAACAATTCATTTAGGTATAGACATTTGGGCGAAAGCAGGAACACAGGTATTCGCTCCGCTAGATGGCAAAGTACATTCCTTTGCGAATCGAATGATTCATGGAGATTATGGCCCAGTAATTATCCTAGAGCATGCAATTCATAATGTAAGTTTTCATACGCTCTTTGGTCATTTAAGTAGTTCATCCTTGGAGGGACTTCATGTAGGAAAAGAGTTTACGGCTGGTGAGGTCTTAGCAGTCATGGGAGAATACAAAGAGAACTATCACTGGCCACCTCATTTACATTTTCAAATTATTTATGACATGCAGGGTGCTCAAGGAGATTACTCAGGGGTTGCAAAAGCTTCTGAAAGAGAATATTACCTGAATAATTGTCCCGACCCGTCTTGCCTCATTTTCAAATAAATTTAGCTTTTTCTGAACTTCAGGCCCTATGTATGTGTATGTACACTT
Organism: Roseivirga sp.; assembly: GCA_965660665.1. Lineage (GTDB taxonomy): Bacteria > Bacteroidota > Bacteroidia > Cytophagales > Cyclobacteriaceae > Roseivirga. Next base: position 23,602 of record CBFIAY010000009.1, on the reverse strand, counting down.
ATAAACTTTATTTATCATGACATACAAAGAAAGAACAGCAGACATTTATAACATGTTGGGTCAAGGCCAATTACTAGAAGCCTTTGACAAATATTACGCTCCAAACGTGGTGATCACCGAGCCTAGAGGAGCTTGGGAAGGCAAAGAGGCCTGCAGAGCCCATGAAGTAGAATTCTTAGATTACGTAAAAGAGTTTCACAACCTTGATGTAAAAAGTATTACTTCTGATGAAGCTAATGGCATTGTAATGCATGAAACTATGATGGACGTTACTTTCCAAGATGGAAATAGAGTTCAAATGGAGCAAGTTGGCGTTCAGAAGTGGGAAGGCGATCAAATCGTTCACGAAAGATTCTATTACAACAACGCACAATAAGACATTCAGTACTTACAAAAAAGGAGCCTAGTGCTCCTTTTTTTATGGCCAAAACTCTACCTTCAACTAATGCCAAAAGTCAATGCAATTCTTTTAGCTGCGGGTTTGTCCTCACGAATGAAAGGTCCCAATAAACTACTGCTACCTTTTCAAGGCGGTCCAGTAATTCAATCAGTTTATCGTGCATTGAGTAAGTCCAAGATCAATCAGATTACGGTGGTTACCGGTAGGGATGCTGATCTAGTAATGTCGAGCCTTAGCTTAAGACTAAATGATCAATTTGCGCACAATACGAGCTTCGAGTTGGGTATGACTTCATCTATTCAATCAGGTTTGAGTGTAGCACAGCCTAGTGATGGCATGATGATATGCCTCGGTGATATGCCATGGCTAACAACAGCTGACTATAACGTAATGATTGATAAGTTTTATTCAGGAAGAGGTAGAGAGGCTATTTTGGTACCTTGGTTTGATCAACAAAGGGCTAATCCAGTGATTTTCGGAAAAGGCTACTTCGATGATATTCTGAATCACAAAGACACTAATGGTTGTTCACAGATCGTTCGAGATAATCAAGAAAATGTATTGAGACTGAATGTCGAAAGCGAACATTTCATCAAAGATATCGATACTTTAGCCGACATAGATCAACTTGACTAAATGCTAAGTAAAGACGAACTCATTCGATATAACCGCCAAATCATTTTACCTAATTTCGGTATTGAAGGACAAGAGAAACTGAAGTCAGCTTCTGTTTTGGTGATCGGAGCAGGTGGTTTAGGAGCGCCAAATCTTCTCTATCTAGCTGCTGCTGGTGCGGGTCGTATTGGAATCATCGATTTCGATGAAGTGAGTTTATCTAATCTGCATCGACAAGTTCTGTTCAATGAACTAGAAGTTGGAAAAAATAAAGCAAAGACGGCTAAAGAAAGACTCTCCTTATTGAATCCAAATATTGTTTTCCAAGTATATGAGGAACCAATCACTTCACAGAATGCTATCGAAATAATTGGGCACTATGATTTGGTCGTTGATGGTTCTGATAACTTACCAACACGTTACTTGGTGAATGACGCTTGTTACTTCTTAGAAAAGCCACTGGTCTATGGGGCAATCTTTCGTTTCGAAGGTCAAGTCTCTGTTTTCAATTATGCAGACGAGAATGGACTGAGGGGACCGAACTATCGTGACCTGTTTCCTTCACCACCACCGCCAGATATGGTGCCGAGTTGTAGTGAAGGGGGAGTATTGGGTGTCTTGCCTGGTATTATAGGTGCTATGCAAGCCAACGAAGCCATCAAGATCATTACGGGGATTGGTACTACACTATCAGGTAAGCTATTTTTGTACGATGCACAAGATGTATCTACCCGAAACCTAAACATTCAAGCTAACCCTGATAACCCATTGTCAGGTGTCAATCCAACACTTACCGAGCTGATTGATTACGAGGCTTTCTGCAGTGGTGTTGTAGAGCCTGTTCATGACGAAATTACTGTTCAAGAACTACAAGAGCGTATGAAAGCTGATTCTATTGATTTGCTTGATGTTAGAGAGGACTACGAATATGATATTGCCAATATTGGAGGTCAGTTGATTCCTTTGAATCAAGTAGTAGAATGGGTACATGAAATCCCTAATGATCGGCCTGTGGTAGTCATGTGTAAGTCAGGAGGGAGGAGTCAAAAAGCAATTGAACTTCTCAAAAAAGAAGGTTTTGACAACCTGATCAATTTGAAAGGTGGTATCTTGGCTTGGCAGAAAGAAATAGACAATGATATGGATACTTATTAAGCTGTCGTCATCCTGAACTTGTTTCAGTATCTATTTTAAAGAAGATGCTGAACTGAATTCAGCATGACGTACTTTTTAAGAAATAAAGCATGAAAATACAAATTGTAGCATTTGGTATCGCCAAAGACATTATCAAAGGAAAGGAACTGACCATGGATTTAGATAATGGTAATTCCGTTAGTGCGGTTAGAAAACAACTCTCCACTATCTATCCTGAGTTCTCTAAGCTCTCATCCTTAAAGTTTGCAGTAAACGCAGACTATGTCGAAGATGACTATCAATTGAATGCTGGTGATGAAGTAGTCTTAATTCCACCTGTAAGTGGCGGTTGATATGCAGGATATATACATCACAGAAGATAAACTCAATTCGAAGGCTTGTACAGATGCTGTAACCTATCCAGGTGCTGGCGGTATTGTAGTATTCGTTGGTACAGTGCGGGATCAGACGAAAGGCAAAGCTGTAAGGCATCTAGAGTTCGAAGCTTATAAGAAAATGGCTTTAAAGGAAATGGAAAAAATTGCCGATGACTCTACTAAAAGGTGGTCACTGCATAAAATGGTGATCCATCACAGAACTGGCCTGCTGAGCATAGAAGAAGAAGCCGTTGTAATTGCCTGTTCCTCTGCGCATAGAAAAGAAGCTTTTAAAGCTTGTCAATATGCAATAGATACATTGAAGGAAACGGTGCCGATTTGGAAAAAGGAAGTGTTTGAAGACGGTGAAGTATGGGTGTCAGCTCACCCTTAATAAAATTATGAATGTTGAATTAATAATTAATAATGTGCTCCCCTTGAGGGGAGCTGTCCTAAGGACTGAGGGATACTATGTTTAATCCAGAAGCCATAAAAGAGCAATTCCCAATATTCAAGCAAAAAACTCCGCTTGGACAAGACTTGATTTACCTAGACAATGCAGCTACTTGTCAAAAACCACAAGTAGTAATTGACAGTATTACTGACTTCTATACAAAAGATTACGGCACAGTGGGTAGATCCTCTTACTGGCCAGCGACTCAAACCACCAAGAATTATAATGAAGTTAGAGGCAAGGTTCAAAGGCTTTTGAATGCTGCGCATGAAGAGGAAATAGTATTCACTTCTGGAACTACAGACGCGATCAATAAAGTGGCTAATTCCTTTTTGAGACCTAGGTTGAATGCAGGAGATGAAGTTGTTGTTTCTGAAATGGAGCATCATGCTAACCTGATACCTTGGCAGCAAATCTGTGCTGAGAAAGGCGCTTCGCTTAAGGTAATTCCAATGCTCAATTCGGGTGAATTGGACTATGAAGCCTTCGAGGATTTGATGAATGACAATGTCAAGTTATTGGCTGTCACAAGTGTTTCGAATGCTTTGGGCATCAAAAATGACTTATCGAGAATAGTAAAATCGGCCAAAGCATCTCATGTACCCGTATTCATAGATGCAGCTCAGTCTGTAGCTCATTCAGAGATAGATGTTATGGCTTTGGGTTGTGATTTTTTAGTCTTTTCTGGACACAAACTCTACGGATCAACAGGAGTAGGCGTATTGTACGGAAAGCGAGATAGGCTCCAAGAAATTGCCCCATTAAGCTATGGAGGTGGTATTGTGAAAGAGGTAACGCTAGAGACAACTAGTTTTCAAGCGTCCCCCAATAAGCATGAGGCCGGCACACCCAATATTGCAGGTGTGATTGGACTAGGTGCAGCTATAGACTTTGTAAATGATATTGGCTATCGCAATATCACACAGCATACCGATGACCTTACACAATACGCTTTGGCTCAGCTGAGCGCTATGAATGGTATTCAAGTTATTGGTGATGTTGAAGATCGAGCGCCTGTCATTTCCTTTATGATGGAAGGTGTTCATGCACATGACTTAAGTACCTTTTTGAATGAGAAAGGAATTTGTATCAGGGCAGGAAATCATTGTGCACAGCCATTAATGCAACGATTCAACTTGACAGCTACTGCTCGAATATCCTTTGCTATTTATAATACCAAAACTGATGTCGATGGACTAATGGTAGCCCTAAAAGAAACTCAAGCCTTCCTTTCATGAACGATCGGATAAAATCACTATATCGTTCTCATATCCTCGTTAACGCGAAAGATGAAAGCCATCAAGGTGTGCTTGATAAGGCTACACACATTCTGGAAGCCTATAACCCGATGTGTGGCGACAAATTTACAATCTACCTTCGGTTGGAAGGTGATGTGATTGAGCAAGCGAGTTTCGAAGGCTTTGGTTGTGCCATCTCAAAGGCATCTACGGCCGTTTTGATAAAACAGATAGAAGAGAAGACGCTAAAGGAGGTTAAACCGATCATTGCGCTCTTTTATGAACTAGTAAACGAATCATCAGCCCAAAGTCCAGAATCTATTACTTCAGATGAAGACCTACTGGCCTTTGCTGCTGCAAGAGAATTCCCTGAAAGAAATACTTGTGCAACGCTGAGTTGGGAAGAGTTAAGACTTATTCTATAAAGGTACCGTCATTCTGATCCCTTCGCTTCTTTAGGTATAACAAAACACTATACATGCTGATCAAACATAATAATGTTTCCATCAGGGTCAGTTAAGACAACTGATGCTGGACCCGCGGTGCCTTCGTCAGCTTCACGGTCTAGTTTGAGATCACTTCCTTTTAAGGATTTCTGAATTTGCCTCACATCATCAAATGAGTCAAGAATGTTAGCATCCTGATCCCAGCCAGGATTGAAAGTGAGGATATTGTCTTCAAACATGCCTTGAAACAATCCGATCAACTTATCCTCATTCTTCATAATGAGATAGTTTCTTTCTGGTGCACCAGCAAAAACACTGAAGCCCAGTTTTTCATAAAATGCTTTAGATACTTGTAGGTCTTTGACGGCTAGACTAACTGAAAATGCTCCTAGTTTCATGATTTTGAGTTTTATGATTGATGTACCGTATTAATTTCTCAATTCATTATTTCAAATCCAATTGATCAGTACTCCTTTACTTCAAACTCAGCGGCAAAAGAGGCTCCATCAGATGATAAAACCATTTCGTATTTGCCAGCTCCTATGAACTCATCAAATCGGACAAAGTAAGGTTGATTGCTTTTGACCTGTTTCAGTATGAGGTCCCATCGGTAGGTATTTAGTCCTTGTGCTCCATCCAATTCCTTGCTCCAAATCGTTTGAGCATCTTTGTTTCTAATGCTTAAACTCACTTTTCCTGCACTTGGTAGAAAATAGCTGATCGCAGTCTTTTTCAGTGACTCATAATCAGGATCTCGATGGGTATCTCTGAAGCGCGGCAATCTAAATTCAGGAAGAGCAAGAAGCTGAGCTGTGTTTTGGGCAACGGCAATCATTTCATGAATAGGTTTTAAGTTTACCTTATAGATGCCTCGGCCGTGCGTGGCAATTACTAGGTCCATGCTGTTGTGATCAATCTTAAGGTCCGCTATACTCACTGCAGGTAAGTTTTTCCCCATTAATGACCAAGATGAGCCTCTATCAATCGAGATGTAAACTCCTCTTGCAGTTCCTACATACAGGATGTTCTCATTCTTCGGGTCTTCGATGATCACATTGGCCACCTCATTAGGAATATCAGCCCCCAAAGCTTTCCAGTTAGTACCGTAGCCTTCAGAGACGAAAATGTACCGACTTAAGTCATCGTAATTCATTCCTGTCAGTGTCAAGTAAACACGTGAGGACTTAAAGCGGGAAGGGTAAATACTTCTGATGTAGTTATTAGGAAGGCCTTTTGAGTTTTCTATCCATGTTTTACCATCGTCTTTAGTGCACCAAAAGGCACCTTTATCTGAGCCAAAGTAGAGTAGGCCCGGCTGAATTTCGGATTCTATGATAGCGCCTGCACCAGTAGATTTTTTGTTGGGGTCTTCCGAAATGGATAAGTCAGGACTGATTACCTCCCAAGTATCGCCTCTGTTTTGACTTTTAAAGACATAATTGCCGCCATGATACATGGTGCTGTGGTCATGCGAAGAAATGAAATAGGGGGCTACAAAATTAAACTGTAGTGTTCCTTCGTGGTCTTGTGGAAGTCTAGGTCGAATTGAAACAGATTTACCCGTTGTCATGTCCCTTCTTCTGGCTGCACCATTCTGCATGCTGAAATAAACCGTGTTCGGGTCTTCGGGATCAACACAAGTCACACAACCGTCACCGCCACTCCAAGCATCTACCCAAAGGTATTGCCATCCTTTGTTATAGCGTTGGTCATATTCTAGCGCTGGCCCATAAGCAGTGGCGTTGTCCTGTGCACCTGCATAGATTTTATAAGGCTCTTCCTTGCTTAAAGCAATTTGATAGAATTCTCCGGAGGGGATGTTGTTGTGGTGTGTCCAGTGTTTTCCTTTATCATATGAAGTGTAGAGTCCGCCATCGTTAGCCAAAGCCATATGGTTAGGGTTGGATGGATTGATCCACATTTCACAATGGTCTAAGTGAAGTGGATCTGAGGCGCTAGGGAAGAGGTGATACACTTCACCGCCTAAGTATTCGAAATTTTTACCACCATTTGTACTATGCGCTACGCGAACCCCAAGTCCAAAGATCTCCTCGTCATCTTGAGGGTTTACATAAATATCTGTAAAGTACCAGCCGATCGTTGAGAAGAACATCTGTTCCTCCTTGTGGGTCTTGTTCCAGCTTTCACCTCCGTCTAATGTTCTAAATATCTTAGCTGCTCCTTCGTCCTTATCACGGTTTCTATGGTCCATGAGGGCGTATACTTTATTTGGGTCAGAATGAGACACCGCTAAACCAATTCTACCAACGTTTTCATCAGTAGGCATGCCTTTATGTGCTCTCTTCCAGCTTTTACCTCCGTCAACACTCTTATAGACTCCGCTGCTTTTTCCACTTACTACAGGACTGTGCTGCCACATAGAAGCATAGACCACCTCTGGGTTTGAAGGGGCAAAGACAATATCATTGGCCCCAGTTTGGTCATTAATATAGAGTACCTGACTCCATGATTTTCCACCATCTTCCGTACGATAGACGCCTCTGTTTTTATTGTCGGACCAGAAATGACCCAATACAGCTACGATTGCGATATCAGGGTTTGTAGGGTGGATTACAATCTCTCCAATGTGCCATGAATCCGTTAAACCCAAATGCGTCCATGTTTCGCCAGCATCATCAGATCTGTACACACCAGTGCCTGGCATGGTGAAGTTTCTAGGCTTCTTAAGACTCTCGCCAGTCCCTAAATAAAGGATGCCTGAATTGGAAGGAGCAAGGGCGATATCACCAATACCTTGCGCTGCTTGATTCTCGAAAATTGCTTTCCACGTCAATCCATTATCAACTGTTTTCCACAGGTTTCCAGAACCAAAAGCGACATACATTGTGCCTGGATTCTTCTCATCCACCTGAATTGCATCTGCACGGGCGGAATTAATCGTTGGACCAATTTGTGTCCATTCAACTCCGTATGGAGTCTTTTCCTTCATTTGTTTATACTCCTCAAAAGAAGCCAGTAATGGAGAGGCTGTTTCTTGGGCCTGAAGAAATATTGAGGTGAAAAATACTAAGAGAAAGGAGAGAACGAGCTGAAAAGACTTTGACTTCATATACTAGTGGTTTGCAGAAGATTAAATTAGCGAAATCCAGTGAAAGGGTAAGAATTACTGAAAGGGTTCGTCATGCTGAACTCGTGTCAGCATCTGAGTCAAGTAGACCCTGAAAAAAGTTCAGGGTGACGTTAAGAAATCAGGCTCACAGACCTAATTGCGCTTAAACTCTGACTGAGAACTTTCCATGTTTCGCCATTGTTTTCTGAGAGATACAGATTCCCATTATTACTTCCGAAAGCCATGATCTGATCTTTTCGAGCAAAACTTGCCCTTAAAACAAGATCGAAGGCCGCTTCTTGCGGAAGGCCATTAGATTGTGCCTGCCACGATTGACCAGCATCTGTCGTTTTATAGACGGCAAGCTTATTTTGAATTGGATAACGCAAGTCGTCAGACTGTGCCGGAATGACCCACACTGTATTGATATCATCTTCATCAATCACCATGGAGAAGCCATAAACGGCATTTCCTTCAGGATCTGAAATGTCTTTCCATGTAAGTCCACTATTTTCTGATCGATAAATGCCACAATGATTTTGCTGCCAAATGACATTGGAGTCTTTCGGATGTCTTAGAATGATATGAGGGTCATGGCCGACTTCAATCTCTGAATTGGGTAGAAAGAAGGATTTGAGACCTTTGTTACTTGGACTCCAAGTATTTCCTAAGTCATGTGTTTGAAATACTCCTGCACAACTGATGCCTACCATCAAAGCATTGCTGTCGTTAGGATCGGTGACCAACGTGTGTAAGAAAGGGCTGTTACTTCCTTTTCCACCACCTTGCCACTGTGATCGACTTTCATGTGTCGAAAGCCCATAAAGCTCTTTGAAGGATTTTCCTTGATCCTCGGATAGGAATAATGCTGCGGGTTCGGTGCCAACGTATAGTCGACTAATTGGGCCGATAGACTGGCTTTCTATGCGCCAAATAGACTTTAAAGCAAACGGACTTTCATCACCAAATCGGGGAGTGGCTACTTCGGAGAATGTTTCTCCTTGGTTCTGTGATGTATATAGCTTTGGTCCCCAATGCTTGTGATTAATTGCGACCCACCAAGTTTCATCTGGGTCTTGATGGAATGCGCCAATTGGCATACCGATAAAGTGGATGTCTGATAACTTCCATGCGCCATTTACCTTTTCGTAAATGATTAGCCCTTTATCTGTGCCTGTGATTAGTTTCATGCCATTGTTTACGTTACTCTGAGTGTCGAAGAACGAAAGAGTCTTCTGTAATTATTAGATTTCCACCTTCGCGGGAATAACGACTAGTTTTGATAATCCGATTTACCACCAGTCTTTTTAATCAGCTTAGTTTCTTTGATCACGATATTATGTGAGAATGCTTTACACATATCGTAAATGGTTAATGCTGCGATGGATGCACCAGTTAATGCTTCCATTTCCACACCTGTTTTGCCACTGCACTTGGCTAAGGAGGTGATTAATACTTCAAGTTGATCATTCACCTTGATCTGAATATCTACCTTATTTAGGTTCAACTGGTGACACAGTGGAATCAATTCTGACGTTCTTTTAGCCCCTTGAATACCAGCAATGACGGCTGTTTGAAAGACAGGGCCTTTGAGTGTCTTAATTTCACCGTCCGCAATATGTGGCTTCATATCATCGGGTAGTTGTACAATTGCCTGTGCTATTGCAGTGCGTTCAGTAGTTGTTTTCTTGCCTACGTCCACCATTGAAGGTGTCTCTTGATCGATATGTGTGAATTTCTTAGTCATTAAAAGTCCTTTCGATACAAAATATACGGATAAACTTCACCCTTCTTAAACTCAGATTTGTCATCCGGTAGAATAACAAAACCATTGGCATGACTCATATTGGCAAAGTCACCAGAACCATGCCCTCTAAATGGCGTTGCCACGAACTCGCCTGAGGTATTGAATTCAGCTCTACATTCTAAGAAGTAGGTGAGTGGTGGCGTAAAGACAATGTCTTGATTGAGCTTTACATAAATCGTCTGTGGGCTTGTGTCGAGAGAATGACTTAACCAATGCTTGATGTATACATTAGCGCAAGCAAAAGTTGAGACAGGATTACCCGGTAAAGCAAAGACTGTTGTGCCGTTAGGTGCTGTGCCAAACCAGAAAGGTTTTCCGGGTCTTTGCTTCACTTTATGAAAGTGCTTGACTACACCGAGTTCTTCTAGTACTTCTGGGAGAAAATCAAACTTTCCTCTTGAAACTCCTCCTGTTAATATTAATAAATCAACTGTTTCGATGATTGATGATAACTCATTAACCATCAATTCTTTATTGTCTACCAAATGATATTGCTTGGCATGGATATCCCATTGCTGCAAAAGGCCTTGCACACCATAGTTACTCGACCTTCTTATTTGATGATCAAGCGGAATTTCATCAATCCCAACGAGTTCATCTCCAGTGGTAATGATGGCTACTTTCGGAGGTAGCAATACGTCCAAAGTAGGTCGCCCTATTGAGGCTGCAATAATCATTTCAGGCGCACCAAGCACGGTACCTTTTGATAAGACTAAATCACCTTGCTTCTTGTCTTCACCCTTAAAATGAACATTCTGTTGGTGCTTAACCGTGTCAACATTGATGGTAGCAATGTTATCTTCTATCGTAATGTCTTCATAGCGGATAATGGTATCAGCTTCCAATGGAAGCATGGCGCCTGTCATGATCTGAACGCAATTAGACGCATCTTCTAGGCTAGATTGAGGCATTCCTGCACCGATAGTCTTCTCTATGCTAAAGCTTCGTTGTCCTTTAGCATATGCCGCATGGTTGATGGAGATACCATCCATGGTAACCCGATTGTAAGGAGGAAAGTCACGATCGGCAAGGATGTCTTCATTTAATACATGACCATTGATCTCCTCAAGCTTTAAATACCCTGATTTTGCCTTTAAAGGATGTTTTGAGATGATTTCTAATGCTTCGTGATAGCTGATCATTTTTCAATTTGAGATTTTTGATGTGCGATGTTAGATCTTTTCTAGCCTTGTCTTAAAGAATAATTGGAGACATAAATCTAACATCTAAAATCGAACCTAGTACATTATCTAGCCTCCAATGGTTGCCATAGACTCAAAGGAACTGGATTCAGATGACTTCTGCTTTTCAGCTTCGAAGCCATCTTTGGCGCGCTGTCCGAAGAGTTCTTTGAATTTGCTCTCTATTTCTTTATCAGTTGCACCAGCTCTCATAAAGTCTCTAAAGCTGAAACTTCCATTTTGGTAGAGGCATGTCTTGAGCTCACCTTTTGGTGTCAATCTGATACGGTCACAGGTTCCGCATATCGTGCGCGTATAGCTTGGAATAATCCCTATACTTCCTTTGGCTCCAGGAATTTGATAATTATAGGAAGTGGAGCTTTTCTCATCTTCGATCTTGATCAGGTCAGGATAAGCAGTTTGGATGTGATCGAGAATTTTATTATGATTCCATTCGATCGGGGCATAGCCTTTTGATCCGCCATTAAAGGGCATTTCTTCAATAAAGCGCACACTGACTTTATCTAGTTTTGTCAGTTCACAGATGGGGATAATATCATCCAAATTGTGATCCTGCATTACCACTGTATTGATTTTGGTGTTGACTTCAGCATCGAGTAAAGCTCGGTAATAAGTTATCACTTGATCGAACTCATCTCTTCGTGTAATCTTATGAAAGCGATCACGATCGAGGCAATCGAGGCTTAGGTTCACTGCGTGAATCCCCAAGGCTTTCATTTCGGCTATTTGTGTTAAAGGACCAGTTCCATTTGTCGTAATGCTGAGCTTATCAATTCCCTCAATACTTGAAACGGTCTTCATAAAAGGGATAAGATCCTTTCGTACGAAGGGTTCGCCACCCGTAATTCTAACTTTAGAAATTCCCAGTTTGGCTAGAATAACGATCAGTCGTTCCATTTCCTCATAGCTGAGAATTTGTGACTTCTTACTGAAATTCAATCCTTCCTCTGGCATGCAATAGAAGCAGCGCAGATTACATCGATCTGTGACTGCGAGTCTGAGGTAATTGAGTTGTCTGCCGTGGTTATCGAAAAGCAAATTGAATGTATATTCGTTATCAATTCAAATATACTGGCAAAGCATAGATAATGTTAGACATTCTTCCACGAATAAGGCAACTCATTGATGAAAAGCGAGAATTCGCTATGGCTACGGTAGTCAAAACATGGAGAAGTTCTCCTAGGCAACCCGGAGCATGCCTAGTTGTGACCAAAGAAGGCGACATGATTGGCTCTGTAAGTGGCGGGTGTGTAGAAACTGCTGTTGTAACGAAAGCGCTTAAGGTGCTAGAAACTAGTAAATCTGAATTAGCCAAGTTTGGGATTGCCAATGAAGATGCCTGGGAGGTTGGCTTGAGTTGTGGGGGAGAAGTATGGGTGCATATTTCGCCATTCTATTCAGCTGATCTATGGGCAAAGCTTGACGAAAGTATCTCAGCGAATCAAGGAATAACGATCATCACGAACTTAAATGACGGGAGCAATGTGAGTTATAATCCCAAAGATGAAATATCAGATGATTTGATAAAGCTCGCCTCTGAAGCGTACGCTAAACGAAACAATACGCTCATTCACCATAAAGACGCGGATTACTTTATACATAGCTTTCCACCTAAGAATAAAATGCTTTTGATTGGCTCCGCGCACATTACCGCAGAGCTTATTGACTTGGCACATACATATGACTTTGAGACAATAGTGATTGATCCACGCGACACTTTTGCCCAAAAAACTGACTATAAGACTGCTCCAGATCATTTACATGTCAATTGGCCACAGGAAGTATTGGGGAACTATGACCTAGATAATGAAACCTATGCTGTCATTCTATCACATGATCCCAAGATTGATGATGAGGCCCTAAAGATCCTTTTATTGTCCAATGTGAGGTATATAGGGGCGTTAGGCAGTAAAAAAACGCATGCCAAACGCGTTGAAAGGCTAAAGGGTTATGGTTATACAGAAGATCAAATCAGTCGTATTCATGCACCGATTGGACTTCATATTGGAGCAATGTCTGCTAAAGAGATTGCTTTAAGTGTGATTTCAGAGGTTGTTAAGGTCAAGAATGTTTTAGACTAGAAAATCTAGTCGAAGCTTTTGGTCTACTTGTCGTACTCACCATTAAGCCATAGCCAGAATTTTTTCAGTGGGTTAGTAGATTTTGGAGCAGCCTTTTTCAAAGGTCTCTTTTTACTAACGGTACTAGTAGTGGGTGCAATGTGGGCTACCACTGCCTGAGCTGGTTTCTTTTTCTTCTTTGGAGGAGTCTTGACAATCTTGGCTTTTACGTTCTCTTCGTAATGCTTCTTCTTGAGCTCTCTTAGTTTCTTCTCTTCTTCAAACTTCTTTTTCTTTTCTAGTCTTTCAGCTTTTTTACGCGCCTCAATTAAGGATGGTCCATTACTCCCCGATCTTCTACGAACGTCATCTCTTCGATTAGACTTTCTTTCACGTGTCTTACGTGCTTCTTTAACAAGATCGTCTTCAGTTTTCTCTTTTATTACAGGCTCTGGTAATTCGATTTTACCTACAACTTTCAAGCCCTCTAAAACAGGCTTTTCGGTCTTATAAAGTTCTAAACCATCGGTTTGTGCAAGAAATTCTTCTTCAAGACTGATGAATTGTGGCCTTAATGATTCAACAAATTCTGGCGTTTCTTTTTCAACTTCTTCCTTTTCCTTTTCCGCTTCCACTTCATCAACTTCTGAAGGGCTCTCTTCAACAGTTGGTGCTTCTAGAACAGGAGCTTTAGTCTTTGCTGGTGGCGGGAAGTGATTCTGGACAAAATCCAACTCCTCATCAGTCAGTTTTACATTAGGGTGACTACTTACTTCTCGGAAGTTATCGTTTAAAAGTTTTGCTATCTGGTCTGAGGAGACTTCAAGTTTTCGAGAAAGTTGTCCGAGTCGCATGCTTTGGAGGCGTTAAAATGCGAATATAACGAACTAAGGTGCAAGAAGTCAATAAAATAGGAGAGAAGAAAAGGGCCCCGATGAATCGAGGCCTTTTTGAATTTATTTCTTTGGAAAAGATGGGATGCCCATCACTTCCTTCATCTGATCTGTATGGCGTTTAGTATAGACACGAGGGCAATGGATATTTTTTTCACTGCCAAAAAAAAATAGTGTATTAAAAAAATAGTTCAATGAAATTACTCTCCTTTTATTAGGTTTCTTCTGTATCACAAGCCTATTTTTAGAAAGGGACAAAAAGCTAACAAAATGGAGTGGACAGAAATAATGGGACATATAGGTGCGCTATTGAGTAGCATCACATTTATTCCTCAAGTGCTACAAGCTTGGAAAACAAAGAGCGTAGGAGACTTGAGTATGAATATGCTCTTGATTGTCTTTACGAGTACTATTGTCTGGTTAGTCTATGCTTTTTCGCTAAACCTCCTTCCTGTAATTATTGCTAATACTATCATTTTTATGCTCAGCGGGATCTTAATTTATTTCAAGTTAACGTTTAAAAAGCTTGTAGCTGGAGACTAGTATTCTCCATAATTTCACATCATAATATTAATACTAATATTGTTAGTAACTAATAATATTAGCTAGATTTACACTCCAATCACAAAGTCAAACATGTTGGAGTTAGAGCAATGCGTGTCCATCACTGGCCGCGATATATCAATAGAATTTTTAGATGATTTTACGCTGTATGCTCATGTCTACAGATAAAATCATCATGCACATGGACCTGGATACATTCTTTGTGTCCGTAGAGCGCTTGACGGATAGTCGCTTGAATGGAAAACCTGTGCTCATTGGCGGAGTAACCGACAGAGGGGTTGTAGCGGCCTGTAGTTATGAGGCTAGGGCTTTTGGGGTGCACTCGGCTATGCCTATGAAAAGGGCGAAGGAGCTTTGTCCCGAAGCGATTCAGATTAGAGGGAATTCAGGTACCTATTCTAAGTATTCTGAAGATGTAACGGCCATCATTAAGGAAACAGTACCGCTCTATGAAAAGACTTCTATAGATGAATTCTATGCTGATATGACAGGCTTGGATAGATTCCATAGTAGTTATCAGATGGCGACAGAGTTGCGTGAGCGCATAAAGAGAGATACCGGCTTACCGATTTCTTTTGGTTTGTCTAAGAATAAGACAGTTTCAAAAGTGGCTACGGGAGTTGCTAAGCCAGATAACCTACTAAAAATAGCATACGGTACAGAAAAGCCCTTTTTAGCACCGCTATCAGTCAGTAAGATTCCTATGGTGGGAGAGAAGACCCAGCAGATACTTTTTAGTTTGGGTGTAAAACAGATCAGGACTATTCAAGAAATGCCTGTAGAGCTAATGGAAAAAGTGCTCGGCAAGAATGGTGTGACTATCTGGAGGAAAGCCAACGGAATTGATAACACTCAAGTAGTTCCTTACAATGAGAGAAAATCGATTTCGACTGAGAGAACTTTCGATAAGGATACTATCGATGTCGTCAAGCTTAAAGGAATCCTCCTTGCAATGGCCGAAAACCTTGCCTTTCAATTACGGAGAGGCCTCAAGTTAACCGCTTGTGTCACAGTGAAAGTGAGGTATTCGGACTTCAATACTTATACGCTCCAGTCTCGCATTCCATATACTTCTGCAGACCATGTATTGATTGCTAAAGTCATGGACCTCTTTAATAAACTTTATCATAAGAGATTGTTAGTTAGGATGATAGGCGTAAGATTTAGTCACTTAGTTGAAGGAGGCTACCAGATTAATCTTTTTGAAGATGCTGAAGAGATCATTAGCCTGTACCATGCCATGGATAAGATTCGAGACAAATTTGGTGACCGGAAAGTGATGCGTGCTTTTGGGATGGGCGCCAAGACAATTAGCCGATTCAATCCATTTAATGGAGAGCCACCACCGCTGTTAGCGAATAGGAGACAGTGATGGCAATTATGAGCTTCGAGTTTCTAACTACGAGCCGTGAGATAAAATGAGACAGATACAATTATGAAAGATTTTAAAAAGTAAAAGTCTGGGAAAAGGGGATGGCAATAGTAAGCCTGACTTATGAGCTTACTAAAAGGCTTCCTGATAATGAAAAGTTTGCCTTGACAAGCCAAATGACTAGGGCTACGGTCTCTATTCCTTCAAACATAGCAGGGGGCAGTAGCCGTAATAGCTCGAAACATATTTATATATATTAATAAAATAACATATGTAAATATATAATAATAAATAATTGTTTATAGTTAATTATTAATGTATTTAAATACTCACACTTATTATAGTTTCAAATACGGTACCATCAATACTAAGGAATTGCTTTTGCAGGTGCAAGGAGCAGGGGTAAATCGTTTTGCGCTAACAGACATTAACAGTACATCTGCCAGTCTTAATTTTGTTCGTTTAGCGTCCAAATATGATATTCAGCCGGTTCTAGGAGTAGATTTTAGAAACGGGGCAGAACAACTCTTTATAGGAATTGCCAAAAACAATGAGGGCTTCAAGGAACTGAATGATTACCTGTCTTCTTGTCTACATTCAGGAGAGGCTATACCAAAACGATCACCTGTTTTTAAAGAGGTCTATATCATCTATCCACTTCAGAAGTACTCAGGTTTCCTTCTAGGGGAAGATGAATACATTGGAGTAAAGCCAACTGATTTATCTCGCCTAATCTATCCACCACATCAGATGGATACCTCTAAAATGGTAGTACTCCAGACCATTACTTTCCGAAGCAAGGTGAACGACCTAGGAAAGCGGGAGGTACTAAAAAGGGACTTTAACGCACATCGATTACTCAGGGCAATAGATAAGAATACTCTCCTTAGTATGCTTCCAAAATCAGAGGAAGGAAGTCCTAATGACTTTATATATCCGAAAGAAGAACTACTCGATATCTATAAACATCATGCTTATATGATTGAAAATACTGAGAGGTTATTGGCAGACTGTTCTATTCATTTTGACTTTGAAGGAGAAGGCCTTAATAAGAACCAGAAGACCTATACAGGAAGTGAAGAGGGAGATTACGAACTAGTAGCGAAGCTTTGCGAAGAAGGATTTTCATACCGCTATAAAACAGTAGAAGAAAGGGTTTTAAAGCGTATCAAAACGGAACTAGAGGTTATTAAACAGCAGGGCTTTATGTCTTACTTTTTAATGAATTGGGACATCTGCAAGTACGCACGGAGTAAAGGGCACTTCTATGTGGGGCGTGGAAGTGGTGCTAATTCAGTGGTCGCTTACCTGCTAAGGATTACAGATGTAGATCCGATTGAGTTAGACCTGTACTTTGAGCGATTTATCAATCTCTATCGCCAAAACCCTCCTGACTTTGATGTTGACTTTTCTTGGAGAGACAGAGAGGACATCACTCAATACATCTTTAACCGATTCTCTCATGTAGCCTTATTAGCTGCTTACAGTACATTTCAGTTCAAGGCAGTAGTGCGTGAGCTGGGAAAGGTTCTGGGTATTCCTCCACACGAGATAGACCACATTCAACGCGCTCGGTATGATGAGTTAGATGACGTACATAAACTGGTACTACGCTATGGAAAGTATATCGAAGGCTTCCCAAGCCACCTGAGTATTCATGCTGGAGGTATTCTTATTTCCGAAAAGCCTATTCACTATTATACGGCAACTTATCTGCCTCCAAAAGGCTTTCCAACGACTCATTTTGACATGGTCATTGCCGAAGATATCGGCCTGTATAAGTTCGATATCCTTAGCCAGAGAGGCTTAGGTAAAATCAAAGATAGTCTTGAAGTGGTTGCTAGAAACCATCCTGATCATCCACCAATAGATATTCATGATATCCAAAAACTTAAGGAAGACGCTAAGGTAAAGGCTATCCTTAGGGAGGGCAAAGCCATTGGTTGCTTCTATGTAGAATCCCCAGCCATGCGCATGCTACTTAAAAAACTCCGAGTAGAAGAGTACCTCGGTTTAGTGGCCGCTAGTTCTGTGATTCGACCAGGCGTTGCTAAATCTGGTATGATGAGGCAGTATATCCTTCGTTTTAGAGAACCACATAGGAGAGAAGAAGCGCATCCCATTCTTCGAGACATTATGCCAGAAACTTATGGTGTGATGGTTTATCAAGAAGATGTAATTAAAGTAGCCCATTACTTTGCTGATCTTACTTTGGGGGAGGCCGATGTACTACGGAGAGGGATGTCTGGTAAGTATCGTTCTAGGGAAGAATTTCAAAAGGTAAAGGATAAGTACTTTGAGAATTGCCTCAAAAAGGGACATACCTACGAATTGGCTGCGGAGATTTGGCGTCAAATTGAAAGCTTTGCTGGCTATGCTTTCGCAAAAGGTCACTCGGCTTCTTATGCTGTTGAGAGTTATCAGAGCCTTTATCTAAAGGCATACTATCCATTAGAGTATATGGTTGCGACCATGAACAATGGGGGTGGTTTCTATAGCGTTGAACTCTATGCACACGAAGCCCACATGCACGGTGGCGACATACAGGCGCCCTGTGTTAACCAAAGCGAGTATCTCTGTACCATCTACGGCAAGACCATCTTTATGGGCTTTACCTTTATAGGTGAGTTAGAACAGGGGACAGCGAAAGCCTTATTGACTGAACGCCATGAAAGCGGTGTGTTTATGAGCTTCAATAACTTCTTGAAACGTGTAAGCATTTCACTAGATCAACTAAGTCTATTGATTAAAATAGGAGCTTTCCGATTTACAAGCCAAAGTAAGAAGGCCTTGTTATGGGAAGCTCACTTCCAATTGGGGAACCACAAGAAGACCAACCCAGTAAAAATGCTCTTCGACCCTGAAGTCAAACGGTTTGAGCTTCCTGAACTGAGTTATGATCTCCTGGAAGACGCTTTCGATCAGCAAGACTTATTAGGCTTTCCACTATGTAATCCTTTTGATTTATTAAAGGAACATCCACCAAGAAATGTATTGGCCAGAGAAATGGGACTGTACATTAATAGGACAGTACGTATGATTGGCTATCTCGTCCATATTAAAAACACCAATACTTCGAAAGGGAAAAGGATGCAGTTTGGAACTTGGTTAGACCGCGAAGGCTATTTTATTGATACCACCCATTTTCCGCCTGTAGTTGTTCGTTATCCATTTAGGGGGAAAGGTATTTATGAAATTACGGGTAAAATTGTCGAAGAGTTCGACTTCCTGAGCCTAGAAATGGTCGCGATGCGAAAACTTCCTTATGTACATGATCCGCGCTATGCCGAAGAACCAAGGCATGCGAGTATAGGCTTGTCACAATCGTTTCCACCCACATAAATCTCCCTGCATCTCTCTTCAAACATGATTAGGTTTGTGAAAAACATTCCCAAAATGAAGAGACTTAATTTTTTAATTGCCCTAGCTTTTGTATTAACGGCTTGTGATACCCCACAAAAGTCTGTCGAAGAGATGACAGAAGCAGAATTGATGGAATACGCCAAAGGTATTCATGAGCGTGTGATCACCCTTGATACACATGACGATATCAATACCTCGAACTTTACCGCAGAGAAAAATTACACCCAGGAACTTCCCACCCAAGTGAACCTACCCAATATGGTTGCAGGTGGACTTGATGTCGCTTGGTTTGTAGTATATACTGGTCAAGGTGAATTGACCGAAGAAGGATTTGCTAGTGCTTATGAAAACGCTGATGACAAGTTCAAAGCCATTCATAGACTGGCCGAAGAAATTGCTCCAGACAAAATTGAGATTGCTTACACTTCTGATGATGTTAGAAGAATTAATGCAGTAGGTAAGAAGATTGCCATGATCGGTATAGAGAATGGATATCCAGTAGGTAATAATATCGCTAGAGTAAAAGAGTTTTATGATCGTGGCGCACGTTATATGTCACTTTCGCACAATGGTCATAGTCAATTGAGTGATTCTAATACAGGCGAAAGAGATGACGTTTGGTTACACAATGGCTTGAGCGATTTAGGTCGTGAGGTAATTGCCGAAATGAACAAGTGGGGGATAATGATTGATCTTTCTCATCCTTCTAAAGTTGCTAACATGGAAATGATGCGCTTGTCCAAAGCACCTGTAATTGCTTCTCACTCTTCTGCAAGAGCAATGAATGATGTAAGTAGAAATCTTGATGATGAGCAGTTAATGATGCTTAAAGAAAATGGAGGTGTAATTCAAACTGTAGCCTTTAGAAGCTATGTTAATTCAGAAAAGAACAGTGCAAATCGTGCAAAATCAACCGAAGTGATGGCTGCTATTGCTGAAGAAGCTGGATTCGAAATGAAGCAAAGAAGTGACTTGAGAGCTATGTCTACTGAAGAGCGTGCCGCCTATTCAGAAGCAATGACTACATTTAGAGATAAATACTCGGATAGAATAGAGCAACAAGTCAATGCTGTGGCTCCACCTGTAGATGTTTCTGACTTTGCAGACCATATCGACTACTTAGTCAATAAGATTGGTCTTAAGCACGTAGGAATCAGTTCTGATTTCGATGGCGGTGGTGGCGTTGAAGGTTGGGCTGATGCTTCAGAGACTTTCAATGTGACCTTAGAGCTTGTGAAGAGAGGGTATACTGAAGAAGAAATTGGTATGATGTGGAGTGGTAATTTGCTTCGCGTTTTAGATGAGGTTCAGGCAGTTGCTAAAGAGATTCAAGCAGCAGGATAACCAATCAAATACTTAAAAAATATAAAGGAGCTTTTTGCTCCTTTTTTTATGCCTTTTTGTTTGTTTTTTTAAGGTTTGACGCTGTTATTTGTATTTAGATTAAGTCTAAATAATAGCGATGGAACTCGAAAATTTCGATACAGACCTACATAAAGAAGAGAAACCCTTTTCTTCATTCGTTGGTGGGCAGTTTGATTGTTCACTAAAGAAGTGTTGTAAAAAGTATAAGAAGAAGAGTAAGAAGATGTGCAAGAGTTGTCCAAAGCGTTAATGAAAAAAGGCCATAATGCGATGCCTTAATTCAGTTCTCAACACACAATTAACTCACTACACTCTTATACTTTTTTGATAACTATTGACTTCTTTTGTCCCTTGCTATCAGAATAATCAATGGTCAAATTGCCTTCAATGTGCTTAGGTACTTCATTGTCGAGCGATCCTAGCAGGTTCAAGTAGGTTCCAAAGGTTCTTACATCAAAAGACTGAGCCCAAATTGCCCTTATGTCGTTAAATGTTTGTCTTATTTCAGAACGGTAGTCAGTGTATTCATTGATGCGATAGTCATTTAAATAGTTAAGAATACCATCATTAAATGTCCTCCACCTAGCCTTGGTCGCAGGATTTCCTTTCACTATCGAAGCCAAACTACCAGACCTCATATCTCTCTCATATTGAGCCAATATATTATTCATGGGTTGAACATGATGCTCCACTTCAATTGCAAGTGCATATGGGTCGCTGGCAAGTGTACCATTCAAATAGCCAAACCAAGCGGAAGCATAAGCCGCTTCTCTTTTGGCAGGAGTTGTACGTGCTTCAAAGCTCGAATTGTATGCTAAGGCTCTGGCCATAGCTTTGGCTAAAAACTGTAATGACAGGTCAGGCTGACTCATTAATTGCCACCATTGATCACTCGCTAATTCAAATGCTTTCGGAGAAAAATTTAGGTTCAAGGTGATCGTTACTGGTGCTTTCTTTTTACCATTTGTGAGTGTACTCCAAATGGAGTCGAAGGTAGCATCAAACTTATCTTCATTAACCACACCCCAACATACTGCAGTATCTACTAAGGCAAGCAGTCGACCTTTTTCAGAGTTGTTGCCCTTGAATTTTTTGTCGAGGTGCAGCATCCTTAAAGCAAAGCTATTGTCGAAATCTTTTGGTTTAGGATCATCACCTTGGGCAAAATCATCCATTGTTGGATTGAATCCTACACTCCATTGATCAGAGAATCCACCAAGGGTGCCAACTTCTTCATATCCTCTTACACCGTTAAAACCAACCTTGAGGTCTCCATCAATATTCTCAGCAACATTAAATTCTTTGGATACCTCGTCTGAGCCTCCGATTTTAAATTTTCCAAACCCAATTGAAATACCCCAGTTAGACTCCTCTTTAGTCATATGATTCTTTAGGAAGTCTTCAACTTTAATAAGTTGAGCGTCAGCGTTTCTTGCGGTTTCAACCAAAGGAGTGGGGTTGAAGAGCACCAGGTTACTAAATACACTCTTACCATTTGCTGTGCTTTGAGCAAGAATTTCCTTCTTCATTCTAGCTTTAATCAGCGTAGTACTTGATGCAATTCGAGTGTATTCAAAGCCAATGGATAGTTTAAGTTTGTTCTTAGCCTCTTCCGTCACAGCCTCTTTAACCTTGTCTTTGAACGCATCAAGTTTGTCTTTGAGTTGCTGATATTTTTCGGGTATGTCTTCTATTTCGAAGTAGGCAATAAGCTGATCTATAGCTGTACTTATTTCTGGACTTAGTTGTGCTAAGTCTTGATTTGCTTCCAACCAGAGTTCGGCTTTATCATAATGTTCATCGCTGATCTCGACAAGTTCCGATACAAGTTTGTCGAGTTGATTGTTTAAGGCAGTTGAAAAAACTTCAGGTTCGCTAAAACCAATGCCAATACTGGCCGCTAGGCTAGCGCTGAGTTTGCGTGATTTGCTCTTGTTGACCGATACCAGAAATCCATAACCTTCTGTGTTATCTTTTACAATGACCAATTGATAAGTGTCTTGCACGCTATATTCGGCAGCTATCTGAAGGCCTTTTTCGACATCGACAGAAATGAGTTTGTTGCTATTGAGCAATTTCGTCAGCCCCGAAAGCCCTGCGATAAATACATCTGAAAACTCAAAACTGAGCGCACCCGCTAATTTCGCTTCAGTTTCAAGTGCCAAAGCACTGCCGTTAGTAATTGCCGAGACTTCATCCAAAGAAAGGACAGAAGGGAAATTCTTAATGTCGCTCACCAAGGCAAGGCCTAGGGCATCTGTTGCACTATGCCTTATGTAGGCCATAGCTTCGAGCATAGCACCTCCCTCAAGGCCAATTTCTAAATCTCCAGCACTAGTACCTACACTGCCCATTGCCTTGAGTTGTACCTTATACTTAATGATAGGTTGAGTACCATCAAAAGGGATAATCGCATTGGTGTCAGCAGAGGCAAGTAAATCATCTGAATCATCGTCATCGGCTGAGTTAAAGAGCTGAATGCTGGCTGATGCCTCTGCTCCAAAAGAGAGTTGGGTGCTAGTATCTTCTCCGTTATCAAAACTAAATTCACCGAGTTCCAATGGCTGAGCTTCCTTTAGTAAGTCGACCATGGAGAGTGGGCTGATAAGGTCTGAAATGTTTTGTTGATTGATGAATTGGTTATCATCAAGACCGATTTTTCCTAAGATATCCATACCTGTGCTTTTGTGAAAAATAATAATTTATCACCTCATAATCAGGTGTTAAGCCATAAAAAAAGGGCTACCGTTTGGCAACCCCTTTTTTTTTGAATGTGTTTAACACTTTATTTTATGTCAGCAATCAGCTTCTCATTAAGCCTTACATAATCCGGATTCCCACCAGCTTTTGCTAATGACATTGACTCTTTTGCAGCAGCAATGGCCTCAACCTTATTGCCCATTCTGGCTAATAATTTTGCCTTGAGGTGAACTACCCAGTACTGCTTTTCTTCGCTTGCATCAAGTGCCTTATTTACCCAAGCTAATGCTTGCTTAGAATCTCTTTCCGTGTCGTAATAAAAACCCGCTGCTTGGAAATATGTCCCAGGATTTGAAGGTGTCGCATCAATAACCTGTGCTTTAATATCTGCCATTACATTGGCGTCTACATCACTTTCGATGGTAAACATTGCTTTCGTATGTCCCCATTTCATATTCAAGTTGGCAGAATTCATTGTGAAGTCTGAAAAGCTCATGGTGAACGTCTCATAATGACTGCTTGGATGCTTCACCGTAACGTCA
>CBFIAY010000008.1:0-115280 GCA_965660665.1 Roseivirga sp. | reverse complement strand
CGAGTGTTTCCACAATGGATCTTGTGATCCAAGAAAGAGAAAGCGATTTAGTGATCGGTACTTTCGGTAGAGGAATATGGGTATTGGATGATATACGTCCGCTTAGAGTGTTAGCCAAGAAGGGTCAAGAAGCTGTAAATACAGCATCAGTAACGGCTATTGACGCACCTACGGCTTATATGGTAAGCACCAGATCTCCAAGTGGCCCTGCTAATCCAGGAAGCGCCACTTTTGAAGGTGAAAACAGACCTGTTGGCGAAGCAGTGATTAAGTTCTTTGCCAAGAAACCTGAGGCACCAAAGAGGCCAGCGGGTAGAGGCAATGCAACAAGAGAAGGCAGACCAGATAGAGCGGCTGCAATGGCAGCAAGAGCTGGTGGAGGTGGCGCTAGAGGTGGCAGACCAGGAAGAGGTGCAGGAGCAGCTGCTGGACCAAAAGGCCCACAAGCCAAAATTGAGATTATGACCATGGATGGTCAACTTGTTCGCACCATTGAAACACCTGTAGTGGATGGATTAAATATTGCGCAGTGGAGTTATGATGAGGATCCACCAGAAGGTGTAGAGCAACCAGAGCTTCCACCTGATGTGCCAGCTAGGTTTGCCAGATTCTTTAGAATTAGTGGTGCGCCAGCACTACCAGGCAACTACAGAGCTAAGGTTACCGTTGGAGGAGTGTCAGATGAGGCGATGATTGAGATTCAAATGGATCCAAGAATCGAATTTAGTATGGACGCCCTTATTGCTCGAAGAGACTTCTTACGTGAAGTAGGTAAGTTGACAGGTATTGCTACCTCTTTGGGATCAAGAGTCACGAAGGAATCGGCAAAGGTTGATAAAGTAATAGCTGCGCTTACTGGCAAAACAGGAGCGGAAGCAGATAGCCTTAGAAATATGGCTAATGATGTGAAGAAACAGATGAAGGAGCTTTCTGACGCCATTGGTGGCGGTGGGGGTAGATTTGGAAGAGGTGGAAGAGGAGGGTCTGATGTTGTTCCTTTAAACTCAAAAATATCTAACCTTTCTCGATCTGTATCGGGCTCTTTTGAGGCTCCAGGTAATTCAGATCGTAAAGATCTCGATGAACATAAGAAGTCTTATGAGGCATTGAAATCAAAAGTAGATCAGTGGTTTGCTGAGAATTGGGATAAGTTCTCAGAAGAAGTGGGTAAGTTCAATTTCTCACCAATCGGGAATAATTAAAAACTAGTCATTCAATAATTAGAAAGTCATTCTGAGAAATCAGGATGACTTTTTTTATGTCAAATAGATAATGATGGCACCTATGGCAGTCATCAGTAAGGTGAACTTGCGGAATAAGGCATCATTGACCTTTTTTAGTATCCTTATGCCTACAAAAAGGCCGAGGAATATCGCAGGAATGGTGACTGCACTCACTTGGATGGTTTCAAGGTTAATGGTCTCCCAACTCCAGATATGAAAAGGAACCTTAAAGAGGTTAATAATCAGGAATAGCCAAGCAGTAGTGCCAATAAACGCATCCTTCGGGAGTCTCATGGCTAGAAAGAAGATGTTAGCAAATGAGCCGGCAAGATTCCCCACCATGGTAGTGAAGCCTGCTGTAAGCCCCATGATACCCGCAAAGCCTATGTGTTGAGGTACGCTTTTAGATTTTCTTTTGTCCCAAAGAAACATTACGATCACGGCCAGTAGAATTACAGCAGCCATGCCCTTTCTAAAAGCCTCTTCAGTCAGTGAGTCACCAGCCCAAGTACCAAGCAGCACGCCTATGACCATAAAGGGAAGGAGGCGAATAAGGTATTTCCATTGCGCATGCCGATGATAGTAGATGACTGCGAAGATATCCCCCACAATTAGCATAGGAAGTAGAATGCCAGTGGAGGGCTTGGCGCCAAAAACAAAGACCAGCATGGCGACAATGATGATGCTGATGCCCTTGATACCGGACTTGGATAAGCCGAGGATGAATGCAGCTCCAAATAGTATGATTGCGTGGATAAGGGATAACTGTGATAGCACGCGTGAAGGTATGGATTGAGAAGGGCTTAAAACAAAAAAAGCCCCGATAAATCGGGGCTTTTTGCGGAACGGACGAGACTCGAACTCGCGACCTCCTGCGTGACAGGCAGGCATTCTAACCAACTGAACTACCGCTCCAAAATGTCTTTTGATAATCCCTTTCGTTTAAGGTGATGCAAAAGTACTATGCTTCTTCTGATTTGCAAACATGAATCTGAAAAATATTGATCAATATTTTAATCGAAATGGCAATTGTAAAAATCGATTTATATAACATCCTTTTAACTAGGTGTTTATGAGGTAAACGGATTAAAGTCTCCTTTTAAAAGTTATTGTATAGAATCTATGGCTTATCTCTAACTCATGTAACACACCATTTTTGAAGGTGTGAATTTCCTTCTTATCATCATGTTCGAAATAGAATTCGTTTTGGTCTTTCTTAACCATATCCAATATACCTCCTGTAGCCAATGCATATGACTCTGCTCCGTTTTCAGGGACTTCGAAGTAATAATAATCAGCGCCAACTAACTCGTCTTTGTTGATTTTAGAGGATTCGCCATCAATGTCAATGTTGTACTGCCCATCTTTTAGTACAGTGTAGACAGAAGACTTTAAGTGTCCGTTTGTCCTTGTTTCGGCTTTGCCTAAGAGCAATTTATTATCCATGTAGGTAGAGCTGCTCTTAAAGTCTACTTCTATTTTCACAAGCATATGCGCTTCGATGTGGGTATCTACTATTATTTTGGTAGCCTCATCGTTTACTTCGCGAATGACTTTCATTTCGCCCACTTTATCTCCTCTAATAAAAGCATCGTAAATCAGTGTCTGACCATGGAGCTTCACTGTGCTAGAGAGGAACATTACTGTTATTATTGATAAAACGGCAATCCTTGGAAAATATGAGCGCATATAGGTATTTTAAGATTATGGATTACAATATACTAGAGAAAGAAACTGAAACCAAAGGGAGCTTTTATATCGAGGAGTGCGGTGAGACTCTTGCTGAAATGACTTACTCAAAAGCTGGTTCAGTACGCATTATTATTGACCATACCGAAGTTAGTGAGGTGCTCAGGGGAAAAGGAGCAGGCGTACAATTAGTGGCCTATGCAGTAGAGTTTGTTAGGAAAAAGGGAATCAAAATGTTGCCACTATGTCCATTCGCCAAAGCCACCCTTCAAAGGCATCCGGAATGGAAAGACGTTTGGTGATCTTTCACCAAGTAGAAGTTTTTAAATCCCTAGTCGCCTTAAGGATGTCTCTGCGACTTACTTGCGCGATAAGCTTGTTGTTATGATCTAGCACTGGAAATCTTCTGAAATGCGTTCTTAGGAATTTTGAAGCGACATCCAAGACATCAGCATCCATGGAGATAGTGGCTACTGCGTCACTCATGTATTTTTCTACGCTGATCTTGCCATGAGGCAGATTGTGATAGGCTTCATCAACCATTATTTTCAAGCAGTCAACTTCAGATAGAATGCCAACAATTTTGCCTTCATCATCTACTACTGGAGCACCAGATATTCTTAGTTCTAGAAAAGTATCAATGGCCTCTGTGATGCTCTGGTCCTTATGAAAAGTAATGACCTCTTTGGTCATATATTCAGTAACAGATCTGTATTGGTTAACTGACTTGGGTGCTTCTGGTGTTTTTGCGCCTGTGAAATTCATATTGTCTTTAATTTATCCATTGACATTAAGTAGCAAGGTTATATAAATTACGGATAATATTGATTTTTACAAAACTATTGATTGAATAATCTGTGATGGTTAGAATTATGAGTGGCATATATTCGTTGGTGCAGAATATAATTAACATAGTCTTGTGTGCTTAAAGTGATTTTTGCTGTATTGTTTGAACCCAGTGATGCACACAGGAGCTAGGCATAATGGCTTATATAATTTTACTATTAATTTATTATCAAAGTAAGGTCGTGAGGGCTACCTTCGTGTTGTAAGGTATAATAAGTACAAACGACAGTTATGATACAATCTATAAGGTTTTTTCTCAGCCTGATGCTTCTATGCACCCTTGGTTTCGGAACATTAAATGCACAAGTTACTACGTCCTCAATGAGTGGGACAGTTGTTGGTGCCAATGGCGATCCATTACCCGGTGCTACTGTTTTAGCAATTCATGAGCCAACAGGTACCAGGTATGGAGTCGTGACCCGCTCAAACGGGCGCTATAATATTGCCAACCTACGTGTAGGTGGTCCATATAGAGTAGAATCAACTTTTCTTGGCTTTGAAACGCAAACCAAACAAGGTTTTATGTTGACGCTAGGAAAAAACCAGACGATCAATTTTGAAATGAAAGAGAGCACTACAGTGTTGGAAGACGTCACTGTAACTGCTGGATCGGTTGAGATTAACTCGGATCGAACGGGAGCTGCTACGGTAATTGACAATGAGCGACTAAAAATCATCCCAACGATCAGTCGGTCGGCTTCAGACATTTATCGCTTAACACCTGCATCAGATGGTAATTCATTCGGAGGTAGAAACGATCAGTTTAATAATTTTTCATTGGATGGGTCCATTTTCAATAATCCGTTTGGGCTTGATGCCGCAACACCGGGAGGGCAATCTAATGCTCAACCCATTTCATTGGATGCTATTGACCAAATCCAAGTGTCAATTGCTCCTTATGATGTTACGCAGTCAGGTTTTACTGGAGCAGCAGTAAATGCAGTTACAAAGAGTGGTACGAATGAATTTAAGGGGACAGCTTTTTCTTTCTATCGAAACCAAAGTATGACGGGGAGCAAGGTTCGGGGCGAAGAGATATTCGTTCCAGACTTAAATCAGTTTCAAGCAGGCTTTAGTCTTGGTGGTCCAATCATCAAAGACAAGCTCTTCTTCTTTGCCAACTTCGAATTAGAAAGAAGAGAGGACTTAGGGACGAACTTTAGAGCCAGCAGGCCCGGCATTACAGGAGAGAATATATCGCGTGTGTCTGCTGCAGATTTGGATGCTGTAAGTAGTATTCTGAGCTCTAGGTTCGGTTATGAGACGGGTGCTTATGAAGGATACATACACAATACAGACAATCAGAAAGGAATCCTGAAATTAGATTGGAATATTAACGAGAAGCACTCGCTGACCGCCACATACAATTTTCTTGATGCCTTTAGAGAACAAAACGCACATCCTTCTGCCTTAGGGAGAAGAGGGCCTGATGCTAATACGCTTCAGTTTTTCAACTCAGGTTACAGAATAAATAACAAGATTAACTCTGGAATTCTGGAGCTCCGATCGCTTTTAAGCAGCCAATTCTCAAACAAACTTCAAATAGGGTATACGACATTTGAAGACACTCGAGATCCATTCAGCGATCCGTTTCCGGTGCTGAACATTCTCCAAAATGGTTCTAGATATATCATTGGAGGGCACGAGCCATTCTCTATTAATAATAACCTTGATCAAAGCGTCTTTCAATTCACCGATAACTTCGAGATATACAAAGGCGATCATACCATCACAATCGGAACGTCATTCGAGAAGTTTCAATTCGACAACTCATTCAATTTAGGTGTTTACGAACCTTTTGGAGTGAACTATCCAGGGGGTACTTTCGGCCAAGGATTTGCCAGCGTTTCGGACTTCTTAACCTTTGTGAATGGGGGAGACATGGACGCTGTAGTAGACCATGCGCGGACTACAGCCGCAAATAATAACTGGGCACTAGCGGAAACGAATGTTGGTCAGTTGGCCTTTTATGTGCAAGACAAGTGGGCCATTAATGACCGCATGACCTTGACCTATGGTTTGCGAGCGGATAGACCGCTGTTCTTCGATACTGAAGATAAAATCAGGGAAAATATTGCGCGTAAAGGAGGACTCTTAGATCCAGCAAACGGCATCTTTGATGGGAACTACGCCCCAGGTGTAACGTACTATGATGAAAACAATGAAGCCGTTCAGTTTGATCATGCGGTTTTGCCGAGTAATAAAATACTTTGGTCTCCAAGGGTTGGATTCAACTGGGATGTCAATGGTGACCGATCGTTTCAACTAAGAGGTGGTTCAGGTATATTCACAGGTCGTTTTCCTTTTGTGTGGTTAGGCAATCAGGTAGCAAATCCTGATTTCTTCTTCTATACTGTCACAGACCCAGACTTTCAATTCCCACAGGTTTGGAGAACGAACATCGGTTATGATAGAACTTTCGGGGATGGTTGGTTTGTGTCAGCTGACGTGATTTATACAAAAGACATCAATGCGATGATGGTCAGAAACTTTGGTTTGAGGACTCCTACAGGATTCTTAACTGGGGCTGACAACAGAGCCTATTATCTAGATGCCGACAAAGCAACAGATCCTTTCGGTGCAGCTGGTCAAAACGCATATGTCTTTACGAGTGAGAATGCGGGTCGAAGCATTAATGCCACGGTTGAAGTCAAAAAGCAGTTCTCAAATGGCATTTATGCAACCATTGGCTATAACTTCTTAGATGCTCAGGATATTAGCTCTATTGAAGCGGAGATTTCGGGAGACGCATTCGAAAGAAATGCAGCCGTTAATAATGTGAACCAAGCCGTGTTGCAGCCTTCATTGTATGGGAATAGACATCGCGTTGTCGCTACAGCGAATAAAGTATTCGAGTATGGCGGTAAGTGGAAAACTACAATCTCATTGTTCGCTGAGTATGCTGAAGGTGGTCGTTACAGTTACACCTACGCAGGTGATGCCAACGGTGACGGTTCCGCTATTAACGATTTGATCTATGTACCGACAGCCGCAGAACTCTCGGATTATAATTTTGTAGGTTCTGCAGTTGTTCAGTCTATTCAGAGATCAAGGTTCAATGACCTAATCAACCAAGACCCGTATTTGAATGGCCGTAGAGGTCAGTATGCTGAAAGGAATGCAGCGCTGAGCCCTTGGTTTAGCAGATGGGACATGAGAGTACTTCAGGATTTGACTTTGGCCAATGGTAACAAGGTTCAATTCTCATTGGACATATTGAATGTGGGGAATATGATAAACTCAGAGTGGGGCATTAGACAGAATCCAAGAGATATTCAACCGCTATCTATAAGTGTAGATGAGTTTACATTCGAGCCTACTTATATCTATTCAACAGTAGAGCCGACCACTTTCATTGATGATTTCAGCCTTTTATCGAGATGGCAAATGCAGGTTGGACTAAGGTATATGTTCTAATCTGAATGGATGATTTAGAGCTAAGGGGAGTCCATAAACTTCCTTTAAAAGGTTTAAATAATTGTTGTGTTTGCTTTACATTTAATAATTCATCTTAACTTTGTTTGCTAAAGTTGGTGTAAAAATATTCTAAGACATGATCTTGTATCATGTTTTTGATTAGGTTGAAAGGAGGTGTCATGGCCTCCTTTCATGTTTTAGGCCATTCATCAAAGCTTACTTGAAACTCTTGAGATATCTGCCTATCTCGTTCCAAATTCACAGCTATGAAATCCATAAGAATTAAGCTCGTAATGCTATTGGTTGCCTGTATCATGCAGCCTGCTTTCTCTCAAGATTACTTCCCCAAAAGAGGAGAGTGGGCGTCTAAAACACCTCAGTCCTTGGGGCTTAATGCGACAGCATTGGCTGAAGCAGTAAAGTTTGCTGAAGACAATGAGTATAGCGGATCGAAAGACTCGAGAATTGCCTCACTAATTGGCTTTAGAAGCGAGCCTTACCATGAGATTTTGGGGCCCATGAGAGAAAGAGGTGGTCCAGCAGGAGTCATTATCAAGAATGGATACATCGTTGCACAATGGGGCGATGTAGATCGTGTAGACATGACCCATAGTGTCACCAAGAGTTACCTATCTACCACCGCAGGCTTAGCCATTGATCAAGGATTGATCAGAAACGTTCAAGATAAAATTGGAGACTATATTTGGGATGGAACCTATGACGGAGCACATAATTCAAAAGTAACTTGGCATACCATGCTCAATCAATCTTCTGCTTGGTCTGGAGAATTGTTTGGTTTACAGGACTGGGCTGATCGTCCTCCAAGAACAGGTGGTCTTGATGACTGGAGATTTAAGAAACCGGTGGAACCAGGTACGGTCATGGAGTATAATGATGTGAGGGTGAATGTTTTAGCCTACTCACTTATGCAAGTATGGAGAAAACCGCTTCCTCAAGTATTGAAAGAAAATATAATGGATCCTATCGGAGCCTCTACAACATGGCGTTGGTTTGGATATGACAACTCATGGGTTAATATCGATGGCGTAAAAATGCAGTCGGTGACTGGCGGTGGTCATTCAGGTGGAGGTGTATTTATCAGTGCCATGGATCATGCAAGATTTGGCCTATTGTATTTAAATAACGGAAATTGGAATGGTAAGCAATTGATTTCTAAAGACTGGGTTGATGCTGTGCAGGTATCTTCAGAAGCGAACGATAGCTATGGATACCTTTGGTGGCTGAATAAAGGACCAAGAAAATGGAAAGACGTAGCCGATGAGTCCATTTACTACGCTGCTGGCTTTGGTGGTAACTTCATTGTCATCGATAAAGCAAATGATGTTGTCATCGTCACGCGTTGGTTGGAGCCCAATAAGATCGGAGAGATGGTTAGACTAGTTCAGAAAGCATATTAGGGCCAAGCTCAGTTGTAGATTTTATCCTTTGTGTTGCAAGAATATTTTTTATCTTGACCGTATTGTGAGGATAGCATTTAGAACTACATTCGCGAACTTTTTTTAGAACAATGGAAAATTCAATGAATGATGCTGAAGCCACCAGGGTTGTCAGTAGTCTTAAATCGTTTTTAAAAGATCGCTTCAATCTCAAGCTCGATCAAGAGCGCGAGAGTGTAACCAAAGCTGATATTGAGAAGGGATCAGACTTTAAAGGCGCTAATCTGTGGATTCTAACTATTTGCCATCTTGATCGCTTCGATTGGGTTAAATGTTAACTCTCCAGCAATTATTATTGGCGCCATGCTTATCTCTCCCTTAATGGGGCCTATCATCGGCATTGGCTTAGGAGCTGGCGTATATGATATGCCACTGATTCGTAAAGGTGCTAGAAACTTGCTGATTGCCATGGTGATCAGTATTCTTACTTCAACGATTTATTTCTTGATTACACCCCTAGCGGAGGCTCAATCTGAGCTACTCTCGAGAACCCAACCTTCTTTATGGGATGTTTTAATTGCGTTTTTTGGTGGTATGGCAGGCATTATTGCTGGTTCACGAAAAGAGAAGTCGAATGCAATTCCTGGTGTCGCTATTGCTACAGCCTTAATGCCCCCATTGTGTACTGCTGGCTATGCTTTGGCAAATGCTAACTGGGCATTCTTCTTTGGTGCCTTATTCTTGTTCTTCATCAACTGTGTATTTATTAGTGTAAGTACGTTTTTGGTTGTAAGGGCCATGAAATACAGAAAGAAGAAATTTGATAGTCCTGTTATTGAAAAACGTGTACGTCAATTGGTGACAGCATTTGTTGTGATAACGATTATCCCAAGTGTGTATTTAGCCTACAACCTTGTGCGCAAGTCAATCTTTGAGCAAAAGGCAAGAACGTTTATTATTCAAGAGTTTGACTTCCCTGATACCCAGGTAATTAAGTCAGAAAGTGTTTTTGATCAGAATGGAGGAAGGATTGAGGTCACGCTTTTTGGTAAAAAACTAAGCACAGAGGTGCTTGATAAACTCAGCGTGGATCTAGCAGACTATGGACTAGAAAAGAGTCAATTAAATGTTAGGCAAGCTTATCAGGAAGAAAATATGGCCAGTCGTGATGAAATGGAGAAAATGAGCCTTTCGCTGAAGTCAGGATTGATTGAAGACCTCTATAAGAAGAATGAAGAAGTATTGAATAATAAAACTGCGCAGATTGAGCTATTGGAAAGGCAAATTAATCAAATGCAGTCTCGTCAATACCCTGTCAATGATATTTCAGAGGAGCTAAGAATTCAATATGAAGACCTTAATGAATTCAGTTTAATGGATGGCTATGTGAGGAGTTTGACCAACAATAAAATTGATACGATTACCTTTGCAATGGTTACTTTTTTAGAAGATCATCCAAAAGCAGACTATCAGAAGGTATCCCGTTGGTTGAAGCTAAGGCTTAAGGTGGATTCGGTAAGAATTATCAATTAGGAATCTATCGCCTTTGTTGTACATGCCTTTTTAGGGGGGCAATAAGCTCGTCAAGGCCATTGAGTTTGATCTCATAGATAGTAGAGAGCAGCATGCCGAGTTTTCCCTTAGGGAATCCTTCACCTGCAAACCACTCTAAATAATGAATTGGGAGATCGCATAGCGTTTTCCCTTTATATTTTCCAAAGGGCATCTTCATGATGACCAGTTCTCTCAATATATTACCGTCAGGTTGTGCAAGCATTCAGGTCAAAGATGTAAAGTTCTGTTGGCTATTCAAACCTCAATTCTCTTCAAAACTGAGTCCATAGGAATAGTCTATTGACGCGTCAAGCGTTGCAATGCTGTCAAATGATGCTAGAAGCGAGCATCTTGGATTTTTCCAGTTAATTGAAAAAGCGTTAATTCAGCCAGTTTTGCATCGTACTTTGATTGAATTAAGTTGGTTCTCAATTAAGATTCTTAATTTCTACGATGATCTCAGCCGATTTTTGATTAACTTTTGGCCGCAGGCATTTGATCCTTATTCAACATGCCTTTAGACAGAGAATTATATAAATAGATGGAGAAAAAGGGAAGACCAGCAACTAAACCACCTACCTTAAAAGAAGGTTTTTATTTAGAAGTACGGAGTAAAGGCTCTAGCTCAGGAGTTAAAATCAGAAGAGATACAAGAGCTGACATGGAGTTTGCCGTTCGTCAATACGAAAAGAGCAAGACCGTTACTTATCTAGGCGAAGTGAAAGCTGGACGATGGGTAGACGGCAAAAACGCAGGTAAGAAAACTAAGTAGCCTCAGTCAATTATTAAAAATCGCTTTACAGAATTGGCATAGGTTTGTCCAATAGGAGTAAATCTATGCCAAATCTTATTTTTTTCTCATTAGCCCCTACATGACTTTTTAGGCCTGATGATAAACATATTGAGAAGAGATCATCTCCTTCAATCCTTAACTGATATTGGCCCCTCGTTACTATATAAGGCTATTTATTCAATCTCTTGGCCATTTTCGCGCCAGCAGTCACCGTATATTGAACAATACGTAACGGTCAGACTAAAGAATCCGATGTTTTTGAAGAAGGCAGCTTGATCTTTAAAGCTTATTTGAAAAAGTGTTTCTTTTTCGCCTGGTGCATAGACGGAGTTGATGTTTTCACTTATACCGAACTCGGTGAGTTCATAGTTTTTTTCGCCCATTATGCTGTCCAATGCCGTTTTGAAAGTGTCAAATGAGTTATAAGTTTCCCCCTTCATTTCAATCTTTATCTCTTTGATGATGGCTGGGCCAACACCCTTGTTTTCGGCTGTCGAAGAAAAGGATAGGAGATTTTCCATTTGAATGGAATTCTTAACTTCAACATAAGGCCAAACTGAGCCTTTTTGCTGCTCGACCATTACCTTTTGTTGTTGGGCCATGATGTCTTGTTGATCGGCCATGATCTTTGCTTCCACTATACCAATGGCCAGTGCGGCTATACTAAGCATTACCGCTAAGAAGGAGGCAATATCTGATCTACTGAATTTCTTTTGTTGCTCGGTCATTCAACTAATAATCTGGATTTGTCGCTAAGTATATCCAATTAAACTATTACCGCAAAGTAATTTAGAATATGGCTGAGACGAGTCTATAGAATAATGAGTGGAAGCACTTGGAAGAAGGTAATGCCTGCTGCTAAGATTGTGATGGCATCTAAAGTGTTCTTAGTTTCTATCATTACTGCTTTCATAACATTTATGTTTTGTTACTATAGCAATATGTTCGGGGTGCATTGACCCAACCCCTTAGGCGAAAGAAAAACATAAAGTGATTTACAACCTTTTCAGTAAGGGTTAGAGTGGGGACTTGGTCCAAGCCAGAATAATTCCATTTTTCAAACAAAAAACTATCTCTGATCAGGCCTTGGGCCACGCAGGTGGATGATCAATCCATTGAGGAAGTTACGGAGTATCTGATCACCAGCTTCTACATAATTATCGTGATCATCGGTTCGAAACATATCTCCTAGAGCACCCTTCGAGATCTCAAAATCAACCAGGTTGAGTATAGCGATAATGTCATCATTGCGAAGTTTATGGGCTACTCTGAGTTTTTTAAGAATATCGTTGTTGGTGAGCGAATTCTTCTTCGTACTATAATTGATCGGCATCTGGTTTTATTTTTTCTATGCTAAAGTTCTCAAAAAACGCTAACAAGGCAATAGATTTCTTAAAGCGTATCTCATTATTGAAATTTGGCTGAATGCTAAGAACTAATAATTAATTTATGTAACATAATTGCATTAACGCAGGAGTAGTTGTTTATTGAATTTAATACGTTTCAACGCGTCTTGAACAAATATTAAATCCAATGAGAATTTTAAGTAAGGCGCTATTGACCATACTCTTCTTGTGTATCATGGCGATTGCGTCCTTCGCCCAGGAAAAGAAAATGGAATTTGCTGTTACTACAGGTTTTGCCAGAAGGGCTGCAATTGAACAATTTGGAGGTACAGGCAAAGGCTTTCATATCGGTGCCAATATGTACAAAAGAAATGCTGAACGTTTTACGTCTGATGTACAGCTCTCACTAAATTTCATAAACCTTGATAATTCATTAACTAATGTATTGGCTATCAACGCGCTTTATGGTGTGCGGTACTACTTTAGTAAGCCAGAAAATGATACACGGTTTTTCTTAAGTGTTTTGATTGGTCCAGCTTTTAAAAATGAATCAGGTGATGATTACATAGAGAGTATTCTTGATTTTGGCTACGCTGGAGGATTATTTGTAGAATCAAATAAGTTTGTATTTGGGGCATCACTAGATGCTCCTCAGAACTTGATTTTTAAGATTGGATATACTTTCTAAAAGAGTATACCTTCCAATACAAAAAGGTAATGTTCATTTTCGCTGCAACGAATTCCACTCTTCCTCGGTGGCTTCTGTTTTTTGATATTCCATTAAGGCAACCCATTGATCATTCACTTTCACTAAGAGGGACTCAAAATGGGTATAACTATCACCAAGAGAGTTGCCAGTTGATGTTTCAATAGAAGTGTAGTGAAAAATTCCAGTTTCGAAGGCAGTGATGTCGTTGCCTATGCGTTTCGAGTATCGGAAATCGACTGTATTGGCACGTTCACCGTTTTTTACCTGCATAATTTCCTTTTTCCATCGAAATTTGAACGCATCTGAAATGGCGATAGTAGTATCCGTTTTAACCATAACCGCATCTTCGTGATACAAGGCCTTCATGCCATCAAAATCACCCTCCTTGGCGGTTCTGCCTAGGGCTGCCCAATAACGATTAAGCTCTTCTATGCGGTTATCGGCTTGGAGCGTATCCTCCGAAGCTGTGATATCTCTTTGAGTCGAATGAGTTGAATGAAATGAGATGAATAGCGTTAAGAGTAGTACAGTGAGGTTTTTCATGAGAACAACGATTTAGTGAATAGTAGAATAGTTGAGTTTGATTATAAAGAGTGTGTAAAAGCAATATAGCCAAAATCACTTCTGCAACATGAGCTAAGCATAGTTTACCACATGATAGAATCTATCAAAATCAGCATCAAGTCCATTTAGTCAGTTTGGAGCTGTTTCTGTATTCTACTATTCCAACACTATGGATGATGTTGTTTGTCTGCTTTTTCTATTCACAGTCTTGCGCCTAGTAGAAACGTAATTATTATATTGACATCGCAATGATAAAATTTTTTACAGTCGCGTCACTTTTACTTTTTTCAACGCTAGCTCTTGCTCCATCAGCGCCTAGTGATACTACCGAAACAGAAATAGTATCTCCTTGGACTAAATCATGGATCCTTAGTTTAAGGGGGAATCAGGCAAACTATAAGGACTGGAGTCCGGGAGGCGTTAATTCATCTGCTTTTGTTTTATCTACTCGGTTCAAGGCAAAGTATACTGGTAGTAAATTCTCAAACACCGTACGTGCTGACTTAAGGTTTGGACAGGTTAATCAAAAAGAGATTGGGGTTGAAAAAACTGAAGATATGATTCTGATCAGTAATAAAATCGATTATTATCTGAATAAAGGAACATGGACTGCATTTTTTGAAACTAGTTTCCGTACACAATTCGCAAAAGGCTTTGATTTTGATGACGAATTAATATCTGATTTTCTATCGCCAGGCTACTTTTTGGTCACCACCAATTGAGGCAGCACGCTGTTGGCAGCTGGTGTTTTTCTATCGTTTAACTGCATAATTCATTCTTGTCAATTTGAAATCTATGTCCTATGTATGGGTCTAACATATAAATACCGTCATAAACTAAAAGACTATCAAACCCCTACACACTTGCGTTATTAGCGGGTTTTTGATTGGATTCTATTTAGATACTTATCATCGGTTACTTTCCGATACAGAACTTCCCAAAGATATTTGCTAGCAGATCATCAGAAGTAATCTCACCGGTAATTTCACCCAGGTAGTGTAGGGCACGCCTGATGTCCATGGCTACAAAGTCATTAGTGATTTGACCATCAATGCCATTGATAACATCTTGTAGTGAGTTCTTGGTTTGTAGGAGGGAGTCGTAATGGCGGATGTTGGTCACTACAGTATCACCGCGCTTGAACTTGTCCAAGTTCACGAGTGCTAAGATGCGGGTCTTTAATGTTTCAACTTGTTCCGGGTCTTTAGCAGAAAGAAAGAGCATATCAGGATGCTGCTTTTGAAGGCCTTCTACAAAGGTTAAATCTACTTTATCCACCTTGTTTCCAAGCTTCATGAAG
The DNA here is from genome assembly GCA_965660665.1 of Roseivirga sp. Lineage (GTDB taxonomy): Bacteria > Bacteroidota > Bacteroidia > Cytophagales > Cyclobacteriaceae > Roseivirga. The sequence continues at coordinate 100,442 of CBFIAY010000008.1, read as the reverse complement.
GGCACTCCAGCATTTTCAAGTTTATTAATCTCTTTGTTCATTTCTACTATATCAAGTAGCTCTAAGTCAAATAGATAAATGATGAGTGAAGCTTGCTTCATCTTAGCCTGTGTACGCGCTACACCAATGGCTTCAATGGTGTCAGTCGTTTCACGTAAACCAGCCGTATCGATAAAGCGAAAGGATACGCCACCGATGATAATTTCGTCTTCGATAAAGTCTCTTGTGGTGCCAGCAATCTCAGAGACGATGGCTTTGTCTTCGTTGAGTAAAGCGTTGAGTAGGGTGGATTTCCCCGCGTTCGGCTTGCCTGCGATTACGGTCGGTACACCATTCTTGATCACATTACCAAGGTCAAAGGAGTGAATCAGGGCATTGATGACTTCTTGAAGTCTGTTGACTAGCTTCTTCAGGTCATCACGACTGGCAAACTCTACGTCTTCTTCACCAAAATCAAGCTCTAGTTCGATCATGGAGGCGAAATGGATTAATTCTTCTCTCAAGTTTTTGATCTCACCAGAGAAACCTCCTCGCATTTGATTCAGTGCCGCATGATGTGCTGCTTCAGAATCCGCATTGATTAAGTCGGCTACGGCTTCGGCTTGCGCCAAGTCGAATTGACCATTCATAAAGGCGCGCTTCGTAAACTCACCTGGCTTAGCGGACCTGGCGCCTTTGCGGATGAAAAGCTGAATGATTTGACGAATAATGAAGTTCGATCCGTGGCAAGAAATCTCAACTACATTCTCTTTAGTAAAGGAATTAGGGCCAATGAAGAGCGATATAAGTACTTCATCCAAGATGCTGTCGCCATCCCTGATTGTGCCAAAATGAATCGTATGCGATGCTTGCTGCGTCAGGTCCTTAGCTTTAAAAACCTCGTTGACAAGGCTTATGGCGTCATTCCCACTTAGTCTAATCACGCCAATAGCGCCAACACCTTGTGGTGTGGCCAATGCGATAATGGTGTCTTCGTTCTGTAGTATTGACTGCATAAGGCTACAAAGATATGCTTAGGGACTTGAAGTAAAAAGGCTTGATTCGATTACGATTTTTCTAGATTGAGTTTTTCGGCTTCTCTTCGCTGAAGAATCCGTTTGAACAGAATGCCATTGCTAGGAGAGAACAGATAGGCTAATCCGAACAAGATGCCTGCTACAGTTACTACAGCGCCTGCAATGGAGCCATCTAACATTACAGCTAAGTAATAGCCTAAGATGCTAATGATGATCGCTATCACACAGGTAATTAAAAGCATCTTCTTAAAGTTATCGGTGAGCAAATATGCAGTCGCAGGTGGCGCTACTAGCAATGCCACGACTAGAATCGCACCTACCGAGTCGAAGGCGGCTACAGTGGTCATGGACACAGAACCCATCAGTAGGTAATTCCAAAGTGCAATCGAAATACCTGTTGTGGCTGCAAATGCAGGGTCAAAAGTCGTTAAGTAGAGTTGTTTGAAGCCTACACGAATGAAGAGAATATTAACGATTAAGGTCAGTGCAGAGACATAAAGGGCTTTTGGTCCCATGTTCTGACCAGAGTCTGAAATCCACAGATCAATCGGAACGTAGGCGATCTCACCATATAACACACATTCTTGATCAAGGTCGACTTGTCCGGCAAATACGGAAATAAGGATTACACCGAGTGCAAACAAGGAGGTAAAAGTTACCCCGATCGCTGCGTCAGTTTGCAGCTTTGCTTTCTTATGGAAGAACTCGATCAAAAAGGTGCAGAAAATACCCAGTAGGGCAGCGCCAATGATCATTTCGAAAGAATCACGCGTTCCTGTTAGAAGAAAAGCAATTACAATTCCAGGAAGTACGGCATGAGAGATCGCATCGCCTACCATGGCCATCTTTCTCAAGATCAGAAAGCAGCCCAATAAGCCACATGAAATGGCAAATAGGGAAGAGGTCAGTATGATATAAACTGCATCCATCTTTTGAATTATGAATTAAAAATGTTGAATGCTGAATTTTTACTCACGCTCATTTCATATGTCTTTGTTAGCTTATTCATTTGTTTCTTAGTACTCATTACGCACTTCGCATTGCTCATTTCTAGTAAGGAATTTTTTCTTCGTGTGGATCGAACTCTGGGTATTCTAACATCTTCTCTAATCGCGCTTCTAGCTCAGGAGTAATAATGTGTTCTACCGTCTCAGCATCCTCATGCACGTGATCTGGAGCAATTTTCATGTACTTAGACAGGTATAGCTCCCATAGCCTGTGAAGTTTCACAACCCGTTGGCCTTTGATCTTACCAGCTTCTGTATAACTCCAGTAGCCATTTTTCTTTTCTAAGAATCCTTGTCTCTTCAGTCTCCTCAAAGCTATTTTGAGTCTTTTCTTGGGGAAGAATCTTTCTTCGATGATTTCATCAACCGTTCTGCCTTTATAAGGGTCTTCATCTTTTTCACCTAGGTGATAAAGTTCCTTCAATAGGTTCTCGTCCATGATCAAGCGTTGCAGTTTACGCTGCTGAATGCTTCTGGCGAAAATCCCTCTCTTTGGTGCTATGAAGAACGATACAATCGCGATAACCGAAATGATAATTACAATCCATGGCCCAGTGGGCATGGCCGGAGCGGCATAACTGACATAGGCACCGGATAATCCAGATATCCCACCTAGTACGGCCGCAATCAAGGTCATCTTAAATACATCATTCGTCCAGAAGCGTGCTGCGGCAGCTGGTGTAATGAGAATAGCGGCCATTAACACCACGCCAACGGCTTGTATGCCTGTAACTACAGCTAGTACGGTTAATGAGGTCAGTAACAGGTCTAGTGCCTTTACAGGCAGTCCTAAAGCCTTAGCATAGTTGCTATCAAAGGCGATCAGTTTTAATTCCTTGAAGAAGAGAGCGACTGTGATGATTAAGATCACCGCCACAATGCCGAAGACGATCAAGTCTTGACCTACCAGCGCTGCTGCTTTACCGAAGAGGAAGGAGTCGAGTCCAGTTTGTGCCGCATTTCCTGAATGTTGGATATTGGTGAGCATTAAAATGCCAATACCGAAGAAGACGGATAGGATCAAGGCGATGGCAGTATCTTCCTTGATTTTGGATTTGGTGGTGATGTGGTCAATGATAACCAGCGAGATCCATCCTGTCAAAAAAGCTCCTAATATCATCCAGATTGGATTCTTGGTGCCAGAAAGTATAAAGGCCAAACAGATGCCTGGTAACACAGAATGTGCTACAGCATCTCCAACAAGGGCTTTCTTCTTGAGGAAGGTGAATGTACCCACCACAGCCGAAGAAGCCGTCAGTAAGACAGCACCCACTACCACAGACACAATGCTAGGGTCACTAAAAGAAAAGAATTCCTTAAAAGTCTCCATCTAGTATTTCTCCCTGCTAGGCATTTGACGTTTTCTAACTAATTCACCTACTTCAGCCAGTACAGTCAGCTTACCACCATAAGTTTCTTGAAGCATTTCGTTAGTAAAGACTTTTTCTATAGGGCCAGAAGCGACTAACCTCATGTTTAAAAGCACGATCCAATCGAAGAATTCAGCTGCCGACTGCAGGTCATGATGTACCACAATAACTGTTTTGCCGCTTGCCGTCATTTCTTGCATTATAGCCAGTATTGCCGCTTCAGTAGCCGCATCTACACCGGCAAAAGGCTCATCCATAAAGTAGAGGTCAGCTTCTTGTGCCAAAGCTCTTGCCAAAAAGACTCTCTGTTGTTGCCCACCTGACAACTGGGAGATCTGCCGATCGGTATAAGCTTCCATGCCCACTTTGCGTAGACAGTTCATCGCCATTTCTTTATCTGCTTTCCTAGGGCGAGTGAGTAGCCCTAATTTTGAATATCTGCCCATCATTACCACATCGATAACAGAAGTAGGGAAGTCCCAATCCACAGTTTCTCGTTGCGGCACGTAACTCACTTTATGACGTACTTGGTCCAAAGATTCATTAAACATGCGTACATACCCAGACGCTAAGGGTAATAAACCCATCGCGGCTTTGATCAAAGTGGACTTACCAGCACCGTTAGGACCAATAATACCAATTAGCGCTCCTTGCGGAAGGGTCATGTCGATATTCCACAAAACTGGCTTCTTGTGATAAGAGACCGTTAAATCATGGAATTCTACTACTGGATTCTTGGCATCAATTTTCATCTCTTCTTAACTTTTACCTTCTTCACTTCTTCACCTTTAAAATCTCTCATTGTGAGTGTGTTATGTTCATTTTATTTTTGCCCATTCACCCATTCACCCATTCACCCAATTATCTAAGCGCCTCTACAATCGTCTTCACATTCGCCATGACCATACCGATATAGTTGCCTTCTGGGGTTCCTTCAGCACCCATAGCATCTGAGAACAAGTTTCCGCCAATGATCACATCGTGTCCCTTTTGTCTACAGCCCTCTACTATGGCATTAATGTTCTTTTTAGAAACTGAAGTTTCGACAAAAACAGCCTTTATTTTCCTTTCAACAATGAAGTTAACTAAATCCACACGGTCTCTAAGGCCAAACTCAGAGAGAGTAGAAATGCCTTGAAGCCCTCTCACTTCAATGTCATAAGCCCTGCCAAAGTAGTTGAAGGCATCATGGGCAGTGATCAGAATCCTTTTATCGGCAGGTATTTTCTGAATTTCGGCTTTTACCCATTCATGCAGTTTCAATAACTCATTGGTATGATAAGCTGCATTTTCCTCATAGTACTTCGTGTTTTCTGGGTCAGCTTCGATTAGGGTAGAGGTTACTTCACCAATCGTTGAGGCCCAAATACTAAGGTCGAACCAAATGTGTGGATCGATAGCATTCTCATATATAGGGTCGTCCAAAAGGAAGGTTGAATCAATGCCTCGTGCTACTGGAATGACGGTTTTTATGCGTCCAAGCTTCTCGAAGACTTCTCCCATTTTACCTTCTAGGTGGAGACCATTATAAAAAATGATATTCGCACGCTGAAGTCTTCCTAGGTCTCCTTGAGTCGCTTTGTACAGGTGGGGGTCAACCCCTGGGCCCATAAGTGCAGTAACTTCTACAGAGTCTTTACCGACGTTTTTAACGATATCCGCTATCATGCCAGTAGTCGTTACAACGGTCAATAAGCCTGTGTCAGAAGCTTTGTTGTTATCACAAGACCAGATAGTTGTGATGATAAGAAGTAGGGCGATGAGTTTTTTCATGTGTTGGCAACCAATATGTTTTGTGCTGCGGTTTGAGAGATGGTGAGTGATTTCTTTTGATCAATGGTAATGTCCAGCGACCCATCGAATTCATTGGTGTCTTCTACTTTTATTTTGGTGCCAATGGAGATACCGACTTTGTCTAAGTACTTTAAAAATGATCCACTAGAGTCGTTAACAGCCACTACTTGTGCTGGAGTATTCAATTCTAATTCTGTGAGTGCCACTTTTTTAACAGTCGAGAACACACCATTTTCATCTGGGATAGGATCACCATGTGGATCGTGCTTTGGGAAACCAAGGAACTCGTCAAGACGGCTGATTAATATGGGCGATTTGATGTGCTCGAGTTGTTCGGCAATCTCATGTACTTCATCCCAATGGAATTTCAATTGATCTACAAGGAAGACTTCCCAAAGCCGATGCTTCCTTATTACCCTTAGGGCAACTTCTTTGCCTTTGCCAGACACATTGACTCCCTTATATTTTTGATAGTCTACTGCCTTCTTCTTTGAAAGCTTAGCCATCATATCACTCACTGAGGCAGCGGTGGTTTGCATCTCTTCAGCCAAAGCATTAGTGCTTACGCTCTTCCTTCCGTGATCGGAGAGGTGATAGATGGCTTTTAAATAATTCTCTTCTACAAAGCTGAACATTACCTCAGTGTTGGTTTACCCGTAAAGGTAGTATTTAGATTACTCTAAAAAAAATAGTAGCTCAATCTAAATCAAATAATATTTGATCTAATCAACATTAAATTAAGAGGTTAGCAGATCAGTATAATATTTTTAGGGATGTCTAAAAGGAAAGTTTAGAGGCTTTCAATTAGGCTTATGAGCTTTGGTTCTTCTGTTGACCATAGACTTGTAGAGGTGTCACCTTGGTTGTAGAATTGCCCCGCTGTCATCTTTTGCAGCGTGTCTTCGGCATTGAAATTGTCAGGATCCAAAACAATGGCTGCATTAAATTGGTCACAGAATTCAACCCAAGTTGGGTTGTTTAGTAAGAGTATCGGGAGTTTGTTGGCACTGTATTCGAAAAGTCTTGTGAGTAGTTTCTCGTCATTCATACCATTGCTCGGTTTCTTGAGTACAAAACCAAAGTCAGCTTTTTGAATCGCTTCTACGATCTCGGAATGTGGTACTAAGTGGTCTCCACCATTAAGTTCAATGTAATCGAAATCTTTGATTTCTTCCTTTAGGCGTACTAAATCTTTCTTGAGAGCACAGTAGCCTACAATTCTTAATCTGATCCTGTTATCTAAGTCATGAAGTTTCTTGGTGATATCGATCGCCTCAAAAATACCGTTCGATGCTCCAATGGTTCCTGTATAGGTTAGGTCTATGAAATTGGGGTCTGGGTTACGATAGGCGGTTTGTTCATTTTCACGAGGCGCATACTTGTTTTCGATAATGGTTCTGTTCTTCGAGAGAAAGGGGAGCTGTTTTTCATACACACTTTCAGCGAGTATAAAGTGTTTAATAAAAAGCCTTGCACTCCATTCTTTAAGCCTAACCCAAGCAGCGATAAGAGGTCTCAATAGGGCTGGGAATACTGCTGTACTTTGAATGTTTTTTGCATAGTTTTCTCTGATATCATACACAATAATACAGCCAAATATTATTTTGTATAGACATGTAACTATCAGTAAATCATGTGTATTAATGATAATTATCTTAGGCTTTACTTTAATATAGTTTCTGTAGATGCTAGCGGGCTTGAATAGCCGATCAAAACTCAGTCGGTCAAATGGTTTTATTGGGTGAAACACAATATCCTCTGTGCTCCTGATATTTTTTGAATCAAAGCCTATGATGTTAACTTCATATTGACTTGTTTCAATCAATGAAAGGCCAAATTTTTCGAACATCCGTGTGTCGTCAATTGGTTTGAGCAAAGAGGCAATTACTACTTTTGTCTTTTTCATTAGCGTTTATGAAGTTATAAATTTTCTGAAGGAATTATGGAATTGAGGGATATCATCGAACGAGCTTGGGATGATCGCAGCTTGTTGAAAGATAAAGAGGTGATTTTGGCGATAAAAACCATTATCGAAGATTTGGATAGTGGCGACCGTAGGGTGGCCGAACCTACTCCTGAGGGGTGGGTGGTCAATGAATGGATCAAGAAGGCAGTAATCTTATACTTCCCCATTCAAAAGATGGCTACCATTGAGGTAGGGCCTTTTGAATTTCATGATAAAATGAAGCTAAAAACAGGATATGCTCAAAAAGGGGTGAGGGTTGTACCTCATGCCATCGCCCGATATGGTGCCTATGTGAGTAGAGGCGTGATCATGATGCCATCCTATGTGAATATCGGTGCCTATGTAGACGAGGGAACAATGGTCGATACTTGGGCTACTGTGGGGAGCTGCGCGCAAATCGGTAAAAACGTGCATTTGAGTGGAGGAGTAGGCATTGGAGGTGTCTTAGAACCATTGCAAGCTGCACCTGTCATCATCGAAGACAATGCCTTTATTGGATCGCGTTGTATTGTAGTGGAAGGCATTAGAATCGGCAAGGAAGCTGTTTTGGGCGCTAACGTAACCTTAACAGGCAGTTCCAAAATTATTGACGTGACTGGTGATAAACCAGTTGAATATAAGGGCTATGTACCAGATAGGTCAGTAGTGATCCCTGGAAGCTATGTTAAGAAATTTCCTGCAGGTGAATTCAATGTTCCTGCAGCCTTAATCATTGGACAGCGCAAAGCTAGCACAGACTTAAAAACCTCTCTAAACGATGCTTTGAGGGAAAATGACGTAGCTGTATAGCCTTAGGAGTACACCTCTTTTTTTTGGAGGAATCGAAATAATTGAAAAATGGCCTCCTTATTCTGGAGGCTTTTTTCTGCCTATAACTTAAATGACAAGTTTATCGTCTTATGAACAGGTTGTGAAATCTAAGGTAAGGGGTTTTACGTTCCAGAATAAAGTGGGCTTTAATGTTCACTTCGTTTTATTATGTAAGGTATTCACATACCTTTGCGGTCGCATATTTGAGGAGGTATGAAAAACACATATAAATCACTTAGTACATTTTTGGTAATTGCGCTCTTTTTGGCGTTAAGTTCTTGTAATTCAGGGGTAACTGAAGAAGCCGATATGTTATTTAAAGACGGAAAGTTTCGAGAGGCTATCGCTGCATACGATGAGTACCTAACGACTAACCCGAAGGATATCAAATCCATTTACAATCGAGGTAGAGCTTACGAAGAGCTAGGAGAGATAGAGAAGTCAAGAAAAGATTTTATTCGAGTTTTAGACCTAGATAATAAAAACCTTAATGCCAATCTCAGCATGGCGAATTATTGGTATAATAAAAAGGATTATAATAAGTCAATTGCCTTTAGTGATAAAGTAATTGCTACCGATGGTCGTGAATCTATGGCCTATTTGATTAAAGGGCGTTGTTTACACCAAACCTCAAAGTTTACTGAGGCTAAGAAGAATTATGATTTAGCCATCGAGTTTGATAGAAAAAATGCAGAAGCATTTTTGTATAGAGGTGCGTTGAAGATTGTTTTTAATCAGAAAACTGGTGCATGTAATGACCTGAATAGGGCATTAGCGCTTGGTGCTGACGAAGCTAAGGCTGCCTTAGCTAAGCATTGCAGATAGAAAATATCTGCCCGAATAATTGATTTAACCCTGCGTTTTTATTCTTCTGACTTCGCGTCAATGGATGCAACCTTTTTTAACCCATAGGCATCTAGTATTAGACACAAAACTCAAATCAAATGAAAAATCTATCAAATATTCTAAAAGCAGCTGTATGTGCGATGTTATTGCTAGCAGTGGTATCTCTCAATGCAGAAGAATGGTCTCCTCAAACTACTTATGATCCATCAGGAACATGGGACTACGAAGTAGAAACACCTGACGGTAGTATAACAGGTGAAATGACTGTTAAAATAGCCGAAGGCAAATATGACGTACTTATTAAGAGCGATGTATATGGTAATTTGACGGTGTCAGATATCACTTTTGAAAAAATGGTCATGGAAGGTGAGATAGCGGTTGAAGGTCAATCAATGTCTATTGAGTTTGAATTCGATGGTGACGAGATGGAAGGTGCAGTCTACACAGGAGAAGAAGCACTTGAGATTACTGCCGAAAGACAAAAAGCTAAGTAGTGGTTGAAATACTACATAAAAAAGGGAGTCAAACGGCTCCCTTTTTTATGTCTGCTTACTTAAAGCGACTTAATCGAACCAAAGGTGCTTTGTTATATTTCCTTCCAAAATATCTTCAAGGTCATCGGGTATGCTTGGGAAAAAATCTAAGCCTGATAGTTCTTCAATTTTATCGATAGTTACAGCAAAAGTCTCGAGCGACTCATCGCTTTTTTCGTTTTTCATCAAGAACGCAATGGCCTTGATTTCAGGTTTGTTAATGTCTAAAGCGATCTTGTAGTAATACTCTGGAATCGACACTTTATTCTCTCCAATAGTAGTAAACGGTTTATTTAATATAGGACCAGTAACTACATATATATCAGAACCATCCATTGACCATTTTCTCACTTGTTCTTCTAATTTTTTCCAAACACCTCGATTGAAAGAAGCGGCTTGTGGACTCATGTTACTCATGTAGAAAGTCTGTGATAAAGCGAATTCATCATAAGAGAAATCTGCTGCTGGAGCCAAATGCCCTCGGTCGTAACCACTACCCTTATAATCAGCCAGATCAGCCGAGCCTGTTCTTACCCTAGGGTCTTTTCTAAAGTCATCCTTACGCGGAAATCTCTCTTGCTTTAAGCTGTCCGTAGAGAGCTTATAGGCTACCCATATGGCTTGCTCATGTGCTTCGCTATACCTTAGGGTGTAATACGGTCTTTCTATGATGGCCTCGTTGGTGGTATATTCAGGCCACATAAAGTCAAAAGCCTTCGTGAAGTAAAGGTCAAAGGCATCGACATTAATGCTAGGGGCTACGTCAGTTTCTCCTCCCTGTGGCGTAGACTGGTTTTTAATCTCCTTAGGCGTACCATCAGATGAAATATTTTTGTCATTCAAAGACGGTAACTCAAGGCTTTCTATGGCGTCAGGCACCAGTTTTCCTTCATATAAAGCAAGCCCGGCATACCCCAATACCACTAGGATAAACATGCCCAAGGTCAGTTTATCGAGGTTGATTCCTTTGCTTTTTATGCGTGTATTGCCCCGAGGAGCTCTTTTAGAAGGTGTTTTGCGACTGCTGGATGCTGTCTTTTTCGCCATACTATTTTTTTACAATGATAACCATAATTGGCCTTTCAGCACGTCTGTATTTTACTAAATTACATTTGATTTTTAACTCAAAACCCAAACATCCTATGCAAATAGCCTTCAACCAAAGGATTGGAAGAAAGCTCACAGCTTTATTAGCGCTGTGTATTTTTCTGGTCGGACAATCTGCTATGGCGTTCAAGCCATTGCAAGATGACAATGACACAACAGGACAAGAGACGTTCAAAGAACTGCCGCTAAAGGCCGAGCGTACCCTAAATTTTAATACCAAAGAAGGTACCTGGCTGTCTCTAGATGTCAGCCCTGATGTTAAAACCATCATTTTCGATATGATGGGAGATATTTATACCATGCCATTTTCTGGAGGTAAGGCTACGCGCATTACTGAAGGAATGGCTTTTGATACACAACCACGATATAGTCCTGATGGGAAAAGCATTGTTTTTACTTCTGACAGGAGTGGTAATGATAACATCTGGACGATGGAATTGGAATCGAAAGAGACCAAACAAATCACTAAAAGTAAGAGTGATAATTTTCAGTCTGCGGAATGGTCTCCCGATGGAGATTACTTGGTTGTTTCAAAAGGAACTAGGAATCATAAGCTGTTTATGTACCACAAAGATGGTGGAGGCGGATTTCAGTTGATCAAGGAACCTGCTGGTTTGAAAACGATTGAGCCAACATTTAGTCATGATGGAAGATTTATTTATTACTCAAGAAGAACTGGCGCTTGGAATTACAATGCACAATTACCCCAATATCAAATAGGTGCATATGATAGAGAAAACGGTACAAACGCTGTAATAACTTCTCGATATGGTTCTGCTTTTTCTCCAACATTGTCTCCAGATGGCAAGTACATGGTATATGGATCTAGGTATGAAGAGCAAACGGGTTTGTTACTAAGAGATTTGAGCTCAGGGGATGAAAATTGGTTGGCATATCCTATTCAAAGGGATGATCAAGAGTCGATTGCACCCTTAGGCGTCCTTCCTCATATGTCATTTACTCCTGACAGTAAGCAAGTTGTTGCGTCTTATGGCGGCAAAATTTATAGAATTCCAGTTGCTGGAGGGAATGCTGTTGAGATTCCATTGGATGTAGATGTTGCATTAGAATTGGGTCCAAGATTGAAGTTCGACTACCCGATTTCTGATGACAAAGACATGATTGTTACTCAAATCAGGGATGCTGTGCCATCGCCTGACGGAAGTAAGCTTGCTTTTACATCTCTCAATAGACTTTATGTGAAGGATATGCCGAATGGTGAGCCAAAGCGTTTGACTACTGCTGATATGACCGAAGCACAGCCCACTTGGTCTCCTGATGGAAACTCATTGGTGTATGTGACATGGGAAGATGCTACAGGTGGTAGCATGTACAAAGTGAATGTAGAAGGTCGTCCAAGACCAGTGAAACTCACTGAAGAATCAGCCATCTACGGTACGCCAGCTTGGAATAAGAATGGAAAAATAGTTTTCACACAAGGAAGCGCGCAAAACTTAAAAGATGCCGCAGGGCCAAATGCTCCTAGAGCAGCTGATAATTTGAATTGGATTTCTGCTGATGGCGGAGATATCCATTTTATTATGAAAACGAATGGAAAGGGTAGTCCTCACTTCTCGAATAGTGATGATAGAATATATTTGAGTGGCAGAGGCACCTTGAGTTCTGTTAGATGGGATGGCACTGATCCAAAGGAAGTGGTATCCGTAACAGGAAGAACTTCTTTTGGCGGAACAAGGCCATCGAATGCTTCATTCTTGAGAATGGCACCAGAGGGAGATAAGGTACTCGCTCAGATAAACAATGATTTATATGTAGTAACAGTGCCAAAATTAGGGCAAAAACCAACCATCTCGGTATCTGATCCGTCTGCCTCACAATTTCCGTCTTGGAAGTTGACAGTGATTGGTGGAGAGTTTCCTACTTGGTCAAGTGATGCTAATAAAGTACACTGGTCTTTAGGTAAGTCTCATTTTATTTATGATTTGGATCAATCTAAGGCATATGCTGATAGTGTCTCTAGTGCTAAAAAGGCAAAGGAGAAAGCTGACAAGGCAATGACTAAGGAAGAGAAAGAGAAGCAGAAAGCAGATAAGGAAGCTGAAGAAAAGGCTAAGTCTGATGAAGAGAAGGCTGCCGATAAAGCAAAGAAGGAAAACGAAGGGTTTAAGCCGGTTGAATTCAAAATAGAGATTATCGCCACAAAGGATATTCCTGATGGAATTGCTTTACTGAAAGGTGCTCGAATCATCACCATGAATGGAGATGAAGTTATTGAGAACGGGGATGTCCTGATTGAGAATGCGAGAATCATAGCGGTTGGTCCTTCTGGATCGCTGACTGTTCCAAGAAAAGCTGAAGTGATTGACATGTCAGGTAAGACCATCATTCCCGGTATGGTTGATACACATGCTCATATTTGGCCAGCATGGGGACTACACAAGAAGCAAGTTTGGGTATATGCTGCTAACCTAGCCTATGGTGTAACGGCCACACGTGATCCGCAGACAGCTACCACAGATGTTTTGACTTATTCAGATATGGTAGAGACCGGTCAGATCTTAGGCCCAAGAATTTATTCTACTGGACCTGGGATATTTGGAGGAAACAATTTTAAGAGTCTAGAACAGACTAGAAACGTTTTGAAGCAATACAGTGAGTATTACAATACTAAAACAATCAAAATGTATCTGGCTGGAAACCGAAAGCATCGCCAGTGGATCATTCAAGCTGCTAAAGAGCAAAAGTTAATGCCTACTACAGAGGGTGGCTTAGACTTTAAGCTGAATATGACGCAGCTGATTGATGGCTATCCAGGTCAAGAGCATTCATTTCCAATCGCACCGATCTATAAAGATGTGATCTATTCGGTTGCTGAATCTAAAATGGCTTATACGTCAACGCTACTTGTTTCTTATGGTGGTCCTTGGGCGGAAAACTATTACTACTCTAGAGAGAACCCATACCATGACAAAAAACTAGCGCTATTTACGCCTTATGCTGAATTGGCTCAGAAGTCAAGAAGAAGGCCAGGGTGGTTTATGGACGAAGAGCATGTGTTTGAAAAGCATGCCGCGGGTGTGAATTCAATTGTAGAAGCCGGAGGAATTGCCGGTGTCGGTAGCCATGGCCAATTACAAGGGCTTGGTTTCCACTGGGAGCTATGGTCGGTAGCTTCAGGAGGTATGTCTAACCTGAATGCGCTAAAGACCGCTACGATCCTTGGTGCCACGGCTTTGGGGCTAGAAGGTGACATTGGATCTATCGAAGCAGGTAAGCTCGCTGACTTAGTGATTCTAGATGCGAATCCATTGGATAATATCAGAAATACGAATAAGATCAGTCACGTGATGAAGAATGGTCGTTTGTATAATGCGAATTCTTTAGACGAAGAGTATCCAAGAAAGAAGAAAGCGGGTCCATTCTACTGGCATTCAGAAAAGCCAGTGAATCTTCCTGGAATGAAGAAGAAGTAAATCAGCTTGATATTGGACAGAAAAGCCCGACTTTATGGTTGGGCTTTTTTTATCCACCTACTGGTCTCAGCATGACGATGGGACCAGGTAAGGGTGGGCCCATTCTAAATAGGAGCTAGGGTCATTATCAAGTAGGAATTGGCTAAAGCCGATTCCTGCTTTTTTATAGGTTCTAATAATAATGAGTTAATGCTATAAAAAAGGCTCATTCCATTGATGGAATGAGCCTTTTTACTTTCAGCGATTAAGTTCTTTACTCACTTCTCAACTTCTGCGCTGGATTAGTGGTAGCAGCCTTACGGGCATGATAACCTGTTGTAAGCACTGTCACTAGGATAGTGCCTAACAAGACTGTTGCAAATGTTAGAACCCCAGGGGTGATATGGAACTGGAAATTCCCAAGCCAATCCATCATGGCAAGATAGCCTAATACGGATGCTGGTATAGCGGCAATGACAATGAGGATTACAAAATCTTTAATGAGGAGATTAATTAGCCCTTGTGTATTTGCACCAAGCACTTTTCTAATGCTAATCTCTTTAGACCGTTGCTCTGCAGTGTATGAAGCCAGACCCAGTAAGCCTAAACAAGCAATCAAGATGGTCATACCAGAAAAGCCTAGGAATAACTGACCACGGATTTGATCAGCCTCGTAACTCTCCATGAATTGCTCATCAATAAATACATATTCAAATGCAGTGGTAGGGTAGGTCCTTTCCCATGCCTCCTGAATGTACTCAATTGTAGCAGTGACATCTCCTGTGATTTTAACGATGGCGGAACCATTGATACGACTTGGGATGAATAATAAGGCAGAAATTGGATCGTAAAGTGATTGTTGATGGAAATCTTTCACCACACCAACTACTAGGGCAGAGGGTATAGAATCATTTCCAGTCAAATTAATTCTTTTACCGATTGGGTTTGTCCAATTCATTCTTCTCACCATGGCCTCATTGACCATTACTGCTTGTGAGGAATCAGAAGGATAATCCAATGAAAAGTTTCTTCCTTCAACAATTTCAACACCTAGCGTAGGAAAGAAATCATAGTCAACCCGGTAATTGTCTAATCCGCGGGGGTCCATTGGCCCTTCTTCCGTCTCAATTGAGAATACTAATTTGCCATATCCATTACCTGGAGTAGAACTTGAAGAAGCGGTCCCACTTATATTAGCATTTTGAACCAATTCATTTTTAAGAATATTCCACTTCTCCACATCGGCTCTACTTCTAAAGTCGATTTGCATCATTTGCTCTTTGTCAAAACCTAAATCTTTGTTTCTGAGAAATTGCATTTGATTATAAATAACCAAAGTACCAATCAGCATGAATATGGAAATGGCAAACTGAATTGTTACCAAAGATTTCCTCAATAATTTGCTGCCAGATTTTCCACCTCCTCCTTTAAGCACAGCCGCTGGCTGAAAAGAAGACAAAAAGAACGCAGGATAGCAGCCACCCATAAATCCTGTGATAAATACGATACCGATGACCGCCAAGATCACGTTGGTTTCAAGCAAGGCCTCGATAGCTAAATTAGTACCCACAATACTGTTTATGCTTGGGACTACAGCCATCATGACAAGGATGCTAAGAATTAAAGACATCAGTGTAATGAGAATTGATTCAGTCAAAAATTGACCTATTAAACCACTTCTTTGCGCACCCATTACTTTCCTTAAACCAACTTCCATGGACCTTTTGGCAGACCTGGCTGTGGCCAAGTTCATATAGTTGATACTGGCAATAATGATGAGGAAAATTGCTATGGCAGTAAAGATTTGTACATATGAGATGTCGCCAGCGGGTACAGGTTCTCCTTCAAAGTCTGAAGTCAAATGGATACTTTTTAATGGGACGGGTATCATTTTAACCTTAATATTGATAGGGTCAAAAATCGGAGCTATATATTTAGAAACAGTCGAATCAAGCTTAACCTGCAAGGTTTCTTGTGTCACCCCTTCATTCACTAAAACATAGGAAAAAACACCCCAGTTTCCCCAGCTTCCATCTCCGCCTGTGAAGATTGTCTTCCAAGAGATCAAAGCTTCAGCTATAAGGTGAGAAGTTTGGGGCATGTCTTTATAAACGCCTGTAACTTGTAAGGACGTTTCTCTATTCCCACCACTTTTTATGGTTTGACCTATTGGGTCTTCATTTTTGAATATTTTTGTGGCCATCGACTGGTTGATGACAATCGAATTTGGAGCCGCTAATGCAGTTTCAGGGTTACCGGCTACAAAATCGTAGTCAAATAATTCGAAAACCGTAGAGTCAGCGGCATAGACATTTTCTTGATAATAATCCACTTGATTGTAATCAAAACGCATTCCGCCTTGACCACTTAGGCCTGACATTCGAGCGGCCTGAATTACTTCTGGATTTTCATTTTTGACCGTAAATGCGGCACGGCTTGTCATGTTGGCCCACTTAAAAGAATTATCAGGCTCAATAATTTCTGTTGAAAGGCGATAGATCCGATCACCCTTAGAATGCTGTTTATCGAAACCGGTTTCATGAAAGATATAGAGCAGAATTATTAAGCTAGAGGCAATACCAACTGTGAGTCCAATAATATTGAGGGCAGTATAGCCAGGTTGTCTTTTTAGACTACGGAGAGCAACCTTAATGTAATTTTTGAGCATGCGAGTTGTTTTGAGGTTTTGAGTTTCTGATGTATTAAAAAATTTGTAATGGTCATAAGTACCGAAAACACGTAACGTGTTACGCAATGATGGCGGTCCGAGTTGTGTAAGTCCAAAACGGTAGCAATAATAACCATAAATTACAAAATTAGGCTATTCCATACCACTCGTCCAAACGTCTCGCAAAGACCTTGTAAATCTAATGCTTATTGCCTGATCTCAAGTAGCTTAGCTTCCAAAGCATCCTTCGCGGCCTGAGCCTGAGTTGATAAGGTATTAAATAAGAGATTCTCATTCTCATAGGGATCGTCATGGAGAAAGTATAACTCTTGGCTTCCATCAGTATTGACAATAAGCTTATAACTTGTGTTTCTAATCGTCCACTCGTCTGTCGTGCCATCATTATACTCAGCATAAGTATAGTCTCTGAAATTCTCAACAGAAGAGGTTAGTAGTGGAGAAATGTCTTTGCTGTCATTGATTTCTGAAAAGTTCACACCGCTTAGGGAAGTAATCGTTGCAAATAAATCGGTAGAGTTAATCAAATTATTGTCGATTCCAGTTCGGCTTACGCCTTTACCGCCAATGACCATAGGGGTATTGACACCTCCTTGGTACATGGTTCCTTTAGCTTTTCCTCTGCCATATGGTACTTGTGAAACTTGGGTAGGAGTGCCATTGTCACCCATAAATATGATGACAGTATTAGCCCTTTCTGTCGAGCTCATACTGGAGAGTAATCTACCAATTTGAAAATCCATAGCCTCAATGCTTGCCATATAATAGGGCATGGGGTCAGCGTTAATCGATGCTTGGTCAGTAGCTAATGCTCCCTGTGAGTGCATGGCAGCAGGCGGTGCGTGAAATGGTGTATGAGGAGCATTTTAAGCCAACCATAGAAACCAGGGCTTGGTTTGTGCTGCTACCCAGTCAATCGCAAGGTCTGTGAACTTTGATGTTACATATTCTGTCTGTGTGGTTGCCACGCCATCTTCCGTGAGGTCCCAGTTGTAATAATCGCTTACGGCTCCTGAATACAAGCCTGCATAATAGTCGATGCCCATATCTTCGGGGTTCAAGGAGAACCTATTACCCGAAAGATGCCATTTACCCACAATGGCTGTTGCGTACTCATTTGACTGGTTGATGTAGGATTGAAGGGATGTTTCACTCGCCAGTATCTCGTCACCTTGAGATCTAACACCTGTGCTAAAACCATATTTACCGGTTAGGATAGTCGATCGAGTAGGAGAGCATACAGAGTTGGTCCAGAAATTATTGAAGACCAATCCGCTAGCTGCTAAGGCATCTAGATTTGGTGTGTTGGGTTTAATACTGCCTTCAGAATATCCATTCAGTGCATCAAGGCCGAGGTCATCAGCGATAATGAGGAGAATGTTGGTGTCACCAGATGCTGTTGGGTCTGCATCATTGTTTGAGTTGTCATCAGGTGAACAACCAAAAAATAGAATAAGGATCAATAATGAGTAGAGTAGGTTTTTAGGCATAAAAAGTATTTGTAATGAGACAGGGTTAATTCAGTTTAGCTTAGTCCATGTTGACTAATTAGTCGATTCTACTTTGGGTATCATCATTTCAAAAGCTTCTTGCGTATCGTCTGTCGGAAACTTACATGTCTTATTTTGGCACACATAGATCATTGTCCTACCCTCCACAAGTTTGTAGGCCAACAAGGGGATTTCACCTTCAGATGCTCCGCCAAGGAAGATAACATCTGGTCTAAAACCCAAGTCCATGTTGTTTCGAGTAATCACTGCATCATCACCCAGAACAGCGACCTCAAAAGGAGGGCTGGAGTTTAGTAGTAAGGCTTGTATCCATGTGCCTGCAAAAGCTGGAGCAGCTCCGGTTTCGGCTTGTCCAACAGCTAGCATGGCCTCGGCAGTTGATTTCCAGTCGCTACGCGTATCGTAATAAAACTCAGAAAGCATCAATAGGTTGTTAACGGCTTGGGCATTACCTGATGGAAGGTCCGTATCCAAAACGGATATGCTATTCATGAATAATTGACCTGATTGTGCGCTTTGATTAAGAAGAACATTGTCATCCGATGTAAAGACTTCGAGCATACTTGCTGAAATACGTTCAGCATATTTTAACCACTGTTCATCAAAGCTCACTTGGTACAGTTTGATCAAACTCCCAGCAACCATTGCATAATCCCCAAGAAAACCCTCCTGATTGGGGTCTGCAGTTCTAGACACGCTGGCTTGGTCTTCGGAAGTATGGTGCTCAACAAGGTATTCTGCCAATTCCTTTGCAAACTGGAGGTACTCTTTGTCATAGGTAGCTCTATACAATTCAACGAAACCCTCTAAGGCAAGGGCATTCCAACCAGTAATGATTTTTTCGTCTTTCGGAGGTGCCTCACGTCTATTTCTTTTTCTGAGCATGCTTTCCCTAAAGCCACTTTCCATTGATTGTAAGTAGTCTTTTTTATCTGTCTTTAGCGCGAATAGTACGTTTTGGCCATGCTCCCAGTTTCCTTCTTCGGTAATGTTGAACTGCTCAATGATTTTATCCGATTGGTCTAGATCTTCAATCTCTTTAGCTGTCCAAGTATAGTAGCCACCTTCCTCTTCTTCACTTACTGCATTGATCGATGAGAAGTATCCTCCATTTGGATCTTTGAACTCGTTAACGAGAGATTTTGCTGTCTCTTTCGCGATATATAGGTAAAAGGGGTCATTGAATTTTCGATAGGCTTTGGCATAGATACCCATAAGTTGAGCATTGTCATAAAGCATTTTTTCGAAGTGAGGAATCTTCCATTCACTGTCCGTAGCATAACGAGTGAAACCACCACCAAGGTGATCGAACATACCGCCAAGTGCCATATTATCAAGTGTTTTGATGATAAACCGATCGAGTGATTTGTTCGGTTGATAATAAGTGAAGTCTAGTATGGCAGATAGGTAAGGTGAGTTAGGAAATTTCTGAGTTCCCTTGATGCCGCCATTGACAGTATCGCTTTGACTAAGCCAAGCTTGCTCAATTTCAGATAGTGTTAGGTTTAGTTCCTGATTTTCGATTGCTCTTTTTTGGCTAAGTGTTTCAGCCAGTTGACTTGCCTGCGCTAGAATTTCTTCTGGGTTATCATCATAGAGATAGCTTGCACGCTGAACAATCGCTTGCCAGTCGCTATTCTCGAAGTATGTTCCTGCAAAAAGGGGAGTCCCATCTGCTGTTGCTATAATATTTAAAGGCCAACCTGATGTACCGATCATTTTCTTCGAGGCTTCGGCATACACCTGATCGATATCGGGTCTTTCTTCTCTATCTACCTTAATCGAGACAAAATTATTGTTCATTAAACGGGCCACAGTGGTGTCCATGAAGGTTTCTTTTTCCATCACTTGACACCAATGACAGGCATAATAACCGATACTAATAATCAGTAGTTTTTCCTCGGCCTTGGCCTTCTCAAAAGCTTCATTACCCCAAGGATACCAATCCACAGGGTTGGTGGCATGTTGAAGCAGGTATTGACTACTCTCTGATTTAAGTCGATTAAGTGCTATTGTGTCCTTTTGTGAAGGGTTACAACTTACTGATAATAAAATATTTACAAGAATTGAGAATAAAATTACACAAGCCTTAAATCCCCTTTTTTTGCCGTTTAAAGTGGATTTAAGGGAAGGATGATATATATTAGAATCTTTACTGGGCATATATGGTGATGAGAGGTGTAATGTTACGAGAATGCAGTACTAATTGCAAGCAGCTATTTTTTACTTTTTCCGTGATTTTAATGTTGGGGCTTATTTCAGCATGTGGTGCTGGCGGAGGAGAAAGTGAATTAGAAAGTAAAACGAGTGCTCCGCTTCCGGAGCCAATTTTTAAGGAGATATCATTCACTCAGTCAGGAATCAATTTCTTGAATACCATCCGCGAGGATGAAACCCATAATTTTTTCAATTATAACTATATCTACAATGGGTCTGGCCTAGCGATTGGCGATTTCAATAATGATGACCTGAAGGATATATACTTTGTTTCAAACCAGTCAAAAAACAAGCTCTTTCTCAACAAAGGGAATTTAAAGTTCCAGAACATCACCGATTCTGCAGGAGTAGCAGCGCTTAAAGGATGGAAGAACGGAGTGACTGTTGTTGATATTAATCAGGATGGTCTTGATGATATTTACTTATCACGTTCGGGTCGATATGAAGACCCAGACGAAAGAGCGAATTTTCTCTATGTCAATAACGGTGATTTGACCTTCACCGAAAGTGCCGCTCAATATGGCTTGGCAGATAAAGGTTATGGTATACAGGCTTACTTCTTTGACTATGATAGAGATGGAGACTTAGACCTGTACCAAATGAACCACCGTCTTGACTTCAATAACAAAAACACCATCATGTTCCTTAAGAATGAAAAACCTGAGGATTACGATGCCTATTCCAGAGATAGACTCTATGAGAATAAAGGTGGCAGTTATGTCGATGTGTCGAATAGTGCAGGTATTTTCAATAGTGCATGGGGTTTGAGTGCCGTAATGGGAGACTTTAATGAAGATGGCTGGGAGGATATTTATGTGGCCAACGATTATCTCACTCCTGATTTCCTCTACATCAACAATCAGGACGGAACATTTACCGAATCAATTCAAGACTATTTCCAGCACATGTCCTTCTTTAGCATGGGGAGTGATTGGGCAGACATTGATAATAATGGTCACTTTGATTTGGTAACCCTCGACATGGCACCAGAAGACCATGTAAGGTCTAAACGCCTTATGGCCAGTATGAGTAATGAATTCTTCAGAACAATGGTCGATGAGGGCTTACAGCATCAATACATGATCAACACGTTACAGTACAATCATGGTGACGGTAACTACAGTGAAGTATCACAGGTTTCTGGCATCGATAAGACGGATTGGAGCTGGACGGCCTTGTTTGGCGACTATGATGTCGATGGGCTTAAAGACCTATATGTAACCAATGGCATTAGAAAAGATATCACTGATAATGATGCAGCAGCGTCAACAGATAGTCTTTATGCCTTAGGTCAGCAAATAGCTTTAGGTCAAGTGCTGAAGCTTCTACCAAGTCAGAACCTTCAAAACCCAGCCTTTAAGAATGTAGACGGCTTAAAATTCAAGCGTAGTAATGTCGATTGGGGCATGAAACGAGCTTTCAATTCAAATGGCGCTGTTTATTCTGATTTGGATAATGACGGTGATTTGGAAATCATCACCAATAATATGGATTTGATGTGTACGCTTTACCAGAACCTTACAGTTGAGAATAAGAACAAGAAGCTTCGCAGAATCGATATTAAAGGTCCTAAAGGAAATAGAGAAGGTTTTGGAACTACGCTGAGCATCAAAACGTCTGACGGAAAAGAAGTCTTAGAAAAGGTAAGAGGTAGTAGGGGCTATTTATCTAGTGCTGACCCAGCAATTTATATCGCTGAAAGCCTTGATATACAAGAGATTGAAGTGACGTGGCCAACGGGACAAACGTCTGTCCTCAAATCTGTCGAAGATTTGGCGAAGGGAACAATTGATTTTGAGGACGCAGTTTTTCAGAACATTAAAAAGGATCAAGTGCAAGGCTATTTGACTAAGCTTGACAATTCATTGATTGACTTTAAACATGAGGAGAATCAATTTGATGATTTTATAAAGGAGATATTGCTACCACACAGACAGTCGGAACACGGTCCATTTATTTCGAAAAGTGACGTCAATGGTGATGGCCTAGAGGATGTTTACGTGGGAGGTGCGAGAGATCAATCAGGAAGCCTTTTTGTGCAAACTATCGAGGGTAAGTATCGTGAGTCTTCTCAAGCGACTTTCTTAAAAGATCGGGCACATGAGGATATGAACGCTACATTTTTCGATGCTGATGGCGATAAGGACATGGATTTGTATGTAGTCAGCGGAAGTGGAGAGTTTTATCAAGACAATAGCCGTTTGTTGAGAGATAGACTTTACCTCAATGATGGTAAGGGTAACTATTCACGTGCTGCTTCAGATGCTTTACCGAATGATCAGGCAGGCGGTAGTAAGGCATTGCCATCAGATATTGATGGTGATGGAGATCAGGACTTGATCATCATCAACCGAAATGTGCCTGGAGAATATCCAAAGGGGGCAAAAAGCTTTATCTACATCAACGAGGGCGGTCGATTTGTCAATGACACGAAGAAGATGTCTACAGACTTTTATGAGACCTCACAGATGCTAACGGACGGTGTGATGATTGATATCGACCAGGATGGCTTTGAAGACTTAGTCGTTGTCGGTGAATGGATGAGCCCGAAAATATTCATGAACAATGATGGTGAGCTTGAAGAAGAAGAAGAGCTTGATATGGATAATCTTAAAGGTTGGTGGCAGAGTGTCAAACCTACCGATATTGATAATGACGGAGATATTGATTTTATAGTCGGAAATATTGGTTTGAATAACAAGTTTCACCCAAAGCCTGACTCTCCGCTCTACTTGTTTTATAATGATTTTGATGAGAATGGTATAGGTGATATTGTATTGTCAAAGAGCAATGGAGATGAATTGCTACCCGTGCGTGGGCGGGAGTGTAGCTCTCAGCAAATGCCATTCATTCTAGAGAAATTTGATAACTATGAGAAGTTTGCCAATGCCGATTTAACCGCTATCTATTCTGAAGAAAGACTTGATGCTTCCCTAAAGTTAGAGGTGAACAACTTTGCTTCAGGTATCCTGATCAATAATGGGGACATGAACTTTGAGTTCAAAGAATTGCCTTCATTATCTCAGTTTGGTGCTGTGCGAGACGTTATCATCAAGGACGTCAATAAGGATGGCCTTATGGATTTCATTTGTGGAGGTAACTTCTATGGTTCAGAAGTCGAAACAGTGCGTTATGATTCGAATTTTGGGTCTATTGTGATCAATAAAGGCAAAGGCAATTTTGAAACGCTCTCATTAGAAGCATCAGGGTTGGTTTTAAATTCAGATGTTAGAGACTTAGAAACTGTAACCATTCAAAACGAAGAATACCTTTTGGTCACTTCGAATAATGATGAAATAAGCAGCTACAAGTTCTCAAAACGCCCCTAACATCTGATGAGTCAAGTTACACCTGAACTGTTTTCCATTTACCTTTTTTGAAGAGCCAGATAGACACCATAGCGATGAGGATCTCTGCCAAAGTGATGGCTATGAATATTCCCGATGGCCCCCAATCAAAAGTGAAAGCTGCTAAGTAGGCAAATGGAAGTTGAAATACCCAGAAGCAAAAGAAGTTGATCACTGTAGGGGTTCTGGTATCTCCAGCACCATTAAAGGATTGCGTTACCACCATTCCGTAAGCATAGAAGATGTATCCGGCGGCTATCACTTGCAAACTGAGTGCACCGTAGTTCACGACGTCTGCGACATCACTAAATAAACCAATGATATACTTTGCGAAGATCAAGTAGATGACTGATATGACGGCCATGAAAATGGCGTTGTACTTTCCAGTTTTCCAAACGGATATTTCTGCTCTTTCAGGCTGTTTGGCCCCAAGGTTTTGTCCAACCAAGGTTGCGGCCGCATTACTCATTCCCCAAGCAGGCATAAGCGTAAACATCATAACTCGGATCGAAATAGTGTATCCTGCTAAGACTTCGCTCCCGAATTCAGATACGAGTCGCATGAGAAAGACCCAACTTGATGTTCCGATCAGAAACTGACCAATACCACCGAGGGAGACTTTGATCAAATTCCACATGACAGGAAGGTTAATGACGAAATCCTTAATGCCAATCTTAATACGACCCCAGCCAAAGAAAAGGATCATAAACTGACCAATAACCGCTACACCTCGCCCTATGGTAGTAGCGATAGCGGCACCTTCAACACCATAAGCTGGAATAGGACCGAGGCCAAAGATGAATATGGGGTCTAGAAGGATATTTAATCCGTTCGAAAGCACAAGTGTCCACATCGCAACAGAGGCATCACCCGCACCCCTGAAGACTGCGTTAATTAGAAATAAAAGCATGATGGTGATGTTACCACCAATGAGAATGCGCGTATAGCCATAGCCTTCTGCGATTAGCCCCTCTTCAGCACCCATTAATCCTAGGATTTCTTTTGGATAAATGATACCAATCACGCCAATGAGTACTGCAACCGAAGCGCCAAGGAAGATGGCCTGTACTGCGGATTTTGCAGCACCAGGCTTATCTTTTTCCCCTGTGCGTCTAGCAACGACAGCCGTTGCTGACATGCTTAAACCGATGGCAACTGCATAGAGCAAAGTGATGACGGACTCTGTTAAACCAACAGTCGCTACTGCATTAACTGAGATCTGTGAAACGAAAATGATATCAACCAGGGCAAAGGTTGATTCCATGAGCATCTCCAATATCATGGGAATGGCCAACATGAAGATGGCCTTGCGCATGCTACCCGTAGTAAAGTCTTCCTGTTTACCAGAGATAGCCATTTTGAGGTATCGCCAATACCTATAAATCTTGTGCTTGGAGGGTTTCATTAATGAGAATTTGAAAATATAAAAAAGTAAAAGCAGGGACGCTCGTAAGTTGCTTAACAACTCCCGTTCAATAGCAGCTCAGTGGTGACTGTCGGTATGAACGTATTAATTCTCATCACTTCATAGTGAGGCAAATCAAGGCTAATTAATTTGAATTTCAAAATTCATATCATTGCTCAAGTAGTTTCTGGAGCTTTCTCATACCAGATGTGGCGTTTTCCTCTAAATAAATAAGGTCTGAATAATTATGCGTGGGGTTTGGGTCGATAAGATATTTCTTACTTCCGGGACTTACAAAATCAATTAAACTGGCAGCAGGGTAGACTTGCATCGATGTGCCTACGACTAAAAAGATATCAGCCTGTTGTGTAATATGAATTGCAGTATCCATCATAGGTACTGCTTCCCCGAACCAAACGATATTAGGTCTCAATTGACTTCCCTTTTCGCAGAGGTCACCAAGGTTCAAAGGCCAATCTGTCATTTGATAGACTAGGTTTTCGTCTGCTGTGCTTCTCGATTCAAATAATTGACCATGTAAGTGGAGCACATTTGTGCTACCAGCCTTTTCATGAAGGTTATCAACGTTTTGGGTGATCACTTGGACGTCATAGACATTTTCCAGTTCAGCTAAGATAAGATGCGCATCATTCGGTTGTGCCGTTAGGGCCTGCTTTCTTCGTTGATTATAGAAGTCTAATACCAAGGCTTGATTGGCTGACCAGCCTTGAGGTGAGGCCACTTGCATTACGTCATGTCCTTCCCATAGACCATTTGAATCTCTGAACGTCTTAAGACCGCTTTCGGCACTGATACCGGCACCAGTAAGGACTACAAGTTTTTGCATGATGCCTAGTGTTTATAGAAGCGATGAAATAGATAAGTTAATGAGGTAGTTAAGCAAGTTTTATAATCTACTCACCAATTTTAAGTTCGATTTTATTATCATATAATACATTGATAATGAATTGAATATGGTCTGTAAGATCAACCGATAGTAAGTCTAATCCGGCTTGGATTTCGTCACGCTCAACTTTGGCTGCAAAACTCTTTTGCTTTAACTTCTTCTTGACTGATTTAGGTGTTAATCCAACAATGCCTTCGGGTCTTACTTGGCAGCACGCAACGATGAACCCGGTCAGCTCATCTGACGCCAAGAGCGCTTTGTCAAGGAGGGTATCATAAGACACGCCCCATTTGGTATAATGCGCTGAAATGGCATGAGCGATTTTATCTTCCCCCTTTTCTCTAAGTAGGTTGACAATTCTATTGGGATGCTCCTTTGGAAAGGCCTCATAGTCGGCATCGTGCAGCATGCCGGTAATTGCCCATTCTTCAGGGTCTTCATTGAAGTGCTTGCCATAGGCTTCCATGACTAGTTCAACGGTTCTAGCATGTCTTAATAAGCTTTCTCCTTTGGTCATGGAGAAAAGTATCTCTTGGGCTTCTTCTCTTGTCATTTGGCGGTAATGAGATGTTCTTTGAAAAATGAAGTGATGACTAATTTAAAGTCAGGGTTTAACGGTAAATCTGGGTTACCGTACGTAGCAATGTTTTCATTACGTGCTGCAGGAGCATCCTTCAGCACATGATTCATTCCATCAATGATAATCAAACGGGCATCAGGTTTAGCCGCTTTTAGTCGATTGGCATCGTCCATACCTACTTGGATATCAGTAGTGCCATTTACGATCATGCTTGGGATGTTCAGCGTCTTCAGTTCGTCTTGTGGTTTGTATTTCAGCCATGAACTCATAAAAGGTTGAATACTCGGTCTAAACAGACTAGCAAAATAAGGAGGGATGTCGCTTACATTATTCCCTTTTTGAAGCTCATTCATAATGTTTTTAGCCTCTTCAATGATTGCTGGGGGGTTGGCAGGGTTAGCGCGTAATTGTCCCATAATGGTTTCTCCAATTCCCATTGAGGCACCAGCGATAGAGGCATAAGCTAAGGCAGATTTACTTTGTGCTACTAGTATACCAATAAGAGCACCTTGGCTGTGCCCGGCAATTCCAATTTTGGTAAAACGTTTCTGTTCTGCAATAAAGTCAAACCAAGCGGATGCATCTGCCACCAAATCATCAAAAATCAAGTCTTGCTCTTGTTTACCTGCTGATTGACTTAGTCCCATGCCACGTTTGTCGAACCGTAAACTAGCGATACCTTCTTCGGCTAGCGCTTCGGCTAACATTTTCAGGGAGTTATTCTTGCCGGGTATTCCAGCTGAATTACCGTCTTTGTCTGTAGGGCCCGATCCCTGTATGATCATTACTACAGGTACTTCTTGTCTGTTTTTACCTTCAGGCAGCATAATGATGCCTCCTAGGTTTCCATTCTCCACAGACAGTGTAACTTCTTCTTCCTGATAGGATTGTGCATTGCTGAAGGCAGTTGCCCCAATAAACAGCAGATAAATAAATAGCAGATTTTTCATAGCAGCTTCTTACTGAAATTTACTAAAATCAGTGTGAACTATAAAAAGTAGTAAAGTATCTGGACTATTTTTTCTTCTTCTTTGCGGTTTTTTTAACCGGCTTATTCTTTTCAACAAGGGCAACAGCCTCTTCTAGAGACATGTCAGTGACATCCACATTCTTTGCCAATTCAATCTTGAGCTTGCCTTTAATGACATTATGCCGGCCCCAACGGGCTTTCTCAACCCTAATGCCTTCGGCTTCCCAATTGTGAATTACCTTGTCTTTCTCTTTTTGGATTTTATCTTCAATCAGTTCAATGATGTCCTTGTCTGATAGGTTATCCCAATCATACTTCTTATTGACGTTGATGAACATATTGTTCCACTTAATGAATGGGCCAAAACGGCCTTTTCCTTTTTGAACAGGTTCATTATTGTAGACATAAATTGGAGCATCTGCGGCCTCTTTTTCTTTAATCAATACAATCGCCTCATCTTCCGTAATACTCAAAGGATCAGCTTCTTTTGGGAGGGAGACAAATTTTTCGTCAAATTTCAAGTACGGGCCAAAACGACCTATTGCAGCAACGATTTCTTGGTCCTTATAAGCACCTACCACACGTGGTAGCTTAAAGAGCTCCAGCGCATCTTCTAGTGTAAGTTTCTCAATAAACTGACCCGCTTTTAGGCTTGCGAATTGAGGTTTATTTTCAGGATTGTCAGGGTCTGTTTCACCAATCTGCACTAGAGGACCAAACTTTCCGAGCCTAGCGATTACTGGCTTTCCACTTTCAGGATCGATACCAACTTCTCGGCTTGAACCTACATCGCTACGGCTAATGAGCTCAGTAGCTTCCACTTTTTCATGGAAACCACCGTAGAAGTTTTTGATCATTACTTCCCATTGCTGTCCACCGTTTGCGATGTCGTCAAATTGTTCTTCAACCCTGGCGGTAAATGAATAGTCAATTACATTAGGAAAATGCTCTACTAAAAAGTCGTTGACTACCATGGCGATGTTGGTAGGGAAGAGCTTAGCTTTTTCAGCTCCTGTAATCTCTGTTTTATCTACTTTGGTTACCTGATCGTTTCTTAGCGTAAGCTCGGTATACTTCCTTTCTACGCCCTCTCTATGCTCTTTTACAACGTATTCACGTTTCTGCACCGTAGAGATAGTTGGCGCATAGGTAGATGGTCTACCAATACCCAATTCTTCAAGTTTTTTAACCAAACTCGCTTCTGTAAAACGAGCAGGAGGTCGAGTGTAACTTTCCTTACCAGTGATATGGTCTAGTACCAACGCCTGACCAATATTCAATGGAGGCAACACACCTTTAGCTTCTTCATTTGGTTCCTCGTCATCTGAAGATTCGATGTATACTTTTAAGAAACCTTCGAATTTGATGACTTCACCTTGAGCGACTAGCTTTTCATCAGTAGAGGAGATACCAATGGTGACAACCGTTTTCTCCAGTTGTGCTTCAGCCATTTGAGAGGCTACGGCACGTTTCCAGATCAAGTCGTAAAGTCGTTGTTCATTAAAGTCTTTTCCTGCGGATTGATTCGAGAAGTTTGTTGGTCTGATGGCTTCGTGCGCTTCTTGAGCAGATTGGGATTTCGTTTTGAACTTTCTAGTCTTAACAAATTCTTCACCATAAGCAGACTTAATTTGATTCACCGCTCCCTTAATAGCTTCGTCAGATAAGTTCAATGAGTCAGTTCTCATGTAGGAAATCTTACCCGCTTCATATAGCTTTTGGGCGACAGTCATGGTTTGGGTAACAGAGAAACCTAGTTTTCTACTTGCCTCTTGTTGGAGGGTAGAAGTCGTAAATGGAGCTGCTGGAGATCTCTTAGCAGGCTTTTTCTCTAGATTATCGATCGTGTAATCTGCTCCAATACAACGATCCAAGAACACTTGTGCTTCTTCTTCAGCATCAAACCTTTTAGGGAGTTCAGCTTTCATTTCACGTCCTTCGACATTGAATATCGCGGTGATCTTAAAGAAAGACTTTGCGTCAAAGGCATCGACTTCTCTTTCGCGCTCTACTACTAATCTTACCGCAACGGATTGTACTCTACCGGCTGAGAGCCCACGTTTAATCTTCTTCCACAGTACAGGGGATAATTCATACCCAACGAGTCTGTCTAATATTCTTCTTGCTTGCTGTGCATTAACTAAGTCAACATCAATGTCTCTTGGACTAGACATGGCTGCTTGAATGGCAGATTTTGTAATTTCTCTGAAAACAATTCTTTTGGTATGGGCTGGGTCTAGCTTCAAAGCCTCCTTTAGGTGCCAGCTAATGGCTTCTCCTTCGCGGTCATCATCACTTGCTAAATAGATAGTTTCAGCTGCCTTTGAGAGTTTCCTTAGTTGTTTGATGACTTCTTTCTTATCGGCAGTCACCTCATAGGTAGGTTTAAAGCTGTTTGCTATATCTATCGCCTTATCTCCTTTGGGTAAGTCTCTTACATGTCCGTAACTGGAGACAACTTTGAAGTCTTTACCAAGGTAACCTTCTATTGTTTTTGCTTTAGCGGGGGACTCTACTATGACAAGATTTTTAGACATTCTATGCTATGTGTTTTAACTCAGGGGGCTCAAAGATGCGTAAAAAACTTTCATAAAAACAAACTTAAACCTTTGAGCAGTTGATAGGAATATATCAGCAAAGGAAAATTGTCGTTATTTGACACACATCTGAAACAACTATATAATGGTTAAAAATTTACTCCTTATTCGACATGCGGAGGCTGGATTTATCGATAGCGATACGCGTGACTTTGAGCGGATTCTAACGGTTAATGGGACGAATCAAGCTACTATTCTTGGGGAGTACATTAGTAAATTGCCTCTAAAACTCGATGCCATATATATCAGCCCAGCCTTTAGGACATTAAAGACTGCCAAGTTAATTGCTGAGCAAGTCAATTATATACCAAGACTGATAGAAGCTGAAGAGCTTTATGACGCAACAGAAAACCTTATGAAGGCTTTCGTAAATCGCATGGATCCACAATTCCAGCATGTGGCCATTGTCGGACATAACCCGTCCATTGCTGAGCTGTTTACTTATTTAACAAATAGTATTCGAAATTATTCACCTGCTACTTGTGCATGGGTTGAGCTATCCGTAAATCAATGGTCGGCCGTTTCATCAAATATGGGTATTGAGAAGGATTATTATTACCCAGGAATGTCTTAGCAATAAATATTTTCATCAGGAAGTATCAACCAATGAGAATTGGTTTTAATTTTGGCGCATGGCGTCATTAGGTAGACATATAATTGTGGAGTATTATGATTGTGCTCCAGAGATTATGAACGATGTTATTCTTATTCAAGAAAGCATGGAAGATGCAGCTGAAAAAGCTGGTGCAACAATTATTAATTCAACATTTCATCATTTTTCTCCCTACGGAGTTTCTGGAGTTGTGGTTATAGAGGAAAGTCATTTGGCTATTCATACTTGGCCCGAGTTCGGTTATGCTTCTGTGGATATTTTTACCTGTGGTGAATCAGTTGATCCTTGGATTTCATATCAATTCTTGAAAAATGCCTTTAAGGCAGGTCATGGATCTGCTGTTGAGTTGAAAAGAGGTGAGATGGCACTTCTGACCCGTAAGGAGTACGATGTGAAGCAGCTCAGAGACGACAAAAGTTCTGAAGACGGAAGCCCTATTCGTACTAAAGATATTTGGTTTACAGAAAGAGATGATAAGATCGCTTTATCCTTAAAGCATGATGGTAAACTCTACGATGTGCAGTCGGACTTTCAACGCGTAGAAGTGTACAATACACAGGCATATGGTAACATGCTAACACTTGACGGCATGGTAATGACCACCGAAAAAGATGAATATGTCTATCATGAAATGATTACCCACGTTCCGTTATTAACGCATCCAAATCCAAAAAGAGCCCTTATCATAGGCGGTGGCGATGGAGGAACGGCCAGAGAGATGCTTCGTCATGAAGGTCTTGAAGAAGTTGTAATGGTAGAGATTGATGACAAGGTGATTGAAGCATGTAGGGAACACTTACCGTCAATTGCATCGGCTTTGGATCATCCGAAGCTTAACTTGATTGTAGATGATGGTATCAAATACGTGAAAGAAGCTGCCAGTGGAAGCTTCGATGTGGTAGTCGTTGACTCAACAGACCCCGTAGGTCCTGCGGAAGGCTTGTTTTCAGTTGACTTTTATAAAGAGGTTTACCGTATCCTTAGTGATGACGGTATCATGATTACGCAAAGTGAATCTCCACGCTTTAACAATAAAGTGTTTAAAGAGATTTATGAGGTATATGGATCTATTTTCGGCAAAGATAAGGTGCACTGTTACTTAGCATATATTCCTACATATCCGACAGGCATGTGGTCATTCTCATACAGCGCAAAGGGTGATGCTCATCCATTAAATGATTTCAATAAAGAAAAGAGTAAGAAATTCTCTGACGAGCAAGACTTAAGCTATTACAATGAAGGTATTCACGAATCGGCATTTGCTTTGCCCAACTTTGTGAAGAAAATGATCAAGTAGTGAGTCAGTTGGAAGATTTCAACCCGAACGGTGTAGGTGTTAAAGGGACCCTTTTTGGTTTACCTTTTGACACCGAGAGTGCTGAAGTTATTGTCATCCCAATCCCATGGGATGTTACAGTTTCTTATGGTTCGGGTACTGCTCAAGCACCTGCAGCCATACTTGAGGCTTCCGCTCAGATCGACTATGAACTACCAGATATATCCAATGCTTGGAAATTAGGCGTTGCCATGGCTGAGATTCCTGAGGTCTGGGAGTCATTGGGGAAGTCACTCCGGGTTAAGTCAGAGATTTATATCAATTGGTTGGAGGAAGGGAGTAATCCTGATGAAAAAGAAGAGATGCTTGCTCGTCTTGCTGAGATCAATGCGCAATCTGCTCAATTGATGCGCTACGTGCAGCAAGAGACAGAATACTGGCACCAAAAGGGTAAGACAACCATTCTATTGGGCGGTGATCATAGTACGCCACTGGGTCATATACTGGCTTGCGCCAAAAGAGAGGAGGAAATAGGGATTCTTCAAGTTGATGCCCATGCCGATCTAAGGAAGGCTTATGAAGGCTTTGACTTCTCACATGCAAGTATCATGTATAATGTGCTTCAGCATGATGCCATCACCAAACTGGTTCAAGTAGGTATTAGAGACTATTGTAAAGAGGAGAGAGCCTATATCAATGCTTCAAATGGTAGAGTAGTTACCTTTTTTGATCAGCACATTAAGGAAGCTCAATTCAAGGGTAAAACTTGGAACGAGCAGTGTGATGAAATTGTAGCGCAATTGCCGAATAAGGTCTATATCTCTTTTGATATCGATGGATTAGACCCGAAACTATGCCCGAATACAGGGACGCCCGTTCCCGGAGGTTTTGAATTAGAACAAGTAAGTTACCTCATTAAAAAAGTTGTTGAGAGTGGCCGAAAGATAATAGGAGCAGACCTCAATGAGGTTTCCCCTGGTACCGATGAATGGGATGCTAATGTAGGCGCCAGGGCTTTATATAGACTCGTCTGTCTTCTTGGTGTCAGTCAAGGTGATCTAGCATTTCAAAGCTAGAAACTGATGAATTACTACTGTCTTGAATTTATTGAGCCGGTAGGATTAGCCATTACCGTGACAGTTTCCTTACAAAATCATCTTAGTCCTTGTCGCTTCTGCTCAATTGGTCTATTATAGCGGTTTAATTAAAATATAGGCTTTGGAGTTAATAGAAACGGCAATAGGAGATTTCAGTAATTGGATTTGGGGCATTCCACTGCTTATCCTAGTCATGGGCGGAGGTTTATTTTTTATGGTATATAGCCGCTTCATCCCATTCCTTTATTTTAAACATGCCATCCTAGTACTTGCAGGAAAATATCATGAAGAAGATAAAGAAGGCCAAATAAGTCATTACGAGGCGCTTTCAACGGCTTTAGCTGCCACTGTAGGCATGGGTAATATCTCAGGTGTGGCAGTGGCGATAACTATGGGTGGGCCAGGTGCGATCTTCTGGATGTGGGTTTCAGCTTTCTTCGGTATCGCTACCAAATTCTACACTTGTACGCTCGCAGTGATGTTTAGGGGCAAAGACTCTGAAGGAGAAGTAAGAGGGGGGCCAATGTATGTGATTACCGAAGGTTTAGGCCAGAAATGGAAACCTCTAGCCGTTTTCTTCTGTGTTTTCGCTTTAATAGGGGCGCTACCTATTTTTCAAGCCAACCAACTTACTGCAGCCCTTAATGTTGTTTTGGGACCTAGCTTAGGTTATGATCCTACAGATTCATTTCAACTCTTTGGTGCCGATATTTCATACGCTTCTTCAATAATTGGGGTCATCTTAACTATTCTCGTATCGACAGTTATTTTCGGTGGTATTAAGAAAATTGCTAAAGTGGCTGCGCGCCTGGTGCCTTCCATGGTAGTGCTATATTTCATTCTTGTGGTTTACATTTTGCTTCAAAACGTAGGTCAAATTCCTGGCATATTTGCTGAGATATTGGGTGAAGCATTTACAGGAAGTGCAGTGTTAGGTGGCGGACTGGGTGCTGTTATTATCATCGGTGCAAAGAGAGCTGCATTTTCCAATGAAGCTGGTATAGGTACAGCTCCTTTAGTTCATGGGGATTCTAAAACAGACGAGCCGGTTAGAGAAGGGCTAGTAGCAATGCTCGGTCCAGCTATTGATACGCTTGTGGTGTGTACTTTAACCGCCCTTGTCATATTAGGCACTGGGGTGCATGAAACCTACTTAGGTGCCCAAGACACTGGTTTACTTGGTGTAACCCTAACATTGGAAGCATTCAATACTGCCATTCCTGGTGCTGGAGGCTATCTACTTGGTTTGTGTATCCTAGTCTTTGCAGTAAGCTCCTTGCTCTCATACTCGTACTATGGAGTAAAGTGTATGTCATTTATGTTTGGAGTGAAAAAGGGTAATCTATATAACTACATCTACATTGGTACAATCGTGGCTGGGGCTGTGACTTCTCTTGGCTTTGTTGTCAATCTGATTGATGGAAGTTTCGCCCTGATGGCCATACCGACTATGGTTTCGGCAGTACTCTTAGCCCCTAAAGTGATAAAGGCCTCTAAGGTGTATTTCGCTAAACTTAAAAGTGGAGCCTTTAATTAGGAACTGATACTCGTGCAGAAAGTTTGCTAAGTAGTTTTCTAAACTTTCGCGTGTTGTAATTAGCTAATCCGGTATGCTTAACGACTATTTCTCCGTCAGGGGAAATCACAAAAGTAGAGGGCACAAAGCCTGTTTCATACATAGCTGGGAGAGGGGTTGAAGTCTCGTAAATTGGTAGATCAAAACCTTTTTTGTCGACCCATGTAAGGGCCGTTTGTAAGTCTCTATCTTCAGAAATCATCAAGAAATGGACGTTGGGATCGTTTTTGAATTTTTGTCTTAGCGCGTTGATGCCTGGCATTTCTGCCACGCATGGTGCGCACCAAGTAGCCCAAATATTAATAAAGATGGTTTGACCTTTAAGCGTCCCTACATCAAGGATATCTCCTTGGCTATCGCTCAGCTTAAAATTCAGGTCTGCCTTTTCGTAAGATTCAGTACTAAGTTCGGAAGCGTTCATTACGCCAGTCTTTAGAAAGACTTGCTGGACTTTGCCAAAGACTTCGGCCTGCGAGCCAGTAAGGTAAATTGTTGCGAAAATTCCAACAATCACCACTAACTCAATAATGTCTCTTTTTGTGACTTTAACTTTCTTTGGCTTCTGCATACCTTCTAAATACAACAAAGCTATGGAACTAGTTCAGATTGAAAAGTGTAATGTGTCTTTGAGATTACCAAAATTATTCAAAACCTTCATCGCACTACTGTGTTATTGTTGAAGATCGCTTCCTATTTTAGCGGCTTCAAACGAGACCTTAAATAAAATTTAATATGAAATTATTCAAAAGCCTTTCCCTGATTCTTGTTTTATCCCTGACTGTAATGGCGTGTGGACAAAAGCCAGGGGTTTACTTTGAAAACCTTGAAGACGGTCAAGAGGTAGGTACCTCAGTACTCGTAAAGATGGGGGTGAGTGGCATGGAAATAAAGCCTGCGGGGGAAGTTGAAAAAGGATTTGGGCATCACCATATCATTATAGATGGATCACCAGTAGCGCTAGGTAAGATGGTTCCAGCGGATAAAACACACATACACTTCGGAAAAGGACAGACGGAGACTACTTTAGAACTGACTCCTGGTGAACATACTTTAACGCTACAGTTTGCTAATGGCGTACATCAGTCATATGGTCCGGATTGGAGTAAGACCATTACAGTAACTGTAAAGTAATTGGACAAGATAGTCACGCAGAACGCCCCGAAGGCCTTAGGGCCTTATGTTTCCGCTGTTAAGACCGGTAACTTGATCTTTTGCTCCGGGCAGACAGGAATTAATCCTGAGACCGGTAAAGTGGATAAAACCTGCGTAGAAGGTCAGACCAAACAAGTGATGCGAAATTTAAAGTCAGTCCTTGAATCACAGGGGCTGACTTTACAAAACATTGTCAAGTGTAATGTCTACCTGAGTGATATGGCCAACTTCGAAAAGATGAATGTTGTCTATGGCGAGATGCTCGAAGGACATACACCGGCTAGAACCACTGTTGCCGTAGCCGGATTGCCACTTGATGCGCTAGTGGAAATTGAGTGTGTTGCGGAGGTCAGTTTGTCCTGACTGGGGAATAAGTGAAAAATGAGCATAAAAAAAGCCATCCTTAAGGATGGCTTTTTTTATGCTCTTATGATCTATCAATTACCATCAGGTAAATTCATTTCTACATTGCTACGGTAATCACCTAGCAAATGCTCAGCGAAGAAATACCACATCATTTGCTCGTAATAGTCACGCTTGCTACCATAGCCATGTCTAGAGCCTGGAATTGGCATATATTCAAAGCGTTTACCAGCTTTCATTAGCTCATTCGCTAAACGTAAACTGTTAGCAGGATTCACATTGTTGTCACGTGTACCATGCGTGATCAGCAAGTGACCTTTAAGGTTCTTAGCGATAGAAGGGTTAGTTTTTACTTTCGCATCCCAAGTCGTTTCGGTAAACTCATTGCCGTCCTCGTCTTTCTTTTTCTTGTCAACACGCTTCACACCATTATGTGTTTCTCCCCACCATTTGTTATACACGTTGTTATCATGATTTCCAGCAGAAGACGCTGCAGCATGGTAGAAGTCTGGATACATTAGCATTGCAGCAGTGGACATAAAGCCACCACCTGAGTGACCAAAGATACCTACGTTATCTAGGTCTATAAACGAGTGTCTATCTGCTAATATCTCTAGAGATCGTTTGTCATCCGCCAAAGCATAATCTCTTAAGTTTTCATACCCATACGTGTGGTAATACTTGTCTCGCATGGGGCTACCACCTCTGTGTCCCATACTGACTACGATAAAACCAAGTTGAGCAAGCGCTGTGTTGTAACCAGAAGTGGCACTAAAATCATTGCCAAATGATTCCACTTGTGGACCAGGATATACATAAGAGATTACCGGATACTTTCTAGTGGAGTCAAAGTCAAAAGGTTTGAACATTACTCCATAAAGGTCTGTAATGCCATCATCTGCCTTCATTGTAAAACGTTCTGGCATTTTCCATCCCATTTCATTTAATAAAGAGAGATCGGCAGACTCTAGGTCCATAATGATAGTACCATTACTGTCTTTCAAGACCGATTTAGGCGCCATATCAGTAGCTGAATAGTTGTCTACATAATATTTAGATGACTCAGACATGTTGATCGAGTGATTGGCAGGTTCCAAACTAACAGGCTTGAATCCAGAACCATCTAAGTTGGCTTTGTACATCAACGCGTAGTAAGGATCAATGCCTTGCTCTCTTCCACGTCCTTCGAAATAGACCTTTCTGCCTACTGTGTCGACCTGTGCGATCCTTCCAGTAACATAATAGCCACCATTGGTAACCTTATTCTTAAGTGCACCAGTATTTCCATCGTAAAGGTAAAGCTGGCCCCAGCCATTTCTTTCAGACCACCAGATCAGTTCTTCACCTTCATTTAAGATACTTAACTGAACACTGCCAGAGTAGAAATAAGGATAGTTGGCATCCGTAAATAATTCTTTTACCTCACCTGTCGCAGTGTTAATAGACACTACATCAAGAGAATCGCTTGTTCTGTTCATTCTTGTGGCAAACATTCGTTCTGAAGTTTTACCAGGTAGATAAGTAGAAACAGTTTGGTCAGTGTATTTATCAAGGTCTACATCAATCCTCTTTTTACTAGGTACTTCAAAGATTGAAAGGTATGCCTGTGGTACGTCCTGATCACCAGGCATAGCATACTTATAGATTTCGACTTCTGGCCTAGTACTAAGGTCATCGATGACGAAAAGCTCTTTGACTTTTCTAGAATCGGAACGATTAACGTAGAATTTAGACTCGTCTTCGAACCATCTTACATTCGCTCTGAATCTTTTGTCCGTAGTCGTATCACCGCGATCAGCACCGTAGCTAAACCAACGCTCACCATCGTCAGCCAAAAGGATTTCTGTAGAATCAGCATCATTAGCCATCATCATATACAAATCATAATTCTTAGCGAAAGTGATGTAGGTACTATCAGGAGAGTAACGCGCCCAGTTGTTACGCTTATCTGCTTTTTCAGTGGAATCGCCCTTTGTTATCCTTTTTGAATTAATGTCGAAGTGATAATCTACACTATCCACCATAAAAGTGAATTGCTTATTGTCATCTTCTAGCTTCCAGGCCTTTAAGTCCAGGTTTCTGTGGTCCCATGGTTTACTTGTTAACTCACTTAGTTGTGCCGCAAAGTCCAAGTTGTCAAACAGCATCGTCTTGGATTTCTTAGCTGGGTCGACCATGTAAAATTTCTTTCCTTCAGTAGTGGTATAGGTATACCAGAACTTGTCACTGTCTTTTAACCACCCAGGATTGACCCTTGTAGTCTTCAACATCTTCCTGATGTTGGTCGATTTGAATTTTTCTGCTGCCTTGAAGTTCGCCTTGTATTCCTGTGCTAATCCAGGCAAGGAAAACAACACAAGGATTGCTAGTTGTATAGTTTTTCTCATAGTAAGATTGATTTGATATCTAAGTTTAGAGCCAGAATTTGATTTTTGCAACCTGTTTCTGCCATACACGATATTACTGGGATAAACGGAAATAAAAAAGGCCCCAAACTCCTTGATGTAGGAGTGGGGCCTTGGTATTTGATTCTTTTTTTATTAAAACTTGATCGGCATCTCAGCGATTGTGTTTTCCCAACCTACTACTAAATGAACGCCACCGTCAACTTCTTTGAACATCATTGACAAGGCTTCAATTGTCTCATCTGACTTGCTTACTGGTCCGTCAACTCTGGCTACTTCACTACCGCCTTTTGCGAGGGTATAGGCACCCCAAGTGTTCAATTTAGAGTTCAATACAAATGTCCATTTGTCTGTCGTAGGAATTGCTGCAATGGAATAAGTACCAGCAGGTACTTTTTTATCACCAATCATAACGTCTTGGTAAAAAGTAATTTCACTCGCTTCGTTAGCACCAAATCTCCAAAGTTTACCCATCGGAACATCTTTCGATCCCATCATTTTTCTGCCATTCAATTGAGGTCGTCCGTAGACTAATTTGACTTTTGCGGGAACGTAACTTCCTCTGAAGTCTGATTTTGGTACATCAGCAGGAAAAAAGGCCGCATCCATTGGGCTCGGATCTAATGGCTCGAATTTCTGAGCGTTAGCGCCAAATGCGATAAGTGTAAATGCTAGTGTAAATAGTAAAAATGATCGTTTCATGATTTTGGTTAAAGTTTAAGATGAATTCTTAACTGTAGAAATTCGATAAAGGTTTGAGTTTTTTAATAGAAGAAGATATAAGAGATGATGATTGCTGCAATTACGCCTGCAAAGTCAGCTATAAGACCAGCGGTGGCAGCATATCGTGAGTTTTTGATTTTTACAGCTCCAAAGTAAACGGCCAAGACATAGAAAGTAGTTTCAGTCGAGCCTTGTAATACGCTGGCTACACGCCCTGGAAAAGAATCAACACCGAAGTTGGTGTAAGTCTCTAACATGGCGGCACGTGCTCCAGACCCACTTAATGGTTTCATCCATGCGACTGGCAATGCGTCAACGAAGTCAGTGTTCATACCAAGGAACTCAAAGAAGAGCCTAAATCCATCATTAATAAAGTCCAAGGCTCCAGAAGCCCTGAAAACACCAATGGCTACAAGGATACCTACGAGGTAAGGAATAATTTTGATGGCCACGTTAAACCCGTCTTTGCCACCTTCAATCAGTGATTCGTAAACATTGACCTTATTCTTCATGGCCATCATAATGAAGATGGAAATGATGCCTAGCAATATAACGGCAGCCACAGTATTAGAGATGGTCGTGACTTGCTCTTGAGGAATAGACTGAAAGTACAATAAGGCAGCAACAATCAGCACCGTAAGGCTTCCTACATACGCCAGGACTACCTTGTTGAATAAGTTGATTTTTTGAAATATGGAGACCGTAATTAAGCCTACCAAAGTCGAAAAGTAAGTGGCTAGGAGTATAGGTATGAAAATGTCCGCAGGGTTGGCAGCACCTTCCGTAGCACGGTATGCCATAATGGACACAGGAATTAGCGTTAGCCCTGAAGTGTTCAGCACCAAGAACATAATCTGTGAATTAGAAGCGGTGTCCTTTTTCGGGTTGAGCTCTTGCAAGCCTTCCATTGTCTTCAATCCTAATGGTGTTGCGGCATTATCAAGACCCAAGAAATTCATAGAGAAGTTCATCATCATTGGTCCGAATACGGGATGGTTCTTTGGGATTTCAGGGAAGATCTTAGTGAATAGAGGACTGATACCCCTTGCAATTACCGCGACAACGCCACCTTTTTCTCCAATTCGCATGATTCCCATCCAAAGGGTTAATGCTCCCGTAAGGCCTAAGGAGATTTCAAAACCAGTTTTAGCCATGCTAAAAGTGCTTTCCATCATTTCTGGGAAGACTTCCATATCTCCGAAAAATATGAGTCTAATGAGCGCGACAACAAAAGCAATCAAGAAGAATCCTATCCAGATGTAGTTAAGGGCCATAAGACAATCTTAAGGAAATAAATTTAGAATGTGTACTGCTGCTATTCCTGCGGTCTCAGTTCTTAGTCGACTTTTGCCGAGTGATACTTTCCGAAAACCGCTTTCCATTGCCAATTCAACCTCGTATGGTGTGAAATCACCTTCGGGTCCGATAAGGACTAGATTGCTTTCGACCACGACAGACTTTAATTCAGTCGGGTTATCGAAATCCACATAGGCAATGAATTTATTATGGTTTTCTGTATTACTCAAAAACTCTTTTAGAGAAACCATTTCATCAATAATAGGTAGGCTAGCTTTGATGGACTGCTTCATTGCGCTTATCGCTTTCTTAACCAATCTTTCCGTTTTCAAAACCTTTCGTTCAGAGTTCTTGGTCAGGATAAAGGAGATGCGGTCAACACCGATTTCAACGGCTTTCTCAACGAACCATTCCGTTCTGTCAAGGTTTTTGGTTGGGGCAATGGCAATGTGTCTGTAGCCAGCTTTTTTAGTTTCTTCTTTCTTTTCTGTGATTTCAAATTCACACTTTCTGTGGTTCTCGTTTGTAATGGTCGCCTTATAGAAAGTCCCACTGCCATCTATCAAGTTGATGTCTTGACCGATTTTCAAACGTAAAACTTTAATAGCATGGCGGGACTCATCAGCATCGAGGTGATGAATTCCATGGATAAGTTCGGGTTGATAAAAGAGTTGCATGGCTTTGTATCACGAAAATATAAAGAGTAAGTGGCTAATCAACTATATTCGTTTCAATGATGCCCAAGGAATTCATCGATTCAGGGAAGTACCGCACAATTCAAGTACTGACCAATGTGTTTTTTATCGCAGTCTGGTACCTGGCCAATGACGGTTTAGCCTTTTGGGATGACTATACTTATGTCAGTTTTGCGAACCAAATTAGTCAAGGCACTTTTGACATCACTACCAATCATTTTACAAGTCGGGTAGGCTTGCTTTATCCTGTTTCATGGTTGACAGATATATTTGGAGTCAATCAGTACACGATTACGATCTTTCCTCTACTTTGTGGCTTAATCTTACTGAATCTACTTTTTTGGATAGGGCATATGCATGCTCATTGGATAGGGATCATCTCAGGAGTTTTTCTCATCGCTGATTATCATACCATAACTTTTGTCACACACCTCTTCCCAGAAATACCCATTGCATTAAGCATATTTGTCGCCTTGCTTTGCTACGATTTTGTAAATAGACGAGAAGGAGATTATCGTATTTTGGCGCTAATTTTGGCGCTCTCTCTATTTGGCGCCTTTTTAATTAAGACGAGTATTCTGATCCTCTTTCCCCTTTTTGCTTATTTGGTGATCAACGACATGAGAAGAAAGAACAATAGAGGGTTCTGGAGAATTTCGATAAGTCTTTTGGTCTTCTTTTTCTTGCTCCATGGT
The DNA here is from genome assembly GCA_965660665.1 of Roseivirga sp. Taxonomy (GTDB): domain Bacteria; phylum Bacteroidota; class Bacteroidia; order Cytophagales; family Cyclobacteriaceae; genus Roseivirga. The sequence continues at coordinate 58,469 of CBFIAY010000008.1, read as the reverse complement.
TTTTGGTATATGGAGGCTTTCGGTGATTTTTTCTATCGATTCAATAATATTTCTGATAACCATGAGGCAACAGTAAAAACCTTCTTTGATAAGGATGGGGTTGATATTCTTAAGAGACTAACCTATTTGCCATTCCTTGGCTTTTTAAGAGGGGGCTTTTTTATTCCATTGGGTTTTGCGCTTCCCGCTTTGCTTACACTAAAAAAGAACGACTGGCGATTGAACAAGCCTGAGATGCTATGGCCTGTGGCAAGTGTATTGATGATTGCTTCTTGGTGGTTTATCAGTACGAATTGGAAGTATTATAGTCCGATGCCGGTAGATACGCGTCATATTACTTTTGTGATCCCTGTTTTAATTATGGCTGGAGCCTATTATTGGTCAGATAAAGTAGTTTTTGCTAAGGTGATGGGGGCAAAATTGAAGTGGCTGCCATTGGCCGCCCTTTTGGCTATTCCGGCCTATAAGATTTACACGGCTGAGGATAAGAACTACACTGAATTGAAGGGGTTGATCACTACCGAATTTGTAAATAATAACGATGCCCAGACGATCATTACCGATGGACTTGTTGCATACGGATCTCCATATTTCTACAACTTCGAGTCCTCCAATGATACTTATCAATGGTGGGTTGAGCTTGACTTAAGTAAAATCAGAATTGGGGACTACCTTCTAGTCAATGAGGCTACTTTAAATGATAGATATGAGGAGCCAGGCTACCTGTCTTTGTTAAGAAATAGCATTACCGCAAAGGGTTGGCAATTGGAAACAATTTATCAGGGTAACGTTGTCCTCCAGATAATTAGAGAATAAAAAAAGCCGTCTAGCATTAAGCTAGATGGCTTTTTTTATCTAGTTGGCTATTATCAGCCTATTTTTCTTAACTGTTCTTCACCAGCCTTCATTACGGCATAGTCTTTCCATTCTAAAAATTCTTTTTCATCCAGTACCTTTTCAGCATCACCTACTTCAGGAGGGTTGAACGTAAAGCCCGATTCCCACCATTCCCTGGCGTAGGCTCTAGCTTTGTCTTTATCAATTTCAAATTGAGTAACCTGACCGTCACCTATTAGCCAAGGTTTGTCCTTGGAGCTAAATTTTTGAAAAATCATCGTTCTCATTTTGGTACCCATCTCGTCATTCTTCTCGAAATGAGCCTTTGTATAAGCCATTGTTTCTGGCTCAATCATTTTATTATCCCAAAATCTTTTTGATTTGATGATTTGAGAAGAGGTCAGCAAATAACCTTCTCCAAATTCTAATAGTGAACCTTCTAATTCGCACGCACGTGCCGGTTTCTTTTTCTTCTTTCCGAAGCCGAATAATCCCATTGTTGTAATTCTTGTTTGAGTTTTTTAACCAAGTGCAATATTAGAATAATATCCCACTTTTAATCAATCTGAGGGTATACGAGTGTAATCGATTACATGGTTCAGTACTTATCTTAAACGGCTTTCAACCGGGCTATAAGGTCGATGTACTGTGCCATAGCAGTTTCTGCATCTGTGCCAATTAGCCCTTTCCATGCATTGTATTTAGCAGCTGCTTTGAAGTCAAAACCGGTGGGTGCGTCACCAGTGCAATCACCTTCAGTGGCTTGCTTGTAGAGTGCATATATTTTCAATAAATCTTCGTTAGAAGGTCTTTCCGATATGCTAGATGATGCTTTTACAGCATTTTCGAAGTCAGTTGCTAGTGCCATGTGAGTAATTCCTGTTAATTTTGGGACGAATTTATTGATAATTTATGCGATTATCCAGACGAATGACTTTTAACCTAAAAACCTTAATGGTGATTTTGACGCTAGCGTTTCTGCCATTTGCTTTGAATAGTCAATCCTACAGCACTGATCATCAAGCGGGGGCGATTCTTAAGCTCGTCAGTGCGCGTATGAATATCAGCAGTGATCTGGTAAGCACGTCCAGTAATGAGGCCGAAGTGGGTTATCAGTTTGGTGGCTTTTATCGCATCAACATCGATAAGATTTACGTTCAGCCAGAAGTACTATTCTCTAAAATCAAAACGCAACTTGTCTTCAATGACTATAACGGTGTTCCAGGGTTTGATCCAATGTCTCAATTTGAGTTCAATACCCTTGAACTCCCACTTAATATAGGTTACCGCATTGGCAACCTTCGATTGATGATGGGGCCTTCTTTTAGCATCCTCTTGTATGGAGAACGTTCTTTTCTCAATAATATCGAGAAAGTCACTTCTGAGTATAATCAAACGAACTTAATGTGGCATTGAGGAATAGGCTGAGATTTCGAACGCATATTCGTAGATATCAAATAAGAGTCTGGGTTGAGTAAAACGGGGGAGAGTTTGAGTAATCTTATTGGCCGTGAGTTTGTGCCGAAGCAAAAGCAATGGGTGATTAGTGTTGCCTTGAATTTGTTGAGGGAATAATTGAATACAATTATGTGCATACAGTATCTGTGAACTTTTCCCAGATATTTACATTCCCTTAGCTACTAGCTCGATCTTCTTTTCAACAGCTATAATTTTCTCGCCCCAATAAACTTGAGCTTCATCGGCATTATATTTCGGTTTATTCTTAGTGCCGTTTTTCATCTCTTTTGGTAGGGCATAAAGAAACTCATTATTTTCATGTTTATCTCGGGCGATTTCACTTTGCGTTTCTGGATCGTCTTTCCTGCGTGACCAAAAGTGTTGATGACCTAAATAGTCTCGTTTGATTCTAGTAAAGTGCTCGATCATTTCACCAGTGTCGCTAGGGATGAATCCGGGCCCTGTACAGCCACATGAATGAAAAGTTATGTCTACTTGATAGAGTTTGGATATATGATTCCAGACTTTAATGTCTTTTTTCTTGGGAGACTCAAAGTCTAAACCCATTTCAGCCATAGCATCTCCACATTCAGGACATTTAGCTGGGGTTTCGTCAACATTACCATGTCCGCCCATGACATCTTGCAAAAGCCTTCTTTTGAAGGTCTTTCGGCAATTGAAGCAAGCATAATGAGGCTAATATGATGTCATTGCATATCGGCACATATCATTTCATTGTTGGTGATTCACTAAAATAAGCCCACTGCGTTAATGGGTAGGCAGTACTGCCTTGAACTTGTTAAGGTATTAGTATAAGACCTCCGTCCAATTTACTTTTGGTCTGTCCTTTGGATAGCCAAACTTATTTCGGAATGCTTTGCGCTCTGGGGTAAACTCCCACCAGTTTTTGGAGTAATCATTGGTTTTAGCAGCATGGGCGATCAATCGAAATTGATCTTCAACACATGGGTCTGTTTTATATCCTTTTTTCTTCTCGTAAGCATCTGTCAGCTGAGCACCGTCTTTGTCTTGGAGTTCAGACATGGCATAATACCCCAGAAAGACTAAGTCTTCGGCAAACCGAATGCCAATAGATGGGACTTGTTGAAAGTCTGCTAATGCGTAAACCTCTCTTGCTCTTTCCGTGTCTACGCCCAGAATCACCTCTAGCTCGTCAGGTGCATAGTCTAAAACCTCAGAGATTTTCACTTTGTGTTTGCGTAAGTTCGTACGCTCGGAAGGAGTGAGGTTTAGTTTTATATTGGCTTTCATTTCTGACATCAATTAAACAAAAGTTGAACGATACCCCAACCAACTAAAGCGATTGTGGCCTAATCTTTTGTCCAAATCGAGTTATCTTGCAAACGTCTTAGGTTGTTCTCGTCAATAATATCAAAAATTAGACTCATAGAACTTAAAGGGCCAGTGTTGATAGCAACTTGATCATCATTTAGGTTATATGTCCCAGTTTCTACCACATCTCCACCACCCATAAGAACAGATACTTCAGATCCACTACCAAATTCAACCCATTCCGTGCAGTTAATCACTGGGTTGCCAGTATTGTCACAATTCGGTATTTCGTGACTATAGCGATCTCCAGATAAGAATGGGCCTGATTCCTCTTCACAGGCAGATGTAATCAGCATCAGCGTAAAGGCTAAAAGAATAAAGCTCGACTTTTTCATGGTATGCAAGATGAGTGGAATATAATATAAAGACAGGTTGAAGATCAATTAGGTTGCCCTGAATTAAAAAAGCCACAACGATTTCTCGCAGTGGCTCTTCAATTCTTGAAGCTTGAACCTTTCGGCTTGTAGCTTAAAGCTTCTCGCTATTTCGTAAACTGACTCGATACAATTAAGTCCTTGGTTCCGTGACCCCATGAGTAGAAACCTTCTCCAGATTTCACGCCCATATAGCCGGCAGTTACCATATTCACTAGGAGTGGACATGGTGCATATTTTGGATTACCGAAGCCTTCATAGAGCACATTCATAATAGAGAGACATACATCTAGTCCTATAAAGTCGGCTAATTGTAATGGTCCCATTGGGTGCGCCATACCAAGTTTCATTACCGTGTCAATTTCTTCCACACCTGCAACGCCTTCGTGTAACGAAATGATCGCTTCATTGATCATTGGCATTAGAATTCGATTGGCGATAAACCCTGGGTAATCGTTTACCTCGGTAGGTACTTTACCTAGTTTTTTGGAAGTCTCCATTATCAAGGCAGTCACTTCGTCAGAAGTAGCATATCCTCTAATCACTTCTACCAACTTCATCACTGGCACTGGATTCATAAAGTGCATACCAATCACCTTGTCAGGCCTTTTGGTAACAGATCCAATCTTAGTAATCGGAATAGAAGAGGTATTAGAAGCAAGAATACAAGAGGGCTTAGTAAAGGCCTCAAGATCTTCAAAAATCTTCAGCTTGATGTTTACATTTTCCGTAGCCGCCTCTACCACTAGGTCAGCATCGGCCACACCTGTTTTCATGTCTGTATGGGTAGTGATGTTTGATAGGGTAGAAGCCTTTTGTGTTTCGCTAATTCTTTCCTTGGCTACCATACGATCCAAGTTCTTTTCGATGGTTTTTAAAGCCTTGTCTAATGCATCTTGAGAGATGTCGATCAAGTTTACTTTGAAACCGCTTTGCGCAAAAACATGGGCTATTCCATTTCCCATTGTTCCTGAACCTATCACTGAAATTAACTCCATTACTTAATTTTATAGTTTTCCTTAACGCAAATATAAAAGCAACAACGGCAATAATTGTTTAGCTTCGATTTTATTGAATGAATGGCAATGGTAAAGCTTGAAATATGTGCTAACTCTATTGAATCTGCGCTTAACGCACAGAACGGTGGGGCCGATCGGGTAGAACTCTGTTCCGAACTTTCTGTGGGTGGTATTACACCGAGTAAGGGCATGATTCAGATGGCGAAAGAACTTCTTGATATACCACTCTACGTTCTTATTCGTCCACGTTCAGGTGATTTTAACTATTCTATAATGGAATTAGAAATTATGAAAGAAGACATTGCCTTCTGTGCAGAGATAGGCTGTCACGGTGTGGTTATTGGCGCACTAACTCAGGATAGACATATTGACCAATCGAAAACTACTCAATTACTGCAGGCAGCTCAATTTATGGATGTTACTTTTCATAAAGCTTTTGATGCCGTGCAAAATCAGTTCGAAGCCTTAGATACATTGAAAGATTTAGGCGTTCAGCGCGTATTGACCTCTGGCGGAGCAGAAACAGCAGCTATGGGTATTGATACGTTGGGCGAATTGATAGATGAGGCGGATGAAGAAATAATTATAATGCCGGGGGGAAGTATTCGTACTGAAAATATCGAAATCCTAAGAGGAATTGGCGCCACCGAATATCATAGCGCTGCGATGATCAAAGGAGGAAGACATGCTGACTTGGGTACGATAAGGGAGCTTAGACAAGCTTTAGTTTAAATTCAATACTCCGTTCTTTAATTTACTTCATTATTAAGTCAAGTAGAATCGGCAGGTGATCGCTGTAACCTCCAAGGTACTTTGGCCCTTGATACGTTCTGAAAGGACGGGTTGCTCCAGTAACCCCCTCCGTAATTAGAAATGGTATATCAAAGATTTGGGCTGTTCCTTGATATATATGTGTTTTAAGATTGCGGTCCATTAAACTTCCAGAAACGATAAACTGATCTATGATACTCCACTTGTTCTGAAAGCTATGTGTTCCGGTATTGAATCTAATGGAGTACATCAGGTTAAAGAGATCTGTTGATTGCACCTGCATTAGGTCTGTTTTAGGAGCCAGTCCTTCGAGTATACTTGCCTCGTCTGGTTCATCATTAAAATCGCCTGTCACGATAATGGACGCAGTCGAATTGATTGAAAGGAGTGAATCTACCTTTGTTCTTAAGAACTTTGCAGCATACATTCGTTTAGGCTCGGTTTCAAATTCTCCACCGTATTTAGAGGGCCAATGATTTACGAAAAAATGTAGCGTGTCTTGATTGGGGAGTTTACCTATAATATGTAGAATGTCTCGGGTATTACTAAGCGTATCAAAAGGGAATTTAAGGCGATAATATTCGTAATTGATTAATTCAAACTTATCAGGACGATAAATTGCGGCTACATCAATGCCTCTATTGTCAGGGGAGTCTTGGTGAATAATCTGATAGCCAGCAGTTTTCAATGCCGTGAAGCTTGTTAAGCTATTCAGCACATATCGGTTTTCAATCTCACAAAGGCCTACTAGTGCCGGTGGTTCCCAGCCACCCATAGCCATTATCGTTTTGGCAAGGCTCTTTTGCTTCGCTTGATACCTTGACTTGGTCCAATATCTTGCGCCAAGCGGTAGGAACTCTTCATCCATTTTAGTAGAATCATCGAAGTAGTCAAAGAGGTTTTCAACATTGTAGAATACTATTCTAAAGCGATCATTGTCGCGGAAACTCTCCTCAAAGCTTTGCGATGCTAGATATGGCTTGGCCTTTTGTGCAAAGACTTGCTGAGGGAGGGAAAGAGAGAGCCAGACCATTAAGTATAGTCTAAACAGAATCAGCCCATATCTAGAAATGGTGCCTATTTTAATCATACCTTTGTGTGTGTTTACAGTGAAAATACGAATAGAAGAGAATAAATAGATGATTGAGATAGGAAAAATTCAGAAGTTGACGATCGGCCGTACAGTTGATTTTGGTTGTTACTTGAACGATGGAGAGGATTTGGCAGATGAGATTCTTATACCAGCTAAATACCTACCATCACAATATGAAATCGGTGATGAGATCGAAGTATTCGTCTATACCGATCATATGAGCCGTCCTATTGCAGTTACGCGTATGCCTCTGGGCCAAATCGGTGATATGGTAGGTCTAAAAGTGAAGCAGGTAACCGACTTTGGTGCTTTCCTTGACATAGGCTTAGAGAAAGATCTTTTCGTGCCCAATAAAGAGCAAGCGATTGAAATGGTCGAAGGTAGATCTTACTTGGTCATGCTAGTACTCGATCATAAAACCAACAGAATGATTGGTACAAGTAAAGTTTCGGCCTTCCTGAGTAATGCTTGCCAGCTCGCGGTCGGGCAAGAAGTCAAAGTCCATATTTGGCAGCGGACAGACCTTGGGTATAAGGTGGTGATCAATGAAATGTGCCAAGGACTAATTTATAATAACGAGATCTTTGAAGACCTAACCATTGGTGATGAAAAGAAAGCCTTCGTCAAGACGATCAGAGAAGACGGTAAAATTGATTTGTCTTTGCAGAAGCAAGGCTATGAAGCCGTTAAGGATATGAGTACTAATATTCTTGATCAAATAGTTGCAGCGGGAGGTGTGCTTGAAATGGGCGATAAGAGTAGTCCTGAAGACATAAAGGAAGCTTTCGGCATGAGTAAAAAGAACTTTAAGAAAATTTTAGGAGGCCTTTATAAGGCTGGGAAGATCGAAATCTTTGATTTTCAGATAAAGCTTAAAAAAGCGGAAGGTTAGCCTGAGGAGCAGCTAACCTTCACCTAAACTACCTAAAAAACTAAAACTAACTTTGAGCTAATTTTAATTTTTACTGACTCATCATTTGAACGAATCAAAAGATTGCACGAAAGCCAATAAGTTTATCAGCATATTCATCTGATGAAATATAAGTTATGTATTTTTTTCGATAAGAGAGATAATATACTAGAAAAACTGAAGCGTCAGTAGGAATCAGATGTTGAGACAGTGATTCACCCTAGTTTCTACTAAGTCGTTATTTGGTTACTATTTGATATTCACTTCGTTAGCAATGCCAAGCGAGGTGAATCTAATCTCCAATACGCGTGGGTCCTCAACACTGTTTTCACAACTTGAGGCAGGGTCGATGTAGTAAACATAGAATGTCTGACTTCTCGAATATAATTCTTGATCTTCAGGCTGACCGAGTGACTTGATGATTGTCTTTTGGTATAGGCCAAGGAACTTAGACTTAACAGCTATCAGGTCATCAATCATTTCGGCACGATCCCCTTTGCAGCCATTAATATCAGCTTGCCACTTATCTGTATTAAAGTCGCCTAAATCATTAGGGTTTGAACAGCTGAGACATATTGTTATCAGCAAGACAAATAGGAGTAGAGAAGTATTCTTCATATCAGCTGTTATTAGCAGTCTACGAAGATACTGTTCGGGTTTTCAGTAACCAAAATAATGACACTAAGATATAGGTCAATGCACTCGATATTAACATGGGAGATAATTCAAGTTCTGTAAAGAAATAAATGAGTGAGATCGGAATGAAAAAGAGTCTCAAAATCTCAATGGGTAGTGCCCAATTTTTAGATTCAAACAAGGCTCCGAAGCTTATAGTAGACAGAATGATTAGTCCTGCCATGACTGATTTTTCGAGAAGGTTGTTGTCAAATCGTTCCATGTTGAATAAGAAGAAAGCAGTGCCAATAAGCAATATTACATAATGAATAAAAACATAGGTGTTTACTGCTTTAACAGCATGCAGGTCATATTTTTGATGGGTAGTTTTATCAATCTCTAAAGGAGCTCTGTAGCCTCCTAAGCTGTCAGGTAACCATCCTGGTTTTTTGAAGATGTATTTTAGTTTATCAGAAAACTTAGGGATTGTTTTGAGATCTGTAAGCATATCCGAATAGTGAGCAATATTGGCCCATAGCGGATTCCAGCTGTTCAGGTTTGTTGTGATTCCATACATGGGCTTTTCCTCTTCTACCCTAAATGTTCCGAACATCTTGTCCCATATGATGAAGGTACCAGCGTGGTTTTTGTCAATATATTTAGGGTTGCGCGCATGATGAACACGATGGTGCGAAGGAGTATTCATAACGGCTTCAAACCACTTCGGTAGCCGATCGATTGACTCGGTATGAATCCAAAACTGATACAATAGGTTAAAACCAGATACTGATAAAAGCACCAAGGGATCAATTCCAACAAGTGCCATAGGCGTATAAAATAAGGACGTCCAGATAATTTGTGTTGAACTCTGGCGCAGGGCAACAGAGAGGTTGTATTCCTCGCTTTGGTGGTGTACACTATGGCCACCCCAAAAAAGATTTACTTGGTGACTCATTCGATGCGCCCAATAATAGAAGAAGTCGTAGGCGATAAAAGCAACGATCCATGTTGTGGCACTATTCGGAATCGTCTCAAACCGAAACTGCTCATAGATATAGGTATAGACTCCAATGGATAGCACTTTTAAAAATGCCCCAGTTACTTGAGAAGTAATACCGCAATTGATGTTGGTCAGGGCATCGTTTAGCCGATAAGATTTCGTGGCTTTAATTCGATGTACCAATAATTCAATGCCGATGAGCAAGAAGTATACAGGTATGGCAATTACAGTCGGGTTAAGACTCATGTTACGAACTTAATAAAAAATTGAATTCAGCATACAATTAAAATTATGTGTGATTTTAAATGCGCTTCAAATACTTCGATTATTAAATAGTTATACAATGAAACCCGTTCTATTAATTATCTTCGCGACAGATTAAAAGTAAGAGATGGATAAGTTCATAGGGTTCTTTAGAAATGTAACAATTTTACTGTTTACGGGCGCTTTAATTTGGTCTTACGCCTTTATGGCAAGCCAAGTCAGTTATCGTTTTGATCCTGCCGGTGACGCACTAGGAACAGCAAATAAAGACACCTATTTTTTTGGAGCGATAGCTATTTTTCTATTGGCAAATGTAGTCTGCTATTATTTCACCAAGGTGCTTCAAAAAATCAATACTACTGAAGACGGTGTAGGCATCAGAAATCAATATTTAAAAAAGGATTTAATAACGTGGATAAAAGGTTTCGCAGGAGTACTCAACCTTTTCTTTAGTTTGATCCTTGTTTTTCTAGGCTTAATGAACATGTCATCAGAGTACAATATCAAGACTTTAGGCTTTTACGTCTATTTAGGGCCCATATTAATTTTGGTTTGGTTCATCTACTTAGCTGTCATTCTAGGCAAGCGAAGAAACTAGTAATCTGCTCATTATCAGAGCTTGAGGGATTGCTTGTTCGGAAGCTAGAAAATAGGTGTGCATTTCTAGATTTTTAATTCTAAATTCCCTTTTGGATTTGTGCTAATGAGCACTGTTGTTTTCAAACCCTTGTATTGAAATTTTGAATGGCGAATCAAGTAGCGAATTATACCGAAGATAGTATTCGGTCTCTCGATTGGAAGGAGCACATTAGACTAAGACCCGGAATGTATATCGGGAAGCTTGGCGATGGATCGGCTCAAGATGATGGCATTTACGTATTAGTGAAAGAAGTAATCGATAATAGCATCGATGAACACATGATGGGTTTTGGTAAAACCATTGATGTGAAAGTTTCTGAACTTAAAGTAGAGGTGAGAGACTATGGCCGTGGAATTCCATTAGGCAAAGTAGTCGATTGTGTTTCCAAGATTAACACGGGAGGAAAATATGACTCTGGTGCCTTCCAAAAGTCTGTAGGCCTTAATGGAGTGGGTACAAAGGCTGTCAACGCGCTTTCTACTTACTTTAAAGTAACTTCATATCGTGATGGGATGCACAAGGTTGCTGAATTCGAAAGAGGCGTAATTACCAGCGATGCTGAAGCCTCTTCAAGTAGTGGAAGAAACGGCACTCAGATTGTCTTTCGACCTGACGAAACTATTTTCAAGAACTATCATTTTATTCCACAATATCTCGATGACCTTATTTGGAATTATTGTTTCCTAAATGCAGGGCTGACCATTAACTTTAACGGAGAGAAATATCACTCTGAAAAGGGACTCCACGACTTGCTATCTCGAAAGACCGATGAGGATAACTTACGGTACCCAATTATTCAGTTAGTAGGAGAAGACATCGAGATTGCACTATCGCACACCAACCAGTACGGAGAAGATTACTATTCATTTGTCAATGGTCAGTACACAACACAAGGAGGAACACACCAAGCGGCTTTTAGAGAAGCAGTAGTTAAGACGGTAAGAGAGTTTTACAATAAGAATTTTGATGCTACTGATGTTAGGGCCTCTATTGTGGGTGCCATAGCGGTAAGAGTACAAGAACCAGTATTTGAATCTCAAACAAAGACAAAATTAGGCTCGCAAAATGTAGCACCTGATGGGCCAACTATGCGAACGTTCGTCAATGATTTCGTAAAGAAAGCATTAGACGATTACCTGCACAAGCACTCAAATGTAGCTGATGCGCTTTTGAAAAGAATCATGCAGTCAGAGCGTGAGCGTAAGGAAATTGCAGGAATCAAGAAGCTGGCCAACGACAGAGCCAAAAAAGCAAATCTGCATAATAAGAAATTAAGAGATTGTAGAGTACATCTCAATGACGATAAGAAGGATGAAGAGCTTCGTAATGCCTCAACCTTGTTCATTACCGAGGGAGACTCAGCAAGTGGATCGATTACTAAGTCTAGGGATGTACAAAGCCAAGCAGTTTTTAGTTTAAGAGGAAAGCCTCTTAACTGCTACGGTCAAACCAAGAAAGTAGTGTATGAGAACGAAGAGTTCAATTTACTCCAGCATGCACTCAATATAGAAGATGGGCTAGAAGGTTTACGTTACGATAAAATTGTAATTGCCACTGATGCAGACGTTGACGGAATGCATATTCGACTGCTGCTATTGACCTATTTCCTTCAGTTTTTTCCTGATCTTGTAAGGCGTGGCCATGTCTACATATTGGAAACACCACTTTTCAGGGTTAGGAATAAGAAAGAGACGATTTACTGCTATAGCGATGAAGAAAGGCAGAAAGCTATTGCCAAACTAGGTTCGAAGCCAGAGATCACCCGATTTAAAGGGTTAGGAGAGATTTCGCCAGGAGAATTTAAAGGGTTCATTGGTCAGGACATGAGGTTAGAACCAATCATTCTGAGAAAGGACACGAGCATCCAAGAGCTGTTGAAGTTCTATATGGGTAAAAACACACCCGATAGGCAGGTTTTTATAATAGATAACTTAAAGATTGAGAAAGATTTGGCTGAGGAGGCCGCATAGATTAGCATGAGCGAAGACAATATTGATGATTTAAGTAAGGGAGAGGGAGGCCAGATTAGAGAAGTAATTCCTGTCTCAGGAATGTACGAAAGCTGGTTTCTTGACTACGCATCCTACGTAATCTTAGAAAGAGCTGTTCCAGCAATTGAAGATGGATTCAAGCCTGTACAGCGAAGAATTCTCCATTCCATGAAGGAAATGGACGATGGCCGGTTCAACAAAGTCGCCAACGTCATTGGTCAAACCATGCAGTATCACCCCCACGGAGATGCTTCTATCGGAGATGCGATGGTCAACATTGGGCAGAAGGATTTGCTCATAGAAACCCAAGGTAACTGGGGTGATATTAGAACCGGAGATAGGGCCGCTGCTGCTCGTTATATCGAGGCAAGGTTATCCAAATTTGCTTTGGAGGTGGTGTTTAACCCTCAGACTACTGAATGGCAATTATCTTACGATGGCCGTAAAAAAGAGCCAGTAACCCTTCCAGTGAAATTCCCATTGCTACTGGCACAAGGTGTAGAGGGTATTGCCGTTGGTTTATCCACTAAAATACTACCGCATAACTTCATTGAGCTTATTCAGGCATCCATCAAAATACTTCAAGGTAAGAGTGTAAAAGTTTATCCTGATTTCCCAACGGGAGGGATGGCTGACTTTTCAGAATACAACGAAGGAAAAAGAGGAGGGAAGGTTAAGGTCCGTGCACTTATTGAGGAGCTTGATAAAAAGACTTTGGTCATTAAGGATATTCCTTTCGGAACCACCACCACTGGTTTGATTGATTCCATCATCAAAGCCAATGATAAGGGAAAGATCAAGGTTAAAAAGGTAGTGGACAATACTGCTGAGCACGTTGAAATATTGGTAGAGCTTGCCCCAGGGCAATCGCCAAATATTACGATTGATGCGTTATATGCGTTTACAGACTGTGAGAGTAGTATTTCTCCGAATGCCTGTGTGATTATTGATGACAAGCCTCACTTTGTCACAGTAAATGACATGCTCAAGGTGAGTACTGAAAAAACATTAGAGTTACTCCGTCAAGAGCTAGAAATACGGAAAAGCGAACTACTGGAAAAGATTCTCTTTTCTTCTTTAGAGAAAATCTTCATTGAAAACAGAATCTATCGCGACATTGAAGAGTGCGAAACTTGGGAGTCAGTCATAGAAACAATTGACAAAGGATTAGATCCTTTCAAGAAGGAATTCTACCGAGATATAACCACCGAAGACATCACGCGTCTGACTGAGATCAAAATTAAGAGAATCTCTCGTTTTGATGCGTTCAAGGCTGATGAGTTGATGAGGAAACTTGAGGAGGAGTTGGCTGAAGTTGAGTATAACCTAAAGAACCTTGTAGAGTATGCGATTGCCTACTTCCAGAAGCTACAAGAGAAGTACGGAAAAGGCAGGGAACGTAAGACTGAAATCAAATCGTTTGAAAATATTACTGCTGCAGTAGTAGCCGCCAATAATGCCAAACTCTATGTAAATAGAAAGGATGGGTTTGTTGGTTATGGCTTGAAGAAGGATGAATTTATTTGTGAGTGTTCTGACATTGACGATATCATCGTTTTTCGAGCGGATGGAAAGTTCCAAGTCGTTAGAATTGCGGATAAGATTTTTGTAGGAAAAGATATTCTCTGGGCTGGTGTGTTTGAAAAGAATGACGAACGCATGGTCTATAACATGATATACCTAGACGGTAAATCGGGTCGATCCATGGTAAAGCGTTTCCAAGTGTTAGGTGTTACTCGAGACCGTGAATATGACCTTACCAAAGGAGAGAGAGGATCTAAAATGTTATATTTTACTGCAAACCCTAATGGTGAGGCAGAACTGGTTACTGTATACCTCACTTCAGGTGCTAAGGCAAGGGTCAAAGTATTTGACTTTAGTTTTGCAGATATTGATATCAAGGGCAGGGGCTCTGGTGGGAATATTGTCACAAAGTACCCTGTGAGAAAGGTTCAGCTCAAAATGGAAGGTCGATCTACTTTAGGGGGGCTTGATATTTGGTATGATGAATCTGTCGGCAGATTAAATCGTGATGATCGTGGCACGCATCTGGGGAACTTTCAGGCAGATGATAAGATATTAGTCATTTATAATAATGGCGAGTATGAATTAACATCTTTCGACCTAACAAATCGCTACGATCCATCAAAGATTCATTACATCCATAAGTTTGATCCAGATGGCGTTATTTCTGCCATTCATTACGATCCGGCAACGGCCCTGCATTACGTGAAAAGATTCCAGGTGGAGACTTCCACTAAGGATAAAAAGTTCATGTTCATCAGTGAAGAAAAAGGTGCGAAATTACTTCTTGCCACTACTTTGAAAGATGCTCAGATCGAAGTTCACTATACAATCAAAGGTTTGCGAGAACGCAAGGTCACTGTCTTTGATATGGATATGTTGATTGACGTAAAGGGCTGGAGAGCCACAGGAAATAAGCTTTCCCCTCACAATGTTAAGAAAGTAGTGCTCCTAGGAGGGAATAAGAAAGCTGAAGAGGTAACGGATGAGCCAGAAACAGCATTGGCAGAGGAGGTTGAAGCTCAACAGGAAGCAGAGGTACAATCAACTCCGCAACAGATTGAAGCCCCTAAGCCTGAGCAGGGAGTAGAGGATAAACCTAAATCAGAAGAGGATAAAACTCCTGTAGTTGATAAAGAACCTATTGCTGAAGACAAGGAAAAAGAAGCAGAAGTAAAGAAAGCAACAGAAAAGCTAGAAGAACCGAAGCCTAAGCCTAAGCCAATACCTCCGAAAAAAGACAATAAAAACAAAGGAGGGGCTGGTAACTATAATGTCGGTGATACGATAGAACTTTTCTAGAAATGTAAATTCGGTAAGGGTTTGAACAATATGGGTTGTCTTTAATAAGACGGTCTGAACAGCCGTCAAAAGGTTGTGTAAATATTGTTTGTTCATCTTCCGAAGCTGTTGGCTATTTTGTCAACGGCTTTCTTTTTTTAATGACCAAAGCTTTGAGAAAGCAGCTGAATGAAATGTTAGAGGAGTTTGTAACCCCTCATAAAGTGTCCACCATCAACCAGGTGCTTTCTGAGCGCACGCGTCATTTGACGGTTGTTCTTGAGGATATTTATCATGCACAAAATGCAAGTGCCGTTATGCGGACTTGTGATTGTTTTGGAATTCAGGATTTATATATCACCCAACGACTTCATGACTACGAAGTGAATCCCAATGTCGTTAGGGGTGCATCAAAATGGATCACTCAGCACAAGTATGAAAGGGAAGAGACAAGTACGGAGAAGTGTTTCAAAGATTTAAAAAAGAAAAATTATCGCATTGTAGGGACAACCCCTTCTAAAGTATTTGCATCAATACACGACTTAGACATCACTGATAAAACAGCGATTATATTTGGTACAGAATTGCAAGGGCTCACTGATTATGCCAAAGAGCATGTAGATGAACTTGTTCATATACCAATGTATGGCTTTACGGAGTCCTTTAATATTTCGGTTAGTGCCGCTTTATTATTGCAAGAGTTAGTCTCTAGGTTAAAAAGTAGTGATATCGCTTGGCAGTTGACAGAACAAGAAAAAGAAGAATTGAAACTTGAGTGGTATTCGAGAATTGTGAAGCGATCAGATATCCATATTAATAATTATGTTAGGGAACGTTCTCAGATTTCTAAGAGTTAACCTCTGAGTTAGTTAAGTACACCCTGACTTTTTATCCCTTTATATCGTTAGATAAGAGTTAATAAATTAAAACACGCCACTTTGAAACTGAGAATATTATTAACTCTAACCGTTTTACTTTCCTTTATAAGTTCAATTCAGGCACAAACTGTGATCAAAGGCAAGGTCACTGATGCAGAAAGTGGTGACCCAATACCATTTGCCAGTGTGGTGATTAAAGGAACTTCAGTAGGATCTCCGACAGATTTTGACGGTTTTTATAGCATCGAAGGAGATGCTGCATCCGATACCCTATTGGTTTCCTTTATTGGTTACGAAACCAAGTATAAAGTGTATCAGAAAGGCATTACTCAAACCATCAATTTTCAACTCACCCCAGAGGCTAAAGGCCTTGATGATTTTGTGGTTTTTGCGAGACAAGAAGAAAACCCTGCCTTCGCCATCATGCGATCTGTCATTGATAACAAACGTACCAATGACAAACGTACATTGGATGCCTATGAATATGATAGCTATAACAAGATTCAAATTGATGTAGATAATATTTCTGAGCAGCTTCGTGATAAGAAATACATGCAGAAGATTAGTGCTGTACTAGATTCAATTGAAGTGATCGCGGGGGAAGATGGGAAACCTGTTTTGCCGCTATTCATCTCTGAATCGCTTTCGAAATTTTATTACCGAGATGACCCTCGTTTGCAGAAAGAGGAAATTGAGCGTACTCGTATCAAGGGAGTCGCCATTGAGGATGGTTCTCTAATTTCTCAAATCATCGGTTCTTCCTTTCAAGAATATAACTTCTATCAAAATCGAATGAATATTGTAGAGAAAGAGTTCGCATCGCCTATAGGTGATGCATGGCGATTGATCTATGAGTATGAGCTTCAAGACAGTCTTTACCTCGGAGATGAATTTGTTTATCTCCTTGATTTCAAGCCTAAGAATGATCAAGAATTAGCTTTTTTTGGAAAACTTTGGATTACTAAATCCGACTATGCCATCAAGCAGATTGATGCAACGATGCAGCCCACGGCCAATTTAAATTTCATTGATAGAATCAAGATACAGCAAGAGATGGAGCGAACCCAGACAGGGGCATGGCTGCCTATTAAATCGCGAATTCTGATAGACGCTACGGAGATCACCAAAAAATCTGCTGGTTTTTTGGCAAAGTTTTATACCTCTAACAAGAACATAAAAGTTACTGAACCAAAGCCCACAAAATTCTTTGAAAGAACAATTGAGCTGGCTGAAGATGCCAGGTACAGTGACGAAGACTTTTGGCAAGCCAATCGACACGATAAACTTAGTGATACTGAGGTGAATGTAATGGCAATGATTGACTCTTTGAATAACATTCGGTTCGTCAAAACTTGGACTAACATCTTAAAAACAGTTGCCCGTGGGTATTTTGAAGTCGGTAAACTCGATTTAGGCCCATGGCCATTCTTAGCCGGATTTAATGATATCGAGGGGGCTAGGCTAAGGCTTGGAGGTAGAACGAACGAGAACTTTAGTCGCAAATGGCAATTCAATGGTTACGGAGCCTATGGTTTCACTGATGAGAGGTTTAAGTATGGAATAGGCGCCAATGTTATTCTCAATCGAGATAAATGGACAACAATCTCAGCCAGTTATAGAAACGATATTGATCAGTTCGGTATTCAACCAGATGCTGTTACTTCTCTATCGGATGGAAGTGCTTTTTTGGCATTGACTCAATTAGGGAATTTGGTTAGACCTTTTCGATATGAACGTTTTCAGTTTGATGGGTTTCGACAGTTTTCGAGGTCTTTTTCTACGTCTTTACAATTGAAAAAGCAAAGTTTCACTCCGGAATTTAACTTTAGATATAGTACAGATTTCAGTAGGGTAGATGCTCCGCTTGCTTCGGACTTTGAAACAACTGAAGCTACCCTAAGATTTAAGTTTGCTATGGACGAGACTTTCTTGATCAATGATAATAGTCGCTTTAGCTTAGGTACGCTGAGATGGCCAATTTTCTTATTCTCTTATACCAGAGGATTTAAAACGCTTGGTGGAGATTTCAATTATAATAAAATCAACTTTGGTATATCACAGCGAATTAAGTTAGGCTTCTGGGGAGTATCTAGGTATCAAGTAAACGCAGGGCATATATTTGACGATGTACCTTACCCGCTGCTTACTTCTCATATTGGTAATGAACAATTTGTTTACACAGACATTGCCTTCAATACGATGAATTTCTTTGAGTTCTCAAGTCAAACATTTGGTTCTCTTAAATATCAACACAACTTTGAAGGGTTTGTCTTCAATAGAATTCCTTTGTTAAGAAAACTTAAATGGAGGCTTGTTGGCACAGGAAATTTGCTCTTTGGAGGTGTTAGTCAAAGCACATTAGACGCCCAAATTAGAACGGATGAAATTGGAAACGACCTACCATTTTTTAATGTGCTCGAAAGCGGAAGACCTTTTGCTGAAGTTGGTTTAGGCATTGAAAACATCTTCAAGGTTTTTAGAGTCGACTTTATGAGAAGGTTGACCTATTTAGAAAATGAGGGTGTAGATAGAACAGCGATCAAACTCAGCTTTAATTTATCGCTCTAAAACTATCTATAAAGAGCCTTTTCAGTAATTATTATTGCATATTTGCATTCGCAAAATTTGATTTTAATAAATCCTGTTGGTTTGTAGCAGCAGGTACCCATTAAAATGAGCCAAGAGCAAGTAAAAATTACCTTACCAGACGGGAATATCAGAGAATATTCCAAGGGTGTTTCAGCGATGGATGTCGCTTTGAGTATTAGTGAAGGCTTAGCCAGAAATGTATTGGCAGCCGAAATAAATGGAGAGGTTTGGGACGCTAACCGCGCCATCAACCAAGATTCAGAAGTAAAACTCTTGACTTGGAACGATGAAGGAGGTAAATCAACCTTTTGGCATTCTTCAGCGCACCTTATGGCCGAAGCATTGGAAGCGCTCTATCCTGGAGTTAAGCTCGGTATCGGTCCTGCAATTGAGCAGGGCTATTATTACGATGTAGACTTTGGTGATCAGGCGGTTGATGCTGTTAATCTCGATGAGATTGAAAAGAAAATGCTTGAGCTTGCGCGCGAAAAAAACGTGTATGTTCGAAAAGACATTTCAAAGGAGGAGGCTGTCCGTTACTTCAAAGCAAAGGATGACGAGTATAAGCTCGAACTCTTAGAAGGACTTGATGATGGTACGATCACTTTTTATGAGCAAGGGAATTTCACAGACCTTTGTAGAGGACCACATATACCGCACACCGGATTTATTAAAGCAATCAAACTACTTAGTGTAGCAGGTGCTTATTGGAGGGGTGATGAGAAAAGGAAACAACTTACCCGTATCTACGGCATTACATTCCCTAAGCAAAAGGAACTGATCGAGTACTTGCACATGCTTGAAGAAGCAAAAAAGCGAGACCACAGAAAACTTGGTAAAGAATTAGAATTATTCACTTTTTCAGAAAAAGTGGGTATGGGGCTTCCTTTATGGTTGCCAAAGGGTGCGAAACTGAGAGAGAGACTTGAATCTTTCATGAGAAAAGCGCAAGTGAGAGCTGGATATGAGCCAGTGATAACTCCTCATATTGGTCATAAAAATCTTTATGTGACATCGGGTCACTATGAAAAATATGGTGCTGACTCTTTTCAGCCGATTCATACACCCCACGATGGGGAAGAGTTCTTGTTAAAGCCAATGAACTGTCCTCATCACTGTGAAATTTATAAGTCAAAACCAAGATCATATAAAGACTTGCCCGTCAGGTATGCTGAGTTTGGAACAGTATACAGATATGAGCAGAGTGGTGAGCTTCATGGCTTAACGAGAGTTCGAGGGTTTACGCAAGACGATGCACATATCTTCTGTATGGAAGATCAAGTGAAAGAAGAGTTCATCAAGGTGATAGACTTAGTCTTGTACGTATTTGATTCACTTGGTTTCGAGGATTTCACAGCACAGATCTCACTTCGAGATCCTAAGGATAAAGAGAAATACATTGGTTCTGACGAAGGCTGGGCTAAGGCTGAGCGTGCTATTATTGAAGCATCGGCAGAAAAAGGATTAAATACCGTCACTGAATTGGGAGAAGCGGCATTCTATGGCCCTAAGTTAGACTTTATGGTTAAAGACGCCCTAGGTAGAAAGTGGCAGTTGGGAACCATTCAAGTGGATTATAACCTGCCAGAAAGGTTTGAATTAGAATATACGGGGTCTGACAACCAGAAACATAGGCCAGTCATGTTGCATAGAGCACCATTCGGTTCAATGGAGCGTTTCGTAGCGGTACTGATTGAGCATTGTGCTGGTGAGTTTCCGCTTTGGCTAACACCAGATCAAGTAGCAATTTTACCAATATCAGAGAAGTATGCTGATTACGCTCAGGAAGTTAATAAGGTACTAGAGTCAGAAGATATAACTGGTTTTGTAGATCACCGAGATGAAAAAATTGGAAGAAAAATCAGAGATGCTGAGGTAAAAAAGATTCCAATTATGCTTATTGTAGGTGAAAAAGAAGCTGAAGAAAAAACTGTGTCGGTAAGACGTCATGGGCACGGTGATGTAGGAACCTTTAAAATAGACGAATTCATCATTTATTTCGCAAAAGAAAAGGCGGTCTCTATGGGGCAGCATTAATTATTATATAAAAAACATCGGTATTGATTATTAGAAAATATTACCGATATTTGCAGTCATTTTGATAAAACAAGGAGGTTACAATCGCTAAAATGAGAAGGCGCTATCCGCCAAGAGGTAGGGTAGAAGAGCCATATAAAGTAAACGGTAAGATTACTGCGCGCGAAGTTCGTGTGGTAGGAGAGAATGTAGAGCCAGGTGTATTTCCGATTACCAAGGCCATAGAAATGGCTAAGGAGCAGAGTTTAGACCTTGTTGAAATCTCACCGAAGGCGGTTCCACCGGTTTGTAAAGTAGTAGATTACTCGAAGTTCAAGTACGAGCAGAAAAAGAAGCAAAAGGAAATAAAAGCCAAAGCTGCTAAGACTGTTATGAAAGAAATTAGATTCGGTCCTAATACAGACGATCATGATTTCGACTTCAAACTAAAGCATGCAATCAACTTCTTGAAAGAAGGGGCAAAAGTAAAGGCTTATGTTCATTTTAAAGGAAGGACAATTGTGTATAAAGAGAGGGGAGAAATCTTACTCTTAAAATTTGCTCAGGCACTAGAAGAGTATGCTAAGGTTGAGCAATTACCAAAACTTGAGGGAAAGAGAATGTTTCTCTTTTTAAGCCCCAAGTCAGCAAAGAAATAATTAATTAATAGTTATAGATAATGCCTAAAGTAAAAACTAAATCAGGAGCGAAAAAGCGCTTCAAATTGACAGGAACCGGCAAGATTAAAAGAAAGCATGCTTTCAAAAGCCATATCCTAACCAAAAAAGAGACGAAGCAAAAACGTAACCTCACAGGAACAGGCTTGGTAAACAAGGCTGATGAGAACAACGTTAAGCACATGCTCAACATTTGAAAAACCATTTAAGGTTTCATGTTTAACCAGAGTTTTGGTCTTAAGTACCTGCGCAAGTAAGTCGCCAAAAATCAAAAACTTAGAATTATGCCAAGATCAGTTAATACAGTAGCTTCAAGAGCTAAGAGAAAAAGAATCCTCAAGCAGGCTAAAGGCTATTGGGGAAGAAGAAAAAACGTTTGGACGGTAGCGAAAAATGCCGTTGAAAAAGGTCTCGTATATGCATACAGAGATAGAAAAGCTAAGAAAAGAGAGTTCAGAAAGCTTTGGATTCAAAGAATCAATGCTGGAGCAAGGCTTCACGGAATGTCTTACTCCCAGTTTATGGGCAAAGTAAGCAAGTCTGGAATTGAATTGAACAGAAAGGTGCTAGCTGATTTGGCTATGAACCATCCAGAAGCTTTTGAAGCTGTAATTAAGAAAGTAGGTTAGTAATAATAATTACTTCCAGCTAAGACCCCAACTTGAAAAAGTTGGGGTCTTTTATTTTAAATACATTTTTGTGGAATGAATGAACTGAATTTTAAGCTCTTGGCCTGAGGCATTCATCAGCATACTCTCATGCCATGAGCGATCTTTTGGCACTACTCCTTGATTGAAGTAATGTATGTGGACCAAGTCACCATCTTGAGATACTTTAAGGTCCTGAATTGACCACACTCTCCCTATGGTATTCGGCATTAATGACAATAGGCTGTCTGTATTCCAGGTTTGGTCATGTTCGAACATTATAAAGTCATCACTGAGTACTTTGTTTAACCGTGTAGTATCTCCGGTTCCTAGCGCAATAAAGAAGTCGTTAGCAATACCTTCAATAGTTTCGAGCGCAAATGGAGCGGATGCGATTTTAACCTCGGGATGACATGAGACGATCATGCATGTGCCGATCAAGACTGCTATTAGGGATTTTTTCATCCTGAAAATTAAACTATTCTGAGCATTGAGGATTGGCGTAAAGAATTTTTAAAAAACGTAGTGAGATATGCTATGTTTTAAAATGATGAATACATATCTTTGCACCCTCAAAAAACGGTGATGTCTACATCGAAGGTTTAGTTCAAACAGGAGAAAAAGGGCAGTGATGTTTTAGATTGCAATACCGAATTATCAAGTATTGTATTTGATCGATATGGCGAGGTAGCTCAGTTGGTTAGAGCGCAGGATTCATAACCCTGAGGTCACGGGTTCAACTCCCGTCTTCGCTACTAAAGCCCGATCCGAACAGGATTGGGCTTTTTTTATTTACCGACCAAATCCTAATAAGTGCATTAAATCAATGCTTAATGCGATCTGTTAGGATTAATCATTTCTCATTAGAGATGCGGTTTGTTATGTAACAAATAAGTCATATATTATTTCACAAAGGACTTTTTTACCTATGGGAAAGAACAAGTTTATTACTGAATTCGAGATTAATGCATCTCCAAAAATTCTGTTTCCTTATTTGAGTACGGCCAGTGGCTTGGCTCAATGGTTCGCTGATGATGTTAACATCAACGAAGATAAGGTTTATAGTTTTTTATGGGATGGTGAAGATCATCGAGCAACCAAAGCGGCTCAACGTTCCAATGTGAGTGTCAAGTTTGAATTCTTGCCTGAGACAGAAGAGGACAAGGAGGATCCTAATTACATTGAATTGAAACTGAACCTTAATGAGTTGACGCAATCTGTCTTTATTCAGATTACAGACTATTCAGATATAGATGACGAGGAAGAGCAGCAAGATATGTGGGAAAACATTGTCTACTCTCTCAAGCACATCATAGGCGGATAGCCTTTATATCTTCATTACTTTTGATAAAACATGTTAAAGGCATGATCTTTGATCCGCTAGGAAGCGTATTACATTTGGGATGAAGAAAATTGACAGACTAGTATTTGGATCTTTTATAGGGCCCTTTTTATTGACACTAGTCGTAGTAGATTTCATATTACTCTTAGTAACACTTTTAAAATACTTTGACCAAATAATGGGCAAGGGGTTAAGTGTGGCTACTTTTGGAGAACTTATTACCTACTTCTCTATTTCGAGTTCGCCTGATGCATTTCCTTTAGCAATTCTACTGAGTTCCATCATGACTTTTGGGAACCTTGGAGAGCACTCTGAATTAACTGCAGTCAAGAGTTCTGGAATTTCGTTGATTCGTGCTTTGTTGCCAATTTTCTTATTTGTAATCCTCCTCACGGGCTTCACTTATTACTCAAATACACAGCTAGTACCTAAGACTAACCTTAAGACGTATAGCCTTTTGTGGGATATGCGAACAAAAAAGCCTGCACTTGATATAAAAGAGGGGGTTTTTTATACCGGAATACCAGGTTATAGCATCAAGGTCAATGAGAAGATAGGTGATGAGCAGCTGAAGGACATTATTATATACGATCATACAAATCCAAATGCCCAAGGAAACACGAAGGTGATTTTGGCTGATTCAGGTCGGATGTATTCCTTCATGAACCAGCGTTACCTTGCGTTGGAGCTTTATAAGGGTGTTCGGTATGATGAAGGTGTGTCAGAGAAATACGAAGAGAAGGTTTCAGGAGGGCAGTTTGTAAGGGATAAGTTCAGCAGTAGCCGCATGTTCTTTGATCTTTCATCTTTCGATATGGGTGATACAGACGAGAACCTATTTAGACGAAGTCGTTTGGTACAAACTCGAAGGCAACTCATCGCAGGTGTTGATTCTATGCAGAGAGATATTCATCAGAAAGAGGAGCAAATGTTCAACTTTGTTGCAAATACCTTCACCTATCATTATGTGAAAGATGCCCCCGTTCCGGATCAAATCACTATTCCCAAAGCATATTACGATTCTGTTCGAATGGCTCAAAATGAATTAAGGATGCCTAAGAATGACACGCTAGATGTAGCATCAGGTCTAGAAGCGCGCAAATTGGTGGTTGTGGAGAACAAACAGCGACTGAATAATGAAGGAGAGAAGCTCAAGGCAGCTGCCGAAAAAAGTACGGGGGAGCTTGTTGAATCAACACCTTCAGCAGTAAAAGTAAATGCCTCTGTAGCTTCTCAGAATACAGTTGAAGAGAATATGAGGCGTTTCGATGCCTATTACAAAGGGGATGGTACACGTTTGAGTAATGCCCTGAGTTATGGCGTAAACAAATCTAGATCGGCTAGGAATGTACTTAATTCAAGGGTGGTGGCTTTGGATGCAGTTAAGCGTGACCAGCGAAAGTTTATTGTCACAAAAAACCAGCAAATGGCAAGGTCCTTTGCTTGTTTAATCATGTTCTTGATTGGTGCGCCTATTGGGGCAATAATTAAAAAGGGGGGCTTAGGGCTTCCCGTGATTGTGTCTGTAATTTTCTTTTTGATTTATTACGTCTTCAATACTACTGGAGATAAGTGGGGTAAGGAGGGGGTGATGGATCCAGCTGTTGCCGTTTGGATATCTAATGCCGCATTGTTGCCGTTTGGACTTTTCTTTCTAAGGCAGGCAAGGAATGATGCAAGCCTTTTTGAGCCAGATTTTTATGTGAGCGCCCTTGAGAAGATTAAGAAGTTTTTCAAAAAGGGAAAAGAATTATAAAGAGCCTAGTTTGCTAATTTTAGGTAATATCTCTACCTTTGCAGCTGTTTAATTATTAATCACATTTTATTTAGCTAAGCATGTATTTATCAAGCGAGAAGAAACAAGAGCTGTTTGAGAATCATGGTCGGTCAAAAGCAAAAACAGATACGGGCTCTCCTGAGTCTCAGATATCGCTTTTCACTTACCGGATCAATTATCTTACAGAACATTTGAAACTGAACAAAAAAGATCACTCTACAAGATTAGGTCTTTTGAAATTAGTCGGTAAAAGGAGAAGGTTGTTAGATTACCTTTTTGCAAAGGATATCGAAAGATATAGATCAATCATTGCAGAATTGAAATTGAGAAAATAATAGATGAGGGAATTCTTAGGAGTTCCCTCTTTTTCCTTTCTAATTAAACGCAGGTTGTAATGACACCCTGCTTTCTTATTTTATTAAAAATATATGACAAAAGTTATCACGAAGTCCATCAAAATGCCCGATGGCGCTGAAATTACAATTGAAACGGGTAAACTGGCAAAACAAGCAGATGGATCAGTAGTGGTCAGAATGGGTGACACGATGTTGCTCGCCACTGTAGTATCATCTAAGGATGCCAAAGAAGATGTTGACTTCCTTCCACTATCAGTAGATTATCAAGAGAAATTTGCTGCAGCGGGTAAAATCCCAGGAGGATTCCTTAAAAGAGAAGGAAGATTATCGGATCACGAAGTACTTATCTGTCGATTAGTCGATAGAGCTTTAAGACCACTTTTCCCGAGTGATTATCATGCAGATACGCAGGTAATGATTTCAATGATTTCTCATGACGAGAATGTTATGCCAGATTCATTGGCAGCCCTAGCAGCATCTGCTGCCCTTTCAGTTTCGGATATTCCTTTTAATGGACCTATTTCTGAAGTGCGTGTTGTAAGACACGAAGGTGTATTCAAAGTAAATCCAAGTAAAGCTATTACTGAAGCGTCTGATCTAGAAGTGATTGTTGCTGCCGATAAGGACAACATCATGATGGTTGAAGGCGAAATGGACGAAGCTTCAGAAGCAGATATGCTAGAAGCAATGAAAATAGCGCATGAGGCGATTAAGATTCAGTGCCTTGCACAAATTGAACTTGCTGAAGAAGCTGGGACAACAGAGAAAAGAACTTACAGCCACGAAAAGAAAGATGATGCACTTTACGAAAAAATGCACGCTGATCTTTACGATAAGCTCTATGCGTCTGTATCGAAAGCAATTGCGGATAAATACGTAAGAAGCTCAGAAGTAGGAGCTATCAAAGATGAATGGATGGATGCACTTCCTGAAGATCATGGTTATGATGGTTTCTTAATGAAGCAATTCTTCAAAAAGATACATAAAAAAGCCGCTAGGGATTTCGTTTTGAACGACTCTAAAAGACTTGACGGTAGAGCATTCGATGAAATAAGACCAATTTCATGTGAAGTGGACTATTTACCATCTGCACACGGCTCTGCGCTATTTACTAGAGGAGAAACACAATCATTGACATCTTGTACATTAGGTACTAAGTTGGATGAGCAAATGATTGATGGTGCTACCATGAGTGGTTACAACAAATTTATTCTTCACTACAACTTCCCAGGTTTTTCAACAGGTGAAGTAAGACCGAATAGAGGTCCTGGTAGAAGAGAAGTTGGGCATGGTAATTTGGCCATGAGAGCTTTGAAAAAAGTATTACCACCAACGGATTCAAATCCTTACACAATGAGACTTGTATCTGATATCCTTGAATCGAATGGTTCTTCTTCAATGGCTACTGTTTGTGCTAGTTCACTAGCGCTAATGGATACAGGCATTGATATTGCAGGCCCTGTTTCAGGAATTGCAATGGGAATGATTTCTGATGCTGAAACTGGTAAGTTCGCTATCCTTTCCGATATACTTGGAGATGAAGATCACTTAGGTGATATGGACTTTAAAGTAACCGGTACTGCTAAAGGTATTACAGCTTGTCAAATGGATATCAAAGTAGACGGATTGTCTTATGAGGTATTGGAGCAGGCATTAAGTCAAGCGAGAGCAGGAAGACTTCATATTCTCGGAATTATGAACGAAGCTATGCCTGAGCGTAGACCAGACTATAAACCACATGTTCCTAGAACAGAGCGTTTCAAAATTGATAAAGATCAAATTGGCGCAGTTATTGGACCAGGAGGTAAAGTAATTCAAGAAATCCAGAAAGAAACTGGTGCTACTATCAACATCGAAGAGGTGGATGATAAAGGTGTAATTACTGTATTTGCGGTAAACAAAGACGCTATGTTGGCAGCTGTTGGTCGAATTAAGACTATTGTTGCAGTTCCTGACGTTGGAGAAGTATATGAAGGAAAAGTGAAATCGATCATGCCTTTCGGAGCATTCATCGAATTTATGCCGGGTAAAGATGGTTTACTTCATATTTCTGAAATCAAGTGGGAGCGTCTAGAGAAAATGGACGGTGTACTCGAAGTAGGTGAAGAAATCAGTGTCAAGTTAATTGGTGTTGATAAGAAGACTGGGAAATTCAGACTTTCTAGAAAGGTTCTTTTACCAAAGCCTGAATAAATCTGAACAGAAATAGAATACCGAGCGTTTGGTTAGGTAGGAACTTTTCCTACTTAACAAATTGTTTTAAAAGTTGCAAAACACAAGGATAAACCCAAAGTTTGAATGAGACAGCTTAAGATTAGTAAGCAGATTACCAATAGAGAGTCGCAGTCTCTTGATAAATACCTTCAGGAAATTGGCAAGGTGGATCTTTTGACCCCTGACGAAGAAGTAGATTTAGCGAAGAGAATCAGAGAAGGCGATCAGCTTGCGTTGGAGAAATTGACTAAAGCTAACCTTCGTTTCGTGGTTTCTGTGGCTAAGCAGTATCAGAATCAAGGACTTTCATTAGGCGATTTAATTAATGAAGGAAACTTAGGTTTGATTAAAGCCGCACAAAGGTTTGATGAAACTCGTGGTTTCAAATTTATTTCTTACGCAGTTTGGTGGATTAGACAGTCAATTCTTCAAGCATTGGCAGAACAATCTCGTATTGTTCGTCTCCCTTTGAACAGAGTAGGATCTTTAAATAAAATCTCTAAAACATTTTCTGAATTAGAGCAAAAGTTTGAGCGTGAGCCGTCTCCGGATGAGCTTGCAGAAGTACTTGAGGTAACTACAAAAGAAGTAGTTGATACCATGAAGATTTCTGGTAGACACGTATCAATGGATGCTCCATTTGTTCAAGGTGAAGAAAACAGCTTGTTAGATGTATTGGAGAATGACCAAGAAGAGAAGCCAGATACAGGCTTGATGAATGACTCGTTGAGAAGAGAAGTTCAAAGAGCCTTGTCTACTTTGACTCAGCGTGAAGCTGACGTCATTACACTCTATTTTGGTCTTAATGGTGAACACTCTATGACACTCGAAGAAATAGGTGAGAAATTCAACTTGACAAGAGAAAGAGTAAGACAAATTAAAGAGAAGGCTATTAGAAGATTAAGACATACTTCTAGAAGTAAAGCTTTAAAGCCTTATTTAGGTTAAGTAACAATAATATTGGCAAAATAGAGGCCTTCGAAAGAGGGCCTTTTTTATTTTAATTCCATCGATGGAACAATCCTTTGACAAAAAGTTGTTAATCGATTAAATTTAGAGAAATACGAATTTTTGGAGATGACGACAGAGAACGTAAAAGTATTAATTATAGGCTCAGGACCTGCGGGTTATTCAGCAGCTATATACGCATCAAGAGCAGGTTTGACTCCAGTACTTTATACAGGAGGTCAGCCTGGTGGGCAGTTAACCACTACGAATGATGTGGAGAACTACCCTGGTTACCCTGATGGAATCAATGGTCCTCAAATGATGATTGATTTTCAAAAACAGGCTGAACGTTTTGGTACGGATTTGAGATATGGATTAGCCACAAAAGTGGACTTTTCAAGCTATCCTCTTAAGGTATGGGTTGACGATAAACATGAAATTACTGCTGAGTCAGTAATCATATCTACTGGTGCAAGTGCAAAATATTTAGGACTTCCTTCAGAAGAGACCTTTGCGAATAAAGGAGTTTCAGCATGTGCCGTATGTGATGGGTTTTTCTACCGTGGTAAGCCAGTGGCTGTGGTAGGTGCAGGAGATACTGCAGCCGAAGAGGCCACATATTTGGCAAATCTTTGCCCGAAAGTTTACATGATTGTCAGACGTGATGAAATGCGCGCGTCTAAAATTATGCAAGAGCGCGTAAAGTCTACCCCGAATATTGAAGTGCTCTGGGACAGCGAGACAGAAGAAATTCTCGGTAATGAAGAGGTAGGAGTAACAGGAGCCAGAATTGTCAACAATAAAACTGGTGAGAAAAGAGAAATTGAAGTGAGTGGATTTTTTGTGGCGATTGGTCACAAACCGAATACAGACATCTTTAAAGGATGGTTAGATATGGATGATACTGGTTACTTAATAGTCAAACCAGGAACATCACACACTAATGTTGAAGGTGTTTTCGCTACAGGAGATGCTGCGGATAGAGTCTATAGACAGGCCGTAACTGCAGCAGGTACCGGCTGCATGGGTGCATTAGATGCAGAGCGTTTCCTTGCCGCAAAAGAATTTGAAATATCTACTGCCGAAGTAGCTGAATAGAGAATTAATCAAAAAGTCATTTCAATCAATTGAAATGGCTTTTTTTATTTAGAATTGATGATAAAACTAGACATCCTAGCGCTTGCGGCACATCCTGATGATGTGGAGCTGTCTTCAGCGGGTACTTTAATCAAAGCCATTCAACAGGGAAAGAAAGCTGGCATTGTAGACTTCACAAGAGGTGAGTTGGGTACTAGAGGGACCCCAGAAATTAGAATGCAGGAAGCACAAGCCGCTGCAACAATTATGGGACTTTCGGCACGCGAGAACCTAGGTTTTAGAGATGGTTTTTTTAAGAATGATGAAGAGCATCAGCTTGAAGTAGTCAAGGCGATCCGGAAATATCAGCCTGAAATTGTTTTGGCGAACGCCATTGATGATAGGCATCCAGATCATGGCAGAGCATCATTTCTTTCAAAAGAAGCCTGTTTCTTAGCTGGTTTAGCAATGATAGAAACTACTGTAGATGATGTAAAGCAATTGCCATGGAGACCTAAGGCTGTATATCATTACATTCAGAGTATTCCGCATACACCTGACTTTATTGTGGATGTAAGTTCAGTTTGGGAAACAAAAATGAAGGCTATTAGAGCATTCAAAACACAATTCCATGATCCTAAGAGTGGTGAACCAGAAACATATATTTCTTCCCCAAGATTTATGAAAATGGTTGATTCACGAGGGATCCACTACGGTCACGAAATAGGTGTTGAATACGGTGAAGGCTTTACCGTAGAGCGTACAATGGGTACAGATACAATTTTCAATCTGATTTAAGGCGCCAACCTAGCGATTTTCCAATCGTCAGCGGTGTCCTTTTCATAAATCAAGCGATCATGTAACCTGCTTTGGCGGCCCTGCCAAAATTCAAAAGAAGTAGGTTTGATTTTGTAGCCTCCCCAGAAATCGGGTAGCGGTACTTTACCTTCCTTGAATTTCTGTTTTATTTCAGCCAATTTCATTTCAAGAATACTTCTAGAACTGATTACAGCGCTTTGTTGAGACACCCAAGCACCTAATTGGCTTCCATGAGGTCTGCTAGTAAAATACTTCAGTGACATGGCTGTACTTACTTTCTCAGCGACTCCCTGAATACATACTTGACGTTCCATGGCATACCAAGGAAATAGTATAGAGACCTTTGCATTCTCTTGAATTTGCAGTGCTTTGCGGCTTTTATAGTTCGTGTAAAACACAATCCCGTCACTATCCAAAGCCTTCATTAATACTGTTCTTTGAAAAGGTTGGTTAGATGTGTCCACAGTGCTTAAAACCATGGCATTTGGTTCAAGTAACTCCCCTTTTTGTGCTTCAGTGAACCATTTTTCAAATTGCTTGTAAGGATTGGCATCCGTAGAATCTATATCAAGTGATGCTTTTGTGTAATCTTTTCTTAAATCCGCTATCCTGTCCGTCATGCCTGAGAATTAATTCAATTCAAATATAACAACTCCGTTAGACGAAAGTTTTCATATTTCGCTAGGCAAAGTAAAAATGCCTTTATAATTTCCTATGAAGCTAGTATATGTTTCAATACGACAAGAATATTCCAGATCCAGCGCCAGGAGACTTTCTCCTATCAGAGCCCTTTTTAAATGATCCTAATTTCGAACGGACAGTCATTCTTATATGTGAGCACAATGAAGAAGGTACTTTTGGTCTTATTTTAAATAAGCTTTCAGACTTGAAGCTTGATGATGTGTTAGAAGAGAAGATTACTTTTCCGACATACTTGAATGTTGGCGGTCCTGTTGAGCAGAATACACTCCACTTTATCCATCGTTT
This sequence comes from Roseivirga sp., assembly GCA_965660665.1. Classification (GTDB taxonomy): domain Bacteria; phylum Bacteroidota; class Bacteroidia; order Cytophagales; family Cyclobacteriaceae; genus Roseivirga. Next base: position 27,012 of record CBFIAY010000008.1, on the reverse strand, counting down.
AAATGATCAAATTGAAGGTTCAATTCAGCTGAATGATGACCTTTATTGGAGTGGAGATTTTGAACAAGTCAAGTTTCTTCTCAATGCAAACCTCGTTAAAGAAGAAGATATCCAGTTTTATCTAGGATACTCAGGCTGGGGTGTAGGTCAATTGCGGGCAGAATTAGACAAGCAATCATGGTTTGTACGGAAAGGGGCCACAGCGCAAGAGATATTTGATATGGAATCAGACATACTTTGGAAGTCTATTTTAAAGCAAATGGGAGGTAAGTACAAGGTCTTTTCAAATTACCCGGTCGATCCTCGCTTGAATTAATAGTTTTACTAAATTTGATGTTGTAACGGTGCGGCATAAAAGCCGATAGCAATTAGAGATATGAGTGAAGAGAAGAATAAGAAGGTCGAGGATCATAATCAGCAAAATTTAGAAGCTGAACAACAACAAGAGTTAAACCCACAGGAAGAAACTATACCCGCAGAAGATAGTAAAGTGGCTGCCGAACCTTTGGTAGAAGCTGAATTGTCAAGTGCTGAACCAGAGAAAGTTGAATTAGCGCCTTCAGCAGTAGTAGAAGAGGAAATAGCTCCAGTAGTAGAGGATGCCGTAACTCCCGTAAAAGAGGAATTAGTTTCAGAAACTTCAAAGTCAGATAAAGCTGAAGAGGTGGATTCAACTGAGGCATCAACAGTAGAGGAAACCCTTCCATTCGTTGAGGATGCCGCAACTACCGAAATAGAGGCAGCAGCTTCAGATACCACAGAGCCAAAAACTCCAGAAGACCTTAGCGCTGATAAAAGCGATGATGAGTCGAATGAAGATAGCAATGATGAGGACGAGGTAGATGATGAGGCTGAATTACCAGACTATGCTACTTTCACAAGAGAACAACTCGTTGAAGCGATAGAAGAGTTAACCCAGCAAGAAAATTTCAAGCTTTCGGGTAGAGTGTTAAAAGAAATTGAACCACTTTTTAGCGAGATGGAATCAAACTTGCGTAAGGAAGCGGAAGAGAAGTTTAATGCTGAAAAAACTGAGGAAGAACAAAGTTTCGAATTCAGGCATGATGAACTCTTTAATCGTTTTGATGCATCCCTAAGACTTTTAAGGGATCGTAAGAGCAATTATTATAAAGAGAGAGAAGCCAACAAGGCAAGTAACCTTGAAAAGAAGCAGGAGCTGCTAGATAAGCTACGTTCATTAGTGGATGGAGAACAAGCAACGTCCAGCCTCAAACCAATCAAGGAAATTCAAGAGGTATGGAAAGCCGTAGGCCCTGTGCCAAATCAGTACAACAAGACCCTTTGGGCAAACTATAATGCTTTACTTGATCGCTTCTACCATAATAGACAGATTCTATTTGAATTAAAGGACCTTGATAGAAAGAAGAATCAAGTAGCTAAAATGGAGCTTTGTGAAAAAGCTGAAGCCTTAGGCAAACTAGAGAATGTAAAAGATGCGGTCATTCAATTGAACGAGCTGCATGAAGAATATAAACGTATTGGCGCAGTCCCTAGAGAGGTACAAGAATCGCTTTGGAAAAGATTTAAAGGTGCTTCTGATGTAATTTATGAGAAGCGAAAGGGCTTCTTGGAACACTTAAAGGGCGACTTAAAAGAGAACCTTGTCAAGAAGCAAGAGCTTATCACCGAGCTAAACACGTTCACGTCATTTAATTCGGATAGAATCAATGATTGGAATGCTAAGACAAAAGAGATATTAGACTTACAGAAGCGTTGGGAAGCTGTTGGTGGTGTTCCAAGAGAAAATGCTAAAGAGCTCAACAAGGCTTTTTGGTCTACATTCAAAGGCTTCTTTGCCAATAAGAATGAGTTCTTTAAAACTTTAGAATCTCTTAGAAAAGATAACTTAGCGAAGAAGGAAGAACTGGTACAAGAAGCCATTGCGCTCCAGGAAAGCGAAGATTGGGATAAGACAGCTGAGCAGTTAAAGCAATTGCAGCGCAAATGGAAAGAAGTAGGTCCGGTTCCTGAAAAGCAGCGCAATGCAGTGTATACTAAGTTTAAGGAAGCATGTGATGTATTCTTTGATCACAAGCGTGAGCAGCTGAATCAAACGGAATCTGCTTATGAAGAGAACCAGGAGAAGAAAGAAGCTATACTTGATCAAATTGCCGAGAAAGCAGCTGGTAAAGAAGGCTCACAAGAAGAACTCATGGAATTGATAGCAACCTACAATGAGGTTGGTTTTGTGCCGCGTAATGCGATTAAAGCTATCGAATCGAAGTTTCAGAAAGTTGTCGAAGCCTATGTGGAAAGCTTGAATCTGAATGCGTCTGATGCCGAATCACTCTTACTGAGAGCAGAGTTAACTGCCGGTAATAAAGGGGGCGGTGCAGATAAGAAACTCCAGAAGAAGGAATCTATGCTACGCAGAAAGATCTCTGAACTTGAGGATAACATCTCATTATGGAATAATAATTTGGCTTTCTTTGCCAACTCGAAGACTGCAGACAAATTGAAAGCGGAGTTTGATGAGAAGATATTGAAGGCGCAAGAGGAAGTTCAGGGCATGAAAAAGCAATTGAAAATTTTAAGAAGTATTTGAGAACCAGAGGGTTAAAAATTATTTAAAAAATTGCCTTTAAGCGCTTTGCAAATTTAAATGACACTTCTATATTTGCACTCGTTATGCACAAAAAGCATAACAAAAAAAGCCTCCTTAGCTCAGTTGATAGAGCAACGCACTTGTAATGCGTAGGTCGTTGGTTTGAGCCCAACAGGAGGCTCGAAAAAGACAATCAGAAATGATTGTCTTTTTTTATGCGCTGAGTTTAATGATAAAAGTCATTTTTACTGCTAATCAAACTCAGTCCATTGTTTCATGTAGACAACTAGTTTTAGTCAAAATTATAGCGCATGAATATTAAGATAGCAGACTTAATGGTCAAAAATGTGGTCACTACGGAGCCGCATAAGTCAATTGGTCATGTGAAAGATATAATGACTAAAAATCAAATTAGCTGTGTGCCAGTTGTTAATTCTCAAAATGAGCCAGTGGGTATTGTAACCACGAACGATTTCAAGATGAATCGAGGTGATAATTCGCCAGTAAGTCAATTGCTTTCAGGTCATGTCTATGCGGTGCCTGCTTACAATGATGTATCAGTTGCTGCTAAGGTAATGAGGAAGCATCACTTTCATCACTTGATTGTGACGCATGAGAAGGCGATAGTGGGCATCATTAGTTCTTTCGACTTGCTCACCCTAATAGATGATCACAAGTTCGTGATGAAGAACCCTCCGACACCAAGTAAGAAGAAAAAGTAAGGTTAGTTTAATGTAGAGGATTGAAGTCTCAAAAGGCTACTGTTCATGAATTTGACCATCGGCCATTTCAATAATACGATCTGTTTTCTCAGCAAAGTCTAAGTCATGGGTGACTACTAGCAATGACATTCCTTTATAGTTACTTAGGTCTTTGAGTATGTCAAAGACGTTTTCTGCATTTTTGCTGTCTAAGTTTCCTGTAGGTTCATCACCCATTATTATGGTAGGTTCATTAATTAATGCCCTTGCAATGGCTACACGTTGCTTTTCACCTCCTGAGATTCGGTTTGCTAATTTTGGAGCTAAGTGTTTAATGCCGAGCAGTTCTAATTTCTGAAGTGCATTATCTCTAATTTCTGAGGTTGACTTTTTGCCGAGCTTTTTAGCGGGTAACATCACATTTTCTAGTACAGTAAATTCTGATAGTAGGTAATGAAACTGAAATACAAAGCCTATGTGCTGATTCCTCACTACTGAAAGCTCCTTGTTTGATTTACCATATAATTCTTCACCATTCAGTAATAGGCTTCCATCAAAGTCAGTGTCCATTGTAGATAAGATGTAGAGTAGGGTAGACTTACCGCAGCCCGACTTACCCATTATGGATACAAACTCCCCAGGCTCAATGCCAAAACTGATGTCTTTTAAGACATGATAAGGTACAGGTTCTCTGAAATACTTGTTGATATTTCTAGCCTCTAGTACATATGGTTTATGATCTAAACTCATTGACCTCGTATAATGTCTACAGGATCAATATTTTCGGCTTTTCTTGCAGGTAAGTAACCTGCAAAGAAGGTCGCTACTAAAGCGAACACAATTCCAATGAAGTAAAAACTGGGATCATTATTCACAGGGTAGGTCTTGATGGTGGGGAGGGCTTCTGTTTCAAAGGGAATGTAGGAGATGCTTATAGATAAGCCGTAGCCAATTAGCAAGCCAAGAATACCACCGATAATGCCTATCATCAAGGCTTGACTTATGAAAATCATTTTGACATCCTTGCCTGAAAATCCAGTCGCCTTTAGTATGGCAATGTCATTCATTTTTTCATAGATCATCATGTTCAAGATATTATATATGCCAAAGCCTGCAACAATGAGTAAGGTGATGGATACAGCATAAGTAATGATGTTCCTAACCTGAGTTCCTGTTTCGAATTGTGCGTTGGCAGTTTTTATGTCAATAGCAGTAAGATTATGTTGATTACTGATTTGAGATGCCAATAATGGGGCATTCTCCATGTCGTATAATTTCACATTAATGTCTGAAATGTAGTTTTTTCCTTCTCCTAAAATTCGTTGCGCTGTACTCAGGTTTACATAACTCTGCACATCATCAATCTCTGCCAAGCCACTTTGGTAAAATCCCACGATTTTTAAAGGAAACAAACCTCCGTTGACTGAAGATAATTGAACTCGGTCACCAATTTTTAGGGACATTTTTTCGGCTAATCCAGCACCCAAAATAATTCCATTACTATTTTTGGCAAGGTCTTTTGGAACGCCCGCTATCACATAATCACCAATGTTAAAGAGCCTGTCCTCTTCTATCACATCAATTCCAAATACTACGCCATTTAACTCAATAGAGCCTGCTAAATAGAATACCTGCGCCGCTACTTGTGGAATTACTCCGCGGACTCCCTCTTGGTTCCTGAGCTTGCTTATAAGCGGGAGAGCATTGTGAATGCGTACTTGGCCCTTCTTGGGTTTTATGGAGTGGACGATGCTAAGTCCCTCCATAAATTCATCAGCAAGTGTGATGGGCTGTTTTTCTGATGGGGTTATTTCATTGTATATATGAATATGAGGTGTTCGGTTGAGCGTTAATCCATCCAAAAGGCCATTGAGTCCAGTCATAAAACTGGCCAAGGTAATAAATGTCCCTATGCCGAAAGTTACCCCTAAAGCCGCAATGGTCGACTGCTTTATACGGGAACGTAAATGAGTCTTTGAGATACCAAGTATTGTGGACCAGTTCATTTTTTTGGTAAGTAAAGATTTGTTACTGAATCTATGCCCGACAGGATTTCGATGTGCTCTAGACTTTGCAGGCCTATTTTAACTTGTACCAAGCCCTCATCAGTGTTTACCTTATCATTCTCTGTTAGATAGGACCTGGGAATTACTAAAACTCTTTCTTTTACGCGGATTACGATGTTTGCTTCTCCCGAGAGTCCAGAAAATAGTTTTTCAGGAGGTTTTATGAAGTTAGCTTCTAAACGGAATGTTTGCGTGGCCATATTTTTGCGAGGGTAGATATGACTGATGAAAGCATTAAAAACTTGACCAGAGTAAGCGTCTAACGAAACAACAACTTTTTGACCCTTATCCACTTTTGTAATATCTACTTCATCAATTTCCAGTTTTATGGTAAAACGATCAGCACTACCAATTAGCGCAATTGGTTCTTGCGGAGTAATCATTTCACCCGGCTCTTTAAGTACTTCATACACGCGACCTTCCATTCTACTTTTTATGGTATAGTCGTTCTGAGTATGCTGTGCGTTTCGGTAGTTATTTTGTGCTTCTTGCCAAACTGTCAATAGATTTTGTTCAGTTCTTGAGAGTCTGCTGTTCAATAGTTGAAGGTTTCCCTTAGAGGTCAGAAAGGCTAATTCTTTGTGCTCAAATGTATTTTGAGTACCTATGTTTTTCAGCCAAAGATTACGCTGTTTTATGAAGTTGATGGAATCGTTCTCTAGCTTCAATTTGGCGATAACAATCTCATCTCTTATTTCATTCAGGAGATTGGCTCGCCCCTCGTAATTACGTTTGGCAAGATCCAAAGCAAGCCGCGCATTATGAAGGTTTAATTCAGGACTTGTGCTGGTGATCTGAATCAGAGGCGATTGATATCGAACGATATCACCCTCTTCCACCAAGACTTCATTGATAATACCACTAACCGCTGAATGGACATTGTATAGGTCTTCCGCTTGGATAGTTACTGAGGCATAGACGGACTCCGTAAGTGTGGTAATTTCAGCCTTGATTGCTCCCTCATTCTTCTGGCAAGAAGCCAAAAAGAGCATAGGAGTACTCAAACTCAAGAACAGGTATCCTAGCTTATTCATGATAAGATTTTGAGTTCTTTTTTAATAAGGTGTAAGTAGATAATTACTACTCAATTAACGGGTTATTAAAATCAGTCCGAATAATGATCCTTGTCATATTTGATTGATCTGATTATTAGTTACTTCAAGTAAACACAAAGATCATGGAGGATACATATCACATATTAATACCAACTGATTATTCTGAAACTGCTGACCATGCTTTAGATGTTGGCATAACTATCGCAAAACGGTCAAATGCTCAAGTGCATGTACAGCATATCGAAGGAATTCCGCCAGATTGGGTAGATATGGTCGAAAAAGATGAAGGTACTATGTTCACGATGATTAAAGAACAGTTGGCCGAGACTAAAGCCGAGTTAACCGACCGGGTAACATTGGCACAAGATCAAGGGGTAAGTACTGAGGGTTTTATGGAGTACAATAAGAACTATCGTGCTATTCTTGATCATGCAGATGACAATAAAACAGACTTAATTATCATGGGAGCTCATGGCCGTTCTGGGATCAAGAGTTTGTTAATCGGTTCATACACTGTAAGAGTGCTTCATCATACAAAGACACCAGTCTTAGTCACTAAGAAAACTGATTTGCCAAATGCCTTAGAGAAAATGGTTTTCGTTTCTGATTTCTCTCTTGAAAATATTGATATGCTATTAAAGGCGTTCATGACTGCTCAAGAACTTAAAATGAAACTTAGTCTTCTTTATTTAAATACTCCGACTACGTTTAAAGAATCTCATGAAATTAAGCAGAGACTTGATAGATATCTTGAAAGTATTCCTAATGGAAAAGTAACGCAAGTAGATATTGTAAATGCCTACAAGTTTGAGACTGGGTTGTTTAAATATTGTGAACAAAACAAAATTGATATTGTGTCGATGCCGATTTATAAAAGAAATAGTTCATGGGTAGCACTGGGTGGTACAATTCAGGATATTATAAAGGATACAGATATTCCTGTCTTGGGTATCCCTGAAGCTTAATGCCATAAAGGGAGTCAGGTTTTATTCATAATATGCTATACCACTATCGTTGGTCTTTATGCTTTTTACATAACAATAAACACAATGTTGAGCCCCTAAAATATTCTATCAAAACATGATTTTAATCAAATGGTTGAGTGAATTCAATCATTTGATTATGAGAGTATTGTATCGAATTTGTATTCAGTTAAGGGTGTTGGAGTAGACTAAATTTTTTACTTAAATGAATCGATATGAAACTCAAAAACTTAAAATTATCACTATTCTTATTTGGCCTTTTAGTCTTATTTGTTAGTTGTAATAATGAGGGTGATGCTGAGCCGACAGATTCGGACTTAATAAAAGCCTATTCTGGTTCTGGTTCAGAAGGTGATTTGATCACTTTTCAGATCAACCATTCAGATTTGTCTTACATTGTTTTTAATGAAACAACAAATCAAAGTGAAGCGGGCAACTACACGGTAATGGACGAGGCTGGGTTGACTGGCATATATCAGGTTAGCATCGGTGCTGCAGATTTCTATGCTGTTGAATTATCTGATAAAATTATTGCTGCAAACTTCCCAACAGGAAACCCCGCAAATAATATTTCATTTGGTGTTTCTGCTAGTTTAGATAATACCGACAATGTCAATAATATCTCTGGAGACTACACATATGTCATCATGGATAATGACGGCATCATGGGTGATGATCGTATAAAAGAATGGGGGATTCTAAGTGTCAATAGGGACTTTTCTTGGGATAAGTTGAGCTTTGCAACAAATACAGGTGATGGTTCAATTCCCGAGATGTCTCCTGAAATGTATCAAGGACAAATTCCAGTTGTGAATACTGGAGAGACAGGTACGTGGAATGCCGATGGAGAGAATAAAGAGCGCCTTATTGTAAACGTCAATGGAGTTCAGGGTAGCCTCACCGGATATGTGTATGCCACACCTAATGAAGCGGCATTTTTGCTTGATTTGGGTACTGGGAATGGTTTCCTGATTGGGCTTAAGATCACTCCGAATAACAATTTCGCTTCGATAGCAGGAGATTATAAATTTATCAATGTTTGGGAAGACGGTTTTGGTGCTGGTAATTATGCTATTGGTGCAACAGGTTTAGTTAATTGGGTGCATCAAGGGAGCGATGGGGAATCTGCTGGAAGTTTTCAACTGATACAAAGTACAAACGTCTTTAGTAATGTCTTCTACGCCAATAATGTGGAATTCGGCACAGATTACTTTGAAAAAATTTACTGTTTCATTGTTGGAGATATAATCGTCCACTTTAGCTTCGATAAAGCTAATGGTGATTTTTCTCAATATGGAATTGGTGCGATAATTAACTAAACAGTCCTCGATTAAGCTTATTGTTTAGTCATGATTGATGATGGAAATAGGCGCTTATTTAGTGCCTAAGTCAGCCTTTATCAAAAGTATCTCTATGCTTGAATCATTTTCGTCTTGTATCTTCCATGAATTATTTATCTTAAGGGAATGATTAATACTGGACGTAGAGAATTTTTAGCAAAGGCCTCAGCACTTTCTCTATCGACTATTCTCCCTACCTCATTTGGGCCCTTTGATCAGGCGATTGAACGGCAATTCAAGATATGTCTGAATCCAGGAAGTATAGGGGTTGAGCTATCCCAACAAGCCTTATTGAACAGTGCCATTTCTTATGGTTTTGAAGCCATTGTTCCGCTTACGGATCAGCTTGCCACCATGCGCGACAAGGGTTTAGATGGGTTCTTGGACCAAATGAAAGAGAACAACATCACTTGGGGTACAGCCAACTTGCCAGTACAATTCAGAGAATCTGTCATAGATTTCAAAGCAGGTTTATCAAGACTAAATGAAATTGCTTTTGCACTAGAACTATCTGGTGTGAAAAGGATGTCTACTTGGATTATGCCAACGCACAATGAGTTGACTTATCGAAAGAACTTCGATAGGCATACACGTAGACTCAAAGATGTCGCTCAAATACTGGCGGACCACGATATTTCTTTAGGGCTGGAGTATGTTGGTCCTAAGACGTTGATGACGCGTGATAAGTATTCTTTTATTAGAACAATGTCTGAAGTACAAGAATTGATCAGTGCAATAGACGAACCGAATGTTGGTATTCAGTTGGATACTTTTCATTGGTACTGTGCAGGTGAAACTGAAAAAGACATTCTTAATCTTAACCCAAAGTCGATCATTACGGTTGACCTCAATGATGCTAAAGCCGGGCGTACCCCTGACGAGCAGCTAGATTGGGAACGTGAGTTACCATCTGCAAGTGGGGTAATAGACATAGAAAGTTTTCTCCAGGCATTAGTAAAGATAGGCTATGATGGCCCTGTAAGGGCAGAGCCTTTTAATGACGAATTGAATAAATTAGGTAATGATATGGCATTGCAGCAAACAATAGCAGCAATGCGAAAGACCATTTCACTTATAGAATAACAAATCAACCAGATGCAAATAATTGAATCAGCTAAAACATATGATGTCGCAATAGTCGGCTCAGGTGCTGGTGGCGGAATGGCCACAAAGATACTTTCAGAAGCAGGTTTTGACGTGGCAGTACTAGAAGCCGGTCCATATTTCGACCCCGCGGAAGATCAATATAGAAATCAACTAAGATGGCCATGGGAATCGCCAAGAAGAGGGGCTAGTTCCGACAGGCGATCTTTTGGTGACTTTGATGCTGCATATGGAGGATGGAATCTAGATGGAGAGCCTTTTACGAATGAGAAGGGAACCGATTTCCGTTGGTTCCGTTCAAGAATGCTTGGCGGTAGAACTAACCACTGGGGGAGAATATCGTTGAGATTTGGCCCACTTGACTTTAAGAGAAAGAGCCAAGATGGTTTAGGTGATAACTGGCCAATTGGTTATGACGATGTCAAGCCTTACTACGATAAAGTAGATAAGCTTATTGGAGTTTTTGGTAGCAAAGAAAACATTACGAATGAGCCTGATGGGTTCTTTTTACCACCACCAAAACCAAGGCTACATGAAATGCATTATATAAAAGCAGCCAGAAAAACTGGGATTCCAGTCATTCCATCACGTTTATCAATTCTTACAAAGAGAATCAATAACCAAAGAGGAAGTTGCTTCTATTGTGGGCAGTGTAATAGAGGATGTTCAGCTTATGCCGATTTCTCTGCGGGGACCTGTTTGATTTTTCCAGCTCAGAAAAATGGTGGGAAAGTAGAGCTATTTACCGAAGCCATGGTGAGTGAAGTGACCACCAATAAAGAAGGAAAAGCAACTGGTGTAACTTATATCAATAAGCTTGATAGAAAGACCTATCACTTGAAAGCGAAAATAGTCATCATGGCTGCATCCGCTTGTTCATCTGCTAGGATTTTACTCAACTCTAAAAGTTCAGTTCATCAAGATGGATTGGGTAATAGTAGTGGAGTTGTAGGTAAGTATTTACATGATTCTACTGGGGCAAGTCGAGCGGTATTCATTCCTAAGTTGATGGATCGCAAGATTTACAATGAAGATGGTGTTGGTGGAATGCATGTATACACACCGTGGTGGTTGAATGATGCCAAACTAGACTTCCCAAGAGGCTATCATATTGAAGTTTGGGGTGGTATGGGCATGCCAAGCTACGGTTTTGGCTTTAACCCAAATGATCTTAATAAAGTGACGGGCATGGGTAATGTCGGTGGCTATGGAGACTCACTAAGAGAAGATATTAAACGTTATTACGGAGCAGTAGTAGGTATTGCTGGACGTGGAGAAAGTGTTCCGCAGAAAGATAACTATTGTGAAATTGATAATGAGGTAGTTGACGAGTGGGGTATTCCAGTCTTAAAATTCAATTATAACTGGACCAATAATGAAGTGAGACAGGTCAAGCACATGCAAGATACTTTTGAGGAAGTATTGAGTGCAACAGGTGGTATACTTTTAGGTGATAAGCCAGGTGCTGATAGTCAGTATGGCATAACCAAACCAGGTGAGATCATTCACGAAGTTGGAACAACCAGAATGGGGAACGACCCAAGAACTTCTGTAACCAATAAGTATAACCAACTGCATGATTGCGAGAACGTGTTTATTATGGATGCAGGTCCTTTTGTGTCTCAAGCAGATAAGAATCCAACTTGGACTATTCTAGCCCTAGCATGGAGAGCATCAGATTATTTAATAGATCAAGTCAAAAAACGTAATATCTAAGATCATGGATAGAAGAGATTCATTAAAAGGTTTATTAGTTGGTTCGGTAGCCGGTGGCTTGTTAGTAACAGGATGCGCCCCCGGAGAGACTATAGAAGTAGCAGAAGAAGTAGCCAGTTTACCAGGTTACGGACGTACAGTTCCAGAACAAGAACATGATAAGAAGGTACTTGCCGAAGTCTTCTTGAATGAACACGAACTGGAGACCATAGCCGTGCTGTGCGATATTATCTTGCCTGCCACTGCTGATATAGGAGGTGCGAAGGATGCTGAGGTTCCAGCATTTATAGAGTTTATTCTTAAGGATATGCCGAGGCAACAACTGCCAATTAGAGGTGGGCTGGCTTGGTTAGACAATCATTCCAATAAGCTACATAAACTTGAATTTAAGAAGCTAACAAACGAACAACAGTTGGCTATTTGCGATACAATTGCTTTCCCTGATCAAACTGCGCCAGCTTTAATGGCTGGCGAGAAGTTTTTTACAAGAATGCGTAACCTGACACTAACTGGATACTATACGTCCGCCTTGGGCATCAAAGACTTAGGCTACAAAGGAAATCAGCCTAATTTTTGGGATGGAGTTCCACAGGATGTTCTTGACGAGCAGGGACTTTCTTATGAGAAAGATTGGCTCGCGAAGTGTGTTGATCAAACTAAACGAACTGACATTGCCACTTGGGATGATGAGGGCAACTTATTGACATGATCAAGACTATCAGCCTACTTATTATTTTATTGACTAGTGGTGTGGAAGTATCTGCGCAGGAGGGAGTTATTTCGAAAGTGATAGCCCCCATCGAATTGCAGAAACTGATGAAAGACAAGCCTGGTTTGCAATTGATAGATGTCAGAACAATTGGTGAGTACAAGGCCGGTCACTTATCGAAATCTGTGTTAATCGATTATTATAGACCTGACTTTAAGGCTCAACTTCAAAAGCTAGATAAAAATAAGCCAATCGCTGTGTATTGCGCCATTGGCGGAAGAAGCAATGGGGCCTTACTGATCCTGAAGAGACTAGGTTTTAGAGAAGCGTATGATTTATCAGGTGGTATTCAAGCTTGGCAAGAAAAAAAGCTTCCAATAGAGAAATAAATACTCCAAACGAATTCAAAGCCTTCCAACATGGAAGGCTTTTTTTATGGGTAAATGATGAATTTTTCACAAAGCATGGAGGAGAGAAATCGATTGCAAAATCTACCTTAAAAGTGTAGCCTGATAATGTTTAACTAGCTGATCTGCAGGTATATAAAATCAATTCGAACTTGAAAGAGATTGTACGATATTGGAATCTTCATTAATCCTCACCGCTAATAGTTTATAGGTTCATTCATCAGAATGATCTAATGGAACTGAATAAATACAGCAAACGACTTACGCAAGACCCAACGCAGCCCGCATCACAGGCCATGCTTTATGGCATTGGCTTGACGGATGAAGACATGCAAAAAGCTCAAGTAGGTATAGTAAGTACAGGCTATGAAGGCAACACTTGCAATATGCACTTGAATGATCTTGCGGTTCATGTGCGTAAAGGTGTTTGGGAGGCTGATCTGGTTGGTTTAATATTTCATACGATTGGTGTCAGTGATGGCATATCAAATGGAACTGAGGGCATGCGTTATTCACTAGTCTCTAGAGAAATCATAGCAGATTCTATAGAAGCTGTTACTGGGGCTCACTATTACGATGGCCTGATTACAGTAGTAGGATGCGATAAAAATATGCCGGGTGCGCTAATGGCCATGTGCAGGCTCAATAGACCTTCTTTAATGGTTTATGGAGGATCAATTGCTTCTGGCTGCTACAAAGGAAAGAAACTCAATATAGTATCATCGTTCGAAGCCTTGGGCGAGAAATTCGCAGGTAATATCTCTGATGAAGATTATAAAGGAATCATAAAGAACTCATGCCCAGGTGCAGGAGCCTGCGGTGGAATGTATACTGCCAATACGATGTCTTCTGCTATAGAAGCATTAGGGATGTCATTGCCCTACAGTTCATCGAACCCAGCAGTTGGCCCAGATAAAACTGCCGAATGTGCCAGAGTAGGAAAGGCGGTAAGAAAACTCCTTGAACTCGATCTTAAACCTAGCGATATACTTTCCAAAAGATCATTTGAGAATGCCATACGATTAATCATAGTGCTTGGTGGTTCTACCAATGCTGTGATGCACTTAATTGCAATAGCTAAGAGTGTAGGTATAGCGTTGACACTTAGAGACTTTCAAGCATTATCAGATCGAACGCCACTTTTGGCTGATCTAAAACCAAGCGGTCAATACTTGATGGAAGATTTGCATGAGGCAGGAGGAGTGCCTGCGGTAATGAAGTTCATGCTAGACCATGACATGCTTCATGGTGATTGCCTGACGGTTACAGGCCATACAATTGCAGAAAACTTAATCAATGTCGAGGCAATCAAGCCAGAGACTAAGCTTTTAAGACCATTATCCGACCCGATAAAAGATACAGGCCATCTCCAAATGCTATTTGGTAACCTCGCAGAAGAAGGCTCAGTGGCTAAAATTACAGGTAAAGAAGGAGAAAGATTTGAAGGCAAGGCCATAGTATTTGATGATGAGTTCTCAGCGATGACTGGGATAAGAAATGGAGCTGTCAAGGCGGGTCATGTTATTGTAATTCGCTATGAAGGCCCAAAGGGAGCCCCTGGGATGCCAGAAATGCTGAAGCCAACGGCTGCCATCATGGGAGCGGGTTTAGGTAAGTCAGTAGCGCTTATTACAGATGGTAGATTCTCTGGAGGAAGTCATGGCTTCGTAGTAGGTCATGTGACCCCCGAAGCGCAAGCAGGCGGTGCAATAGCTTTGGTCAAAGATGGAGATGACATCATTATTGATGCAAAAGACAACATTATAACACTCGCTATTGCTGATGAAGAAATGAATCAAAGGAGAGAAGCTTGGAAAGCACCAGAATTAAAAGTGAAGGCAGGTGTACTCAAGAAATATGCTAAAACAGTGTCGTCAGCCTCTGAAGGTTGTGTAACGGATAATTGATTCATTATGGAAGTAGTACTTAAGCCAACAACGGAAACGAAACTCCATATATCTGGTGCTCAGGCAGTGATTAGGTCATTATTGGCAGAGCAAATCAAGATGATTTTCGGTTATCCAGGAGGCGCCATTATGCCTGTCTACGATGCGCTTTATGATTTTCAAGAAGAGCTACAACATATTTTAACACGTCACGAGCAAGGAGCAATCCATGCTGCACAGGGTTACGCCCGAGCAACCGGTGAAGTAGGGGTTGTATTGGCGACTTCTGGTCCTGGTGCTACAAATCTTATTACTGGCATTGCTGATGCCATGATTGATTCTACACCGCTGGTGTGTATTACGGGTCAGGTAGGGTCAAGCTTATTAGGGTCAGATGCCTTTCAGGAGACTGATATTGTGAGTATTTCAATGCCAATCACTAAATGGAATTGTCAAGTAACGAAGGCCGAGGATATACCATCGGCATTAGCTAAAGCCTTCTATATCGCAAAATCTGGAAGGCCAGGTCCAGTATTAGTGGATATTACCAAGGATGCCCAGTTTCAAGCTTTTGAATTCGAGTACCGCAAATGTGTCGAGATAAGAAGTTATAAGCCTGCTCCGCTATTGGACTTATCGCAAGTGAAGAAAGCGGCAGCATTAATCAACGAAGCACAGCGTCCTATGATCTTGTTTGGTCAAGGAGTGATTTTAGGGAAAGCCGAAGAAGAGTTTCTCCAGTTCATTGAAAAGACTGGAATCCCGTCTGCATGGACCTTATTAGGGCTTTCTGCTTTGCCTACGGATCATCCATTAAATGTAGGAATGCTTGGTATGCATGGTAATTATGGTCCTAATAAGCTGACCAATGAATGTGACGTGCTGATAGCCATTGGCATGCGTTTTGACGACCGGGTGACGGGTAATTTGGATCACTATGCTAAGCAGGCGAAGGTGATTCACCTTGATATCGATCCTTCAGAAGTCAATAAGAATGTAAAAGTCGATGTTCCAGTTTTAGGAGATTGTAAAGAAACATTAAGTGCATTGACCAAGTGCGTAAGGCTTAAGAGTCATCGAACGTGGTTGGAAGAATTTAGAGCCTTCGATGCAATAGAACAAGATAAGGTAATTGTCGGAGAGCTTAACCCAACAGAGGGGCCTCTGAAAATGGGAGAGGTCATCAACCAAATTAATTCGTTTACAAAAGGGGATGCCATTTTGGTTACTGATGTAGGTCAACATCAAATGGTGGCTTGCCGATATTCAAGGTTCAACCAAACTAAGAGCAATATCACTTCTGGAGGTTTAGGTACGATGGGTTTTTGTCTTCCTGCAGCATTAGGTGCTAAACTTGGTGCTCCTCATAGAGAAGTTATCGCGGTGATTGGTGATGGTGGTTTTCAAATGACCATTCAAGAATTAGGAACAATTTTTCAGACGCAAGCAGCAGTGAAAATTGTAATTCTCAACAATAACTTTTTAGGAATGGTGCGTCAATGGCAGCAACTCTTCTTTGACAAGCGCTACTCAAGTACAGAGCTCGTCAATCCAGATTTTGTGAAGATTGCGGAAGGCTATGGTATTAAAGGAAAGTCTATAGAAGATAGAGGAGTGTTGAATGAATCCATCAAAGAGATGCTAGCCTATGAGGGTAGTTTCTTACTTGAAGTCAAAGTAGGTAAAGAAGACAACGTATTTCCGATGGTACCATCAGGTGCATCAGTTTCAGATATAAGATTATCATAAGATGGTGCAAGCATTTACCATATCGATTTTCACAGAGAATAGCATTGGTTTGCTCCATAGAATAACTTCCATATTCACGAAGCGACACTTGAGTATAGAAAGCTTAAATACCTCAGAATCAGAGACTGAGAATGTATTTCGTTTTACCATAGTTGTAATTACTGAGGAAGAATTTGTTCAGAAGATTGTTAATCAAATCGAAAAGCAAGTTGAAGTGATTCAGGCCGTCTACCATTTAGATGAGGAGACGGTTTTTCAAGAGATCGCCTTGTATAAAGTATCCACTGAAAAGGCCTCTGAAGACAACTTAGTAGAAAAGCTTATCCGTGATAATCACGCAAGAATCTTATCAATGGAACAAGAATTTATGATCATTGAAAAGACTGGTCATAAGGAAGAGACACAAGAATTACTCGAATTCTTACGGCCATATGGTCTAATAGAATTTGTGAGGTCAGGCCGAGTTTCGGTGATCCGACCAAAGAATGAATTACATAAAGAATTATAAACTTTAATCTGAATAAAATGGCTTTAATCAATTTTGGTGGAGTAGAAGAGAATGTCATCACAAGAGATGAATTTCCACTCGTAAAAGCACAAGAAGTACTCGCAAATGAAACAGTAGCCATTATCGGCTATGGTGTTCAAGGGCCAGGTCAATCATTAAACCTACAAGACAACGGCATCAAAGTGATTGTCGGCCAACGTCAGGAATCTAAAACATGGGATAAGGCCATTGTGGATGGCTGGGAGCCCGGTGTAAGTTTATTTCCAATTGAAGAGGCTTTAGCAAAGGCTACTATAATCTGTTATTTATTGTCGGACGCAGCTCAAATTCAGCTTTGGCCAACAGTTAAGAAGCATTTGACTCCTGGTAAAATGCTATATTTTTCACATGGATTTGGAATTGCTTATTCTGAAAAGACGGGCATTATACCTCCAGCAGATGTAGATGTGGCATTGGTGGCACCAAAAGGCTCAGGCACAAGCTTAAGACGTCTTTTCTTAGAAGGGAAGGGACTTAATTCATCTTTTGCCATTCATCAGGATGCTACTGGCAAGGCGAAGGATAGGATTGTTTCTTTAGGCATTGGTGTTGGCTCAGGATATCTGTTCGAAACGACATTCATCAAAGAAGTTACTTCTGACCTTACAGGTGAAAGAGGAACACTGATGGGTGCGATTCAAGGATTATTTATGGCCCAATATGAGGTCTTAAGAGCTAATGGGCACTCACCTTCAGAAGCATTCAATGAAACAGTTGAGGAAGCTACTCAATCACTATATCCACTTGTTGCTGAGAATGGAATGGACTGGATGTATGCGAACTGTTCTACTACAGCGCAACGTGGTGCGCTAGATTGGAAGGATAAATTCCATGCTGCGACTAAGCCTGTTTTCGAAGAACTCTATGCGTCTGTAGTCGCGGGTAAAGAGGCAGAACGCGCTATTGATTTGAATTCACAAGCTGACTACAGGGAAAAGCTTCAAGTTGAACTAGATGAAATTCATAATTCTGAAATGTGGAGAGCTGGTAGGGCAGTAAGGTCTTTAAGACCAGAGAATGCACCAGCAGTGAAAAAGGAAGAGTTAGTTTAAGCACAAAACTTACTGTTCACCTCCATTGGTTACCTGAAAAAGGCTACTAATGGAGGTGTTTTTGTATGGAAGGCTATTAAGAAATAATATCTAGCGGAGCAGTATCACTCCAGCCACCTCTTGTGAAGTCAGGGAACTCTTGTGGTGCGCCATCTTGGGAGACAGATTTTTCGCTCAATGGAGAGACAGCACTCCAAAGACAGCCTTCATAGACATTCTGATCTAAAGGCCAGCCATTTCGAAGACATTCGACTATTCTATAGCGCATAATGCCATCCATTCCACCATGACCACTTCCTTTGGCTGATTCAGATAAACGCTTATAAAGCGGGTGGTCATATTTGTCATATAACGCTTGTAAGTCTTTGCCTTGTGCCCATTGGTGATGACTATCTGTCACGCCTTCCACACCACCTTCAAGTGCTACACGTGTTGGAAATCCAGCCAAGGTGCCTTTTGTTCCTTGTACGAGGTTTAAACGAGAGTAAGGTCTCGGGCTTGTTTCATCCCATTGTACCATAATGGTACGCCCCAAATTAGTTTTGATAATTGAGGTGTTTAGATCTCCACCCTTATAATCAAGCTGATTCCATTTATGATCAGCAGGATAGTTCTTTTCAGCATAGTCCTGTCTACCCAATGAAGGAGTAGAGAAGGATACTATTCTTTTGAAAGAATCATCCGTTCTACCAATGTTCATGTATTGGGCTACAGGGCCTAAGCCGTGAGTCGGGTACAAGTTACCGTTTCGCTTTGCGTAATGAGGAGTTCTCCACGACCCAGTGCCACGTTCTTGTTCTTCCATCTGAAACCTAAGCTCATGAATGTAAGAGGCTTCAGCATGCAGTAATTCACCAACAACCCCTTGACGACACATGTTGAGGTACATCAGCTCATCTCTACCATAGTTCACGTTCTCCATCATCATGCAGTGCTTCTTGGTAGATTCAGAAGTATCTACAACCTGCCACATTTCCTCAAGGGTCAAGCCAATCGGAACTTCAACGAAGGCATGTGCACCCTTTTTCATTGCTTCAATAGCCATAGGAGCGTGGTTACTCCAGTTTGTACTAATGAAGACAGCATCGGGCTTAACTTCGTCTAACATCACTTTCCAGTGGTTCTCACCTTCGGTATAGAGGGCAATGTCTTGGTGTCTTTGTCCGTCACCAATTTCTTCGCAGGTAGTTTTAGATCGTTCTGCCCAGTCTTGATAGAGGTCACTAATGGCCACTATCTCTGTGCCTTCAAGCATCGCTAGGTTTCGAGCGTGTCCACTACCTCTAGCACCAACTCCGATCAGTGCGATTCTCACAGTTTCGAGCTTAGGTGCACTAAACCCACCCATGTATTGGGCATTGGCTGCTCTTTGAGGTTCAGCTTCTGCACAACTGTCAAAGGCTGTGGCTGTGGCTATGGCAGCTGCAGTAAGTGATGTTTTCTTAAGGAAATTCCGTCTGTCGATGTTCTTCATAGCGGTTATTAGAGGGGTCTTGATGTTCTAAGTTGCAAAATAATTGTAGATAGTCAGAGGCCTATGTTTTGAATGGAGCTCAAAAAGAGATTAGGCTAGGTGAATTCACCAAAATGCCACAGAATTCCGCTTGGATCGTGCATGAATATTTCGCGGCCCCAATCATTATTGTGAATTCCAGAAAGCCTCACAAGTTTGTACTTGTCATGTAAACCAAGTGCTGAGAGTTCAGCATGGTACCGTTCCACATCATCCACCTCAAGAAAGATCATTGTATTGTCTACCCAATCTTTTACATAGGCGTCTTGAAGATAAAACCCATGATCACCAATCCTGAAATATGTCATGTTATTTGAAATAGGGGTCTCTATACAACCAAGAGCTAGGTAGAACTGTCGTGATGTTTTGAAGTCTTTCGCCCCAATAAATGATCTGATTGATTTGCTTTTATGAATCATATGAGGGAAGTTAATAAAAAGACCCTTTAAAATGAGGGCTTTATTAGAAAATGAGTCATCCTTATTTGTGCCTTTCGGATTGAACCAGAAGTAAAATTATGCGACTTTTAGAAAACGGTTAGCACCTTGGTCAAATGATAATTGAAAAGCGAAGAAAATGAGTTTAGATCTATTAGAGGAATACCTACTCATCGCATTGGATGATAGTAAAGGTCAATTTGTAATTGATTCAACACATCTTCACTATGGCCTTGCAGGGGCCATACTACTTGAATTGGCGTTGCGTGAGAAGGTGAGCATTCAAGGTGACTATGTGCGTTTAAACGATAGCGCTACGGTAACAGAGATGGCGCTAAACAAAGCGTTGGAGTATCTTCAGGAGAAAGCAAAGTCGACTAAAGTGAAAGATGTTATCACTGCATTTGCTAATCAAGCAGGAGAATTCAAACAGGATGTCCTTCAGCGATTGATTAATAAAGGTATTCTGAAAAAAGAGGAAGCTAAAATCCTCTGGATTATTCCAAATAATAAGTATCCTACTAGTAATTTATCGCCTGAAAATAAGGTGAGGGAGCGATTAAAGGCAGTAATGCTCGATGGTGCTAAATCTGAAGCCCGTGATATAATGTTACTCAGTCTTATTGATGTATCTGACCTTACCAAAGAGGCTTTCAGGGATAAGGAAGACTATAAAAAGGTTAAGAAGAAGATCAAGGAAGTCACCCAAGACATAAAAATCAGTGGAGCGATTAATAAAAGTATCCGCGAGATTCAAGCAGCAATCATGATTGCTATAATGGCCACAGTTGTGGTTACAAATAGCTAAAACCTTAGTTTACTTTAGCGTTCTAAACTTGTCTCTGACAACTTCTCGCACTGGCTTATTGTCTATTCTACTTTTTAGATAGGAGAGTATGTCAAGGTACAAGAATGGCCTTCTTTCGTACAGGTCATCGTTGAGTAGGAATAGTCTGTCGTAAAGCTTTATAAACTCTCCCTTTAATTCATCTGGTTTAATCTTCCCCGTTTTTCTTAAAAACTGAATGATCTCTCTTTGGACAGCTTGCTGATCATTCATTTTACCGATGAACTGGAAGGTAGATTTGATCTGGTACTCTAACTGGAAGTCTTGACCATCTTCGAAATGGGCAATGAGATTCAGGATTCTTGCAAAGCAATGTATGTCTTCTCGAAGCTTGACATCCTTGAAGTAAACAATCTGGTTTAGGTAGAAAATGGTCTTGCGGTAATTGTCATTCCCGAAGTATAATGAGGCAAATTTATAGTAGAACATGAGCACCCTTTCAGGATCAATTTTCCCTTCATATTGCTTTAACTTTTCGAGTATCTCTGGGATCAATTCAATTCCTTTTTCGAACTGACCTTCCATAAAGTGTTTATTAATTTTTGAAATGTATAAAAACTTGAAAATCAGTATTTCAGAGTTTAGGTCTTTAACAATAAGTTCATTTTTGCTGAGGGCTTCCACCTCTTCTAAAACAATACAGAATTGTGAGTAATATTGCAGCTGAAAAAGTGCGGCTAGCAGATTCCTATATCCCTTTATAAATAGCACGGGTTGCTTCTGTGCCATCACTTCATCTGCCTTGAAAAGTTCTACCCAAGCCTTGGCATGTTTGTAAGCATTTGGGAAGTTCTGAATGATTTTATTGAACCATACGTGGGCTTGATGATAGTATAGCTTCTCATAAAAGCTGAGTCCCTCCAAGTCAACGGTTGGAAGGTTAGTTTCAAAATAGAGACCAACATTGGCAAATTCTTCTTCTGTTTTGGCGTACCCGTTTTTGAGGAAAAGGCTATATAAGTTGAGGGATAGATTAGACAACTGGTGCGCACTTGCGATCTTCTGAGTAGTAAGAATTACTTCTTTGGTTAGTTCTTCGGCTCTATTTTCAATGCTACGGGTGATATATTCAGACTCAATCAGCTTCTCGAATTCCATTACTTCTAAGGCAATGATGAAATGTTTGGTGTCTTGCGCCAATGTTTTGGTCTTTCCGAGCATTTTGAGGGCTTGTTGATAGAAGCCCTTATTGTATAACACCTTGGCATGATCCAGGTTTTCTCTCAACTGAATATCAACATTTTGTCCGATGTGATAATGTCTCAAGCTCGATAGTATTTGCTTGTAGAGGTTCGCCTTTTGGTTCGAGAATTGGCTCTTTTTTATGCTAAGAACTTTGTTGAGAATTTTCTTGTCATCATAAATTTTGCTTGACTCCATGGCATCAAAGAGCTTGATGAATTTGACATCATCAGTATTGCCACTTCGATTGACGAACAAGCGGAAGTGTCTTTTCTCGGTTTGAGTCAGTGATTTTATCAGGTCAAAAAGAGGATCGCTTTTAAGGTTTGCCATTGTAAATAGATACTTGTTAAGTGTCTGATATAAAGATAATTAAAATTGCAAAAGCCTGTTTTTGAAATAGTATTAGAATTCACTTCTACTATGGGATCGAACTGCGGCTCAACTAAATTCAATTATGCTGTAAATAGCGAGTATAGAAAGACTGAAGACTGATCAAATAAACGATGTCAAATCAAAAAATACAAATCTTCGACACAACGCTCCGAGACGGGGAGCAAGTGCCGGGCTGTAAGTTAAACACACGAGAAAAGGTAGAGGTAGCAAAACGGCTTGAGGCTTTGGGGGTAGATGTAATTGAAGCTGGGTTTCCAATTTCTAGTCCTGGGGACTTTGAATCTGTGGTAGAAATTTCCAAGGTGGTTAAAAATGCTACCGTTTGTGGTTTGAGCAGAGCGGTTGAAAAGGACATAATTACTGCGGCTCAATCACTAGAGCAAGCTGTCCGACCTCGTATCCACACGGGAATTGGTACCTCTGAATCTCATATTAAATTCAAACTTAACTCTACACCAGAGAAGATTATTGAGCGTGCTGTCGCGGCTGTTGCCTTAGCCAAAAAGTACGTAGAAGATGTAGAATTCTATGCTGAGGATGCTGGGAGGACAGATAATGAGTTTTTGGCGCGGGTCTGCGAACATGCGATTCAAGCTGGGGCCACTGTATTGAATATACCAGATACCACAGGCTATTGCCTACCAGATGAATATGGCGCCAAAATCAGGTTCCTAAAAGAAAACGTAAAGGGGATCCATAATGTGATTTTATCCACGCATTGTCATAATGACTTGGGTATGGCAACAGCGAATTCAATTGCTGGTGTTATTAATGGAGCAACGCAGATCGAATGTACCATCAACGGGATAGGAGAAAGGGCTGGAAACACGGCATTGGAAGAGGTAGTGATGGTGTTAAGGCAACACCCTTATTTAAATAAAACTACTGGTGTTGATACCAAGCAGTTGAATGCTATATCTCGTTATGTTTCTGATACGATGCGCGTACCAGTGCAGCCGAATAAAGCAATAGTGGGTGCAAATGCCTTTGCACACTCTTCAGGTATTCATCAAGATGGTGTAATAAAAAATAGAGAGACCTACGAGATTATCGATCCGAAAGAAGTTGGCGTAGACCATTCTTCAATTATTCTAACCGCACGAAGCGGAAGAGCTGCTCTGGCCTACAGAATGAAGAATATTGGCTATGAGCTCACAAGAGATGAGTTGGATGTCGTTTATAAGAGCTTCTTAGAAGTAGCTGATGCTAAGAAAGAAGTACAAGATGATGATCTGCATGAGATTGCTTCATTAAGACATAAAGTAGCCGTTTAGCCATGGGAAAGACATTATTCGAAAAAGTATGGAATGCTCATGTCGTCAAGAAGTTAGATGGTGGTATGGATGTGCTTTACATCGATAGGCACCTGATCCATGAGGTAACTAGCCCACAAGCCTTCTCAGAATTAGAAAAGAGAGGCTTATCGCTATTTAGAAAAGAAAAGATGGTGGCTACACCTGACCATAACATTCCAACTAAGAATCAACATTTACCCATTAAAGAGGCGCTCTCAAGGCATCAGGTAGATACGTTACTAGCCAATTGTGCGAAGCACGAAGTAGAGTTGTATGGCCTAGGTCATCCATTTCAGGGCATTGTACATGTGATTGGGCCTGAACTTGGTATTACATTACCAGGGCGTACAATGGTCTGTGGTGATAGCCATACCTCCACGCACGGGGCATTTGGAGCCATTGCTTTCGGAATAGGGACGAGTCAGGTAGCGCAAGTGATGGCAAGTCAATGTTTGCTTCAAAGCAGACCAAAGACCATGCGGATTACAGTGAATGGTGGGTTGAAGCCAGGTGTTTTGTCTAAGGATATCATTTTATACATCATTGCGCAACTCACTGCAGCTGGTGGAACTGGATACTTTATTGAGTATGCAGGTTCAACGATCGAATCACTTTCGATGGAAGCTCGAATGACCATTTGCAATATGAGTATTGAGATGGGAGCAAGAGGCGGAATGATAGCGCCTGATCAGTGCACTTTCGATTACATAGAAGGAAGAGAATTCGCGCCAAAAGGCGAGGCCTTTGACAAGGCTGTTGCTTACTGGAAAACTTTGCACACCGATCAGGAGGCAAGTTTTGATAAAGAATATACATTCGATGCAGACGATATTGAGCCCATGATTACCTACGGTACTAACCCGGGCATGGGCATCAAGATTACCAAAGAGGTTCCATTATCCCTTGGAAAGGGGAGTCAAGACAGTTTTAATAAGTCGCTTGCCTATATGGGTTTCAAGCCTGGAGAATCACTTCTGGGTAAGCCGATCAATCACGTCTTTATTGGAAGTTGTACCAACTCAAGGATTGAAGACCTGAGGATAGTAGCAGATTATGTAAAAGGAAAAAGGAAAGCAGACCACGTTACAGCCATGATTGTCCCTGGTTCTAAACAAGTAGAACAACAGGCAATAAGAGAGGGCTTAGATCTAGTACTTTCAGCCGCAGGATTTGAATTACGAGAACCTGGGTGTTCGGCTTGTTTGGGCATGAATGAAGATAAGGTCCCCGCTGGGGAATACTGTGTTTCTACTTCCAATAGAAATTTCGAAGGAAGACAGGGGCCAGGCGCTAGAACGCTCTTGGCAAGTCCATTGGTGGCGGCCGTAACGGCAATAGAAGGTAGAATTGTGGACATCACTAAACACTTGAATTGATATGGATAAGTTTCAAAAAGTAATATCGACAGGCGTTCCATTGCCTAATGAAGATATCGATACAGATCAAATCATTCCTGCTCGTTTTCTGAAAGCAACTTCTAGAGAAGGTTTTGGAGATAATTTGTTTAGGGATTGGCGATACCATCAAGACAATAGCCCCAAAGCAGACTTTGTATTGAATAATGAGACGTACAAGGGAGAGATCTTAGTTGCAGGCCGGAACTTCGGCTGTGGGTCATCAAGAGAACACGCGGCTTGGTCATTGCATGATTATGGCTTCCGCGTAGTGGTCTCTAGTTTCTTCGCTGACATCTTTAAGGGCAATGCGCTAAACAACGGGCTATTACCAGTGCAAGTGAGTGATGGTTTCCTGTCCGGACTTATTTCAGCCATTGAGGCCGATCCAAAAACAGAGATTACTGTTGACTTGGTCAACCAAAAGATAAGCTATTTAGGGCTTAGCGAGAGCTTTGAAGTGAATGCGTACAAAAAAGAATGTCTCATACATGGGTATGATGATATAGACTTTCTAATCAATTTGAAAAGTGAAATAGAGGGGTATGAAACCTCTTCAATTGTAGTATAATGGGAGTTAAGAAAAATATTGGCATGTTGCCAGGTGACGGCATAGGTCCAGAAGTAGTCGCAGAGGCGAGAAAAGTATTAGATGCTATTGCCAAGCGTCACGGGCACACCTTCGAATACGGGTACGGTGACGTAGGGGCGATCGCGATCGATAAGACTGGGGAGCCACTCCCTGATAAAACTTTAAGCCTTTGTGAGCAGTCAGATGCATTTCTATTTGGAGCCATCGGTCATCCAAAATATGACAATGACCCTTCGGCAAAGGTTCGCCCAGAGCAAGGCTTGTTGAAGCTAAGAAAGAGCCTTGGGCTTTTTGCCAACATTCGACCAGTGACAGCTTATGATAGTCTCATTCATATGTCTCCTTTGAAGACGGAAAAGATATTGGGTGTAGACTTGGTAGTCTATAGAGAATTGACCGGAGGGATATACTTTGGAGAGAAAGGGCGTACCAAAGATGGTGCATATGACCACTGTACTTATTCTAGTTTCGAAATTGATAGAATTGCACATTTGGCTTTTCAAGCAGCAGCGCATAGGTCTAAGAAAGTTACCCTTGTCGATAAGGCGAACGTCTTAGAGACCTCGAGGCTTTGGAGAGAACGTGTAACTGAGATAGCCAAGGAATACCCTTCCATTACTTTGGACTGCATGTTTGTTGACAACGCAGCCATGCAAATGATTCAAAACCCAAAGCACTTTGATGTAATACTTACTGAAAACATGTTCGGAGATATCATTTCTGATGAAGCGAGCGTTA
Source organism: Roseivirga sp. (assembly GCA_965660665.1). GTDB lineage: Bacteria > Bacteroidota > Bacteroidia > Cytophagales > Cyclobacteriaceae > Roseivirga. Next base: position 737 of record CBFIAY010000008.1, on the reverse strand, counting down.
TCGGAGGTTCTTTGGGCTTACTACCATCTGCTTCCGTTGGCGACAAGACGGCCATGTTTGAACCTATCCATGGCTCATATCCGCAAGCAGCGGGCAAGAATATTGCTAATCCATTAGGAACGATTCTATCGGCAGCAATGATGCTAGATCATCTCGGTTTGGTGGATGAAGCGATTGAAATTAGGCAAGCAGTAAATGCATCTTTAAGAAACGGAATGGTTACTGAAGACTTAGCCAAAGACGAGGGGTATGGCACTGATAGAGTAGGAGACTTTATTGTCAACCACATCTTAGATGGAGAAGAATCTACCGGCCAATCTAATATCCAGGCGGGGATGAGTACTATTATTTGAAGGTGCAACGGTTTAGCTATGAGCAGTATCGTCCCGAAGGGCGTTATTGCTTATAGGTTTTGTTGGTAGTAGTTTTGATTAATTCATAATAATTAAATTAATTGCTAACTAAAATGTATTCTAAACAGTTTTGAACCAACAAGAATTGCTCTGCAGCTTCGTGACCATTTTCTGCTGCGTCCTTGTGAGTCTTTAGATTTCTAGTTTTTCTAATTTTTTCAAGCATTTTCACAAAATCCTTACTCAACACTGCAGAGTAACTTGTTTCAGTTTCAATAAATTTGAAGAAGTCTTGTAAGATGGATTCACGCTTTTCAGTCTTACCTCCTTTTAGCTGAAAAATAAACTCCATACTCCCCAACTCTATGAAATGAGGTGGTCTTT
>CBFIAY010000007.1:70912-116219 GCA_965660665.1 Roseivirga sp. | reverse complement strand
CCTGGTCCACCAGAACCAAGAGGTTGGCTTGGGGCAGCATTTTTAGACCCTGGATCTCCTCCTTGTATCATAAAGCTGTTAATAACCCTATGAAAAATAAGGCTGTCATAAAAACCGTCATTGACAAGCTTTAAAAAATTCTCTTTGTGCTTAGGCGTCTCGTCATAAAGGATCGCCTTCATCTCGCCCATATTTGTTTTTATAGTGACTAAGTAGTCATCACCAGCTGCTGCAGGAGTTTCTGATGATTGTGAATCACCACAGCTAACAATTAATAGTGTTAAGCAAACAGCACTTAGTAAGTGAAATATTCTATTCCTCATTTATCTGATTTTTAATGTCTTTTAAAATTCTTTCTCCGCCCGAAGATAATACTTCTCTGGCAAGTTTTTCCCCTAAATTGAAAGCTTCATTTGAATGCCCTATAACTTTATGGCAAATTCTTTCTTCTCCATCTAAACTTATAATGCCGCCTTCAATCTCAAGTTCGGTCCCCTGGAGCTTCGCCATGGCAAATACAGGTATGCTGCAACCGCCATCAACCGCCTTTAAAAAGGCTCTTTCGGCCAGTAAACAAGTTTCTGTATCGGTGTGGTTCAAAGTTTCTCTGATGGCTGCTGATTTGTCTATGTCTAAGTTAGCATGCACTTCTATGGCTACACTTCCCTGACCCACGGCAGGAATGAACTCGTCAAGCGAAAGCTCTTTGCAGATCATATCTTCATAACCCATCCGATAAACGCCTGCATAGGCTAACAGAAGTGCATCACAAGCACCTTCTTCCATTTTACGAATCCTGGTTTGAAGATTTCCTCTAACGGCTATCGTCTTGATATTAGGATAGTAGCGCTTTAATGTGGCCACTCTTCTGGTAGATGATGTACCTAAAACAAAACTAGCATCCGTATTTATTACTAAGCCGACTTTTTTACTTATGATCACATCATTGGCTTTTTCTCGCTCCATGAATGCAATCAAATTAAAGCCTTTTGGCAAAACGGACTGCATATCCTTGGCACTATGAACAGCAATATCAATTTGACCTGCTGCTAATTGATCTTCTATTTCTTCTGTAAAAACCCCTTTGCTACCGATCTTTGCTATAGACACATCTAGTATCTTATCACCTTTAGTTTCAATGGTGATAATCTCTGTTTCAAAACCAGCTACTTTAAGCTTTTCTTCCACATGATAGGCCTGCCATAGCGCCAGTTTACTTCCTCTGGTGCCAATTCGTATTTTCATGAAGTGGTTAATTTTGATTTCACACCTCTTCTCTTCGGCTGATTCGCCTCTATATACTTGACAATTTCTCCAGCAATATCAACATCAGTGGCCTTTTCAATACCTTCCAAACCTGGCGAGGAGTTTACCTCAAGAATAAGAGGACCTCTGCTTGATTGGAGTAAGTCGACACCTGCAACGGAGAGTCCGAGTGCGTTAGCAGCCTTAATAGCTGCAGATTTTTCCTTTCGAGAAAGTTTGACGATCTCAGCCGAACCGCCTCTATGGAGGTTACTCCTAAATTCGCCTTCAACTCCGGTCCTCTTCATTGCTCCAACAACTTGTCCATCAACAATGAAAATTCTTAAGTCAGATGCCTTCGCCTCTTTAATAAATTCTTGTACAATAATTCTAGCCTTCAAACCATGAAATGCTTCAATTACCGATTGTGCAGCCTTACGCGTTTCTGCCAGAACAACGCCTAGGCCCTGGGTCCCTTCAAGGAGCTTTATGATCACGGGAGCACCTCCCACATGATCGATTAGACTTTTTTCTTCTTTTGAATAATTAGTAAAGGCTGTTTTCGGCATAGGCAAGCCAGCCCCAGATAGAATCTGTAGACTCCTCAGCTTATCCCTTGACCTTACGATTGCTTGAGAGTATGTTGCGCTAAAAACACCCATCATTTCAAACTGTCTCACTACAGCAGTACCATAAAAAGTGACTGAAGCACCTATTCTTGGCACTATGGCGTCAATATCCTCAATCTTTTGCCCATTATAATAAATGGCTGGGCCTTCTGATTCGATGACTAAATCACATCTCAAATGATCAATAATAACCCCTTCATGACCACGACTTCTAATGGCTTCTATTAACCTTCTTGTGGAGTATAAGTTGGCATTTCTTGATAGAACTGCAATTTTCATTTTTTTAACTTTTGCTTGTAAGAGAGGTTCTTTTGGCTAACGTCTACGATAAATCTGCCGGTCAAAAATTTCCTGCCTATTAGTATTGGGAATTTCATCTTGCTTCTGTCTGCTAAGGAGAGTTCCAATTTCTTTTTCTTCCCAAAAAGAACAATTGAAGTATCTATGATGTAGCGAGTTTCGGTAATGCCGTTCGAACTTCGAATTTTTCTCTGTTCAAAGGCTGTTGTGCTGAATCGCCTTGCTTTTTTTTCATGAATTCTACTCCCTGCAATATAAAACGTCAGGGTTTTGACTCCATCAATTACTTTTACTTTGACGCGAGAGCAGTTAATAGAGGAAGTATAAGCTCCAGTATCAATCTTTACTTCAATATTAAGTAAGCCTAATTCTGGAAAATCAACTTTATCTTGCCTTCCAATTATGGTTAAGTGTTCTGTCATTTAAAAGCCTTACGCACGCGCAATTTGAGCAATCGTCAGGGATAAATCAAGAAACAAGATTTTTGGGTTAGCGTTCCTTTCGATGTGGTATTGTGCCTCATCTAGCTTTGGAGATACCTCCATTATCTTTTCTGCTGTAAACACCGTTCCGAACTTCTGTATAAAGTCTAGCTCATTCTCTGGAATTCTACAAATTTCAGTTGCGGCTGATGAATAGATGAGTGACTCTCTCATTAGACTAGAGCCAACACTTAAGAGCTCCTTCTGGAATTCCTTCCCGTTCTTCTGAAATTCGTCCGCCATTTTTACCAGCTCACTAAAGTTGTATGTGAAACACTGTCGAAACCAATTTTTAAAGTAGTCTTGCGTTTCATTATCCTCCCCATCGACCATCTGTAGGGCAGTTCGCATACTGCCCTCAGCCATATAGGCGATGTGAGCTGCTCGTTCTGCAGTTACACCCTCTACTGTAATTGCATTTTTAATTTCCACATCTGAGAAAGATGGGATCCTAAATTGTTGTGTTCTGGATAAAATTGTAGTCAATAACTTACTCGCGTCATTTGAAACCATCAGAAATACTGTTTTCTCGGGTGGTTCCTCGAGAACCTTAAGAATGCCGTTGGCCGCGTTGGCATTCATCAATTCTGGCAACCAAATGATCATGACCTTAAATTGCCCTTCAAATGCCTTTAGGGATAATGCCTTGACGATATTTCTGCTCTCTTGACGTGGAATCATTAAGAGTTTATTCTCCCAACCGAAGTGGCTACTCCAATCAGAGACGTTGCCGTAAACGGAGCTTGACAGGAATGTCCTCCATTCTACTAGGAATTTCTCACTCGTAGCATCTTCTCGTTTCAACTTAGCAGTTGCAGAAGAGGGAAAAATAAAATTAACGTCTGGGTGTATGAATTTGGCGTTCTTTTGGCAAGAAGAACATGTTCCACAAGCATCTTCTGCCGATGGGTTCTCACAATTGAGGTAAGTAGCAAATGCCAAAGCCATCGCCAGGTTGGCACTGCCTTCGGTTCCTGCGAAGAGTTGCGCATGCGCGACATGGCTTGCAGCTACTGCTTCAATTAGCTTTTGCTTTGAGGTCTCTAACCCTGGAATATCTTGGAACCTCATGCCTTATTCTCCCAAACTCTATAAACTGAAGTGTCCTCGAATATGGTATGCAACATTTCTCTTTCGGAATCGTCAAGTTCAATCCCTCTTCGTTTCATAACCGCTTCCGCCACCTCATAAAATTTTCTTAATTGGAAGGTAGTCAATCCGCTGGCACCACCCCATGCAAAAGAGGGAACAAAATTTCTTGGATAACCAGACCCAAAAACATTGGCTCCTACACCAACTACAGTACCTGTATTAAACATGGTATTGATGCCACACTTCGCGTGGTCACCCATCATCAGTCCACAAAATTGCAAGCCAGTATTAGCAAATCTACCTGTATTGTAGTTCCATAGTTTAACTGATGTGTAATTATTCTTAAGGTTGGAAGTATTGGTATCTGCCCCTAAATTACACCACTCACCAATCACTGAATTTCCTAAGAATCCATCATGACCCTTATTTGAATAACCGAAGATGACGGAGTTACTAATTTCACCTCCCACTTTAGAGTAAGGGCCAATGGTACTATCTCCTTTAATTTTGGCTCCCATATTCACGTGTGATCCCTCACACAGGGCAAAAGCACCCTTTATGATCGCACCTTCATGTATTTGCGCATTTTTACCAATGTAGATTGGTCCGTCCTCTGCGTTCAGAATAGCCGCACGGATGCTTACTCCCTCTTCTATGAAAATATTCTCTACCCCGTAAACCACCGTGTTCGGATCAGTGACCATGGCTGATGTTCGTCCATCAGTAATCAATGCATAATCAGAAATGATTTGTTCCTTGTTGAATTGAAAAATATCCCAAGGGTTAGAAATCAAACGAAAGGATTCATGATGTGTAATTTCCTCTTTGCCCTCTCCATTTGAGGCTAGCACTTGCTCACCAGAAATTAGTTTCTGACCCTCCTTTAATGCCTTGATAGCACTAACCAGCGAGGAATCTGGGCACAAACCTCCATTGACTCGAATACCCGCATTATTGGATTTGAATTTGGCGGAAAGATAGTCTTCCGTTGCAAATCCGATGTTGAACCCATGGTGTTCCCACTTTTCGGAAATCTTCAGGATTCCAATTCTAATGTGCGCAATTGGCCTTGTAAATGTGAATGGCAATAAGCTGCGTCTTGTCTCTGCAGGATCAAATAGAGTGATGTCCATGCACAAAAATAAAAAAGTCTCCTGCTTAACCGCATGGAGACTTCCTTAAATGACTTATATATCTTAGTCTTATTTGCTCTTGTACCTTCTGTTGAATTTTTCAACTCTACCAGCAGTATCCACAAATAACTTCTTACCAGTGTAAAAAGGATGGGATGCAGATGAAATCTCCACTTTAATTAATGGATACGTGTTTCCATCTTCCCATTCGATAGTTTCGCTCGAACCCATAGTAGACTGAGTCATAAACTTAGTTTCGCTTGACGTATCGTAAAAGATTACTGGCTTATATTCAGGATGAATCTCTTTTTTCATATCTCTATAATTTACTTTCCTCAAAAAGGACTGCAAATGTAGTGACTTGCAGAATATTACACAAACTTATTAGTTTTATAATTCAAAGAAATTCAACTCTCTTGGATTATCAAAGGTTAGAACCAATCAAGTCATTACCTTAGGACCTCTATACGCCTATGAAAAAGCTACTCATATTGCTAGTGTTCATGCTGACACAAGCCTTTGCAAGCGCTCAAAGCACTTTTATTCCATATAACAGAGATTATTATCATCTCATAGATCGCTTTCAAATTAAATTCGGTAACCCCGACAATTTCCTTCAAACTACTTTTAAACCTCTTTGGCGTGTAGACCTTGCTAAATTTTTATTGGGCATGCAAGATCAGTATGAGACACTTTCTTCTCAGGATCAATTCAATTATCAGTATTTAATGAATGATAATTGGGTTTGGACCAACTCACCATACAATGAAAATGAAAAGTCTTGGTGGGATTTGATGTACAATAAGAAGTCTGATTTCCTATATTATGGTGCTGAGAATTTTTCTTTGCGTATTAACCCTATTGCAGATTTCTCTGTAGGGAATGACCCTGATGCTGGCCGAAGTTTATATACAAATACTCGAGGAATTGAGGTACAAGGCATGATCGATGATAAAATCGGTTTTTACAGCTTTTTGACTACTACACAGTTAGTCTTTCCTCAATATGTACGTAACGCTATTATTTCAAAACGGGCATTGCCAAATGAAGGGTACTGGAAGGCTGATGCCGAGGTATATGACTTAACACATGCGAGAGGCTACTTTACCTTCAACGCGACAAAAGCATTGACATTCAGGCTGGCTACGATAAGAAATTCATTGGACAGGGTCTCCGTTCAATGATTTTATCAGACTTTTCAAGCCCCTTCTTGTTTGGACAGATTAATACGCGTCTTGGTAAGTTTCAATATACAAATCTCTTTGGTCAGCTAACTTCAGATATAATATTCGCCAATAGTCTGTCGCCAGGTGATGGTGACTATCCAAAAAAGTATCTCAGTATGCATCGATTGGGTGTAAATATTACTAAATCATTAGAGGTAGGTGTTTTTGAAACTATCATTTCCCAAGAAGCGAACATCAACTACTTCAACCCTATTATTTTCTATAGAGCAGCTGAACAACAAGAAGGCAGTCCCGACAATTCTTTACTCGGCTTAGACTTCAACTACACTCACAAAGGCAAGTTTCAACTCTACGGACAATTCATCTTAGATGAATTTGTCATTGATGCTTTAAGGAATGGTGAAGGCGATTGGCGTAATAAGTTCGGTGGACAGCTAGGCATAAAATACATTGATGCTTTTAGTATTGCCAATTTAGATTTACAAGCTGAATACAACCTTGCAAGGCCTTATTTCTATGCCTCTGATACCGCAGTATTAAGCTATACAAACTATAGAAACCCTATGGCCCATCCTTTAGGGGCTAATTTCAAAGAACTCATACTTTCAGCAAGATACCAGCCAATAAATAAGCTACACGTTACTGGAAAAATAATTCGAAGCACTTTTTGCGAAGATGAAAATGGTCTGAACTACGGTGGCAACTTACTCTTAACCACAGATGACAGAATTGGTAATCTAGGGAACAGAATCGGACAAGGTGTAGCCGCTACTAATACCTATGTAGAACTATCCGGATCATACATGCTCGTACAAAACCTATTTGTAGACCTAAGGACGATTTATAGAAACTTTGAAAGCGCGTTGGCCTCTCGCACGACAAGTACCTTTATCACTATGCTTTCTCTCAGATGGAATCTTCCTCAACGTCAGCATGAATTCTGAAATAAATATCAATAACTTGCCGCAGAAATTAACTATATGAGTACTTACGGTCGGATTATCTCATTTGCCAAGCCCTATCACAGATACTTCCCCCAGTATATCGTCTTTGCTTTTCTTGCAATCATTTTTGGGCTTGCCAATCTCGCACTCATAAAGCCTCTTTTCACTGTAATTTTTGAAACTAAAGGGGAAGAAGAACTTCTGGCAATGGCCAATACTGAGGGACTCAGTTTTGGTGCAGAATATATAACGGCCCTATTCTATCAAAAGCTTATTGAATTCAAAGTTGCCAACGGACCTCAGGGTGCGCTAATATATGTCAGTGTGATCATTGGTATTTCGGCCTTATTGTCGAATCTCTTTACCTACATATCCAATGTGATCATTAACTATATGAGGGCTGATCTCATCGAGAAAATCCGTAATAAAGTCTTTAATAACACTTCAAGACTTCACCTTGGTTTTTTCGCTGGAGAAAGAAAGGGAGACATCATGTCTAGAATGACTAATGATGTGCAAGAGATAGAAGTTACTTTGATGAGTTCGATTAAAGTCTTTTTTCGAGAGCCTGCCACCATCATTGTTTACTTGACCTTTCTTTTCTTTACGTCTGTACAGCTGACACTTTTTACATTGGTATTCTTCCCAGTCATGGGATTCATTATCTCAGAAATTGTAAAGAAACTGAAAAAGAAAGCTATTCTCAGCCAAGAAAGCCTAGGCAGAATAGTTAACCTTATGGATGAAGTTTTTGGCGGCATGCGGGTCATAAAAGCCTTCAATGCACGAGATTATGTAGGTGATCTTTTCGAAAAGGAAACACAGACATATAGAAAGATCAATGTGTCGATGGCGCGTAAGAATGAATTGGCTTCGCCTATCTCTCAATTTTTAGGCATACTGGTTGTAGCCACATTATTAGTAGTTGGCGGAAACTTAGTGCTTAACGATGAGACCGACTTGGATGGAGAAGGGCTATTAGTCTACATTATTGTATTTAGCCAAATCCTGAGCCCTGCCAAAAGTTTGTCTCAATCCATCAGTAGTATTCAAAGGGGCTTGGCTTCTGCAGAGCGCATTTTCAAGTTGATTGATGAAGAACCAAAAATTCAAGACAAGCCTAACGCTCAAATTAAGTCGTCTTTTGACACTAATATTGTGTTCAAAGAGGTGGGCTTTGTATATGAAAAGGAGCCTGTATTATCAGACATCAACGTAAAGGTCGACAAAGGTCAAACCATAGCACTTGTAGGATCTTCAGGAGCTGGGAAGTCTACCTTAGCAGATCTAGTCCCAAGGTTTTATGACACCACTTTTGGTGAAATCAGTATTGACGGCATTCCTATTAAAGATATTGAAATCCATTCTTTAAGAAACTTGATGGGTGTGGTCACCCAAGAATCAATTCTCTTTAATGACTCTGTCGCTAGAAATATTGCCTTTGCCATGCCTAATGCGAAGGAAGAAGACATTATAAAAGCGGCCAAAATCGCTAACGCACATGAATTTATTGTGAACTTAGAAGGTGGCTATAACGCCAGTGTTGGCGAACGAGGTGGAAAGCTCTCAGGTGGTCAGCGACAACGCATCAGCATTGCCCGTGCTATCATGAAGAACCCTCCCATCCTAATTTTAGATGAGGCTACTTCGGCACTTGATACCGAATCTGAAAAGCTTGTTCAAGAGGCCTTAACTAACCTAATGAAGAATAGGACATCAATCGTTATTGCACATAGGCTGAGTACTATTCAACATGCTGACCTTATATTGGTGATGGATAAAGGCCGTATCGTAGAACGAGGAAATCACGAGGACCTTATCACTCAAAAAGGAATTTATCATAAGCTTATAAACATGCAATCTGTTTAGATTAAATCATGTTTTTATTGACTTATACATAATAAATCATTTCCTTCAATAATCTTGATATTATGAATAACCAGCAACTGATCTTAGAAGAATTGAAAGAAGCGGCCAAGGTATTGGAGCAATTCTTTAGTAACGAGCAAAATCTAAGTCAGATAGAAGCAGCTGCCCAATTAATGTCCGATGCCATTAATAATGGCGGAAAGATATTCTCTTGTGGAAATGGTGGTTCTCATTGTGATGCCATGCACTTTGCTGAAGAGCTTACTGGCAGATACCGTGAAAATCGAAAAGCGCTTCCTGCTATTGCCATCTCTGACCCAAGCCATATTTCTTGCGTTTCGAATGATTTTGGATACGACTTTGTCTTTTCTAGATATATCGAAGGCTTAGGAAATGAAGGTGATGTCCTCTTGGGGATTAGCACCAGTGGTAACTCTAAAAATGTGCTTCGTGCTGCTGAAATGGCTCGCCAAAAGAAAATGAAGGTTGTGGCCCTAACCGGCAAAAACGGTGGTGAACTGGCAGATTTAGTAGATGTTGAAATTCGCGTACCACACATGGGGTATGCAGATCGCGTCCAAGAAATTCATATCAAGGTGATTCATATTTTGATTCAACTGATAGAAAAACACACAATTGATTCTTAGCAAAGGTTTTGGAAGCGCTGTATTTGGTGTTGATGCTCAAATCATCACTATTGAGGTAAATATTGTAGATGGAACGAAGTTTCATCTTTCGGGGCTACCTGATAATGCCGTCAAGGAAAGTCAACACCGGATAGAGTCCGTTTTCAAATACTTCAATTATCGCATGCCGCGAAGAAAAGTGGTTGTCAATATGGCCCCTGCTGATATTCGCAAAGAAGGCTCCGCATACGACTTGCCGATTGCCTTGGGCGTTTTAAAGTCCTCAGGTCAAATCAATGCTGATGATATGGAGAAATATGTCATCATGGGGGAACTGGCACTTGATGGTACTTTAAGACCGATCAAAGGTGCCCTTCCGATTGCAATAGAAACTAGAAAGAAGGGATTCAAAGGATTCATACTTCCGAAAGAGAATGCCAATGAAGCTGCCATTGTCAATGACTTAGATATCATTGGTGTTGAAAACCTGATGGAAGCCAAGGAATTTCTAGACGGTGAAAGAAAGATTGAACCAGTGGATTATGACACGCGAGATCACTTTTACGATAATCTAGACAAGTACGAAGCCGACTTTGCCCATGTACAAGGTCAAGAAAATATCAAGCGCGCCTTAGAAATTGCAGCTGCCGGAGGACACAATGCCATTATGATTGGCCCACCTGGTGCTGGCAAAACAATGTTAGCCAAAAGACTACCTTCCATACTTCCTCCGCTGAGCCTTCATGAGGCATTAGAAACTACAAAAATCCATTCCGTTGCTGGAAAATTAGGCGGCAATGCCCAATTGGTAACCCAAAGGCCATTCCGCAACCCACACCATACTATTTCAGATGTGGCCCTAGTTGGTGGTGGTGGCGTACCTCAGCCAGGAGAAATATCACTAGCACACAATGGAATTCTATTTTTAGATGAGCTTCCTGAGTTTAAAAGGACAGTATTAGAAGTATTGCGTCAGCCCTTAGAAGATCGCAAGGTGACGATCAGTCGAGCGCGCATGTCGGTAGAGTTTCCCACAAACTTCATGCTTATCGCCAGCATGAATCCCTGCCCATGTGGTTATTACAATCACCCAGAAAAAGAATGTGTTTGTGGTTCTGGCCAAGTACAACGCTACATCAACAAGGTCAGTGGGCCGTTATTAGATCGTATAGACCTTCATGTGGAAGTAACACCTGTTTCCTTCGATCAAATGACGCAAGATAGAAAATCAGAAAGCAGTCAAGAGATTCGTGAAAGGGTGATCAAGGCCCGCGAAATTCAACAGGAACGATTCAAAGATCAGGGCATTCATTCCAATGCGATGATGGGCAGTCAGATGGTGAAAGAAGTCTGTCAAATCAATGATGGCGGGAAAATTCTGCTTAAAAAAGCGATGGAAAGACTAGGTCTTTCCGCTAGGGCTTACGATCGCATACTCAAAGTCAGTAGAACCATTGCAGACCTTGCTGCTAGTGAAGACATTCGGATCGAACACTTGGCCGAAGCCATCCAATACCGAAGCTTAGACCGAGAAGGTTGGGCGGGATAGCGTTGACTTGCGAACTTAAGATAATGCGGAATATCTGGCAAAATCAGTCAAAATATCTAATCAAGAGAGACAATAACTGCACTGCAAGCAGAACCAATCCAAGGTTAAAAAGGGTTAAACATTTATTTCCAAAAACTTTATCAGTCATTTTCGTTTCTTAAATAATTGATGAAACGATTCTTGACCATATGTGCACTTTTGCTTTTGGCTAGCTCAAGCTTTGCACAGAATGAGCGCGGATTCTTCTTAAAGGGTCAATTGGTTGATTCGGTCACAAAAGCCCCATTAGCCTTCGCCAGCATAGTAGTCATTAATAAAAATAAAGGAATCGCCTCAACACCCGAGGGTACTTTTGAAATACCTGTGGCACTAGGCGACTCTATTAAAATCTCCTCGGTTGGTTATGCAGACTATATTTTTCAAGTGACTATGGATATGAGAAAATCTGGTGCTGTTGAAACAATTGAAATGTCACAACAGCCCTTAGCCCTTGATGATTTTGTGATTTCTCAGATGTCAGATGATTTCTACTTAAAGAGAAAGCTCTTAGATACTATGGCGGCACCGGTAATGGGTATAAATGTATTAGGGTTACCCACCTTAGGACCACCTAGTAAGTTTGTACCCGAGCCAGACCCTCAATTTCAGCTTTTTTCAGTGTCAGTTCCAATTTTTCAAGAGTTAAGCAAGAATCCCAAGCAAGCCCGAATCATTCGAAAAATGAAAGAAGCCACCGCTTTTCAAGCGCAGCGAAAAAAAGAACGAGACAAGTATTTTAACAAGGGTTTGGTAAAACGAGTGACCAGAATTGATGATCGAGTAATTGATGAGTTTATGGAGTTTTGCAATTTCCTTGATGGAGAAATACTTGGCAGAAGTGAGTTCGACATTACGCAGAAGATACTCATAAAGTATCAAGCCTTTCTCAGGCGCTAGTCAATGTGCTTCTTAAGTTTATTCCAAACCGTTTCAGCGACAATTTGATGCCCCTTTACGTTCGGGTGAATGCCATCAGCAAGATTGAGTTCCGGTTCACCTCCTACATTCTCTAAAAGAAAAGGAATCAATTCCGTCTTATTGGCCTTAGCCACTTTAGCAAACAGCTTCCTGAACCTTTCGGTGTATTCTTGGCCTAGGTTTGGTGGAATTTGCATCCCAGCAACAAACAAAACCACATCAGGATTTCGGCCACGAACTTTTTGGATCATCGCAGTTAAGTTTTTCTCCGTTTCATCTAAGCTCAAGCCCCTGAGTCCATCATTCCCACCAAGTTCGAGAATAAAAATATCTGGCTTCGTTTTCAGAATCCAGTCGATTCTACCCAAACCTCCCGCTGAAGTCTCCCCGCTTAAACCGGCATTCATTACTTGATAAGCCAACTGACCACTATCCAGTTTTTGTTGAATGAGTGCTGGAAATGCTTGCTCAGTAGACAGCCCGTAACCAGCAGTTATACTATCGCCAAAAAAAACAATACGCTTTTTTTCATCCTGAAGAGGAGAATATAAAGCATGTAACAGACTTACCGTAAATAAAAAACTGCCTATGGCCTTAAACAATTGCGTGTTAATCTTCATTAAATCATTAGTCAAACGAACCTAAACAGAGTAGATTCGTCTTGAATATATTAATCACTGAAAGTCGAATATGTCAAATATTCTTGAGGTTTCTAACCTTTCCAAAACATACTCCAGCGGATCAAAATCATTAACGGTACTTTCTGACATTAGTTTCACCATCCAAAGTGGTGACAAACTGAGTATAGTAGGTTCATCCGGTAGTGGAAAAACAACCCTCCTCGGCCTTTGTGCTGGACTCGATAGGGCTACTTCTGGCTCGGTAATTCTGAATGGAATTTCTCTAGATAAACTGAACGAAGACGAAAGAGCCTATGTGCGGAATCAGCATGTCGGCTTTGTTTTTCAGAACTTTCAGTTACTACCAACCCTGACTGCAGTAGAAAATATAATGGTGCCCATGGAACTCAGAAGAGAAAAAGGCATCAGAAAAAAAGCCTTAGAGCTCTTGGACAGAGTAGGACTTGCCGAAAGACACGATCACTACCCTACCCAGCTATCAGGCGGTGAACAACAGCGAATTTCCATTGCTCGAGCCTTTTCGAACAACCCACAGATTCTTTTTGCCGATGAGCCGACAGGCAATTTGGACGAAGAAACTTCTGAAAAAATTGAACACCTCTTGTTTGAACTGAATAGAGAATCTGGAACTACACTTGTCCTAGTGACGCATGACCTTGATTTAGCCAAGAAAACAGATCGAATTATCAGATTAAAAGGAGGTATGCTCCAGCATACATCTGACCAATTAGCAACTGAGAATGAATAAGAATATTTCGATTCCAAAGCAAGTCGATTGGCGGTGGGTATTTCTAATGGCCTGGCGTGATGCGCGAAAGAGTAGGTCCCGCCTATTTTTATTTATTTCATCTATTATTATTGGTATAGCCGCACTAGTGGCCATTAATTCCTTTAGTGACAATCTTCAAAGCGACATTAATAGCCAAGCGAATGAGCTACTGGGAGCAGACCTAGAATTGGCCAGTAATGATTCTTCGTTCAGATATCCTATAATCGAAGAGATGTCTCATGAGGTGTCTTATGAAAACAGTTTTGCTTCTATGATCTTCTTTCCGAAGAATCAGGAAAGCAGGCTTGTAGATGTAAGGGCCCTAGAAGGTACATTCCCATACTATGGAAAAATAGAAACCGAACCCGCTGATGCCGAAGCAACCTTTCGAGATGGTACTCGAAAGGCGCTAGTCGATCAAAGTGTATTGGTACAGTACAACGTTGGCATTGGTGACTCCATAAGAATCGGTAGAGTGCTCTTTAAAATTGAAGGTTCCTTGATTAGTTCGCCATCACAATCTATTGGCGCGACCTTGGTTACACCAGCTGTCTATATTCCGATGGCCTATTTGAAGGAGACCGAATTGATTCAAAAAGGAAGTCGGGTATACTACCGAAGGTTCTACAAATTCAATGACCCTCCTGCTGATTTCAATATTGATGATCAGATCCGTACGGATAGTGACTCATTGAGAGCAGCGAGAATTAGTAGCGAAACCATCAGAGAACGGAAAGAAGAAACGGGTGATACATTCGAAGACTTAGCAGACTTCTTGAATTTGGTAGCCTTTGTCGCTTTACTTTTAGGCTGTGTAGGCGTGGCCAGCGCTGTCCACATTTACATCAAAGAGAAAATTAGATTAGTAGCCATTCTCCGTTGCTTGGGCACGAGTGGTAGAGATGCTTTTTATATTTACCTCAGCCAAATTGGGGCAATTGGATTGATCGGCTCAATATTAGGCGCGATTGTCGGAACGTTTATTCAAACAGTACTCCCAAAAGTATTTGCAGACTTTTTACCCGTTGACGTCACCTTTTCATTGTCCTGGCCATCCATCTTTGGTGGTGTTTTGACAGGTTTATTTGTGTCTATTCTGTTTGCCTTATCTCCATTAATTGCCGTCCGAAGGGCTTCGCCTTTAATCACACTAAGAGGTATTCAAGAAAGTGGCAAACGTAAAATTGACAAAGCCCAATGGCTTATCTATGGATTCATTTTCCTATTCATTGTTGGCTTTGCATTTATACAAATCGGCTCAATAAGCGATAGTCTAATCTTTACATTATTTATTGGTTTGGCCTTCGGATTTTTGGCAGGTATCGCCAAGATCAGTATGTATCTTGTTAAGCGGTTCTTTCCTGATTCGTGGAGTTATGTTTGGAGACAAAGCCTTGCCAATTTGCACAGGCCCAACAACCAAACTTTGGTACTAATTTCCTCCATTGGTTTAGGTACTGCACTGATCACCACACTCTACTTTATTCAGGCTTTACTGATCAACGAAGTAGAAATCACTACAAATAACGATCGGCCAAATCTGATGATTTTCGATATTCAAAGTCATCAAGTAGATGCGATTAATACGAAGGCAACCGAAAGAGGGCTTCCAATTTTGCAGAGCGTACCCATCGTTACCATGCGATTGAGTTCGGTAAATGGGATCACTTATAAGCAAGTATTAGAAGACACATCCATCAATATGCGAGGTGGAATGTTTAGGCGAGAATGGCGCGTCACCTATCGTGATAGTATCATTGCTTCTGAAGAATTGACGAGTGGTACACTAAAAATGCGTGAAAGTAGGTCTGAAGAACCAAATGAAAAGTACAAGGACATAGTTCTGGTAAGTCTTGAAGAAGATTATGTTGAACGAAACAACCTTAAACTTATGGACACCCTCGTTTGGGATGTACAAGGCGTATCCATTACGACTCAGTTAGGCAGTACCAGAAAGATTGATTGGCAAATGGTTCAGACCAATTTCTTGGCACTTTTCCCAACCGGAGTTTTAGAACAAGCCCCTCAGTTTCATGTATTAATAACAAGGGTAAAAAGCACTGAAGAAGGCGCCTTGTTTCAACGAGACATCGTAAAAGAATACCCCAATGTCTCGGTAATCGATGTTGGACTCATTTTGAATACCATAGATGATATTTTAGATAAAATTGCCTTTGTCATTCGTTTTATGGCCCTCTTTAGCATCATTACTGGTCTACTAGTATTGATTAGTTCTGTTATACTATCAAAATTCCAGCGGATAAAGGAAAGTGTCTTATTAAGGACTATGGGCGGAAGCCGAAAGCAAATTCTAAGTATCAATAGTCTCGAATACTTTTTCCTAGGAAGTTTAGCTTCGTTATCGGGAATCTTATTAGCAATGTTAGGCAGCTGGGGACTCGCCTACTATTCTTTCGATTCGACATTCGTTCCGAACATTCTACCCATCGTTACCGTCTACCTAGTTATTACCGGATTAACCATTGTGATTGGACTACTCAATAGCCGAGGAATCATCAGCAAACCACCGTTAGAAGTCCTGAGAAATCAAATTCAGTAAGCAATTATAAACGACTAACTACATATTTACCCGCTCGACAATCTAGGGATTGAAGATTAGGAGAATTGTGGTAAACTAGCATTGAAATTAACAGTATATCTATGAAAGCAGTATTTGCAATATTTTTTGGAATGATGATGTTTGGCCAAGCCAACCCAAACAGTAAAGTAATTGGCATCTGGGACGGAAATCTCGAAGCAGGTGGTGCAACATACAGATTGGTTGTTCATGTCCGTAATAACGAAGGAAAACTTAGCGGTGCTATGGAAAGCCCAGATCAAGGTCCTGGAGAGATCAAAGTGGACACCATGAAGTTTGAAGACAACAAATTCACTTTTACCATCAATGCTATCGGAGGGTCATACGAAGGCACTTTAAAAGATGGACAACTTGAAGGAAAATGGAGTCAGTCAGGACAATCATTCGACCTTAATCTTAAGGTTAGAGACAAAAGCTAAGCTCACTCCTGTAAAGCGTATTGTTAAAGGTTGGCGAATTCTCTATCTTTTGAATTGTCAACCTTTAATACTATGCGAATAAAAACCTCACTCATCGGACTTATATGTCTGATCCTATTTCCAATTTCAAGTGCCTTCGCTCAAATTGAGAGAGCCCCTGCTCGCTCTGAAGGCGATGGTCCCTTCAATCGGTTAATCATCAGAGGAGCCACGCTTATCAATGGTAACGGTGCACCACCGACTGGTCCTGTAGACATTGTCGTTGAGCAAAATATCATCAAAGGAATTTTTAACGT
Source organism: Roseivirga sp. (assembly GCA_965660665.1). GTDB lineage: Bacteria > Bacteroidota > Bacteroidia > Cytophagales > Cyclobacteriaceae > Roseivirga. The sequence goes on along the minus strand of CBFIAY010000007.1, from coordinate 99,482 downwards.
TGGCTACCCAGGTTTACCTATCAGAGATAGAGATAGACCCAAAGCCAATCCTGGGGATCAAGAACTAGATGCCGAGGGGATGTATATTCTTCCTGGCCTAATCGATATGCATGGTCATATTGGTGGCACTGGCCAAGGTACTCCTTCTGAATACGTCTTTAAACTTTGGTTAGCACATGGGATTACGACCATTCGTGACCCTTCGGCAGGCAATGGTCTAGAATGGGTATTAGAGCACAAGGAGAAGAGTCGTAAAAACGAAATTACCGCTCCTAGAATATTTGCCTATTCGGGCTTCGGTCAGGGTTCGAAAGAGCCTATCTCTACTCCAGAAATGGCAAGACAGTGGGTAAGAGACAATGCTAAAAACGGTGCCGATGGTATTAAATTTTTTGGAGCAGCTCCGGATATTATGCAGGCTGCTCTAGAGGAGAACAAAAAACTTGGCCTTCGATCTGCTATGCACCATGCTCAAATGGATGTGGTCCGTTGGAATGTTTTGAATTCCGCCCGAGCTGGATTGACTTCTATGGAACATTGGTATGGCCTTCCCGAGGCACTTTTCACAGATAGAAAAGTCCAAAACTATAGCCTAGACTATAACTATCGTAATGAGCAAGATCGCTTTGGTGAAGCAGGGCAACTTTGGAAACAAGCTGCCGCACCGTTTTCAGATCACTGGAACAAAGTGATGGACGAACTCATTTCACTTGACTTCACCATTGATCCCACATTTAATATCTATGATGCTAACCGGGACTTAATGCGTGCTTACAGTGCTGAATGGCATAAGGAATATACATTGCCTTCGCTATGGGATTTCTATCGCCCTAGTAGAAGGTCTCATGGATCGTATTGGTTCTCTTGGGGTACTGAGCAAGAAGTCGCCTGGAAAGAAAACTATCAACTATGGATGACTTTCGTCAACGAATATAAAAATCGCGGTGGACGTGTCACTGCAGGTTCTGACTCTGGATTTATCTACCAGCTTTATGGCTTCGGTTTCATTCGAGAATTAGAGTTATTAAGAGAGTCTGGCTTTCATCCTTTGGAAGTAATTATGTCTGCCACCTTAAACGGTGCAGAGGCACTTGGAGCAGCTGACAAACTAGGCTCAATCGAAGTAGGTAAATTTGCAGACTTTGCTATCCTCGAAGAAAACCCGCTTCAAAACCTAAAAGTTCTTTATGGAACTGGAGCACTTAGGCTTGACGAAAACAACGAAGTGATTAGAGTCGGTGGAGTGAAATACACCATTAAAGACGGAATCGTTTATGACGCCAAGAAACTATTGGAAGACGTTAAGCGCATGGTTGATGAGAAGAAAAACGGAATGACCTTCAAACTAACGAACAAGTAATATGAAGAGACTGAGTTTATACGGGCTAGCACTTTGTTTTTGTCTATCCTGTGGTGAGCAAAAAGAATCGGAGATGTACAAAGCAGACAGGGTGCAAGCCAAATCGCTTTTAGGAGCAGATTTAACCATCCCAGATCGATCCGAAGCACAAGAAAAGCGATTGAGTGATAACCTCAATGAGGCACAAAGCAATTTCGATCAGGAAGCTTCAGAAATGAATACCATTTGGTTAGGCCGAAGACATGCCTATTTATATGACTATAAAAAGGCAATTGAGGTTTTTACTGAAGGCATTGAGGCTTACCCTAACTCGTATAAACTCTATCGCCATCGCGGTCATCGGTATATCAGCATCAGGCAGTTTGACAAGGCTATTTCAGATTATGACAAGGCCTATCAGCTCATGACAAAGAATACGACTGAAATAGAGCCCGACGGAGCTCCTAACAAGCTGAACATTCCGCTATCGAATACTCAGTTCAATATTCTTTATCACTATGGTCTGGCGTATTATCTCAAAGGTGACTTTAAGAAAGCTGAAGCCATCTACAAGGAGTGTTTGGAGTACTCTGACAACACAGACTTAGTTGTCGCTACTACTGATTGGCTTTACATGACTTTACAGAGACAAGGAAAAACTGAGGTGGCAGCTACACTTTTGGCAACAATTGACAGCTCCATGGAAATCATCGAAAACGATAGTTATCTAAAGAGACTCTTGATGTACAAGGGTGAGGTAGCTCCTGAAGAAGTACTGAAAGCGTCTGGAGATGATGCAGCACTTAGTTTGGCTACTCAGGGTTATGGCGTTGGGAATTGGTATCTGTATCAAAATGATACTGCCAAGGCAAAAGAAATATTTGAAAATGTGGTAAAAGGCACCTCCTGGTCAGCTTTTGGATATATCGCTGCAGAGGTTGATCTGGTTAATTTGAGATAAGAATCACACATTGATCATAAAAAAAGGGCTCCAATTGGAGCCCTTTTTCTTTGTGAGTTTAACTTTATCCTCTTCGCTTTTTACCCGCTTGAATCTGGTCTGCTAGGAGCTTAATGCTTTCTTTCAAATAGGCATCTTTCATATCGTCTAACGATCTGTCTTGCACTTTGTTTGCTTCTAGTTCAGAAAGTGAGGCTCCTATTTTTACTCTTGCATCCCTCTTCTCTTTTCTGTCATCTTGCTCTTTCTTGCGCTGATTATAGTTCAGTGATACAACCTTCTGAGATCTATTCTTGGCCAATTCGGCAATATCATACTGAAGATCCAATAAGGCCTGATCCTTATTCAATCTTTCGTCATGACGCTTTTTAAGGATAGACAACATGTCATTGTCAACATAATCCATTGGTTTAAATGGTGCCGCAGCTATTTTATCCCAAGGCAGTGCGCTTGGTTTAGAGCTCTCACCAAACTCTGCTGCGCTATAAATTGATGGATACTCAATGTCTGGCGTAACTCCTCTATGCTGAGTACTACTACCCGTCACACGATAGAACTTCGCTATTGTGAATTTCAATAGGCCTAGTTCTTCCTCCCCTGGTTGTCTCAAGAAGTCTTTCAATCCTCTAACGTTTTGAACTGTTCCCTTGCCATAAGTCTGCTCTCCTACAACCACACCACGCTTATAATCTTGAATCGCACCAGCAAAGATTTCCGATGCACTTGCAGAAAACCTGTTGATCATTACGTTTATTGGCCCTTCATAAGATACTCCTTTGTTGTCATCGTCATACTTTTGAATCTGACCCCTGCTATCCTTCACCTGAACTACGGTACCGCCTGGTAAAAACAATCCAGACATACTAATCGCTTCAACTAGTGCTCCACCCCCATTATTTCTTAAGTCAATCATAATGCCATCCACATTCTGACCTTCTAAGTCCTTGATCAAGGCTTTGACATCATTGGTTGTACTGGCGTAATTATCCGGATTCTTAGCCATGTCATCACCATCGATATAGAAATCAGGCACTGTTATGACGCCAATAGTGTAATCACTGCCATTTTCTGAATACCGAACCACTTCGCTTTTCGGCTTTGCGTCATCCAGCTTAATTTTATCTCTAACCAAAGAAACCTCTTTGGTCTCTGACCCTGGTGTAGCACCTCCTGGTAAAAGCTTTAAGCGCACCAAAGTCCCTTTAGGCCCTCTGATTTCACCCGCAACCTCATCTGAACGCCAGCCTACAACATCAATCATCTCACCATCAGAACCCTGAGCAATGCCAATTACACGGTCTTCCTTAGTTATTTGCTGGCTTAGGAAAGCTGGCCCTCCTGCTCTGAGATCCGTAATCTTCGTGAAATCACCATCTTGCTGTAAAGTAGCCCCTATTCCTTCCAGTGATTTTTTACTCTGCATCTCAAAATCCTCAGCATTAAGTGGCGTAAAATAATTTGTGTGAGGATCGAAACCTTCCGTTAAGGAATTCATGTATATCTCGAAGACATCATTGCTATTGTATTTGGCTACATTGCTTTTGAAACGCTCGTATCGTTTAGTTAGGACCTCAACTATTTTATCTGGTTCAGAGCCGCTTAACTTTAGACTCAATGCTTGATTTTTCAAAGTTTTCCTCCACACTTCATCAAGTTCAGCCACACTAGAAGCGTAGCTCGCTTTATCTCGATCGAACCTGAACGTCTCTTTTTTAGTGTAGTCAAACTTATCTCCCGAATGCGCTAGCGCATAGTCTAATCTTGACTCTAGGCGCTTCAAATAGATATTGAAGATATAAAATGCAGGAACTAGATCACCATTTTTCAAGGTGTTATCCAACTCATATCTGTATTTTTCGAAAGACCGAAGATCGCTAGCTAAGAAATAGTTCTTGTTGCCATCAAGTGACCTAATGAAGTTGTTAAAAATAACAGATGAGAGAGAATCATTGAGGTCAGTCTCACGATAATGGAAGTAATCCAATATCTGTACAATTATCCTCGCCTCTGTTAAATGAGCTTCAGTAGGCTGTAGTATTGCAGTTGTATCTCTCTCTGCCCCAAAAAGTGTCCCTGTTAAAAGGAGCACCAATGGAAGCCACATTATCTTTTTAAACATCTTCATTTCAACGCGATTTTTTCTTAAACGTTATCCGAAAAAAGGATTTAAATGTAAACAAATTCACCCAATTATAAGGGGCTGCAACCCATGCACTACAAGTATAATACCATTTGTAGGCCAAGTGGTTACAACTTTAGGACAGAAGGCTGTTAAAAAATGCTAAATCACTCATAACGTAATGAATCTGAGGGGTTGGTTGTCGCTGCCTTGACTGATTGAAAGGTAACTGTTAAAAGGGCTATCAAAATTGATGCAAAAGCCGAAACCAAAAACCAAATCCAGTTGATCTCAACACGATATTCAAAGTCACCTAGCCAAGCATTCATTAGATAATAACCGAATGGAATGGCTAACACTACTGCAACCCCGATAAGTTGAGAGAATTGCTTCGAGAGAAGTAGCACAATTCCTGTAATACTGGCGCCTAATACTTTTCGTACACCGATTTCTTTGGTCTTTTGTTCTGCTGTAAAAGCTGATAGACCAAATAATCCTAAACAAGCGATAAAAATCGCTAACCATGTGAAGCTGAAGACAAGTTTCCCGAAACGTTCGTCAGAGGCGTACTGCTGACCGAACTCTTCGTCAAAGAACCTATACTCCAATGGACTATTAGGAAAAACTTCATTCCACACCCCTTGAATAAAACTCATAGTTTCGCCTACTTCATCGGAAGCAAATTTCACCGCTAAATTCCCACCACCACTTGGGCTGAAAAACATAGCCAGTGGTTCTATTTTATGACGCATACTGGCAAAATGAAAATCTTTTACGACACCAATGACAGTGCGCTCTTGCTGGCCAAAGGTAATTTTTTTGCCAATTGGATGTTCCCACACTAATTCCTTTGCCATGGCCTCATTGATTAGGATGGCCTGACTCTCATCTGTTTGCATTTCTTTGTCATAACCACGGCCATCAATCACCTCCATATCCATTAAATCCATAAAGTTTTCATCAAAACTAAAGACGGATATAATCCATGTATCTTCTTGCCCAACGCCTTCAGGTCTAACACCTCTCCTGCCAAATGTCCTACCTGGCATGCCTGTAGTCATTGCATTTTTAAGGATATCAGGATTTTGCTCTAACTTATTGATCAGCACAGGCATTGATTGTTGTAAACTAGGATGTCCTACATTAAGTGTTATCACTTGCTCTGAGTCAAAGCCCTTGTCAATGTTGCGTTGATGCTGTAATTGATCATAAACAACGGCTGTTCCAATGATCAGTGTAATCGAGATAGTGAACTGAAATATCACGAGTGACTTTCTTAGTAAAACACCTTTGGAGCTCGTTTTGAAAGATCCTCTGAGAATGCTGATAGGGTTGAATCCTGACAAAAGTAACGCGGGATAGCTACCAGAAAATACGCCAAGAAACAACACGAAAGCCAAACCACCCAGTGTCCATTCAAGATTGCTCAAAAAGTAGATAGACAGGTTTTGCTCAATGGGAAGATTAATGAATGAACTCGTGATTGTTACTAAGGTCAAAGCCAAAAGGAAGGAGACCAAACACAAAACCACTGATTCAATCATAAACTGATTAATCAATTGACTTCTAATAGCTCCAAAGACCTTGCGCACCCCTACTTCCTGTGCTCGGTTGGCAGATCGTGCCGTAGATAAGTTCATGAAATTGAATGAGGCAATTAGAATGACGAATAAGCCTACAGCCGCCAAAGTATATACGTAACTAATGTCCGTTTTCTTGAGATTATAGTTCTCAAAAAGAATTCCATTTGATTTCAGATGCACATCCTTCAAAGGCTGTAATGTCACGCTAAAGTTGTCTCCTACGTCATTCGCTCGAATCAAATCTTCCATTTTTGATTCAACGTTCTCTTCACTCTCCTTATCAGCCAATTCTACATAAGTAACCATGCTTATGCTTTGCCAAGACCTAAGAAATTGAGCAAATCCAGAGGTTGTATCAGCCTGTTGCATAGAAACAATCACGTCAAAGTTCAAGTGAGAATTATCAGGTACATCTGCCATGATGCCTACCACTTCTATTCCTGCTTGATTACCAATATCAATACGCTTACCAATTGGATTTTCTGAACCAAATGTCTTCGTTGCCATAGACTGGGTGAAGATTACAGTATTCGGTTCTGTCAAAGCCTTTTCAGTGTCACCAGCTATTAATTCAAAGTCAAAAACCTCAAAAAGCGTGGGTTCAGCATAGGCAAAATGTTCTGAATAGAAACCTTGCTGCTCATAATTGATGAGTTGTCTACCTTGAGGCATCATCCGAACTCTTTTTTCTACTTCCGGAAAGGCACTGTCCATTGCTGGCCCCAAGGCTGGAAGTGTAATACCTACGAGGTTACTGCTCACACCCAAAGCTTCATCAATCGTCAGTACACGAAAAATATCGTCTGATTTGGCATGAAACCTATCATAACTCAGCTCATGCTGTACAAAAAGAAATATAATGACGCCACAAGCCATGCCTATGGAGAGACCAAGAATATTAATGACGGATGTGCTTTTGCTTTTTAATAAGCTCCTAAATGCAATCTTGAGATAATTACTAAACATGACCTTTGATTTTTATGCGTAAATCTGACCTATTTCAACTTTCATAATCCGATGCTTTGTCAACCTATCTTTCTTGGCTTGAATACTCCTGTTCTATACTTCATCAATTAACTTTAGTTACAGGATGGAAGCGTGATCTAGGTTGAATGTAAAGCTACAATATATGTAAGTGCTTACGTTATAAAATCGACCTAGTTTCAAAAATTAACACTCGTTAACATTTTAATCGATTAGACTCTCGACTTCACGCGCTCATACATGGATTGATCATTCAGTGCAGATTCTACATTGTCGAGTGTTGAAAGCAAGTCACTTGCTGACTCTTTTAGTAAGTGATCGTTTGCTTCTTTGATGCGGCCCCATGTGTCGTTCATTTTTTCTACCAACTGATGTCCTTTAGCCGATAGCTTTAAAAGCCTTTTTCGTTGATCGGAAGTGTCCTTCCGCTCTTCCGCAAGTCCTTTTTCAATCAATACATTCGCCACTTGGTTTACCGCTGGATGCGTTTGCCCTAGCATAACAGAAATCTCTGTCACGGCCAATTCTTCGCCATCCTTTAGTGCATAGATCATTGCAAACCAGCGCGGTTCGAAATCCAATGCAGACTCTTTATAGATCTGTGCTACATCACGCGCTAAGCGCTCACTGAGGTTTTTGAGTCGAGTAGCCAAAGCAAGGCTACCTAGTTCCTCTATTATATTTCTCTCCAATTAGTTCTTCTTTTTTGGCGCTATAAAAGGCACATTTTCAGCTCTTATTAAGACCATTAAATCGTTAAGCCCTTTTTCAATAGTTGATGCCTGATCCATCACTAGGGTGTACTTCAATTCCATATCACCAACTCGCTTCTTTTGTCCATTGGTAATCGGAGGCTCGATGCCATCTATTGTTCCATAAATATGTAATAGCTGTACTTCCAGCTTATTCTCAAAGTTAATTACGTCTTGAAACGTTTTCTGTTTCGGTTGTACCATTTCTGCTTCCGAAGTATTGATCATCTCTAAGACTTCGTCTGCTTTTTCATGTACTGAAGCGTAATCATCTTTAGAAATTCTCCCCTTTAAATCTTCGATTTGAGATCTGATCGAACGAATGTCATTTGCCTTTTCCTGAAGGTTCTCGATCATCTCTCGTAAAGTATTCAAAAATGTTTGCTGCGCAGCATAATCATCACTTCCTGCTTCCCATCTTGGATCAGCGCTAACTGTAATATCTTTCTCAACGACAGTTTCTCCGTAAGAAATAACCACCTTATAATCTCCTGGTGCCACACGATGTCCGCCTGCACCGAGGCCAACAAATACGCCATCTACACCTTTGAAATTAGCCATAGAAAGGTTCCAATTGAAACGGTTCATTCCTGACTTCTTAGTGATTTTTGCTTGACGATCTGTCGTTACGCTTGAGAATGACCTCACTAGATCTCCCTGCACGTTCATAAATTCAACTTTCAACTCAGTAGAATCAACATCTTCCTTGATGTAGTACATGATAGAGAATCCAGGGTAAGGATTCTGCCCCATTGCCGTACTGCCACTTCTAAATGCGTTATCGCGAATGGCATCCTCTGGCTCATACACATGGAATTCAGCCGTTGACGCCTGACTCAATTCATATAATGGATTCAAATCATCCATCACCCAAAAAGCTCGGCCTTGAGTAGCTATGATTAGGTCATTACCTTGTACCATCAAATCTGTAATTGGAACGATCGGCAAGTTTCTTTGAAAAGCGTTCCATTTAACGCCTCCGTCAAATGACACGTAAAGTCCTAATTCAGTACCCGCGTAGAGTAAATCCTTTTGTTTAGGATCCTCACGAATAACTCTAACATGCGCATCTGCTCCGATACCATTCACCAATCTATTCCAAGTCTGTCCGTAGTCGGTTGACTTGAAAACATGTGGTGTAAAATCGTTGAATTTGTATTTGTTGAATGCGACATAGACCGTCCCTGGGTCATGTGGAGATACCTCAATTTGATTGACCATTCCATCTCCGGTATTAGGAATAGTGATCTCTGTCCAGTTGGTACCTCCATCTTTGGTAATGTGCAGCATACCGTCATCGGCACCTGTGTATAGCACATCAGGTGTATGCGGAGATTCAGCCACGTAATAGATCGCATGATAGATTTCTCCTCCAGCTCCCTCATTTGTAATTGGACCACCACCCCAGTTGATCTTGGTACTATCATTTCTTGTTAAGTCTGGACTGATTTCTTCCCAAGTTATTCCTCTATTAGAAGTTTTCAAGAGCTTATTCCCTGCATGATAGATTACGGAAGGATCATGTTTTGAAGCAATGATTGGTGCGTTCCAGTTGAACCGATATTTAACATCTCGCGGGTTAGTCCCTAATCCTTGAAACGGATAAGCCATGACATCCTTGGTCTGTTTGGTCTTAGCATTCCACTCATCGATAATTCCTTGATAACAACCTGAGTAGATGTACTTAGGATTTTTTGGGTCAAAAGCAGAATACGCGCTTTCGCAACCACCAACCGGGAAAAAATCGTTATTACTTATGCCTGAGCCATCTACCCTTGAGGCAATAGAAACGGAACTATTGTCTTGTTGTCCTCCATAGATGCGATATGGAAATTGCATATCAGCATTGACACGATAGAATTGAGCGGTAGGCTGATTGTCTTGTCTAGACCAATCCTTTCCGCCATTGATAGAAACATTTGCTCCACCATCATTCGCATTGATCATATATTGTGGGTGTTCAGGGTTCACCCATACTTGATGATTGTCACCATGTGGTGTATTCAAATTCACAAATGTCTTTCCATTGTCTGTTGATTGCACCAATGGGGCATTCATCACAAACACACTTTCTTCATCAGTAGGGTGTGCCTGAATGTGCATATAATACCAAGACCGTGCTCTTAATAAGCGATCAGGGTTGATTAATTTCCAATTTTTACCACCATTATCAGACCGGTAAAGCCCCCCTTTTTCTGCTTCAACAATAGCCCAAACCTTATTAGGGTTAGCTCTAGAAACAGAAATTCCAATTTTTCCCATCACATCTTTAGGCAAACCTTTCGAAAGCTTATTCCATGTTTGGCCACCATCATCAGATTTCCAAATTCCGCTACCAGGCCCTCCACTCTGCACTTTCCAAGGAAATCTTCTATGGTCCCAATAAGCCGCATAAACGATTCTTGGGTTAGTCATATCCATGCTCAAGTCACTTATTCCTGAGTTTTCATCCACATAGTGCACTTTGGTCCAGGTCTCTCCTCCATCTGCTGAGCGGTAGATTCCTCTGTCCTCTGTAGCCGCATATGGACTCCCCTGCGCGCCAACAATTAACACATCTGGATTATTCGGATCGACAACGATCTTTGATATCTGTCTTGTCTTTTCAAGCCCCATATGACTCCAAGTCTTTCCCGCATCGGTAGACTTATATACGCCATCACCATGAGAGGTCATTACACCACGAACGGGCGCCTCACCCATACCTACATAAACGACATTTGGGTCTGACTCCGAAACAGCAATAGCACCAACGGAGGCAGTATTGAAGAAGCCATCTGAAATATTGCTCCAGCTTTTGCCTGCATCGTCAGTTTTCCACAGGCCGCCTGTAGCCCCCATATAATAGGTCATCGGATCTTGGACTACTCCTGCAACGGCAGTCGCTCGCCCACCCCTGAAGGGTCCGACCAAACGAAATTCCATGGCATTATAAAGTGCAGTATCATAGCTGACACCTTGAGGCTCTTGGGCCTTACGATTACGCCTCTGAGCGAGGGAATCAGGAGTATAAATCAATAGGATTAGACTGGCTAACAGTAAAGAGCGTAGCGTCTTCATAGGTTTTGGTTTAAGGATGTGTCTCAAGATAGTCATTGCCACCAGAATAAACCAAAGTCATTTTGATAGGTGATTTTGTATATTGGAACAAACACTGATTACTATGAAATTGAAGGCCCTTTTTTTTCTGATTGTACTTTCATTGGTCATGGTGTACTCCTGTGAAAAGGAAGATGATGATGACAATCGTGAAACTGAAGAAGTTACTCGCTTCGAACGTGATGGTTCCTCTATACTAAAAGGGGTAAAAGTACCCGGCGGGAAGGACATGTATTTTGCTAGCGGCATAGTCGCTACAGAAAAAGACGAGAGAAAGCCTGTTGGCGACCGTGCACGTTTTGGAGACACCTACGATCAAAGTGTCAGCGCCTTAAAAAGAATCAATGCCTATCTCAGCGAAGAAGGCTTAAGTCTTAAGGACGTAATTGCCATGAAGGTATATGTGGCACCTGATCCTGAAAATGATAACAAACCCGATTTTCAGGCGTGGTTTAAGGCCTATAGCGAGTATTTCGGCAATAACGAAAACCCAAATAAAGTAGCCAGATCAACGATAGGCGTCTACACCTTAGTCGACCCAAATAAATTTATTGAAATAGAAGTTAGAGCAGTATATCAATAACAACATGAAACTCAAAATCACATTCATAGCCATCCTAAGCCTATTTGCTTTCGGCATACAGGCACAAACGTTCAATAGGTATGAAATATCTTTTGATAATCGTGTACACCACGAAGCACAGATCAAAGTGACCTTTTCCAAACTAGAGCAAAAAGTACTTCAAGTCAGAATGAGCAGAAGCTCTCCTGGTAGATATGCTGTACATGAATTCGCGAAGAACATATATAATGTGAAAGCAACAGACGGTAAAGGAAATGAATTAGACGTGTTAAGACCAAATCCACATCAATGGGATGTTTCAGGTCATAACGGTACTGTAGTTTTCGAATATACCCTGTATGCTAATCGTGCTGGAGGAACTTACTCAGGTGTTGATGAAACACATGCACACCTAAACATTCCTGCTACTTTCATTTGGGCTAGAAACTATCGCCACAGACCTGTTCGAGTCAAGTTCAATTTACCTGAAGGTTCAAATTGGAAAGTGGCTACTCAACTGAAGAGCCTAGGTAAGGATACCTATGAGGCTAAAGACAATTACTACTTTATGGATAGCCCAGTGGAAATCGCTGATCTCCATATTCGAGAAAGAAAAATAGATGGTCAGAATATTCGCCTGGCACTTCATACACCTGCAACTGACGCTGAAGTAGACACATACTTTGATGAAGTAATTAAGATTGTTGAGCAGCAGGCAGCTGTTTTCGGAGAGTTACCGAAGTTCGATCATGGCGAGTACACTTTTCTTTCATGCTATGTGCCTAATGCAAGTGGCGATGGCATGGAGCATAGAAACTCGACTTTTGTAGTGAGCAGTAAACCATTGGACTGGCCATTGGGAAATACTTCAATGGGAACCATATCTCATGAATTTTTCCATGCTTGGAATGTGGAGAGAATTAGACCTGCATCCCTCGAACCCTTCGATTTTGAAGGCGCCAATATGAGTGGAGAGCTATGGTTTGCCGAAGGTTTCACAAGTTATTATACTGACTTGATTCGGGCCCGTTCGGGGAATATGACCAAAGAGCAGTACGTCAATGGACTGGGTGGATCTGTCAGTTATGTTATGAATGCTCCAGGAAGGAAATACTTCAGCCCTATTGAAATGAGTTACCGCGCACCTTTCGTAGACGCAGCAGCTTCCATCGACCCTGACAACAATTCCAATATCTTTATTTCTTACTACACCTACGGTTCGGTAATTGGTTTAGCCTTAGACATGTCTTTAAGAAGTATGGATGACAGCAAGAGTCTGGATGGTTATATGCAGCATGTTTGGAATACACATGGCAAATCTGAGATACCTTATTCTGTACGAGACCTTGAGGCAAGACTGGGTGAATACGCAGGAGAGTCCTTCTCTAAAGACTTCTTTAGAAAGCACATATTTAACAGCGAGATGCCCGACTACCAAGCACTATTTGTCAACATGGGTGTCACGTTTGAGAACTCAAATCCTGAACAAATCACCTTAGGAGGAAATATCCGACTCAATGATGGCGTGGGTCAGATGACAGGCAATGCCCTTGTGGGCTCTCCACTTTACAAAGCGGGTATCGAAAGTGAAGACAAGATTATTAGCATAGCAGGTAAGCGCATGGAAGACCTAGAAGGAAGACTGGATATTCAGGAAGTCTTGAGACAGTATAAGCCGGGTGATCGGATTGAAATATTGATAGAACGCTGGGGGCAACGTATGAACAAGGCAGTTACACTGCAAGTCAACAAGGACATGCGCAGCCAATGGGACAATAATGCCAATGCGGCCGCTCAGAAAAGGCGAGAAGACTGGTTGAAGAAGAAATAGTGCCCAATATTTCCATGGGTCGCTCCGCAAGATCGAGGTAGAAAGAGGAGTGTAAAAATTAGCACACGCTCTTTCTATTTCGAGCGTAGTCGAGGGAACTTAGGACAGTTAAAGAGTCTTTGTTTGTAAGCTTCTTTTCATGATTTCTTGTGGCGTATAAAGTCATTTCAACTACACCATCTACATCTTTGTCGAAGGAACGAGCCTTTCAAGTACTTGATCTTTAACCCAAGTGAAATTTGGCCAATCTCCTAGCTGATGAACATATCGCATATTCTCCGCACCACAAGTACAACCTCCGTATTATAAGCAGAGATTACATTAATTATTCTCCGCAAAAACAAAAAAGCACCACCGAACTCTCACGTTCAAGTGGTGTTTTTTACTATTCCATAAGGGATTTAAATCTCCTCTACTTTCTCAATATTCACAAACTCCACTTCTCGATCTTGATTCAATTCAACACTGACCACAGCGTCTTTACTGATTTCTCCTGAGAGAATTAGCTTAGATAGCTCGTTCAATACTTTTCGTTGAATCACTCTTTTCAATGGTCTTGCTCCAAATTGCGGATCGTAACCGAGCTCTCCTATATAATCGAGTACTTCATCAGTTGCCTCAATCTCAATGCCGTTTTCCTTAAGGAGCTTTTGGATTAAGCCAAACTGAATCGCCACAATCTGTCGAATATTATCCTTGTTAAGTGGCAAAAACATGATGGTTTCATCAATCCTATTCAGGAACTCTGGTCGCACCGATTTCTTTAGCAGATCAAACACCTGACTCTTTGTTTCTTCAATCAACTCGAGGACATTATCCGTGTTGATTTTCTCAAAATTCTCTTGAATTAAATATGATCCAGTATTACTAGTCATAATGATGATGGTATTCTTAAAGTTGGCAATACGTCCTTTATTGTCCGTCAACCTTCCCTCGTCTAACACTTGCAAGAGTACATTAAATACATCAGGATGCGCTTTCTCGATCTCATCTAAGAGAATCACAGAGTATGGCTTTCTTCGGACAGCTTCTGTCAATTGACCACCTTCGTCATAACCCACATACCCTGGAGGTGCTCCAATAAGTCTACTCACCGCATGTCGTTCTTGATACTCAGACATGTCAATGCGCACCATGTTGTTCTCATCATTGAATAGGTACTCGGCTAGTGCCTTCGCAAGCTCGGTTTTACCCACCCCTGTTGTTCCAAGGAAAATGAAAGAACCTATTGGCCTTTTCGGGTCTTGTAAGCCTGCACGACTTCTTCTTACTGCATCAGAGAGTGCTGATATAGCCTCTTGCTGACCAGCCACTCTTTTTCCAAGTTCTTCTTCAAGGTGAAGTAATTTATCTCTTTCAGATTGCAGCATTTTTGAAACCGGAATACCCGTCCACTTTGCAACAACTTCTCCGATATCTTCAGCATCAACTTCTTCTTTCAGGAGCGTACTACCAACTTGCATTTCTTGCATCTTGGCTTTATACTTTTCCAGCTTCTTCTCTGATTCAGTAATCTTTCCATACCTAATCTCAGCAACCAAACCGAAGTCACCTTCGCGTTCCGCTTTTTCAGCCTCCATTTTGTAGCGATCAATATTCTCCTTTTCAGACCTGATACCAACGATTACTGCTTTCTCATTCTCCCACTTAGCTTTTAGTCCATCGCGGTTTTCGGATAGTTCAGCAATCTCTTTCGTGAGCACAACTTCTTTGTCCTTGTTCTTTTCTCTTCGGATCGCTTCTCTCTCAATTTCCAGCTGCATGATTTTACGATTCATCTCATCCAACTCTTGTGGTAGTGAGTCAATCTCAATCCTCAACTTTGCAGCAGCTTCATCCATTAAGTCAATCGCCTTATCTGGCAAAAATCGATCGGAAATGTACCTGCTAGATAATTCAACCGCTGCGATAACAGCATCATCTTGGATCCTCACTCCGTGGTGGACCTCGTACTTTTCTTTAATCCCTCTAAGAATAGAAATGGCATCTTCCTGACTCGGCTCATCGACTGTAATTGCTTGGAACCTGCGCTCTAAGGCCTTGTCTTTTTCAATATGCTTTTGGTATTCTTGAAGTGTTGTCGCACCGATCGCATGGAGTTCTCCTCTTGCTAAGGCGGGTTTCAAAAGATTAGCCGCATCCATCGCGCCATCGCCTCCACCAGCACCAATTAGGGTATGAATCTCATCAATGAACAGGACGATCTCACCATCAGAGTCCTGAACTTCTTTGATCACTGCCTTAAGTCTTTCTTCGAATTCGCCTTTGAATTTTGCACCAGCGACTAAAAGCCCCATATCTAGAGAGATGAGCGTCTTAGATTTCAGGTTCTCTGGCACATCACCATCCACGATTCGCTGTGCCATGCCTTCCACTATGGCTGTTTTACCAACACCTGGTTCACCAATGAGCATCGGGTTGTTCTTCGTTCTTCGAGATAAAATCTGAAGCACTCTCCTGATCTCTTCATCACGTCCAATCACTGGATCAATCTTACCAGATTTAGCCAGCTCATTTAAGTTCTTTGAGTATCGCTCTAATGATTGATACTTTGATTCTGCATTTTGATCTGTCACGCTATTTCCTCCTCTCAGTTCTTTAATAGCTGCAATGAGTTCCTTTTTAGAAAAACCCATTTCTTTCATAACAGCCGCTGTTTTTTCCTTACCTGCCAATAAACCGAGGACGATATGTTCTATAGCTACGAATTCATCTTTGAATTCTTTTAAATAGTCCAGTGCTTTGGTCAATGCTGCATGCGCATCATTAGACAAGTAGGGCTGTTGACCGCTCGCCTTCGGGTAACTAGATACTACCTCTTCCAACTTTGTATCAAGTTGCAACCTATTCACTCCCAACTTTTTTATCAGAAAAGACATCACATTCTCATCCGACAAAAGGATAGCCTTCAAAAGATGACCCGGTTCGATCGCCATTTGCTCATTTCCACTGACAATCTCAGCCGCTTTTTGAATCGCTTCCTGTGATTTGATAGTATATTTTTTTAAATCCATAATCACTTAAAATTCTTTGTTCAGCTTTCGCCTCAAACCCTGCTCAACAAAGAATAATCCAAATAAATAATTCGGTAATTATGACTGTATTTTTACTCAAAAAGACAACAAAACGGTCATTATGTCACCATTGTTAAAGAAATTGGCCAACTTATTCGTAATTTATGTCTGCAAAACTCAAGGTCATGAAACGCAAACAACTTCTATTCATCAGTTTACTAATATGCTTACCTTTTCAATATTCATTTGCTCAAAATGATCCATTTCAAGAATGGCTGAAGGAGTTTCAAAACTATCAAACTGAATTGTCCACTGAAAAGGTCTTTCTCCACCTCGACAAGTCAGAATATACCTTAGGCGAAACGATCTGGATGAAGTCCTACCTCGTTGCGGGCGCTGGGCACATTCCCTCCCCCTTTAGCCAAACTGTATATGTAGAGCTACTTGACGCACAAGGTGAAATTGCAGAAAGATTAACCTTACGATCAGAAGAGGGAGTATCCAAAGCAAGCCTGACGCTACAAAAAGACTTGACACCTGGGTTTTATTATTTAAGAGGATATACCAACTGGATGAAAAATCAGAGCGAGGAGTTCTTCTTTAACAAAAAGATAAAAGTACACTCCTTAAAGCTCGGGGAAGTGATAACTGAAAAAGTTAGCCCTCATCAGTTTCAGGTAAACTTTTACCCAGAAGGTGGTGATTTAGTCAATGGTGTAACCAGTAAAGTTGCTTTCGAAGTAACTGGAGTGCGTGATGACGAATTACCGGTTTCTGGTAAAGTCTTTGATAATGAGCAGAATGAGGTGACAACATTCACTACTCAACATGAAAGCCGAGGTGTTTTCACCTTATTACCGACCAATTCTAACTATTATGCTCAAATAAATGGTAAAGAAGAGAAGTTTGAGCTACCAGAAATCAAAGCAGAAGGAGTCACACTCAGTATTAATAATGAGGCTTCTGAATTTATGAGTGTCGCTATTAAAACGGCAAAGCCTTCTGCAGAAAAATACTATCTAGTAGTGCATACGAGAGGCTATGTAACTTACGCATCTGAGGTAACAGTAGGTAACCATAAAAACCTTCTTAAGATTGACAAAAGCAACTTCCCTGATGGCGTTTTTCATGTAACCGTATTCAATAAGGATTTAATGCCAATGGCTGAGCGATTGGTTTTTAACCACACGGCATATGACATCAACATTGACATTAGCACCACCGACCCACAGTACGCAAGCAGAGACTTAGCAACAATAGAACTAAAGGTGACAGATAAAGCAGGTAATCCTGTACAAGGCTCGTTTTCAATGTCTGTTTTCGATTCTAAATTAGTTCAGAATGATCAATTAGATTATAACATCACCGCCAACCTACTGCTATCATCGGACATCACCGGATTTATTAAAAATCCTTCCCAGTACCTAAAGCAAGATGAGGTCTCAATTGCCAATACTGATCTACTCATGATGGTTAATGGTTGGAGACGCTTCAAGTGGTCAACCCTTAATACGGATAACCGAGAACCCATTTATGCCTTTGAGCAAACGCTTACCCTTAAAGGTAAGATGGCAAAGTCCGGAGGTAAGCCTTTTAAAAATGGCCGTGTCTTTTTACTTAATCTAGAGGAAAACGGAGACCACAAAGGGAATAGATTTGTACTAGCAGATGATGAAGGAAATTTTGAATTTGAAAATTTAACCTATTACGATACGACAGACCTTACACTGCAAGGCTTTCAAAAGAACAAAGTGAGAGACACAAAATTCGAAATAGATAAAACTTTTGAAAAATTCCCACTGAATCAATACCTCACCCAGTCTCTTCAAGATAATCCAGATAGACTTAGAGCCTTAAAAGAGAACGCCATTACTGCAATTAGTATTGACAGTACATACAGAAAAGAGAATGGCACTATCTATTTGGATGATGTATACATAACTGCGAATAAGCGCGAAGAAAGGTATAGAACCCTTAACTCTCAGTATGGCAAAGGAGAGGCCTACGTGAACTTTGACAATATGAGCTTTGAGGAAAAAAACGGAAGAGACCCCTTTACAGCAATGCTGGGCAAGCTTTCAGGATTCTCGTTATCAATAGCCAGTGGCGGAAATTCTGGAGGGGTGGATGCTGCAAGTAGTGTCATTTCTCAGGGTTCTTCTAGGGCTCCTATAGGGGGATCCTCTGTGGATGTTGGAGCTGCCAATGATCCAATGTTTAGACAACCTCGATTAAGACAAGGCCCCTATCAAGGAGCACCATTAATACTCATTGATAATGTACCTGTCCCTTATACAGCCGTTTACGATTTAAGGGCAACTGCAATTGACTATGTAGAGGTCTATAAGAGTGCTTCAGCGGCTATGTTCGGAGTAAACGGCTCTAATGGGGCAATTGCTTTCTACACATTAAAAGGTGATAAACTAAAGAAAGCCATGGCCCAAAAACCAGGTATGCGAGTAATCAGTGGAAATGGATATCATGCGGCTCGGGAATTTTATGCGCCTAAGTATGACGAATCCAACAAGCAGCAGTTTATTCCAGATGAGCGTACAACCCTTTTTTGGGCACCTATGATCACAACAAATGGTAAAGGGAAGGCGCGAGTAGCATTCTATACCCACGATAAAAACACCAATGTTTTTATCGATGTTCAAGGAATCTCTTCAAATGGAAAGACGGGCACTGGCGTTTCTCAATTTAACATTCGAAAGAACTTCTAAGGACCATTCTTAATCTTGGTTATTTTTACATCTTGATACCATACTATGTCTAGAATCAAGATCGTATTACCTGAAACCAAAGTCTTTGAAACCACATTAGCCGTTAGAATTTCGGATATCAACTATGGAAATCATTTAGGCAACGACAGTGTGCTCAGCCTGATACATGAAGCCCGTTTTCAATTCTATAAAAGCCTAGGCTATCCTGATGAGTTGAGTATTGATGGCGTAGGAACAATTCAAGTCGATACTGCTATCCAGTATAAAGGCGAAGGGTTTCACGGTGATGAAATTAAAGCAGAGGTCTTCCTTGGAGACTTATCTGCCAAAAGCATGGACCTTTACTATCGACTATCTGTTGAAGACCCAAACAAATTAATCGCACTCGGTAAAACAGGTATTGCCTTTTACAATTACACGGAAAGAAAGGTCAGCAATATGCCTGATTCGATTGCTAATACATTAGCCAAGTTCAAAGGGTAAGCATTATACCGATTAGTACTACCTTTGTAGCATGGGTATGACAGCATCTGAAAAAAGAGACATCCGTCAACTTTCCTTAGACGATATCAAAGACTTCTTTGTAGCTGAAGGAGATCAAGCATTTCGTGCTAAGCAGGTGTATGAATGGCTGTGGAAAAAGTCGGCTAAGGACTTTGACCAGATGACCAATATTTCGCTTCAGACTCGGGAGAAGATGAAGGCTCACTTTGAGATAAAACATGTCAAGGTGGATCAAATGCAGCGCAGTAATGATGGTACCATTAAAAATGCCGTCAAATTACACGATAACCTCATCGTTGAATCAGTTCTTATCCCAACTGAAAAGCGCATCACTGCCTGTATCTCTTCACAAGTAGGCTGTAGTCTAAGTTGTAACTTTTGTGCCACAGGACGCCTCAAGCGTATGAGAAACCTAAACCCTGATGAAATCTATGATCAGGTGGTGGCCATAAAAGACCAAGGGGAGCTGTACTTCGAAAGGCCATTGACCAACATTGTATATATGGGGATGGGTGAGCCATTGTTGAACTACAAAAACGTTCTCGCTTCAATCGATAAGATTACCTCACCTGAAGGACTAGGTATGTCACCAAGACGAATCACGCTCTCAACGGTGGGTATTCCAAAAATGATCAAGCAACTGGCCGATGACGAGGTGAAATTCAATTTAGCGGTATCACTACACTCTGCGATTGATGAATCTCGGTCTAAAATGATGGCCATTAACGACACGAGTAACTTGGCCGAATTAGCAGAGTCCCTTCAATATTGGCATAACAAGACCAACCGTACGGTCACTTTTGAATATGTGGTCTGGAAGAATATCAATGATGATGAAAAACATGCCAATGCCTTAGCCAAGTATTGCGGTAAGGTAGCATCCAAAGTGAACATCATTGAATATAATCCCATTGATGATGGTGAATTTCAACAAGCGGCCCCAGCGAGCTTAGACATGTACAAACGCATCTTAGAAGCCAAAGGCATTATTGTGAATGTGAGAAGAAGCCGTGGAAAGGATATCGATGCAGCTTGTGGGCAACTAGCCAATAAGAGTTAATCTTTACTCGCATTGAAAAGCTTCTGCTTTTCTTCCTTACTTAGGGCGTCATAGCCTTTATCAGAAATCTTGTCTAAGATGGAATCAATTTCAGCTTGGCTAGTTTCCTGAATATTTGATCCTTTTGAAGCAGCTTTCTTTGTTGTTCTAGCCTTCGGCGCAACCGAAGGCTCTTTCTTATAAGACACCTTAATCTTCGATTGCGGCTTGAATAAACTTTTCACCCATATGACAAAGTTTACAATTGGCTTACTCCAATCGTTACCCTTTTGAAGCTGGACCATTCCAACATAACCCACTATCGCTCCTCCTAAGTGAGCAATCTCACCTCCTGCATTTGCACCTGTCGATTGAAACAACGAGGCCACTACACTAAAGGCTGCAATATACTTGAGCTTAACAGGGCCAATCAAAATCAAGCTTACCGTAAAGTTTGGCTGGAAAGTCGCAGCAGCAACGACAATAGCTGTTACGCCAGCTGAAGCACCTAGTAAATTCGAGTAAGGCACAGCCTCTGCGAAGAAAGGAAAAAGATTATAGATTAAGATATAGAATAAGCCACCGCCTATACCGCCCCATACATAAAAGCCTAAGATTTTATTCTGTCCCAAATACTCAGAAATGATTCGACCAAACCAGTACATCCATAACATATTGAATAGGATATGAAATAGGCCTTGATGGAAGAAGAAATAGGTAATAAGCGTCCATGGCTTAAAGATTAGCTTGCCAAGATCAGAGGGAAGTGTCAAATATCTACTGAATTCTAAATAGACACCCTCCTGACCGGATAATGTCAATAGAACAGACAAAACACCCATAAACAGAAAGACCACCACGTTAATGACAATGATCTGGTTTAAGATATTACCTGTCTTAAAGGCTATTTTAAAATCGTCTAGTATACTATTCATTTGCTAATAGAACTTGTTACGTTCCTCCTTCCAATACCTCACTAAGAAAAATGCAATCAGGGCGCCACCGATATGAGCCAAGTGGGCTACATTATCGCCAGGAGCCCGTTGAAACTCTGAATAGACTTCATACAGGATGTAAAATCCAACAATGTATTTCGCCTTTATAGGGAAAGGCAGAAAGAGTAAGAATAGTTCTGTATTTGGAAAAAAGAGCGCAAAAGCTGCTAGAATTCCAAATACAGCACCTGAGGCCCCTACCATATTATAGTTGCCATATAAATCATATAGTTGCCAAGCGTATCTGACAGAGTCTGCCTTCAATTTTGGGTTCTCTTGGTTACGGTCAAAGTAGTCTACGAACTTATATATCTCTGGATTTAAGTTATCTCCATGATCAACCAACAACTGGTTAAAACCTTGTGATGACGGGTTACTGACATATTCCTCCACATCACTTTTCACACCTCTTACTTCAAGATAGTTAACACCCGTATAAAAAAGCCCTGCTCCAATTCCAGTAACCATATAGAGAATTAGGAATTTCTTTTGACCGAGGAATTGCTCCAATAGTGGCCCAAAGATGAAAAGGGCAAACATATTTCCCAATAGATGCATAAGACTCTGCGTGCTATGCAGAAACATATAAGTGATGAATTGGTAGGGCTTGAATTCGTCAGACAGAATAAAATACAGCCCAAAGTAGTCACCCAAATCTATCTTGATCACCATTTGAAGTACAGCAATACCAACATTGATAATAAGTAACTTCTTAACTAAAGGTGTAAGTCTTCCGAACATATGGGTTAATTAAAAAACTGATTTATCTTTTCCAATTCCAGAATAAAAGTCGTTTTGCGACCACTCGGTGAATAATTGGGGGTTTTACATGCAAATAGCTGATCAATTAACGATGACATCTCCCCTTGGGTTAACTCATTCCCCCTTTTTATTGAAGATCTTTTGGCGATAGCCCTTGCTATGTTTTCATCATTTGACATACTAAGTTCAGACTTGTTTTGTTTAAACTGCTCAATAAAGCCTTCAAAAAGCACCTTTTCATTAACTGTTTTCAAATCAGCTGGTACTCCGTTGATTACAATCGCATGGTTTCCAAAATCAGAAAACTCAAAGCCAATCGCATTCAATTCTTCTTTTATGTCATTGACCAATGAAAAATCACCTGGACTCAATTCTAGGGTTTGCGGAAACAAAGATTGCTGTGATGCCCCAGATCGTTGTTGCAGTTGAACCAAGAACTTCTCATAAAGAATTCGTTCATGGGCTTCTTGCTGTGCAATCATCATCAGTCCAGATTTTACATGTGTAGCAATGTATTGCTGATGAATCTGGAAATACGCTTTGTGCTCTCTTGAAGCATGTGACAACGCCTCGGGAGAGTTTGCCGCACTACCCAGTGTAATTGTGCTTTGTGCCTCAGGATGCATCTCTATTTGAGAATTCTCTTCCTCCTCTTGAGACAGGTCTTGTCGAAGCCCCTCGTATAGTTTTTCCCATTGTCCAGCATCTTGCTTTTTGTCAAAAGTCTTGAACTGAGCATAGTCACGGTCTGCTGAACTTGAGCCATTCTTTGGTTGTGCAGACTGAAATGAGGCAAAGTTCACATCCTGATTAAAATCTATGGCTGGTACAATATTGTGTGTACCCAATGCTTGCCGAACAGCAGCTTTGATGATCGCGTAAACCGTCCGCTCATCGTCAAACTTAATTTCAGTCTTGGTGGGGTGCACATTGATATCAATGTGCTTGGGATCAATTTCTATAAATAATGTATAAAATGGGAAGGTAGATTCTGGCAAAAGACTTTGAAAAGCAGTCATCACGGCATGATTGAGGTAATTACTCTTAATGAATCGATTATTCACAAAGAAGAATTGCTCACCTCTGGTCTTCCTAGCAAACTCTGGTTTCCCTACATAACCATAGACACGCATCATATCAGTTTCCTCTTCGCATGAGGCCATCTGATCCTGATATTTCTTTCCAAAAATGCCAACTACTCGCTTACTCAGTTTTCCTCCAGACAACTTATAGAGCTCCATATCATTTTGATATAGCGACATGGCGATTTCCGAATTCGCTAAAGCCACTCTTTGAAACTCATCCACGATGTGGCGCATTTCAACCGCATTCGACTTTAGAAAATTTCTACGGGCTGGGACATTAAAAAATAGATTCTTAACGCAAGTAGACGTTCCTTTAGGTGTAGCGATTGGCTCTTGCTTTTTGATTTCAGAGGCTTCTATTTGGATCATTACACCCAATTCATCCGCTGCTTTTCTTGATTTTAATTCAACTTGACCCACTGCAGCGATTGAAGCCATGGCCTCTCCACGAAACCCCATGGTTTTAATGGCGAATAAATCATCGGCTGTTCTAATTTTTGAAGTGGCGTGCCTTTCGAAAGACATTCGCGCATCAATATCAGACATCCCCATTCCATCATCGATCACTTGAATAAATGATTTCCCAGAATCTTTTACAATTAATTTAATATCTGTCGCCCCAGCATCAATTGCATTCTCCAATAGTTCCTTCACCACAGAGGCAGGACGCTGGACTACTTCACCAGCAGCTATCTGATTAGCAATGTTATCAGGTAATAACTTTATGATATCGGGCATTCTGAACTTAGAAAGTTACTGTTTAAATCGCTTCCAAAGATAGAACGGAATATAGAGTAAGGCTAAATAAAATATATCAGATCCAACATACACAAACCCTCCGGCAAACATCACCAACACAATCATAATGATAAGCCTCAGCATCATGGTTTGGCCCATACCGGTACCTTTGGCATGTTTCATGTTCTTTCGGAAAGAACCAGAAATTTGAGAGCTATAGCCTAAGTCAACAGATTCCTCTGCAATACCCAGTTCGGCCTTAATACGTGACGTCCTATTTTCTATATCCTCCTTAACAGGATCGTAGTGACGAGGAACAACATGAAATCGCTGATACTTCGTTTTCTTCATTAAACTCGGAAGGTTTATCATATCGCTATTCGTTTATTGACGTTCATATTAATATCCTAAAAATATAGTTAATTTGCTTTTATTAAAAGTCAAACGCCTTTATGATGAAAAAAGTTATTCTGATTGTGTTGATGTTTCTGGTGAATTGGAGTGTTGTAAAGGCACAAAAAATCTATCAGAAAACAGATACGCAAGTGCAGGAAAAATGGGTTGATAGCGTATTCAATGCCTTAACTCCAGAAGAAAGGCTTGGACAACTTTTCATGGTAGCCGCTTACTCAAATCGGGACGAAAAACACTACCAAGAAATTGACAAACTCATTGCTGAGTACAACATCGGTGGCCTGATCTTTTTTCAGGGCGGAGCCTACCGTCAAGCTCGACTTAACAATCGATATCAATCAAAAGCGAAAGTACCTTTGGCCATCGCAATGGATGCAGAATGGGGCATTGGAATGCGCCTTGACAGCATTATGGACTTCCCGAAGCAGATGACATTAGGCGCGATTCAAGACAATAAGTGGATTTACGAAATGGGCAAAGAGGTCGCCAATCAGTTCCATTCACTCAACATGCACATCAATTTTGCTCCGGTTGTAGATGTTAACGTGAACCCCAACAACCCCGTCATCGGCTACCGTTCTTTTGGAGAAAATAAATTTGCCGTCTCAGACAAGGGGATTGCTTATATGAAAGGCATGCAAGACCATGGCATTATGGCCAACGCGAAACATTTTCCAGGCCATGGCGACACGGATGCCGATTCGCATTATGCACTTCCTGTAATCAAGCATTCTGTAGAAAGAATGAGCGAAATCGAACTCTACCCCTTCAAACAGCTAATGGCAGATAGCCTGATGAGCATGATGGTAGCTCACTTACAAATTCCAGCCTATGACGACCGAGAAAATATGCCGACAACCCTCTCAAGTAAAGTGGTCACTGACTTATTGAAGAAGGAACTCGCATTTGACGGATTGGTCTTCACTGATGCGATGAACATGCAAGGCGTAGCCAAATATTATGATCCCGGAGAAGCAGATGTAAAGGCACTAGAAGCTGGAAATGATGTTATCCTTTTTCCTCTAGATGTACCGAAAGCGATCAAGCAGGTCAAGAAAGCACTAAAAAAAGAGCGATTAGATCAAAATTCCATCGATGCGCGCGTCAAAAAAATTCTTAGGGCGAAGTACTGGTTTGGATTGAATGAGTTGGAGATGGTGAATACCTTCAACTTGACCAAAAGGATCAATAATGACTATGCTCAATTGCTCAATCGCATCCTTTATCAGAAAGCGATTACAGTAGTAGATAATCAAGACAAACTCTTACCTATTATTGACTTAGGAAAAAAGACATATGCATCACTTCAAATAGGTGAAAGCGATGGTACTGAGTTCAAAAGGATGCTCGATAAATATGCCAAATTCAATCACCTGGCATTTGATTCACTAAATGCTGATGCTTTGGGTTCCATAGCCTCGAATGACCTAGTTGTAGTTTCCTATCATGGTATTACTAATTCCCCTAAAGATCAGCATGGTGTTAAAGACGAAGAAATAGCCTTTATCAAGTCCCTCCAAGAAAAGACGAACGTCATCGTTGTGGCATTCGGCAATGCATATAGTCTTCAATACTTCGAAGGAATCAAAAACATAATTTGCACTTATGAGGACAATGAGATCACACAAAACCTCACTCCTCAGATTATCTTCGGAGCGCTCAAGGCCGAAGGGAAATTACCTATTTCGGCAGGAGAAAATTTCAAGGCTGGAACAGGTATTGAAACACTTGTTACCTCAAGACTGAGTTATGGAACGCCAGCAGAGGTGGGTATGAGTATCGATTCTTTGAGAAGAGTTGATGATATCATAGAAGCTGCAATTAAAGACAAAGCCACTCCAGGTGCGCAAATCATCGTGGCCCGCAAAGGAAAAGTCATTTACCAAAAAAACTACGGTTATCAAACCTATGCTGAAGAAAAAGCCATTGATGACCACTCCATCTATGATGTGGCATCCGTCACCAAAGTAGCTGCCACCACGCAGATCATTATGAAGCTCTATGAGCAAAAGAGACTTGACATCAATAAGCCCATAGGTTTCTACTTGAAAGAACTTCAAGGGACAAACAAGGATTCGTTATTAATTCGCGATATCCTAACACATCAAGCCGGCCTCAAACCTTACATTCCTTTCTGGGAAAAGACTGTAGATAAAGGAACATTAAAAGCTGAGTACTTCTCGGAAGCCTTCGGCCCAGATCATGACTTTCGCTTTCAAGAAGGTGTGCTACCGCCCGCACTTGCCGACTCTATCTGGCAATGGACTCTAGCCTCTGATCTTAGAGACTTACCTGATAAGAAGAACCGTTATGATTATCTCTATTCTGACTTAGGCTATTCATTGATGTATCATGTGGTATCAGAAATTATCCAAGAGCCTTTCGAATCGTACCTACAGAGAGAGTTTTATGGCCCACTTGGTTTAAACCGCACCATGTATTTACCCTTAGCGAAGGGGTATGGAAAAGACATAGCACCCTCTGAAGTAGATGATTACTTTAGAAATGCTATTGTCTGTGGCAGCGTACATGATCAAAATGCCACCTTGATGGGAGGCGTTGCTGGCCACGCTGGTCTTTTTAGCACAGCCAATGATTTAGCCATCCTCATGCAAATGAACATGCAAATGGGGGTGTATGCCGGAAAAAGATATTTCCAGAACTGGACGATACCAATTTTTACAAGTGCTCAAAACATGGAGAATCGTAGAGGGCTAGGTTGGGATAAGCCCATTACGGCAACCGATGAAGGACCAACCAGTCAATACTCATCGGCAAGTACTTTTGGGCATACTGGCTTTACAGGAGCTGCCATTTGGGCAGACCCTGCAGAAGAAATGGTATTCGTGTTTCTCTGCAACCGCACATATCCCGAAAGTGATAACTTTAAATTGCTGGAGGAAAACGTCAGAACACGCATCCATGACTTACTCTACAAATCGATTTTTGAACCTATTGCAGACTAATTAAGTTTAACCCTACGTAGCTCGAAATTTATTTCATGAAAATAGGAATTGTATGTTACCCCACATTCGGAGGAAGTGGCGTAGTAGCAACTGAATTAGGCAAAGGATTGGCAAAGCATGGCCATGAAGTGCACTTTATTACTTACTCACAACCGACTAGGTTGGATTTTTTCAACGAGAACCTTTTCTATCATGAGGTTAACATTAGATCTTATCCCCTTTTCAAATACCCACCATATGAATTGGCGCTTGCTAGTAAAATGGTAGATGTTGCAAAGTTTGAGAAACTCGACTTGCTTCACGTTCATTATGCGATTCCGCATGCTTCGGCTGCAGTTATGGCAAGGCAAATTCTGAAATCTGAGGGAATCGATATACCAGTGGTGACTACCCTTCATGGTACAGACATTACACTTGTTGGTAAAGACCCGTCATATGAGCCTGTTGTTACCTTCAGTATCAATCAATCTGATGGCGTCACTGCAGTATCGGAAGATTTAAAGAAAGACACTTACAAGCATTTCAATATCCTTAGAGAAATTGAAGTCATTCCAAACTTTATCGATCTCACCAAATTCAAAAGGCAGCGCAAAGATCATTTCAAAACCGCAATATGCCCGAATGGTGAAAAGTTAATCGTACACACGTCTAACTTCAGAAAGGTTAAGCGTGTAGATGATGTTGTGCGAATATTCCATAAAATATCTGAGACAGTACCTGCTAGGTTGCTATTAGTAGGTGATGGCCCTGAAAGATCCCTCATTGAAGGACTTTGTAGAGAACTAGGTATTTATGAAGAAGTGCGTTTCTTAGGGAAGCTAGAGGCAGTAGAAGAAGTTCTTTCAGTAGCCGACTTGTTCCTCATGCCTTCGGAAAAAGAGAGTTTCGGTTTGGCAGCACTTGAAGCCATGGCTTGTGAGGTACCTGTGATCTCTTCAAACGCTGGTGGTATTCCAGAATTGAACATTAACGGAGTTACTGGCTTTACTTCCAAAATTGGTGATGTCGAAGAAATGACTAAGAATGCACTACACATCCTTAGCGAAGAAAATCTAGAGACCTTTAAGCATAATGCCTTAGTCCAAGCCAAAAAGTTCGAC
>CBFIAY010000007.1:50489-70847 GCA_965660665.1 Roseivirga sp. | reverse complement strand
GGTAAAACAAGATTAGCGTGTCAAATTAATGAAAATAGGAATTGTTGGTTGTGGCTGGCTAGGGTTGCCCTTGGCAGAATCATTGGTCAAAGCTGGTCATGAAGTCATTGGCAGTACCACACGAGAAGAAAAACTAGAGAGTCTTTCTTTGAAAGGAATTGAGCCTATTTTATTTCATTTAAACCCAATGCCTGAAGGCCTCAATTTCAACAAGCTTTTTCAAGTTGATTTACTACTGATTAACATCCCTCCAGGAAGAAAAAAGAACACGCCTGAATTCTACGAGGAGCAAATCAAGTATTTGAAATATCAGCTTCTTTCAAGCGATGTAAAAAAGGTGATTTTCATTAGCTCAACTTCATACTACCCCAATAGCAATAAGAAAGTAACCGTCCACACACCTTATGATTTTAGCAATGGCTCAACAAAGGCAGTTGTTAAAGGAGAGCAGCAAATATCACAGATAGACCAGTCGTTAACGATACTCCGATGTGGAGGATTAATGGGGAAAGACCGTATTCCAGGTAAGTGGTTTGCAGGTAAGCCAACGAAAGGTGCAGATACGCCTGTCAACTACATTCATTTGGAGGATATCATTAAAGTCATAAAAAGTTCGATTGAGACTTGGCCAGAGGACTTAGAAAGGCAGACATTAAACCTCGTTTCAGACCATCATCCAACGAGAAAAGAGATTTACGGAAAAATGGCTGAGCGGTACAATTTTGACCTTCCCTTATGGGAACATCCATCTAATATATCCTCAAAAGTGGTTGAAAGTAGTTTTAAGGATTTTGGATTAAAGTCGCCTTTAGACTATTAAGCTTCAATAAGCTCCAAAAAGAGTTCCCCTTGCTTTAACTGTTGATAAGCTTTGATTTGGTTCAATCTACTATTGATTTCAAGAAAGCGGTCATACCCTAGCTGAGCAATCTGAAAACCTCTTTTATAGGCGATTGGTGAATCAATCACCCTTTCAAGTCTTTTAAATTTCATTGTGTCAGTTTCATTAACATACCACATCCGATTATTTTCCCTACTCCCACTAAAGCACATTAGCAGAAATAAAGTTCAAAATCGTAAGTCATAAACTCAGTGTATAGACGTAACAGCGTCTATATACACTTAGACCCATTGAATCTTAAGAAAGTAAGCGGTCTATTCAATTAGACTCAAACACCATGAAATTGTTACTGCCAAGCCGCTAAAATTACTCCAACGACTGTATAGGCCACTATATGATAGCCTGAATCTATAAGCATCAATTTTGATGATTTCCTAGCAAATAAATAATTCATACTAATGGAAGGAAATAGGAAGAAGACCCCTGTCATGATTCCATACATAGCTCCCATTCCCATCGTCATTATTTGTTCACTGCCTGGTTCTACTGGAAACCCGAAAAAAAACATGGCCATGCCAAGGGAGATGATAAGGGCAAAGATGAAGGCTGACCCAAAGAGCTTAGCCATGTTAGCACTCTGAATTTCTTCATCGGAGAGGCCTACTGCTTTTTGCCAAGGCTTTCCGAACAATGGTCCATACCATACGGCACCTAATGCGAAAAATGCGACTGCAGCAACAAGCACCGCAAGCCAATTAATAGCTGAAAAATCCATAATTATTTGATCTAGTTAAAAAAGTTGATTCGTTCAAAAAACAATGTGCTCTTTCTTAAGCCCAAGACTTTGAAACAGATCGTCACACTGTCCATTTCATGGATTCATTAACCCATCCCAAATAGCTGAATCTTGTTGTTATCAACCAACAGTAAGTTAAAAGTCGATAACGTCAAAAATTAGCGCTGATGGATCTCCTAGTTTTAGAAATTGCACTAACTAATATAATAAAAACAGATTATATCCTGATAACCAGACACCTAGCTTCTTAAGCAAGTGCCTTACATGAACGATTAGTAGTAGAAATTCCTATAGACAAGGTTTGATTTTCAGATGAATAGAAATTACTTCACGTTGAAGTGTATTTTCATTTTAAGGTTACTCTCCACTGCCTCGCCATTATAGCTTGCTGGCTCCCAGTTTTCATACATTTTAATGACTCGAATGGCCTCATTATCGAAGGATTCACCCATAGATTTTAATATTTTGAAGTGCTCAGCATTACCCTCTTTATTGATGGTCCAGAATACTTGAACAAAACCTACCTTTGATTTAGACACCTTGTTTTGATCATTGACATCAACACTAATTTGATCTATTGGATATTTAAGTTCCTTATTTATAAAGGCATAAAAAGTGCTAAAGTCTGGCAGCGGTCGCGCTTTTAATTGTACATCCACATTGCTAATGGAATCTGTAACACTAACTCGTTCTGTAATATTCTGCGATGAGTCTGTATCAATGGCTGCCTTTTCTAGCTCTTTTTGGGGAGCATCCTCAATGGCTACTACTAATGGATTTATCGCCTCAGTAGTCTCTTGGTTTGTAGAATCAGTTATTGTCGGAACTATGATATCTTCAATAGGTGCATTCACCTGCGCACTCGACTCCGTACTTTTCAACAAATCGGTATTTGTCGCTACCACAACGGCAGCGGTTACTACTACTGTAGATGTGCCCGCTACAACGGCAGTAGTCATTTTTGTCCCCAGCTTGAGTAGTGTTGACCCCAATTTAAAACCCACCCAAATAGACGCCCCTTTTACAACATTATTAAAGTTCATTTGAGCTTTAATATCAGCTGGCGTAAGGTTCTTACTCTTATTTAAAAAATTGTATTTCACGATATATTTCGCTTAAAATGCTTTTTCAACCTCTTCAATATTCTGTAGGTACGGGTTTTAGCATTGCCCTCTGTAATGTCCAGAATATACCCTATCTCTGCAAAGCTCTTTCCTTCAAAAAACCTAAGTTCAATTAACTCAAGCTCAGCAGGTTTTAACTTTTCCAATACCTCAGGTAACATTGTCAACCAAAGTTCCTTCTCGTTCTCCTCTATTTCTACTTCAAAGACAAGGTCATGTGACACGTAGTTTTCTAGTGAAACATAACGTTGTTTCTTCTGCGACCTGAAATAATCATAACAGCTATTAAGCGCTATTCTGGCCAGCCAGGCGGACAAGGGATATCCTTGATACTTAAAATCATTCAAATGAGACAATGCCTTTCCAAAAGCTTCAGAAGTAATATCTCCTGCCAAATCCACATCCTGAACCCTAGAAAACACCAATCTATACACTTGTTCAAAGTATTTCTTGTAGAGCGGTTCAAAAAAGCGCTTATCTCCTTTTGCCTTTTCTATCAGCTCAATTTCGGTTAACTCTGATATGTTTGATTTGGTCAAGGTCACTCTAGGTTATGACTGAAGCTTTGGATATTATTGGACATAAAACGCTTTCACAACTAAAAGAAACATGCCAATCTAATATTTTTAGGTCAATTGCGTAATCAATTACCTAATTAATTCGGACGAAATGACTTTCGATAAGATTGTGAATAGTTTAAACCAATTTATACTTTAAGGTGTTCACAAGAGAATTATGAAGGGATACAAATTTTCAAAATTCATTCCTCAGAAAGCCCAAGGAGATTCCGCTTTCGATAACCTATTGAATATATTTCTCCAACTCGTCAGTATCACGGGTGGTGATGTCTCTGAGGCCCTTTCGTGGCTAACCAATGTTGATAAGCAATATAATATCACCGATGGCCATTACGGTATAGGTGACTTCATTGACGACTTGAAGGAAAAGGGGTACATCAACGAAGAAAATCAAAAAGGAAAATTTGAGGTTACTGGAAAAACTGGACAAGAAATTAGAAAGTCTTCCCTAGAAGAAATCTTTGGTAAACTCAAAAAAGGAGGCAAAGGCCAACATAAAACGAACTTCACTGGCACTGGCGATGAATCTGGAACAGATAGAAGGCCGTTCGAATTCGGTGATTCAATTCAGCAAATTGCCATGACCGATTCGATTCGTAATGCGCAAATCAATCATGGCTTTGGTGAATTTATGATGACGGAAAATGACCTTGAGGTGATAGAAACTGAGTATAAAACTCAGACCTCAACGGTACTTATGATTGACATCTCCCACTCCATGATCTTATATGGTGAAGATAGAATTACACCTGCCAAAAAAGTTGCCATGGCCCTGGCAGAGCTGGTGACTGCAAAGTATCCCAAGGACACGCTAGATGTGATTGTCTTTGGTAATGATGCTTGGCAAATAGAAGTAAAGGACCTGCCCTATCTACAAGTTGGCCCTTATCACACCAATACAATCGCTGGTCTTGAACTTGCAATGGACATTCTCCGGAGGAGGAAAAATCCTAACAAACAGATCTTCATGATCACCGATGGTAAGCCTACTTGCATGAAAGTAGGCATCAAATACTATAAAAATGCCTTCGGTTTAGATCCAAAAATTTTGAATAAGACATTGAACCTAGCCACTCAGTGTCGAAGATTACATATTCCTGTTACTACATTTATGATTGCTTCGGATCCATATCTGAAGCAATTTGTACAAGAGTTTACCACAGCCAATAATGGGAATGCATATTACAGTAGCCTGAAAGGGCTTGGCCATGTAATATTTGAAGACTACAAACGCAATCGCAGAAAAAGATTCTAATATGAACTACAGAGAATTGACCACAGATCAATTACTATCTATAAAAACCTTAAAGGAACTTAAAGCAGCTGGTTATCAGAGTAAATCAGTTAAGGACGAACTAAGAGATAACCTGATCATCAAGCTTGAAAACAGAGAGCCTACTTTCGAAGGCATTTGGGGCTATGAGGATACCGTTATCCCAGATATTGAGAGAGCGATCCTATCGAAGCATAACATGAATCTCTTGGGATTGAGAGGTCAGGCAAAAACTAGAATTGCCAGACAAATGACCGAACTATTGGACGAATACGTCCCTTATATCGAAGGATCAGAGTTGAATGATGATCCAATGAATCCGATCGGAAGATTTGGAGCAGATATGATTCAAGAAAAAGGTGACGAAACCCCAATTGCTTGGTTACATCGTGCTGATCGTTATGCGGAAAAATTAGCTACACCAGATGTATCCATTGCCGACCTAATTGGCGATGTAGACCCCATCAAAGCGGCTACGCTTAAATTGCCTTATTCAGATGAAAGAGTAATTCATTTTGGACTAGTGCCAAGGTCTCATAGGTGCATTTTTGTGATCAACGAACTGCCCGATCTCCAAGCCAGAATTCAAGTGGCCCTATTCAATATTCTACAAGAAGGAGATATTCAAATTCGAGGTTTCAAACTCAGAATGCCACTAGATATTCAATTTGTCTTTACAGCAAACCCAGAAGATTATACGAATAGAGGTAGCATCGTAACGCCTCTTAAAGATAGAATTGATAGCCAAATCATAACGCACTATCCTAAGACCAGAGATATCAGCAAGCAAATTACAACGCAAGAGGCTGATATTAAAGAGAATCAGAAAGGAAGGGTTGTAGTAAACGAAATTGCTCGGGATCTAATCGAGCAGGTTGCCATAGAAGCAAGAGATAGCGAGTATGTCGATGAGAAAAGTGGTGTTTCGGCACGATTGACAATTTCGGCTTACGAAAACTTGATGAGCGCAGCAGAACGTAGGGCCATCATTAACAAAGAGGTCCAAACCTACATCCGTCTTTCAGACTTTGTTGGGGTCATTCCAGCAATAACCGGGAAAGTGGAATTGGTTTACGAAGGAGAACAAGAGGGACCGGGCATTGTTGCCCACAACTTAGTCGGCAAGGCTGTAAGAACCATGTTCACTGATTATTTCGCTCAACCAGACGACAAGTCAAAAGACAAGTCCGAAAGTCAATACAAATCAATTATTGACTGGTTTGGCGAAGGCTACACTTTGGATCTGATCAATGATTTGGCGAACAAATCTTACGAAGCTGGTCTCAATGCTGTACCAGGCCTTTCTGATTTAGTTAAAGCAAGGCACCCGAAAGTTAATCAGCATGAGCACCTATTCTTAATGGAATTTGTCCTTCACGGGCTCGCTGAATACAGTAAACTGAGTAAAACAGCCTTGGACACTGGTACTCAATTCAAAGACTTATTAAGCAGTATGTTCTCCATGCCAGACCTTGACGATCTAACAGAGGAAGATTTAGAGTAATTTTTCATTTAACCTAAAGTAAGCGTGATGGATATCACTACTGTTCAAAGGTTAGTGGCTAGGGGAGAAGGGCAGCGAGTAGAATTTAAAAAGAAGGTCAACTTTCCTGATAAGATTGTCAAAGAGGTCGTAGCCTTTGCCAATAGCAATGGCGGCAAACTGATACTAGGCATTGATGATGACGGTACTATTGCTGGTACACGCAATATTGAGGGTGAAATCTTTGTCCTAGAAGATGCCATTGAAAAATTGATTATGCCCTCTTTAACCTATACAGTACATACGGTTAAACTTAACCCAAAGAAAGGAATAGCAGTTTTCGATGTCCCCGAAGGTTTAAAAAAGCCTTATGGTGTGAAAGCGACTATAAACGCGAAAGATGGAATAGTCTACGTGAGGAATGCAGATGAAAGCATCAAGGCCTCAAAAGAAATGCGTCAGATATTGAGAAGACGTAACAACGAACGCGATGAACGCTTTAATTATGGAGAGAAAGAGCAGGTTTTGATGAAAATGCTCGATGCATCAAATTTCGTTACCCTTGAGCAGTTTGCCATTCAAGCTGCTATCCCAAAATTCATTGCGTCCAAGACTTTAGTGAAGTTAGTTTTAGCTAACTTATTAGATATTCAACCTTCAGCAGGTGCCGACCTGTACTATATTAAAAAATAATCTATTATGCACATTGTAAGAATATTTGCCTGTCTATTTACGCTATTCATGCTTACTGGCTTCCAAGCAGAAGCGCAAAGAAAAAAGAAACATGATCCAGAAAAAGCGAAAGAGACCATCGCAGAGTTTAAAAAAGTGGACCCAGGAATAACCAATTTTTTTGGCTCTGCATTTGGCTATGCCGTATTCCCATCCATCGGAAAAGGTGCAATTGGTATTGGCGGTGCTGCTGGTAAGGGCGTTGTCTATAAAAATGGCAGCGTCAGCGGTGGTGTAAACATGACTCAAATTTCATTTGGATTTCAGTTTGGAGGCCAGGCCTATAGCGAAGTGATCTTCTTTGAAGATGCTGCTGCCTACAACAGGTTTATAGAGAATGAGTTTCAATTTGCGGCACAAGCCTCTGCTGTTGCACTAAAAACAGGAATCTCCGCAAATGCTAAATACGCTGATGGCGTTGCTGTATTTACCATGGCACAAGGCGGTCTCATGTATGAAGCATCTGTTGGTGGACAGCGATTTAAATTTGTGTCACCAAGTAAGATGAAATAAAAAAGGTCTTCAGTTGAAAACCTTCTAGCGACAGAAAACTTCTGCAATTATTTATACGTGACAGCAGTGCCACTTGCGGTTACCATCAGCATGCTGCTGCTATGGCCGATGGTTTCATAATCCAAATCAATGCCCACTACTGCATTTGCACCCAGAGCTTTCGCATGATGCTCAATTTCCATCATGGCATTTTCTTTTGCTTCGCGAAGTACGCGTTCGTATGAGCCTGAACGACCACCAACTAAGTCAGTAATGCTAGCGAAAATATCTTTGAATAGGTTAGCACCGATAATGGCTTCACCTGTAATCACACCATGATATTCTGTAATCGTATGACCTTCGATTGTATTCGTTGTTGTTAGTATCATTGAGTTTTTAATGTTTTAAGTTTCTAAGTGACAAAGTCACTATTAGTTGTTCGTAAAACGGCTAATCAAAGTTCGATGCTGCGGATAAGCGGATGACAAACTATTGCGATCGGCCAATTCGAAATCTTCAAATTCGAAACCTGGTGCCACGGTGCATCCCACAAGAATGAAATCTTTTTTCACTACTTCCGCGGCAAACCAAGTACCTCTAGGGATTACCACTTGAAGTGATTCACCAGCTTCAAGGTCATGTCCAATGCGTTTGGAAGTAAGTTCCCCATGGTTGGAAATCATATGTATCAATGCGCTACTCCCCTGATGATAATGCCAGATTTCATCTGAAGCGAGTCTATGGAAGTTTGAGACACTTTCAGTAGTCAAAAGGAAGTAAATAGAGGTGCCAAAAACTCTTGAAGAGCGATAGCGATCCGGCAACTTACTTTCATGAAGTCGATCTTTTGAACGATAAGTTTCTTTAAAATACCCTCCCTCTGGATGAGACTCAAGACCGAGTTTCTCAATCCAATATGCAGCAGATTTTTGACTCATAACTCACTCATTAATTCTAGCAGTCTCAATTGGTTTCTTGCTCTGACAAAATTCTCATTTTCAAACGAGATTTTATAGTAAGCGTCTCCATTTAAATAGTCCGTTAAAAAACGAATTGCCATTATGTAGGTCATATAAAGCCCCCCGAATAATAGGTTTTCCTTTTCTAATGGATTCAAAACTGAATTACAGGTTGATAAGAAGCCTTCTTGTAATGCGTCTAAATAGTCTGATCTGAGCTCTATTTTCGATTCGTCCAACTCATTCTCAGGAGTTGGAGAAAGTGTGGTCCTCATTAAATCACCAAAATCATAAAGCACTGAACCAGGCCCTAGCGTGTCCAAATCAATGATATGGCAAAAAGAAGATTCTAATTTAGCCAATAGGCAATTGTCTAGCTTAGTATCATTATGACACACCCTAGTCGGCAGACCTGCCAAAAAAAGCATCCTTAGCTTTTCCGATATCCATCTAAAATCATTGGCAGTATTGATCAGGCTTTTTGCAGACTTTGACCTATTGGCCACATCATCTTTAACCGCATCGTCCAGTTGCTGAAGCCTCCATGTCAAGTCGTGAAACTTGGGGATAGTTTCTGTAAACTTATCTTTTTCAAGACCATCAGCGAAAGTAGTGAAGCGACCATATCCCTTAGCTGCCTCAGCCACCTCATGGAGCTTATTAGCTGTCTGAGGTGCATAGCCACCACTCACAAAGTTGGTCAACCTCCATATGCCATGTTCATTCTTATGATGATAGGTACCTGCACTTGTCTGATAATGTTTGACGAAAAGATCAGATGCTTTTTCTAATAATGCCCTTAAGTTATTCTCAATTCGCTCTGGATATTGGAAAACGTTTTGATTCAGCTTCTGCAGCAGATATGCTTCTTTGCCAGCCACTATTAGATAGGTATCGTTGATATGCCCAGAACCAAAAAGAGCAATCTCAGTGATCGCTCCTTTAATATTATATGCTTGAAGTGCCTTAAGAGCAGCTTCCATTAATTTACTTCTTCTGGATAAACACCATCGGCTATCATCTGCTTGATACCATTCACTACATGTGGTTTGTCTTCTTGGTAAGTAACTCCTAACCAAGAGGCCGATGTTGGCACAACTTTAACCGTTGCTTTACCTTCTTTCATCAAGTTATCTACCTCCACTGGAATAAAGCATTCTGCCTTAGGGTCTTCATTATTGGCTTTTACAAAGTCAATAAATTTCTCTTCAAAGAGTGGTAGAACTGACGCTGGGAATCCCCAAAAATTCATTGAAACATAAGTCTTAGGATCTAAGGTATATCGCTGGCCATCTTCTTCATAAGAAATCTCGTCACCATCTTTTCCGATAGATAAGGTTTCTTTAATGCCCGTGAGGTTCATATGCTCGTCAACTTGGCATACCCCTCTATTCACAGTACCGTGGTCTGAAAGTGTATTGACTAAGCCGTAACCCATGATCAAGTGCTCGTTGTCTTTTAGCCCTTTGATCGCTTCTACAGCTTCTCCAAAGGATTCCGTTCCATAGTAATCATCCGCGTTAATCACCAAGAATGGTTCATTAATTAAATGCTTAGCCGCCAAGATCGCGTGTGTAGTACCCCATGGTTTTTTGCGCATATCAACATAAGCTGCCGTATGCTCATTGTATTCGTTCTGGAAAGCATATTCCATTTTGATCTTACCTTTGAAGCGATCGGCATAGTGTTCCTCGAAAGCATCTTTTAAATCGGTTCTAATAATAAAAACCACTTTCGTAAAACCAGCTTTGATGGCATCATGAATTGAATAATCCATAATAATCTCACCATTTGGGCCAATACCATCTAATTGCTTATTTCCACCGTAGCGACTTCCCATTCCAGCCGCTAAAACTACCAAGGTCAAATCCATAATTTTCTCTTAAAAATATTTCTATCTTGTTGCTTCGAAGTTGACGAAAAACTACTGAAGAGTCAATCTAACACAAGATTAAATATGAATCTCGCTTCACTCGATTGGATAATCATCATTGTATTTTTTGCTGTCTTTTTGATCATCGGTATCATGGTGTCCAAAAAAGCAGGCTCAAGCTCCAAAGAATTCTTCCTTTCGGGAAGAGATATGCCTTGGTGGCTTTTGGGTGTCTCCATGGTTGCAACGACCTTTTCAGCCGATACACCGAACTTGGTAACAGACATTGTGAGGCAAAATGGTGTGGCTGGTAACTGGACTTGGTGGGCCTTCCTGATTACAGGAATGTTTACCGTATTTATCTATGCCAAACTCTGGAGAAGGTCTGGGGTATTGACTGACCTAGAGTTCTACGAAAAAAGGTACAGTGGTAAGGAAGCTGCATTTTTAAGAGGTTTTAGAGCTATCTATCTTGGGGTATTTTTCAATGTTATGATCATGGCGACCGTTTCATTGGCTGCCATTAAAATTGGTGAGGTAATGTTTGGCCTAGAACCATGGAAAACAGTTGTCTATGCGTCATTGATAACGGTGGCATACAGTTCACTAGGAGGCTTACGAGGGGTTATCCTGACTGACTTTCTTCAGTTTATCGTAGCCATGGTTGGCTCTATAGCCGCAGCCATCTACATAGTAAACCTACCAGAAGTAGGTGGGCTTACAGCACTTATTGAAAGACCAGAAATAGCGAGCAAACTTAGTCTCATTCCAGACGTAAACGATCAAGAATTATTCATTACACTCCTTATAATACCGATAGCCGTCCAATGGTGGAGTGTGTGGTACCCAGGCTCGGAACCTGGCGGTGGTGGCTATATCGCACAGCGCATGTTATCTGCCAAAGATGAAAAGAATGCCGTTTCTGCCACCTTATTATTTAACATTACGCATTATGCTCTGAGACCGTGGCCATGGATACTGATTGCCTTAGCGTCTTTAGTAGTTTATCCTGATTTAGCATCAATTCGAGAGGCTTTCCCAAATATCTCTGAAGGAAAAATGGGTAATGACCTCGGCTACTCAGCCATGCTGCTTACGCTACCAAAAGGTTTACTTGGGGTTGTTATTGCCTCGCTCATTGCAGCCTTTATGTCGACCATTTCTACCCATCTAAACTGGGGGTCTTCTTACGTTGCATTCGACTTCTATCAGCGCTTTGTAAAACCAGAAGCTTCAGAAAAAGAATTGGTTAATGTTGGGAGAATTTCAACTGTGCTCCTAATGATCTTTGCGGGACTCTTCGCACTAGTCCTTAGTAGTGCCTATGATGCCTTCCAAATTCTCTTGTCTATCGGTGCTGGTACTGGATCTATTTTCTTGTTAAGATGGTTTTGGTGGCGAATTAATGCCTATTCGGAAATTACTGGAATGATTGTCTCCTTCATATTCGCTCTACTACTAAATGAGAATATTGGCCCAGAGTTCTTAACCTCAATCAAATCCGAATTTAAGCTACTACTAAGTGTTGGCGTTACTACAGTGGCTTGGGTAAGCGTCACTTTGCTTACGAAACCAACGGATTATAGAACACTGGCGTCCTTTTTCAATTCGGTAAAACCTTATGGTTCAGGATGGAATGGTTTTAAAAAGATTGCAAAAGCAGAGCACATCAGCTTAGAAAAAGGAACAGGCAAATCAAGTATTGATATACTAGCTGTATTCCTTGGAATCATCGCGGTATACAGTGCGCTTTTCTCAACCGGAATGTTCATTTATGGTAAAATGACAAATGGTGTAATCCTTTTAGTAGTCACCCTAAGTGCCATATTAATGCTTAGAAATACTTGGAGAAAGATTAAGTTCTAATCATTGAAAATCACTAAACACCTAACTACCAGCTTGTTCAAAAATACTTTAGGTCAATTCTTTATTAACCAGCGGCATGTCATTTGATTGACTTGATTTTTTCATACCTTGATTCAACGTTCTAATCATTTTTGATCATCACTCTATGCCGAGAGCTAAGAAGACCGAAAGGAAGATTTTTGTACTTGATACTTCCGTAATCCTATTTGAACACAATGCCATAATGAATTTCGAGGAGCACGACATTGGGCTCCCCATTACAGTGCTCGAAGAATTGGATCAATTCAAA
The DNA here is from genome assembly GCA_965660665.1 of Roseivirga sp. Classification (GTDB taxonomy): domain Bacteria; phylum Bacteroidota; class Bacteroidia; order Cytophagales; family Cyclobacteriaceae; genus Roseivirga. Next base: position 58,541 of record CBFIAY010000007.1, on the reverse strand, counting down.
AAAGGAAACGATACCAAAAATTTTGAAGCCCGAGAATTCACCCGCCTTTTAGACAAGTTGGCCAAGGATAAATCGCTCCAAGATTGGATACCCCTTAATGGGAAAACCCATGGAAGTTTTAAGGTAGTGATGGAGGCTGGTACAAGTGAGGGTGGCTTAGATGCAAATCATATTTTCGGAGAAAAGAAGAATGACCATCGCATTCTAAATGCTGCCTTAAGGCTAAAAGAAGAGAACCAAGATCGTAGTGTAATACTTGTTTCCAAAGACATTAATCTCCGCCTGAAAGCCAAGTCCATTGGGCTGCTAGCAGAAGATTATGAAACTGGTAAAGTAAAGAGTGTAGATTCACTTAGAAAAGGAGCCATCGAGATTGAAAAGGTTGATTCTGACATGATTAACCATCTTTATGAAAATGGTACTTTGGCTCCACAAGAAGTCCTCAAGAATAAAAAATCACTCGTTAACCAGTACTTCATTCTGAAGAGTGACAAAAACTCGGTACTCGCTTATCACAATTCAGCTCACGATGTAATCGAACGCGTTGACAAGCGTCCAATTTCAGGGATTAAACCTCGCAATGCGGAGCAAACTTTCGCCATTCATGCCATCATGAATCCTGATGTGAAGTTGGTGACCATTCAAGGTGTAGCAGGTACTGGAAAAACCTTATTGACTTTAGCAGCTGCCTTAGAACAACGCAAAGAGTACAAGCAAATTTACCTTGCTCGACCAATTGTACCACTTAGTAATAAAGACATTGGTTACCTACCGGGTGATATCAAATCAAAGCTGAACCCTTATATGGAGCCTCTTTGGGATAACCTGAAGTTTATCCAAAACCAGTATAAGGAGACTGATAAAGAGTTCAAGGCCATTACTGAAATGGTCAATAATGAGAAGCTCCTAATTACTCCTTTGGCTTATATCAGAGGGCGAAGTTTATCTAATATCTATTTTATTGTGGACGAGGCACAGAACCTTACACCTCATGAGATAAAGACAGTCATTACGAGAGCTGGTGAGAATACAAAGATTGTCTTCACTGGAGACGTGAATCAAATTGATACGCCTTATTTAGATTCTCAATCCAATGGGCTGTCCTACCTGATTGATAGGGTAAAAGATCATCCACTTTACGCACATATCACATTGGAAAAAGGTGAACGCTCTGAATTGGCCAACTTAGCAAATGAGATGTTGTAGTTGCTGTTGACTTGCTAGTTGGCAAGATCCTTCTTGCCACAGGGATAGTTTGGAATTTAATTGACTTAGAACTTCAAACTAAAAACTGTCCCTTCAGAATTGCTTGAAACTGTAATATTACCTTTGTGGGCTTTAATTATCTGCTTAGAGAGGCTTAAACCTATACCATTACCTTGTTTCTTGGTAGTAAAGAAGGGCACAAATATTTCGTTGATAATGTCTTCTGGTATACCCGAGCCATTATCTGCTACTTCTAGATAAGTATGCTCTTGCTCTTGTCGAACGCTGATGTCAATTTGAGCATTCGGTGATCTTTCCATTACTTCAGCAGCATTTTTCAGCAAGTTGATTAAGACCTGACTGATCAACTTTTCGTCTGCTTGAATAAAAGCATCAGTCGGAATTTCTTTAGAGATATTCACTTTGACTGCACCCATTTCAGACTTTGTAACCTGAACCGTTTCATTGATCAATGTGAGAACGTTCACTTTACTAATTTCTGGAACTGGAGGCCTCGTATAATCTCTATAAGCCTTCACAAAACCCAAGAGGCCTTGGCCTCTTTTTTCAATGGCGACAATACTTTTAAAAACGTCATTCAATTCTTCTGGGTCGAGTTGATCGGTCTTCAGTTTACCTTGGTCATCTTGCATGATCATCTTAATGGCGGTGGTCAATGAAACCACTGGTGTTACCGAATTCATGATTTCATGTGTCAACACCCTGATGAGTTTTTGCCAAGCATCCATTTCACGGTCTTCTAACTCCGCAGAGATATCTTGTAAGGATATTAAGGTATATTCTTCATCTGCCAGCTTAAATGATCTGCTGATCGCAGCCAGTTTAACAATACTATTTACAGGAGATAAAATTGATTTATCACCTGGATTCATTGTTTTCAGCGCACTCCATAAGGCTGCGTCATGGTTTTCCAGCTGATTGATCATTCCCAAAGTAGGAACATTCAGAAGGCCTTGGGCAGCAGTATTCATTAAGTCCACTCTTCCGTTGTCTTTGAAACTTATTAGTCCCACGGAAACATGCTCGTTGACCAGTTTAAGGTATTGATATTGTTCTTCTCTCTCAAGGGAAAGCTTTTTGAAAGTCCTCAAAACATTGTTGAATGCTACTTTCAGCTCATCCTTACTTTGTCCCCAGGCAAATTCGTTATATAATTTATTGAAGTCACGATTATCAAATGATTTAAAGAAGACAAGAAGTTCGGCCCGTGTACGATTGATAAAATAGAAAAGTAGGCCTATTTGAATAATTGTTAATACTCCAAAGCCAATAGGAGACATGATGATATTGGTCTCAAAATAAGACCATATACCAGCAAACATAGTGACGGCAATTAATAAGAGCTGCACACCAACTTGAACAGAGAATCTATTGAAGACCATACTTCTCTAGTTTTCTGTATAGGGTCGTTCTACCAATTCCCAATTCTTGGGCCACCTTGCTCATATTCCCTTCATTTTTTTTAATCACCTTTTCGATAGTTAACTTTTCTAAGGCCTCGAGATTCGTTGTTGGAAGCATTCCGTCAGTTTTCATCTCTTTTCTAAGATTGAAATCTTCTTGCATTAGTTTCACTCCATCACTTAAGATCACTGCTCGTTCCACGGCATGTTCAAGTTCACGAATGTTCCCAGGCCAATGATACTTTTTTAGCTTATCTATAGTTTCATTAGCCATAGTAGGCTCAGCTTGCGCATACTTCTTACAGAATTTTTGAATGAAATGGCTGACCATAGGACTAATATCCGCCAATCGATCTCTTAGTGGGGGCAAGTCAAATTCAATTGTATTTAGTCTATAGAAGAGATCTTCTCTAAACGTACCCTCCTTAATCATTTGCTCAAGGTTCGAATTCGTAGCTGCTATGATGCGGACATCGAATTTTCTTGGTTCATTCTCTCCAACTCTGGTCAATTCTCTATTCTGAATAACGGTCAGGAGCTTAGATTGCATGCTAGCACTTAGGTTGCCGACTTCGTCCAGAAAAATTGTTCCTCCATCAGCGGCCTCAAATCTGCCCATTCGGTCATCTCTTGCATCAGTAAACGCCCCTTTCTTATGACCAAAGAGTTCGGATTCAAACAGGGATTCGGTGATTGACCCTAAATCGACAGCCATAAAAACTTCATTGGCCCTAGGCGACATTTCATGAATGAGTTTGGCCATCAAGCCTTTTCCCGTTCCATTCTCTCCCAATAGCAATACATTGGCATCGGTTCGACTTACTTTTTCGGCCATTTTCATAACCTCTTTCATTTCAGCCGATTCTGCAATAACGGAATCTGATTTGGCCACCAAATGTTGCTTTAAGCCTTCTTGCTTGGTCTTTAGTCTTTTAACCTCCTTTTCAGACCTACCTAGCCTCAAGGCATTGCTCACAGAAACTTGAATCTTTTCATACTCCCAAGGCTTAGTCACAAAGTCAATAGCACCTCGCTTCATAGCCTCCACGGCTAATGACAACTCGCCATAGGCTGTAATGATGATAATCTTTACTTGAGGATAGGCTTCATGAAGCTTTGAAATCCATTCCAAGCCCTCCTTACCGTCATTGGCGCCTGGTGAATAATTCATGTCAAGCAGTAGCACTTCAACCTCTCCAAGGCTTAATACTTCATTTGCTTTTTTAGGGTGATCGAGAGCGGAAACTTTGCTAAATCGCTGTTTTAGCACAATCTCTCCTGTCAGTAATACATCAGGATCATCATCAATAATAAGGATGTGGGCGTTTTCCTTTTGCTTCATAGGCTCAAGTTTATAAAATGTTCCTGAGCGGAACATCAAACTGTTTCATATCGGAACAGATTTTAAGTGCAATAGTTTTTCAGAAAACCTATTGCACTGTATATCAATATTTTATGATTTTGGCATATGGGTTGAAACTAAGTTTGGCATGAAACGAATTGCATTTATACTCTCGATAGCTTGTCTTACCTCATCAGGACTTTATGCACAGTCAAAGGATAAGGTACAATTGAACAAATACCTGACCGGTCAAAGTTTCTCTGGCGCTGTGCTCACTGTAAATACAGAAAGTGAAATTATAGAAACCGCTGTCGGTTATAGTGATCTAGAGAATACGCAACCCATCGACATAAATATAAAATTCAAGATAGCATCGATCACGAAATTATTCACTGCAGTGATCGTAATGCAGCTGGTGGAAGAAGGAAAAACAACACTCGCAACCACAATAGACGAAGTACTACCAGCTTTCGAAATCACCAACGCTGCTGAAATTACAATCAGACAGCTCATGCAACACACTTCTGGCCTGGGCAACGAGCGTAATACGTCTTATCTCAAAGGCTATACACCTGACGAACTGATCAAGACATTTGCCACTAAGAAGGCAAAGTTTAAACCGGGCAGTGATTTGAATTACAATAACATTGATTTTACAATTCTAGGTAAGATGATTGAAGAATTGACAGGCAAAAGCTATTTGGAGATTCTAAATGAGCGAATCACCGCACCCTTAAAGATGGCCGATACAGGTCTACTAGTAGAAAAAGATTTGCCTAGCGATATCTCAGAATCTTTTGAAATAAGAAAGGGTGTGAAAAAGTCAGAGTTAAAAATTCATCTTGAAAACTTCTGGGCTGCCGGGTCAATGTTCTCGACTACAAGGGATTTATTAAAGTTTTCAGACGCCCTTAAGACCAATAAATTGTTATCTGAAAAGGCTAAAGCACAACTTTTCAAATCTGAACCGAGCTTAGGTTATGTCGCCTTAGGATGCTGGACTTTCAACACACCCTTTATAAAGGGACGGCCAAAGGTACTCGAAAGAAGAGGTGGCATTCTAGGTTCAACATCGGTACTGATGACATCGCTCAATGGGCCAGAAACCCTTATCATTTTAAGCAATACCAATGGCTTCAATCCTGACACTTTCGGTCAGTCTGACAATATGAAAGAATACCTCTTTAAAACATTATTCACAGTTAACGATTAAATTAACACCGCCATGAACCAAATCTTCTTCAAAACGGCCTTTAGAAACTTACTCCGCAACAGAGCAAACACGGGGATTAACCTCTTAAGTCTTACCATCGGTTTGACTGTAAGTATTGTGATCTTCACATTGATCAAGTACCAATATACCTTCGATCACTTTCATACAAATGCTGAACGAGTATATCGCGTCAACTTTGTCGAAAAGACAAACTGGGGAACAAACTATGGCAGCCAAACACCTGAACCGCTACATATGGTGCTTCGAGATGACTACCCTCAAATTGCAGCTGTTTCAAGAACGATTGGTCCTATTGAAACTAGGGTTTTCATAGAAGAAGAAAAGTTTGATGAGAGTAAAGCACTCTTTGTAGATGATAACTACTTCAAAATGTTTGATCAGCAATGGCTACGAGGTAATTCTGAAGAAGCCTTTGCAGACCCACAAGCTGTTGTACTGACTGAAAGTACAGCCAAGAGATACTTCGGAAATGAAGATCCAATGGGCAAGACTATAGACTTTGCAAGGCGTGCAAAAGGTGTTGTACGTGGTGTAGTGGCAGACCCAAGGTTGAATACCAACTTACCCTATACTATGTTGGCGAATGTAAAGATGATGCCTAAAGTGCAAGAATTCTATGTGCGCAATAACTGGAGTATCACAAGCATGGGAACCACTTGGGTGTTGTTGCCTCAAAGTGTCGACCCTACCACCCTGGCAAGTCAACTAGGGCAAATCCTGGTTGACAATTTAGGTGAAGAGGCGGCTGAAACAATTTCTTTTGAATTAGGGGCTTTGAAGTCATTACATACAGACCCTCGCTATAGTGGCCTTAACTATACCATTCCTAAAGACACCATCTATGGGTTAATGATTATCGCATTTATCGTCCTAGCTACGTGCACTATCAACTTTGTCAACCTTTCTACAGCTCAAGTGCTCAAAAGAAGTCAGGAAGTAGGGATCAAGAAAATAATTGGCTGTGGCAAAAGCCAACTCGCTGGACAGTTCTTCATAGAGTTATCATTGGTGACTTTTACAGCAACCTTTTTCTCCATATGGATAGCAGAAGTGCTCCTCAATGAAATTAATGTAGCAATGTCTGTGATAAGTATTGATTTACAATTGGAAGCAGCGTCAGTGATCTTCGCTATTGTTCTTGGATTAACCATAACCTTCTTGGCCGGAACTTATCCAGTAGGGATGCTTATCAACTTCAAACCACTTGAGGTCATTAGAAGTAAGTTCACACAGATAAAAGGAAGTAAAGCGGTTGTCCGAAACACATTACTCACTGTTCAATTTGTGGTAGCCCAAATCCTTGTCATCTCTGTTCTAATATTCAACAGTCAATTCTCTTATATCAAAAACAAGGACCTCGGTTACGAAACGAGTAACATCATTAGTCTTGGAAACTTTATACCTGGAAGGTTCGGGGTTGATCCTGCTCTGCTTAACAGTACAAAGACACAATTGCTTGAGAGTCCTTATATAGAGGGTGTTACTTTCGGAACCGGAGGACCAAATGCCATCAATCCATGGAATACTACTCTGCTAGATCCAGAAAGCACTGAAAAAATAGAGGTTAGCTGTGACTTCAAACATGTAGATATTAACTATGCCGAGCTCTTTAAGCTGAAGGTAATTGCTGGTAAGTGGTTTACCATTGCAAACTATCAAAGTAAGGATAGAGAGATTATTGTTACAGCATTAGCGATAGAGAAGTTAGGCTGGAACGATGCTTCAGATGCTATAGGACGAAGGGTTAATATCAATGGCTATTCTGACAATGCTATTATAGTAGGAGTTTTAGCTGATTTTCATACTGACAATCTAAGAACTGAAATAAGGCCTTCTATTTTCGAAGGAGACTATGGCGGATATAATCAAAGCTTTGTTAAAGTAAAAGATGGATTCTACTCAGAAGCTACTGAGCATATAGATAAGGTATCAGCCCTTATAAATCCTGACTTTGTAGCCAATTACAGAAGTTTCACTGATGAGATAGCAATAGACTATGAGATCGACAGAACCTTATTTGATTTTATCAATGCTACGGCTATGCTGGCGATCGCCATCGGTTGCTTGGGCCTCTATAGTTTAATCTCTTTTGTAGTTCAACAGAAAACAAAAGAACTTGGCATTAGAAAGGTGGTCGGTGCCAATACTAATAGTCTTGTATTATTGCTTTCTACCAAGTATATATGGCTAATAGCCTTAGCAACCCTAATTGCTGTGCCCTTTGGATATTATGGTACAAATGAATGGCTCAACTCTTTTGAGTACCGGGTAGAGGTAAGTCCACTTGTATTCATTGCAGCATTTTTCATTACAATCATGATTGCTGTAGTCTCAATTGGTTATAGAGCGTACACTGCTGCCAATAAGAATCCAGTCAAAGCACTTCGCTACGAGTAAAAGTGTACTATATCTAATCAATAGGTGTACGATAATCGTACAACTTATTCCGTTCAAAAATGCACACCCGTCTTTATGTCATTCTTTATCAATTAGTTATAATTTGTGGCATAGGCATTGCAAACTGTTAGACAGGTCAGTAAAGAATTTTAAAAACTACAATTATGAATAGCCCGAAAGTCAACAACTCAACAAACAGAAGCCCAAAGGTCAGAAACTTAAGTGCCATCATTGCGATCATGCTTGCAGCGGTCACATTATTTCAAGCAAGCAATGTGAAGTCAAACAACTTGAACAAAGAGTTACCCACGATGGAAGCACAACTCATCGCTGAAATAGAGCAGTTCTATGCTGAAGAAGAGTTAGCCATGGAAGATGAAATCTACATGGAAATGGAAGAAGAGGAAGCTGAAGAAGTAAACATCTTCGATGCGGACAACAACATTATT
>CBFIAY010000007.1:44561-50131 GCA_965660665.1 Roseivirga sp. | reverse complement strand
GCCTGTCCTCCACCAATGCTGCCCTTTTACACTTCTCCAGCCTAACGGGCGTTGCACACCGCCTACCCCATTGACCATCTTGTCAATAAGGTCTGCACTTAGTATATCTTTATGACGTTTAGAATAACCATCTACTAGTACGAGAACTCTCATTAAATCAACCCCTGTCGCTAACCACCCCCCTGCTGGTCCAAGCATTTCAATGTCATCAGCACCATACGGCTTATAGACTTTCTTACCTGAGCCGTTAAAAGCTAGTTGCTCATTATCTACGCTGTAGTCATAGTATTTTACTTCATTCTTGACCCTATCTTTTTCAAAGCTCCCTGCGATACGCATTTTATTGATCCCATAAGGCTCAAGAATTTCATCTTGCACCCAATCCTCATAGTCATCACCAGTCACTTCCTCAATTACCCGCCCCAAAAGCGAGTAACCAAAGTTGGAATAATTAAACCTTGTCCCAGGCCTATATGGTAGGTGCCTTGAAATAACGAACTTGATCACATCATCAAATTCAATTGGATAACTCACGTCATCCATTTTGTGAATCTTGTGAGGAATGAACATTGGGTCACCATAAGTAATAAGGCTCCACCCAGCAGTATGATTTAAAAGATGTTTGATTTTAATGCGATAAACATTCTTGTTCGAGATATTACTGTAAAGTTTACCATTGAGAATCCCCTCTTCTCCAAAGACATAATCATCTAGACCGATTTTGCCATCATCAACAAGTTTTAAAACAGCAATCGCAGTAATTAATTTCGAAACTGATCCAATTCGGAAGAGGTGATAAGGTTCTACTTTTTCCTTCTTTTCTTTATCAGAATAGCCGAATCCTTTGGCATAGACCAGTTTTTCATTCTTGACCAAAGCAACAGAAGCTCCAGTAAGTCGCAGGCTACGCATAGCCCGCTCTACCATTGAATCGATGGGTTGAAATGCTGGTAAATCAGACATCTCGTTGGTGAGTGACAATCGGTCTGCAGTTGCTTCAGCAATTATTAACTCTTCATTAACTTTTTCTCCTTTATCTACTCCTGTGAGCGATAAAAGAACTACTAAAAAGCATAAGGCCGTGATTAGCCTTGTTCGAATCTGCATTGTTATATTTTGACCTACCTAATTAGACTACAAGTATAAGCATTTGATAACAAAAAGCCGTCTCGACAAGTCGGGACGGCTTCTGGGGTTGATTAACACTCTACTGATTAATTAACATCATTCAAATTCCAATCATAGTCCATATAACGCATTTTAGCACTTTCTTCAATCTGAACTTCTGTGTATTTGTTCAAAAACTGAATGAGGGACTGACCTTCTTTAAAATCTCCTCCAAACCATGAAAATATTTTCGATACCTCAACTTGCTGAGAACTGATTTTGTTTCTTGATCTGTCATTTAAAAAGATTCGTGCTTGTTCATCCAACTGAGCATCAAGCTTTTCAGCTGTATATGCTTCAGCCCTTAACACTGGGCAAGAGATAGATGCGCAGTTTACTGCAAAGTGAATTCGAGGCTCTTGAAAATCCTTCCTCAAAATTTTATGTTCAATGCGATCAAGGCTAAAATCTTCTCCTCCAATTTGAAACCATTCTTTGGTCCAAACACTTCGGACGGTAGGGATAGTAATTGTAGGGTTAAGATCTTTAATACTTTCTACTGGATAATTATCAACGATCAGTTTAACCGTAAATACATTATAGGCATTGATCCAATAAGCAATTTTCTCATTGTCATTCCAAGCTGCTGTAGGTGGATGCTCACTCAAATAATTAGCATAAGCATTCAATTCAGACTTATCAGAAATAAATCCTTTGTAATCCACTAGTCCGTTAGGTCGAACATGCTTCGCTAAAATCTTAGTCCAAGCGTGATGGCTTGGTGGTTCTGTAGCATTTCCAGCAAAGGTGTTATTGGCATTGGAACATCCTAAAAGAAGTAGGAAGCTCAAGATTATCATACTATTGAATCTTGTTCTCATGGTATCAATATTTGCTTCCATAAAACCTTATCCAAATAGAAAAAGTTGCAGCCCCTTCATTGCAGTTGCAATAAAAGTATGCTCGTTGACTTATGAGCAATTACTTTTTAAAAATCAAAACTTACACCAAGGGTATAGTTTCTACCCATTGTTGTAAAGCCAACAACTCCTACAAACTCTTCATCAAAGATGTTATTCACCGAACCATAGGCAGTTAACTTCCTAGATAGGAATTGCTTCCTTACGGCAATATCCACTAAGTTATAGCTATCTAGCATATCGCTTGAAAAGGGTGATATTCTTCTTTCTCCAGTATGGTTGTACCGAATGTTAATGGAGGATGCTTCAATTGGCGTAAATAGCAATCCGAAGCCATACTTCTCCTTAGGGATTCTTGAAAACAGAGCGTCATTGTTTGTGGCAAGATTTGAGTAATTAGCCGTAAAAGTGACTTTTTCAGTTACTGCCCAAGTGACGTCCGTTTCAATTCCTTGTACCTCTCTGCGGGTATCCAAGTTGATGTAACTACCACCAATAAAGTTGCCTACATTATCAAAAGTAGACAGGAAGTCAATTGCATTGTCCTCATCGCGTCTGAAGAAAGCAAAGTTGTAAGTCAAACCACTCTTAGTGTATAGCGCTGTTCCAAACTCATAGCTATTTGTCTTTTCAGGTGCCAAGTTCATATTACCGAAGAAAGGCGAGTTGATCTGAAAAAGGGAAGGCGTATTGTATGCATTTGAAATTGACAAGAATGGCTTCAATTCAATATCATTTCCCAAATCGATTAACCAAGATGGGTTGACGGTGGTCATCAATTGATTTTCATAATCACTATGTGTATTTAACCTTAAACCAACATGAAAATTCAGGCCCTGATCACTTTCAAAAACGAAAGAAGCATAGGGATCGACAACTGTAAAGTCTCCTTCTTGATTCTCAGAATTGTCTTTTAACCTTTGGACATTAACCCCAAAAAGCGCTTTTACACTCTCTGAAATCTCAAACTCGTTGGTCTGATCAATTTGAAGATTCTCTCCTTTAAAGGTTGACGGGAAGGCACTTTGGAATACTCGCTCATTTTCAGTGTAACTTACATTCAATACCGATCTACCATTCTTGAATTTCAACTGAGGTCTAACGCCAACTCTCAACTGCTGATTGTCAGAAAATGCATTCAACTCATCGGTAAATGAGAAGGCATCAATATCGGCTTTGAAGTCGTCAAAAGCGATGGTAAAATCAATATCGAATTGATCATTAGCCTTATAGCCTCCTCTAAATAGCACATTGGTCTTGGTAAAGCCATCATCATCAAAACCAGCTGCTGGATCATTTTGCGCAGCAGCCGAAAAGCCATCGTAAGAGATTCTATTGAAAGATAGACCGTAGTTAAAATCGTTATTGGTTCCATTCAAGTTGGCGTTGATACCAAAAGCTCCAAAAGACCCACCATTCAGATCGATACTTCCTTGAATTTTTTCAGCTTGGTTTTCTCTCAATGTAATATTGATCACACCAGCCGCAGCATTGCTTCCATAAAGTGCACTTAAACCACCTTTCAATACTTCAATGGATTCTACTTGTTTAACTGGCAAATACCTCAAATCATAAAATAGGCTAATGCCTGTTGGGTCGTTCATTGGCACACCATCAATCAAGACAAGGGTGTACTTGCTTCGTGCCCCTCGCACATAATACTCCATGTTAGCACCTGGTGCACCGAAATTACCGTCTGTCTGTAAGGCAGGGACTTCATTTAATAAATCTGCCACAGTCTTACCGGGTGACTTGTCAATAAACGCCCTAGTTATCTTATAAATCGTCTTCCCAGATTTTTCGACAGCTGTTCTAAAGCGTGTTCCTGTAACAACGAATTCTCCTAAGTCCGTTGTGTCTTTTTTCTCTTGTGCATGGGAAGTAAAAACCATGCTTAACAATACCAATAGTATTGTTCCCCTTATTCCAATTTTTGTCATGTTGTTTTTAAGTAGCTAATAAGTAGCGTTAGTGAATTGAATTTTTTGTCTGTGCCGGACACTTTCCAAGTTGGATCTTTAGGCGTTCCCAAAACCTCAATCTGACAATCTGATTTAATGTGTTGTTGAATTCTATTGATGGCGTTTTTCGTCCATTTAACTAGGATCGGTTCTCCAATGACCTCAATGATGAAATCATGACCTTCGAGGTTTTTGCTAAACTTTCCTTTCATGTAATCGAAAGTGAGTGCTTCCGATCCAAAAGCTTTCTCCAATGATCCACTGAGAATCAATTCTTCGGGTAAACCCATGTCCACTTTTTTATCTGGCATGACCAACCACATATTATCACAACTTTCAATCGCCATATCAATTTCATGTGTTGAGATAAGAATTGTTTTACCCGTTTTCTGAGCAAGGTCTTGGAGTAGATGGAAGATTTCAATTCTATTTGGTGAATCTAGATGAGCAGTTGGCTCATCGAGTACAATGATTTCAGTGTCCTGCACTAAAGCCCGGGCGATCATTACTTTTTGCCTTTCTCCATCGCTTAGTTCTCCGATATGTCGCTCGGCAAATTGAAGTGAGCCTGTCACCTCCATGGCCCATTGAATTAGGGTTTTGTCGGAGTCATTTAATGCGCCCATCCAACTGGTATAGGGAAAGCGACCCAATGACACTAAAGCATAAACTGTGAGGTTACCTGGTGCAATACGATCGGTCAAAACGAGACTTAATGTCTTTGCCATTTCCTTGGCATTGATCTCAATAATTGATTTACCTTGGATTTGAACTTCTCCAGCTAATGGTTTCTGAATCCCTGCTAATGACCTTATTAAGGTCGATTTACCAGACCCATTTGGACCGAGTAAACAAGTAAGTTCTCCTTTCCGAAGATTGAGATCAAGTTCTTTTAGGACCTCTTTGTTCTTATAACCTACTGTGAGATTTTTACTTGTTAATATGGTTTTTGATAAACTCAATGAATAGTGAATAATTAGTAGTTAAGAACTCTTCATTTTAAAAAGAAGCTTTAAGGTTTCTGCGTTTGACAATAATCCAAATCACAATTGGCGAACCAATCATGGCAGTAATGGCGTTCACTGGGAGAACAGTATTGCTTCCTGGGACTTGAGAGATGATATCACAAGCCAACATCAGGATAGCGCCAACAAACACACAACTTGGAATCAGAATTCGATGATCTGAGGTATTCAGAAAGCTTCGGGTTAAATGAGGCACTGCGATTCCTACGAACCCAATTGGCCCACAAAAACCCGTGATCGCCCCAGCCAGAATACTCGTGACACCAATAATCGCAAAGCGAGATTTACGAATATTCAAACCCATGCTTTGTGCATAATCCTCCCCTAGTAACAAGGCATTCAGTGTTTTACTTAAGGCAAAAGTCATCAAAACACCCAAACCAACAATCAGCCCTAACACTTGGAGCTGACTTGTAGTGACACCTCCTAGGCTGCCGAAGGTCCAAAGAATATATTCTTGCATTTGCTCTGGATTGCTGAAGAATTGCCAAATACTGACGATGGCTATCGTGATGTTGGCTACCATGATGCCAACGATAAGCATTACTACATTATCC
>CBFIAY010000007.1:33466-44430 GCA_965660665.1 Roseivirga sp. | reverse complement strand
AGCTAACATAACAGCAGCTACTCCCAAACTTGCTCCTGCAGTAATACCTAATACCGAAGGACCTGCCAATGGGTTTCTAAAAAGGGTTTGCATCTGCAGACCACCTACTGATAAAGCCGCACCAACTAACACTGCTGTGATGGTTCTTGGCAATCTTATTTTTAACACAATTGCCTGCCAAGCCTCATTGTCAACAGCGCCACCGACAAGTATCTTAGCCACATCTGCGATGGGGATACGCACTGAACCTAAGCCTAAGTCAAGTAGCATCAAAACGATAACCGCCAGAATCAGTACGACTAATAGCCTCCATTTATTCGAGCCTTGGCTTGAGTGATTCAATATGGTCTGAGAAGTGCTCAATTGACTATTTCAATCGGTTATAGTAGACCAACTTGTGATTGGGAAAGAGGTCAGGATGAAAAATTTTGAGATTATCCTTTAGTACAATGTGAGGGTTAACAACAGCTGATTCATAGTAATCATTACCTCCACCTTCGGTATATCTGCCGTAGATGTTATAGATGTTTCCGTTTTTGAATGACTTGAAATCAGCATAGCGTCTATCGGCCTGAAGAATTTCATCTAGCGTCTTGGCCGTGCTCGGCACCATCCAAAAATCAGCTTTTAGACCTTCGGCATAGACGGTTTCAAAATCGAGCCTCAGGCTACCTGTATTCTCACTATACTTCCAGGGGTAATCTACTTTTGCTAAGTCCAATAAATAGTAAGCGAAGCTTTTTCCTCCTGCTACAAACCAAGCATCTCCTTGGGCAATTCCTGTAATCGCTGATGGGCCTTTTGCTACTTTCTGCTGAACCATAGAAAGCACCTCATTGAACTCTGCCTCCATTGCTCCGAAACGCTCATTCACTAGTGCTTCCTTATTAAGTAAGGCGGCCAATAACTTCATCCATTCGGCTCGTCCTAGTAGGGTTTTTTCTTGCCAATCCGCATTAAGGAGAACAGGAATTCCTGCATTTTCTAATTCTTGATAACTGTCGTTTTGTGAATTAGGAAAACCAACTCCAAGGAGGAGTTCAATGCCTTCGCTAACAGCTAGCTCAGTATTAATAGTGCCTGATGGCTCTAGTTCAGCGATGGCGCCCTCTGCCACCAAGTTCTTCACCTTTTCACTAGATACATACTCAGCTCTTTCGATTCCCTTCAGTACATCTAAAGCATCTAACTTTTCAAACATCCCAAGATGGGTAGTTGACATGGAGGCCAAACGTTGTACGGGGATTTCTACAATGTGCTCAGAAGAAAAGCCATCAGGAAAGGGCGTTCCTTTTTGTACCAAGGCAAAACTCACCGTGTCGATAAAGTCATTATAATGCCGAAAGAGGTGAACTTCCTTCCAATTATTATGATAGACTAGGTCGAAACCTATGGCGTGATCAATTGAAGTTTCTGTTAGGAAATAGTCCTTTGACGGGTCAAATTCATCATCTATTTTTCTATCAGACGTACTTTGACAACCCAAAAACAGGGCAAAGAACAATAAGGGAAGCCATGTCAGGGTGTAATCCGCCCTGCGATGGGTAAAGGTGGTTTTCTGTCTTTTCATACCAATAGCTTTTCCTCAGAAAGCGTCATAGTGATCAAAAACAAAGGCAGGTCTTCTGACTTCCCGGTTTACTGAGCCTTCCCGCTAACGCAGTGGCAAAATTCAGCAAACCATAAAAAATGGGTTTACAGCAGCTGGGACTGTTCAGGATTTACACCTGATTCCCTATTAATCTCAAAGTTTTAAACTTTGAGAACCTTTGTACTGGTGGTAAAGGTATAAAAAGTTTATAAATGAATTTACCATGCTGTTTAGACTATTCAAGCGAGTCAGTCCACCAGGCCTATTCTTGAATAATTAAAGCATTGTAATAAACCTTGGACAAAGGATTCTTGTTAATTTAAGGGTCTTATGAGAGTATTCCTTTTCTGCATAGCCCTAGTCGGCACAACCATTATTGGGTCGAATAATTTAATTGCCCAAAAAGTCACCGAACGATATGAGAACGGCAATAAGAAATATCAAGGCAAGTCGAAAGATGGCGTCAAAGTAGGAAAACATACCTACTGGTTCAAAAATGGTGAAAAACAAAAAGAAGAAACCTATAATAATAGGGGTATTAACATCGGGCAGAAAGTCTGGAGCGAAACTGGTGAATTGATAGAAGACATTAACCCTGAAAAGGGATTTGAAAAACTTCGAAATGAGCAATTCAAAAGTTTTGAATGGATCAATGGTCAAAATGGTATCAAATACATGAAGCTGAAAGGAAGGACAGACTTATATGAGCCTTTAAAAGGAAGGACGGATGTATCTCTTCACTATGCTACTTATCTATTCAATGGGAGGGAGCTTGATAGTTCTTTTCGTAGAAAGAAGCCTGTGCTAGTTAACCTAGCAAACAACAATTTTATTGAAGGGTTCGTCCAAGGTCTAGGCTTCTTTGAAAAAGGAGATAACGGTTATATCATTGTGCCTTCCTACTTGGGGTACGGTGAAGACGGAGCACGTGGCATACCGCCTAATGCTGTATTAGTCTTTCAAATCATGGTAATAGATGTTATTTGATACTGGAAAGTGGGAGCTACTTCTTAATTACCTTGAAGCGATCCATCTTTGCTGAAGTTGTGATCATGAGTAAATAAATACCATCAGAGGCAGCCTTTAACCTTCCCCTGACCCAATCCACACCGTCTTGAATACCCAGTCTTCTCTGATAAGATTGACGGCCCTGAGCATCGAAAATTTGAAATAAGAATGTACCATTTTGGTCTACTGAAGCATCTATAAGCGTAAGCTCAAAATCATCACCATTGGTTGGATTTGGGAAGAACTTCCAACTCGCTGTTTTGAGTTCAGGCGCCCTATCCACTGCCACTGATATAATTGGGCTATATTCGAAACTGCCTGAAAAATCAATATCAATCAAGCGGTAGAAACTCAAACCTTTGATAGGCGAGTGATCTTTGAATTCTTAATTGTTCGTCTGGTTGGTTGTACCAGCCCCGTCCATAAAGCCAACGGTTTCAAAGTCACGCCCATTGATCGATCGCTCTATTCTGAAATGACTGTTATTATTCTCACTGGTGGTAACCCAATTCAAAGCAACGTGATTTGCTTTAGTTTCTCCAGTAAACGAAAGTAGTGTGATTGGCAAAGCCCCTAGCTGACCAGATCCCAAGGTGAAATAATTTCCATCTGCCAGATCAACTTGGAAGGAAACAAAACCATCAGCTGATATAGTAAACATGTTTAAAGATGATTACGACATATTGAAAACTTTAAAACACTGATAAAACTGCACACAACAATTTGTATAGTGCATAGCACCCTGCGGGATGCTACGACACCATACACGGAACGTTCAACATCTTATACTAGACTAGCGCCTGTTTGATATAGCTAGAAATGACCTCGGCAAGAATCGAACTTGCATCTAAAGTTTAGGAAACTTCTATTCTATCCATTGAACTACGAGGCCAGAAGTCTTTGACAGGTTGTAATAAAAATAATTAATAATAAGAATCCTTCAAGTAGTTAGGAAAGATGACAAAGTGCCTTTTCTTGACCTTTTTCATCAAAACTGACTTGAATTCATCGATATTCTTTTTCTCCACTGCTGAGATAAATACCGAGTCATTTTCGCCCTTGGCGATATAAGTATTCTTTAACTCTTCTAGCGTTAATGGTGGTTCTTCCATCTCCTCTGCTATATCTGGATCAATCGTATTGAATTGATCTATTTTATTGAAAACCAGAATTGTAGGTTTATCCTTAACGCCAATGTCCGCAAGGGTTTCATCAACCGTCTTCATTTGATCATCGAAGTAGGGGTGTGAAACATCCACGATATGCAGCAAAATATCCGCTTCGACTACTTCCGCTAAAGTCGATTTAAAAGACTCAATCAAATGGGTCGGTAGCTTTCGAATAAAGCCAACCGTATCTGAGAGTAAAAATGGAATATTCTCGTAAACAACTTTCCTGACAGTGGAGTCTACTGTTGCGAAAAGTTTGTCCTCGGCCAACACGTCCGCCTTGGTGAGCATGCGCATGATGGTAGACTTACCTACGTTGGTGTAGCCAACAAGAGCCACTCTCACTACATTATGTCGTGACTTTCTTTGAACTGCATTTTGTTTTTCGATCTTCTCAAGCCGCTTTTTTAATACCGTAATCGTATTTCGAATGGCTCTTCTATCCGTTTCAATCTCTTTCTCACCAGCTCCTCCACGTGTGCCTGTACCCCCTCTTTGTCTTTCAAGGTGAGTCCACATGTTCGTCAATCGTGGCAATAAATAAGTAGAGCGCGCTAACTCCACTTGTGTTTTTGCCTGCGCAGTTTGTGCACGTTGTAAGAAGATATCGAGTATGAGCAAACTACGGTCGTAGATTTTGACCTCTAGTTCTTTTTCAATGTTTCTTAGTTGAGAAGGTGATAGGTCATCATCAAAAATGATCGTATTCACTCCTTCAGCTTTGATATACGTCTTTATTTCTTCCAGCTTACCCTTACCAACAAAGCTTCGCTTATCCGGCCTTTCAAGCCTTTGTGTAAATGACTTATAAACTTCTAAACCCAGCGTCTCGGCTAGAAATGAAAGCTCATCAAGGTATTCAACAACTTTTTGCTCAGATTGATCCTGAGTGATAAGTGCCACCAAAACGGCAGTGTCTTTTTCGTATGATCTAGTTTCGTATCCTCCCATAAAGTAGTATGCAAAGCTACGACTAATCAGAAGTAAACAGAAATTCAACGTAATTATCCGTAGGTTGAACTAAAGGCTATGACATTCCTGAAAAAAGTCACAATCTTTGGGATCATAAGCGATCAAAATGAAAATAATTGAGACAGGGTTTGAAGGACTTTACGAAATAGAACCAAACGTTTTTGGGGATGATAGAGGTTATTTCTTCGAGTCATTTAGGAAAAATACCTTCCAAGAACTCGGCATTGAAGAAGATTTTATTCAAGACAATGAATCCTTCTCAGTGAAGGGGACATTGAGAGGCCTTCACTATCAAGCAGCGCCTCATGCTCAGGCTAAACTTGTTAGAGTTTCTCTCGGTAAGGTTTTAGACGTAGCCCTTGACATTCGAAAAGACTCGCCAACCTTTGGCAGGCACCATACAGTGCTACTTGAGGCCACTAGACACAATATGTTTCTTGTGCCGGCAGGGTTTGCTCATGGATTCTTAGCCCTTGAGGATAGTATATTCAACTATAAGTGTTCCAATTATTATAATAAGGAGGCGGAAGGGGGCGTTTTATGGAACGATCCAACACTTGGTATTGACTGGCAGGTTTCAAACCCCATTGTCTCCGATAAAGATCAAGTTTTACCTACCTTTGCATCTTATAAACAAGCGCCTATATTTTGAGTTTTTTCTCTTTTCTAAAGAAATCAAAGCAACCAGTACCAGATATCAGTCCGATAACAACTGATATTCATTCGCACCTTATCCCAGGGATTGATGATGGTGTACAAACATTAGAACAAAGCCTTGAAATCCTTAGAGAAATGGAGGCGTTGGGCTATAAGAAAGTTATTACCACGCCACATACCATGGTGGGCTCTTATGACAACACTTCTGAGATCATCTATGCTGGCTTAAAAAAAGTCAGAGAAGCCATTCAAGAAAATGGGATTAACATTCAGCTAGAAGCAGCGACAGAATACTTTCTCGATGAAAGTTTTATGGAGCGTCTATCAAAAAATGAACCCCTAATGACTTTTGGACAGAACCATGTGCTGGTCGAAACTTCCTTCATCAGCCCTCCACCCCAGTTATTAGAAGCAAGTTTTGGCTTAGCAGTAAAGGAATACAAAATGGTCTTTGCACACCCAGAACGATATCTTTATCTGCAAGAAAACACAAAGCTGTTAGAAGACCTTATGGACAGAGAAGTCATTTTTCAAATGAATGCCATAGCGTTAACAGGATGCTATTCGAAACCTGTTAAAAAATTTGCTGAGAAATTGATTGACATGAAAGTGCCTCGCTTAGTAGGTTCAGACTGCCATTATTTAGGACACATCGATTTACTCAAAGAGGCTAGAGCATCCAAATACTGGAATAAACTATTGCAGTTAGACTTACTTAATAACTCACTATAAATGAAAGTTTTTATTACTGGCGCCACAGGCCTTGTTGGAAGTTTTGTTTGTCGACAACTCTTGGAAAATGGACATGAAATTCGAGCAGTAAAACGAAACTCGAGCAAGATGACATTGCTTGAGGACACAGAACAAGACATCGAATGGGTAGTTGGTGACATGAATGACACTGAATTCTTAGAGGAATCCCTCAAGGAGGTAGAAGCGGTAATTCACGCGGCAGCAATCATTTCTTTTGACACGCGCTGGGAAAAGAAAATGTTTAAGACGAATGTGTTGGGCACAGCCGACCTTGTGAACACATGCCTGAAGCTTGGCGTAAAGAAATTTCTACACGTCAGTTCAGTAGCAGCAATCGGACGCAAGGCAGAACAAATAAAACTAAGTGAAGCCGACCGTTGGGAAGGAACTAAGTTTGACTCTATTTATGCCAGATCAAAATACCTTCAAGAGCTAGAGGTTTGGCGAGGAGCGCAAGAAGGATTAGAAGTAAAAATTGTTAATCCATCCGTTATTTTAGGACCTGGCCTCTGGGGGCAAGGTGGCAGTACCTCTGTTTTTAAATACGCCTATGACGAAAAGACTTTTCATCCGGAAGGAACAGTCAATTATGTTGATGTAAGAGACGTTTCAAATGTTGTCATAAAACTTATGGAGTCTGATATCAAAAACGAAAGGTTTATTCTTAGTGCTGGAACGCTCAGTTACAAAGATTTTTTCGGGCAAATTGCCGAAGCATTCGGTAAGAAGCCTCCTCAAAAAGTAGTAAAGCCTTGGATGCTAAAAATTGCAGTTACTGCTGAATTTATTCGATCAAGAATAACGGGGAAAGAGGCCATGATCACTAAGGATACAGCCATACTTTCTACTTCAAAATTTCACTTTCAGAACGATAAGATTAAACAAGCATTGAATATTGACTTTAGACCATTTGATGAAAGTATCGAATGGTCAGTAAATGAGCTTAAAAAGAAGTACTTACTCTAAAGGCAAGTAACTGACTCTTTTTCAAGGAAGTAAATAATTGAAAACCTGATTTTACAATAATATCCTTGGCTTAAGTGGTTTTCGAAATAGGTTTTGAGTAGTTTAAATAAACCAATTGACATCAATGCAGGAAGATTATCCGAGTAGAGAAGAGGAACGTGGGCTGGTCAATAGATTTGAAGAGCAACTCAAAAATCAATCATTTAACTTTTTTGACGTCACTGAATATGAAACCATTATTCAGTACTATTTAGACCGCCTGAAATATGGCAAAGGACTGAAGGCCTCAAATTTAGCCCTCGAGCAATACCCATTTAGCATGGAAGTAAGTATGCTGGCGGCACAATGTTACTTGGGCAAGGAGCAATTCGATGAAGCTTTAAAAGTCATCGAAAGCGCTGAAAACCTCCACCCAAATGATGCCGAGCTACTGACAGTTAAGGGCAATATACTGTCTATTATAGGTGAATTTGACAAAGCCATCGAAGTGCTACTCAGCACCCTTGATATTGCTGAAGACAAGTCCGAAGTCCTGTACAATATTGGACTAACTTATCAGACCAATGGTAAATACACAGAGGCAATCGATTATTACAAGCAAGCAATCGAGACAAATCTTAATCATGAAAGTGCACTGTATGAATTAGCATACTGCCTTGATGTGACCGGAAAGTTAGAAGATAGCGTCTCCTACTATCAAGCTTTTATAGACCGAGATCCATATTCTGCCTATGCATGGTATAATCTAGGAATAGTATTTAACAAGTTGGAGAGGTTTGAAGATGCTGTCAAAGCGTATGACTACGCTTTAGTGATTGATGATACTTTTGCGTCCGCATGGTTCAACCTAGGTAATTCATATATGAACCTAGAGCAATACAAAGATGCACTAGAAGCCTATAAGAACACCTTATCTAATGAAGGTCCTTCTTCGGAAGTCTATTGCTGCATTGGAGCAGCCTATGAAAAACAAGGAGCTCTTGAATATGGCATTAAATATTATCGCAAAGCATCGAAACTTGATCAATTTTATGAAGATGCGTGGTATGGCATCGGTTGTTGCTTAGCGGCACAAGACAAGTATCATGAAGCCATTCACTTCCTCAATAAAGCATTAAAGCTAGACCCAGAAAATGCTAACTATTGGATGGCTGTAGCAGATGCAGAGTTTCACATTGGCAATATTGTATCTGCAGCAGAGGCCTATCAAGAAGCTGCAATACTGGAACCTAATAATTCAGACATCTGGCTAGACTGGTCATTTATATACCACGATCAAGGCGAACATGATAAATCTATTGAACTGATGGAAAGGGCCTTAGAAGAAACTCCTGATGATTCTGACCTTCTTTATCGCATGGTAGTTTACCAAATCAGCGCAGGTCTATACAAGGAAGCATTTACTTATCTAGAAAATGCGTTAATTTTGAACTTCGAAAATCACCAGGTGCTCTTTGAGTTCTTTCCTAAACTGGAAACCCAAAAAGCACTTTATAAGATTATAGACCAGTACAGAGAAAAAAAATAGATGCACTACTTTTTGAAAGATGTGCCCGAAAGGACACAAAAGCCTAGAGAAAAAGGATTCACCATGGCCATGGATAAGGGCCTAAGCGTTAGAGAAGCAGAAGACTTCATGAGCGTTGCTAGTGAATACGTTGATATTGTAAAGTTAGGATGGGCCACCTCGTATGTGACCCCAAATCTTGATGAAAAACTTGAAATTTATCGTCAGGCAGGTATCCCCTTCTATTTCGGAGGAACACTTTTTGAGGCATTTATCGCTAGAAATCAGTTTGACGACTACCGTAAACTACTAGACAAATATCAAGTACCATTTGCTGAAGTATCCGATGGCTCTTTAGACATGGATCACGATGAGAAATGCGAATACATTAAAGAATTGAAAGGCCAGGTAACCGTTCTGTCAGAAGTTGGGTCAAAAGATGAGGAAAAGATTATCCCTCCCTACAAATGGATCGAACTCATGCAAAAAGAGCTTGATGCCGGTGCATGGAAAGTGATTGGCGAAGCACGAGAAAGTGGTAACGTTGGCCTTTTCCGGTCTTCTGGGGAAGTTCGTTCTGGTTTAGTGCAAGAAATATTGACTCAAATTCCATTTGAGAAGATCATTTGGGAAGCACCTCAGAAGTCTCAACAAGTCTTTTTCATTAAGCTTATGGGTGCCAATGTAAACCTTGGAAATATTGCTCCGAACGATATGATTCCCTTAGAAACTATCCGCTTAGGACTAAGAGGTGATACATTCAGTCATTTCCTCGATCAGAAAGGATAATAATGAACCGTATAGTCAACAACTTATTGCTATTCCTCAAAGGAGTAGCTATGGGCAGTGCAGACGTAGTACCTGGTGTATCTGGCGGGACCATCGCCTTTATTACTGGCATTTACGAAACCCTGCTCAACTCAATCAAAAGTGTTGATTTAGAGGCGCTCAATTATCTGAAGAAGTTTCAGATTAAAGCCCTTTGGGAATATGTAAATGGCAACTTTCTAATCGTATTGATTGCGGGAATTGCAACAAGCTTTCTTTCACTATCAAAGGTTATTACCTACTTACTAGACACCCACCCTATTCAACTCTGGTCCTTCTTTTTTGGCCTTATAGTCATTTCAGCATTAATGGTACTGAGAGAGATTAAGCAATGGAATGTGAGTGTTTTCATAGCCATCATAGTTGGCGTGGCTGTTGCCTATTTTATCACAGCTGCTGTACCTGCCGAAACACCTGATGAGCCCTGGTTTCTTTTTATCGTAGGTGCAATTGCTATTTGTGCTATGATTCTACCCGGTATTTCAGGATCTTTTATTGTATTACTTTTTGGCAAATACGAATACATGATGAATGCGCTAAATGAGCGAAGAATCGTTGATTTACTTATTTTCGCAGCAGGCTGTGCCGTAGGAATTTTAAGTTTCGCACGAGTGATTAGTTGGTTGTTTAAAAAGTACCATAACGTTACTGTTGGTGTTTTGAGTGGCTTTATGATCGGAGCACTCAACAAGGTTTGGCCATGGAAGGAAACTATCGAAACTTACCTAGATCGCCATGGTGAAGTCAAACCCCTTTACGAAGTAAACATCCTGCCGAATGAATATCTAGCCAAGGCAGGCATGGAACCTCACTTCCTTGAAGCCATCGGATTTGCTGCTGGCGGTTTTTTAATCGTTTTGTTTATTGATCGCTTATCTGTTTGGTTAAAAAGGGACTAACATGAGAAAGTTCGGACTCATCGGATATCCCATAAGTCACTCCTTATCAAAAAAGTACTTTACAAATAAATTTGAAAAGGAAGGCATTAAAGATGCTGAATACGAACTTTACCCACTTCAATCCATCAATGATTTACCCAACCTTATCGCATCGAATCCCGATCTAGTAGGACTCAATGTAACCATCCCCTACAAAGAACAAGTCATAGCGCTCTTAGATGCACTCGACCCAAAAGCTAAAGTCATTGGTGCAGTAAACACGATCAAAATCCAGGAGGGCAAACTGACTGGATACAACACTGACTATTACGGATTCAAAGATTCACTCGTCAAGTTTATTGGGGCTAATCCAATGCCAAAAAAAGCTTTAATTCTAGGTACAGGTGGGGCATCAAAAGCAGTAAAAGCAGTATTGGAGGACCTAGGGATTGAATACCGCTACGTTTCCCGTAATCCGAAGAAAGAACAGCTTTCCTATGAAAAGGTAAATTCATCACCAAGCTATCTTGCCACTACATCCCTTATTATAAATACAACTCCGCTAGGTATGAGCCCAGATGAGGATAGCCTTGCAGAACTTCCTTACGATCAACTGACCAAAGACCATTTCCTAT
>CBFIAY010000007.1:8594-33151 GCA_965660665.1 Roseivirga sp. | reverse complement strand
AAAACTTTCAGTATTGCCAATGTGATTCAGGAGACGCAAAGACCGGCCCTAGTACTGTGCCATAATAAGACACTGGCTGCGCAGCTTTATGGGGAATTCAAGCAATTCTTTCCTGAAAATGCGATCGAGTACTTCATCTCCTATTATGATTATTACCAGCCAGAAGCCTTTATTCCCAATAGCAACCTCTATATAGAAAAAGACTTATCCATCAACGAAGAGATCGAAAAGCTGAGATTAAGTGCTACATCTGCGCTGCTTACAGGAAGGCGTGATGTCATTGTCATAGCCTCTGTTTCTTGTATTTATGGTATTGGAAACCCCGACGAATTTGGAAAAAACGTAGTACGACTTGAGGTGGGAGATACCGTTCCAAGAAACCAGTTGCTTTTCGCACTAGTTGACATCCTGTATAGCCGTACTGAAGCTGAATTTAAAAGAGGAACATTCAGAGTAAAAGGTGATACAGTAGATATCTATATCGCTTATGGCGATTTTGCCTATCGCATCTATTTCTGGGGAGAAGAAATAGAGTCTATCCAAATGATAGACCCGAATACAGGCAAGAAGATTTCTGAAGAAAAAATTATTACCATTTTCCCTGCTAACCTATTCGTAACAGGAAAAGACGTGCTGCAACAAGCCATCTCTGAGATTCAGGATGACCTGATAGAACGAGTCGATCAGTATGAAGAAGACCGTCGGTTTTTGGAGGCTAAACGCCTAAAAGAACGTACCGAGTTTGATCTTGAAATGATGAGAGAATTGGGCTATTGCTCGGGTGTTGAGAACTACTCAAGATATTTCGATCGTAGGGAAAAAGGGCAGCGCCCCTTCTGCTTACTTGATTACTTCCCAGAAGACTACCTACTCATTATTGATGAAAGCCATGTGACGCTACCACAAGTTCGTGCGATGTGGGGAGGTGATAGGTCCAGAAAAGAAAACTTAGTAGAGTACGGTTTCAGACTTCCCTCTGCACTAGATAATAGGCCTTTGAAATTTGATGAATTTGAGGCCATGACAAATCAAGTCATATATGTGAGCGCTACACCTGCCGACTATGAATTGACAAAAACTGATGGTGACGTGGTAGAGCAGGTTATCCGACCAACTGGTTTATTAGATCCGATCATCGAGGTAAGACCATCATTGAATCAAATTGATGACCTCTTGGAAGAAATTGATGTTCGCGTCAAGAAAGAGGAGCGCGTATTAATCACGACCCTGACAAAACGCATGGCAGAAGAACTGACAAAGTATCTCGAGCGTGCTGGGGTAAAAGTGAGATATATACACTCCGAAGTAACTACAGTGGATCGGGTTGAGATTCTTAGAGAGTTAAGGCTCGGCATCTTCGATGTACTGGTTGGAGTAAACCTATTAAGAGAAGGTCTTGATTTACCTGAAGTTTCATTAGTTGCTATTCTAGATGCTGATAAGGAAGGTTTCTTAAGAAATCAGCGCTCTTTAATTCAGACCATTGGTAGGGCTGCTAGAAATGAGAACGGCCGAGTGATCATGTACGCAGACGTAACGACAGATTCTATGACCCGCGCCATCGATGAAACGAGTAGGCGTAGAAGTATTCAAATTGCCTACAACGAAGCCCATGGTATCACGCCAACCACCATTAAGAAATCCAAAGAGGACATTATGGGGCAAACAGGTATCGCAGATTCTAAAAAGGGTCATAAGTCTTACTATGTTGAAAGTGAAGAACACTCCATAGCTGCTGATCCAGTAGTCGCCTATATGGACAAAAAAGCATTGGGGAAAATGATCACGAAAACACAAAAATCAATGGAGAAGGCAGCAAGAGAACTAGACTTTATGGAGGCTGCCAAAATGCGTGATGAACTAAATGAATTAAAGGAGCTTTTAAAAACAAAATGAGGAACAAGCCAGCATTATCAAAAATAGAATCTAGAGAAAGTTAGTCACCAATCAGCTTGTGCCTTAGCCACATTTCAATCGATTTCATAGAATTAGATTTCACAAGAGTGATTTCTAATATGATAATTCTCTATTTTACGTAACCAATCAGTTTTCAGACTACTTTTTTAACCTGATTCAAATAGAATTACATAAAATGAGAAAACAATGGATTCCAGGGTTTGCACTATTAATCATTGTAGCCCTACTCAGCCTCCTAGACATGCCTTCTAGCGAGGAGTTTTTAGCTGATCCCAATATTAGTGGTGCCGATACCGCTTGGATGTTAGCTGCAACAGCACTAGTCCTGCTTATGACCCCTGGTCTTTCCTTCTTTTATGGTGGAATGGTCAGCCGTAAGAATGTCATTTCTACGATGCTTCAAAGCTTTATCTGCATGGGTGTAATCACACTTGTATGGGTAGTTGGCGGATTCAGTCTAGCCTTTGGAGATTCGATTGGCGGCTTTATAGGAGACCCTAGAACTTTTGCCTTATTCAAAGGAGTTGGTGGTGCCACTCAAGCAGACCTAGCACCAACTATTCCTTTTGTACTCTTCGCTTTATTTCAAATGAAGTTCGCAATTATCACTCCTGCTCTCATCACAGGTAGTTTCGCTGAACGTGTTCGGTTTTCAAGTTTCATTCTTTTCATTATCCTTTTCAGTATAGTCGTTTATAGCCCCCTAGCTCACATGACCTGGCATCCTGATGGGTTTTTAAGGAAATGGGGGGTATTAGACTTTGCAGGCGGTACTGTTGTTCACATGTCAGCAGGCTTTGCCGCGATAGCGGCAGCCATAATCCTAGGGAAAAGAAAAAACCATGGAGCAGCCCACAAACCTGCTAACGTGCCTTTTGTTTTACTAGGTACTGGACTGCTGTGGTTCGGGTGGTTTGGCTTTAACGCTGGATCTGCCTTAGGTGCTAATGGAGACGCGGCCATGGCTTTTGCTACTACTACTGTAGCCTCAGCAGCTGCAATGTTAGCTTGGGTATTCTATGATGCTTTGATGGGTAGAAAAATTTCAGGACTAGGCGCATCGATTGGTGCCGTTGTCGGTTTGGTTGCCATTACTCCGGCCGCAGGTTTTGTAACGATCGGACAGAGTGTTTTCATTGGTGTAGCAGGCGCTATTGTCTCTAATATTGTGGTCTATTATAAAAATAAAACTGGCATTGATGATACGTTAGATGTCTTTCCGTGTCATGGTGTTGGCGGAATTACTGGGATGATCCTAACAGGTGTATTCGCCAAAGACGTTGGCCTGATCTACGGAGACCCGACCACATTCTTAAGGCATATGGCAGCGATTTTCTTAGTAGGTGGATTCACCTTCGGGGCATCATACCTCCTATTCAAAGTCACCAACTTTATCATTCCGATGAGAGTTAATGAAATTTCTGAAGAGGTTGGGCTTGATATTAGTCAGCATGGCGAGAGTCTTTCAAAAAGCAGGACACCTGAAGAGATTGCTGAAATGATGGAAAAAGCCTCTTAGTATATACGCAGATAATGAAGAAGGCCACAACGATAATCGTTGTGGCCTTCTTTTATTGTCTTAGGGAATATTATTTCCCAGCAGCGTATCTCCTGCTTACTTCCTCCCAATTGATCACGTTAAAGAACGCATTGATATAATCAGGTCTTCTGTTCTGATAGTTTAAGTAGTAGGCATGCTCCCAAACATCTATACCTAAGATTGGAGTTCCACCACAGCCAATGTTTGGCATCAATGAATTGTCTTGATTAGCAGTAGAACACACTTCTACTTTTCCTCCTGCATGAACACATAACCATGCCCATCCTGAACCAAAGCGAGTTGCCGCTGTTTTTGCAAAAGCATCTTTGAATGCTTCGAAAGAACCGAAAGCACTATTAATTGCATTTGCTAAATCACCTGTCGGCTCTCCACCACCGTTTGGTGACATGATCGACCAATAGAGGTTGTGATTATAAAAACCACCACCGTTATTTCTAACAGCCACATGGTCTGTATGATTTTCTAAAAGATCCTCGATACTCTTGCCTTCCATTTCTGTTCCAGCAATAGCGTTATTTAAGTTATTCGTATAACCCGCATGGTGCTTACTATGATGGATTTCCATAGTTCGTGTGTCTATATGTGGTTCCAACGCATCGTGTGCGTAAGGAAGTTCTGGTAATTCGAATGCCATAATTGAATTGGTTTAATATTTATACAAAAATTGTAATTCTATCTAAGTTTAGCAAAAAACTCCTTCATCAGCTTCTCACTACTTTCTTTTAACAAACCTAAAGTCATTTCTGTTCTTGGGTGCAAAAGATTTTTCTCATTTAAGCTAAAACCTCGCTTCAGGTCACTAGCTCCATAGACCAACTTGCCTAGTTGCGCCCAATACAAAGCTCCTGCACACATCACGCATGGCTCTAATGTAACGTATAATGTGCACTCATTTAGATATTTGGACCCCAGAGCGTTAAAAGCCGAAGTCATTGCTAACATTTCAGCATGTGCAGTCACATCTGTCAATTGCTCTGTTTGATTGTGCGCCCTTGCAATGATCCGCTTTTCAGCCACCATAACAGCACCAACAGGAACTTCACCCGCTTCAAAAGCAAGTTCAGCCTGTTTTAAGGCTTGTTCCATAAAATATTCATCCTTGTGGATACTGAGCTCCATTTTCAAGCGGGTTTTCATTGTAATATTAAACCCAATTGCTAAAACAATTACTAAATTTGCCACTCATTTTTAAAAGGGGGTTGAGATGTTGAGATCACATACTTGCGGAGAGCTTAGAATTGAACATGTAGGAAAAGAGGTAACCCTTTCTGGTTGGGTACAGCGCATTAGAGATAAAGGCGGTCTCATGTGGATTGATTTACGCGATCGCTACGGTATCACTCAACTCACCTTTGAGGAAGGAAAGAGTAATCCTGAGGTAGTTGAGCAAGCAAGAAAACTGGGGCGAGAGTTTGTTATTCAAATAAAGGGTACGGTAGTAAAACGTTACGCAAAGAATGATAAAATACCTACAGGTGAAATTGAATTAGACATTACCGAACTTAATGTCCTTAATGCCTCAAAAACCCCACCTTTCATTATAGAAGATGATACCGATGGAGGTGAAGACCTTAGATTGAAATATCGTTATCTTGATTTAAGAAGAAACGAGGTTCGAGAAAAACTTGCCTTAAGAAGTAAGCTTGCAATAGCAGTAAGAAACTACTTAGCCGAACTTGATTTCCTAGAAGTAGAAACACCCGTTTTAATTAAATCTACGCCAGAAGGTGCAAGAGACTTTGTCGTTCCTTCTAGAATTAATCAGGGTGAATTTTATGCCTTACCACAATCCCCTCAAACCTTTAAGCAGTTATTAATGGTATCTGGTTTTGACAGATACTTTCAAATCGTAAAATGCTTTAGAGATGAAGACCTTAGAGCAGACCGCCAGCCAGAGTTTACTCAAATAGACTGCGAAATGTCTTTCGTTACACGAGACGATGTGCTCGGAGTATTCGAAGGGATGACACAACACTTATTTAAGTCAATCAAGGGAGTTGAACTTGGTGAGTTCCCACATATGACTTATGCTGATGCCATGGAAAAGTATGGCAGCGATAAGCCAGACATTAGGTTTGGGATGGAGTTCATCAACTTGAACAGTGTTAGCCAAAACAAAGGTTTCAACGTGTTCGATCAAGCCGAACTTGTTGTTGGAATTTGTGCAAAGGATTGTGCCGAATACACTCGAAAACAATTAGACGCACTGACTGATTTTGTCAGAAGACCACAAATCGGTGCCAAAGGACTTGTTTACGTAAAGTGTAATGCGGATGGCTCTTTCAAATCTTCGGTAGACAAATTCTACAGCCAAGAAGATTTAAAAGCCTGGGCTGAAGCTGCAAAAGCAGAAGCAGGAGATTTGATCCTTGTCTTATCAGGTGATACAAATAGTGTCAGAAAGCAAATGAACGAATTGCGTTTGCACCTTGGTAATGAGCTAGGCCTTAGAAAAAATAACGTGTACAAGCCACTATGGATAGTAGATTTCCCTCTACTAGATTGGGATGAAGAAACTAAACGTTTTCATGCCATGCACCATCCGTTCACTTCTCCTCTCAAAGAAGATATGGCGAAGCTTGACACAGCCCCTGGTGAAGTTCGAGCAAATGCTTATGACTTAGTCATTAATGGTGTTGAGATTGGTGGTGGG
Organism: Roseivirga sp.; assembly: GCA_965660665.1. Lineage (GTDB taxonomy): Bacteria > Bacteroidota > Bacteroidia > Cytophagales > Cyclobacteriaceae > Roseivirga. The sequence continues at coordinate 27,020 of CBFIAY010000007.1, read as the reverse complement.
TCAATTAGAATTCACGATCGCGGTATGCAAAAGACAATGTTCCAACACTTGGGCTTCACCGATGAAGAAGCAAAGGCTCAGTTCGGCTTCTTAATGGATGCCTTCGAGTATGGCGCTCCTCCACACGGTGGAATTGCTTTCGGATTCGATAGGCTATGCGCCATGTTTGGTGGAACAGAAACAATCAGAGATTACATCGCCTTCCCGAAGAACACTTCAGGGCGTGATGTTATGATTGATTCACCTTCGCCAGTAGCCGATGATCAGTTGAAAGAGCTTGGAATAAAGCTTTCTTAACAATGAGATTATGAAACTCTTCGTTTCATAGCATCATCCAATACCTTATTTTGTAGTTTGGGATGAATTTATAGTCTTGAAAACCCAGTTTACACCGAAATTCTACATACGCTCAAGCGTTACAATGGCCATAATTATATGGCTGATTGCTACGTCTATTCGTGTATTGGAGGTATTATCGGTTAATAGTGGTGTAGACTTAGAGATCTCTAGGTATTTACCTGTTCTCCTTGAAGATCTATTTTATGTATTCATTCTAGTTTACTTTAGGTTTAAAATTCAATCTATAGAAAGCGGTAATTTTGTTGACTTACTGTGGAAGGTATTTGCCACAGGTTTAGTCACCACGGTAATTTCCTTATCGATTAGGCTATTCTACGACTCCATTGCAGGCACAATGCTTGCAGAAAATGAGTACTTAGAAACTTTTCTGAAAAGCGTCAACGTAGCCTTAATCTCCGTCTTTTTGATTTCCACTTTAACCGTTTGGAAAAAGCTGATTCTATATCAAAAATCGAGAAAACTAGTAGCCTATTGGAATGCATTCGAAATAGCGCTGGTGGCGTCTATCTTCTTTAACCTTACGGGTTTGACACTGCAGGAACACCTGATTTTTGAAATCCTTTTTGCAGTGATGGCCATTATGGCAATCATCCTTTCCGCCAACCTCAAATGGGTGGCTTATTTAAATTTCAAGCAGAAATGGAAGAGCGTTCTTATCATTGTTTTAATCACTATATACATCTTCTACTTCTTCACTTATCTATACGTTGCTCCTGAAGAAGCAATTACAAACTTCAATGCCATTGATGATCTGTTCATCATTGTAGTCTTTACCTTCCTTCTTTTTTACAGTATTTTCTCATTATTGGTTATCCTTTTCAACCTACCAACGTCATCGGTTTTTGAAAAGAAAATGGAAGAAGCCATTAACTTTCAACGCTTAAGTCAGTCCATTCAGCAAGGTGAAAATGAAGATCAAATATTTGACGTTTTATTAAATTCATCAATGAATGCAGTATATGCCGATGCCGGCTGGATAGAAGTAAACCTCGATAAGGATAAAACCAAGACTTTATCGAAACATATCAGTCGAGAAAATATCAATCAAGTAAAGGAACATATAATGACTAGCAAGAATAGGTCAGTCATCACAAATCCGATGACTTCTGATTCAGACTCGGATCGCGTTTTGGTTGGTCTGAAGAAGTCTAATTATAAATCTGCCTTTATTGTTCCGCTGACAATTCAAAATCAGGTAAAAGGATTTATGTATCTCTTGAATGAAGTCTCTGACAATTTCAATAAGGAGATGATCAGTATCATCAACACTTTTGCTGGTCAAGCGAGTGTTTCCGTTGAGAACTTTAGGCTAATGGGTGAAGCACTACTCAACGAGCGTTATAAGGAAGAACTTAACATTGCTAAAAGCGTACAGCGAGCGCTATTACCAAAAGTATTAGATCATAATTCATCATTTTCAATTCATGCCTTTACTGAAGCTGCTGCCGAAGTTGGAGGTGACTATTACGACACTTTCCAGCTCAGCGAACATCGGTTCGCCATTGTTGTTGGTGATGTTTCTGGAAAAGGTACTTCTGCCGCTTTCCACATGTCGCAGATGAAGGGAATATTTCAAAGTTTGGTACAATTAGACTTATCAGCAGAGGAATTCTTAACCTATGCTAATACCGCATTGAGTAAATGTTTGGAGCGAACGTCTTTCATCACCCTGACTTACTTCATTATTGATACCGAATCAAAGACCCTCGAGTTCTCGCGTGCTGGACATTGCCCAACCCTTTTCTACAATAAAAAGAAACAACTCGCTGAGTATTATCAAGATAAGGGCTTAGGACTTGGTATCATTAGAAATTCCACTTATAAGAACTTCATTCAAGTAAATAAAATGAGCTTTGCTAAAGATGACATTCTTGTCTTATACACAGATGGAATTTCAGAAGCTTCGAATGCTGCCCACGATGAGTTTGGTTATGACCGCATGAAAATCCTATTACAGCAAAACGCACATTATGACCCCATGATGATTCAAAAAGTGTTCATCAGTAAGCTATATGAGTTTTGTGGAGGAAAAGATCTTGACGATGATTATACAATGCTGGTGATCAAGTTTAATTAATAGCCGTAAAACATAGTAGACTATGATTGAAATAAAGAAAGAAACAGAGAACAATTACCTTAATATCCTCGTAAATGGGGAAGCTGATGCAAGTTCTTCCATCCATCTGGATAAAGCGATTAAAGAGGCAATGGAAGAGGGTCATCAGCGCATACTTATTGATTGCACCAATCTCAACTACATTTCTTCGGCAGGGCTGGGTGTTTTTATGTCCTACATTGAAGAGATATCTGAAAAATCCATCGACTTTATCCTATTTGGATTATCCGAAAAGGTCTTAAAGGTCTTTGGGATTCTAGGCTTAGACCAACTTTTAACCATTAAAGAAAATAAAGAAGCAGCAATCGCATCATTCCGTGAAGTATAGTTTCGACATACCGAGTAGTAAGAACAAGCTCCGCTTGATGCGTAAGTTCGTAACTGACGTATTGAAGGATCATAATGTCTCTGACATAGAGATTAATATGATGGTTTTAGCAGTAGATGAGGTCTGCGCAAATATTATCATCCACGGACATCCCACAGACGATGTAAGCGAAGTGAAGCTTGCGATTAGTCTCAAAAATAAGGGCGTCTGGTTTGAAATTATTGACCAAGGCAACGCTTTTGATATTGTGAGTTACCAAGCACCAGATATTGAAGATTTGGTCAAGAACAAAAATAAAGGTGGCATCGGAATTATGCTCGTCAAGAAAATAATGGATGATATTCAATTCAAATCTACCCCTTCAAAAAACACCCTTATACTTTACAAAAAGGTCGATTTCACTAATTAATATCATCTATGAAAGGTATTTTGACGTTACTGATTGGATTAATATCAGCATTCCACATCCTTGGCTTTCAGTCAGAAGGCTTGACAATTGCTAAAATTGACAACCAGCTGATTACCGCATCAGAATTTCTATATGCCTTCAAAAAAAATCGCAGCGAAACGGAAAACCTTCAAATCGATTCCCTCAAAGCCTACCTTGACAACTATATAAATTTCAAACTAAAGGTATTAGAGGCTAAAGCACTAGGCTATGATACAATCGAAAACTTTAGGGTAGAATTACAAGGCTACCTCAACCAAATCAGAAAACCCTATTTACAGAACCCCGAAGCTGAAGAAAAGCTTATTCTAGAGACTCATAGGAGAATGTTAATAGAAATTGATGCATCGCACTTACTGATAAAAGTCGAACCAAATGCATCTCCTCAAGACACCTTAAAGGCATATAATTTTCTTGACAGTCTTCGGAATACTATCGATTCAAAAGAAAATTTCGAGGCCCTAGCCAAGAGATATTCCCAAGATGGTTCCGCACCAAACGGAGGGAGTCTCGGATGGTTCAGTGCCATGGACATGGTTGGCCCATTTGAAAACGCTGCATATCAAACGAAGGTTAATCAGGTTTCAGAAATCACAAAAACCCAGTTCGGTTATCACATTCTCTTCATTAACCGAATCCGTCCCTCCAGAGGAAAGCTAAAAACGGCACATGTTTTTTTCAGCAATCAAGGGAGGAGTCTCGACGCCGCATATAAGCAGGCTCAAGCTGTATATGATTCTCTTAAAAACGGAGCTGATTGGAATACCATGGCTCGGAAATATTCAGATGATGGTAGAACTAAAATGAATGGAGGTCAGCTGCCTTGGGCTAGAATCAAACAACTACCTGATGACTTTTTAGACATCGCATATGCGCTTAAAGAAGTGAATGATTTCTCTGTTCCAAGACAGACAAAATTCGGATGGCATATTGTCAAATTAGATGATGAAGAACCTATTAGACCTTTAGCCGAAAGTAGAGCCGAAATTGAACAACAACTTAAGCGTTCAGGCAGAAATGTATTGAACAATGATCAGCTGATTAAAAAGCTCAAAATAGAAAACGGCTTTCGCCAAGACCAAGCCTCACTTACCGCTTATTTAAATGCCATCAGTGAGCGTCAAATGAGCCCAGAGGTTTTGTCATCATCCTTATTCCAAATAGGAGAAAAGCGTTTCCTAGTCATTGACTTTGTCAAAACGCTTCCGTCACAAAACATCGCTTTAAATAGCAGTATCATCAGCTCGCTCTACATAGAGTTCGAACGAGAAAGTATTATTGCATATGAGGATTCAATAGCCTCATATAAATACCCTGAGTATGGTTTTTTGAGGAAAGAATATGAGGATGGACTCCTTCTTTTTGAAATTATGCAACAAGCGGTCTGGAACAAAGCGATTAAGGACTCAGTGGGTGCAGTGCAGTATTACCAAGGACATCTTGAGCAGTATAAATCTGATAGGAGGGCTACTGTAAAAGTTATCTCTAGTAGAGACCAAGCCATGCTTAAGAAGCTCATCAATACACCAAAAAGCGACAGCTCGCTAAATGAATTCATTGAGAAGAACCTCACGGACCAAGAGCAAGGGCTGTTAAAAATTGTAAAAAGAACTGTTAAGCTTTCTGAAATATCTAAGTTTGAGCCAACAGAATTAAAATCAGGAAGTTGGATTCTGAATGATAATACTTCAGAGTACTATTTTATAGAAGACATCATACCTGAGGGGTACTTCTATTATGAGGAGATAAAGGGTCAAGTACTCTCTGATTATCAGGACTTTTTAGAGCAGGAATGGATTAAAGATCTAAGGGCCAAAAGGAGCATTCATATTTACAATGAGACGCTTGAGGAAATCACTAAAAATTGAAACTAAGTTACCTTTCCATACTGCCCATATTACTCAGCCTATCGTCATGCGATTACTTGGCATCCTCTGACCAAATGAGTGCCAATGCAAGTAAAGAGCTGGTGGCTAGCGTAGGAAACTCATTCTTATTTGCCACCGATATCTCCAATATAATTTCTGCCCAGACCTCAAGGGAAGACAGTGCGTTAATTGTAGAGCAATTCGTTAGAAACTGGATAAAAAAGGAACTTCTCGTGCAAGAAGCCAATAATAACATTAAGATTAACCAGTCTGAAATAGAACGAAAAGTAGCTGATTACAGGTTTACGTTACTCTCCTATGAGTACCAAAAGCTAATGGTGCAACAATCCTTGGACACCTCAGTAGCCTTCCAAGAAATTCGAGATTATTATGAAGAAAACCAGGTGAATTTCGCGTTAAAGCAAAACATTTTTAGAGGCCGCTATCTGAAAATTTCAAATGATGCTCCAAAGAAGAATGATGCAAGACGCTGGATAAAATCAAGTCGACCTCAAGATATGGAGTCGCTTAAATCTTATGCTTTTCAATTCGCAGACAACTATTCACTAGAAGATTCTACATGGATTAAGTTTGATGACATTATAAAAAACTCACCATTATCTACAATTTCTAATAAAGTGCAATTTCTAAGGCGTAACAGGTATGTGGAAGAAGTGGATTCTGTCTATCTTTACCTTCTTAATATTCAGGAGTACAAAATTTCAGAGGAGGCTTCACCGTTAGAGTTTGTGCAAGAAGAGATTAGAAAAATAATTCTCAACAAGAGGAAGGTAGCGTTAGCGAAGAGTTTAGAGAATGATATTTATGGACGTGCAAAGGAAAATGAAGACTACAAAATATATTATTAGGGCAATTTTGGTTCTAGCCATTTTAATGCCTGTTGCTTCTTTTGCTCAAGAGGGGCAGGTGGTTGACAAGATCATCGCAAAGGTTGATGACAAAATCATACTCAAAAGTGAGTTAGAATCGGCATATATATCATTTCTTACAAGTCCTCAAGCCCAAAGCTTTCAAGGAGATGCCAAATGTGTGTTGCTCCAGAGCTTTGTAGAAAGCAAGGTAATGCTCATCATGTCCGAAATAGATTCAGTAGTTGTCGAAAACAACAGAATCGACTTCGAATTAAGAAGCAGAAGCCAACAAATTATTCAGCGTTTCGGATCTGAAGAGGCTATTGAAAAAGCCTATGGTAAGTCATTGGATCAAATTATGAACGAACTGAAACCTTCTATTGAGGAGCAAATAAGAGTTGAGCAACAAGAAAATAACATCCTATCCGACATTACTGTGACACCCAAAGAGGTTCGGAAATTCTTTAATCGATTCCCTCAAGATAGCCTTCCTCTTTATCCAATGGAATTTGAAATTGGTGTTATTGTAAAAGAACCTGACGTTAGTGAACCAGAAAAAGAGCGTATTAGAAAAGAACTTATTGCCATTCGTGAGCGTGCTATCAATGGAGAGAATTTTGAACTCCTAGCCACTTTTAATTCTGAAGGCCCTTCTGCTAAAGATGGAGGAAATTTAGGATTTGCATCAAGAGGTACTATGGACCCAGCCTATGAGGCAGGTGCACTAGCCTTAAAACCAGGAGAAATTTCAATGCCTGTCGAATCCTCATTCGGTTTTCATTTGATTCAACTCCTTGAGAAGAGAGGTAACGAGTACCAAACGAGACATATCATTATGACTCCAAAACCAAATGAGGATGATTTCGAAAAAGCCGCAAAGATTTTAGAGGACCTTAGAAATAAGATTTTAACCGATAGCATCCGTTTTGAACAAGCTGCGCAGCTTGTGTCGGATGATGAGAGTACAAAGGTTAACGGAGGATTCTATGCAGATCAATTTGGATCACTTCGGATACCCGCAAAATCCCTCGATCCTGAGCTGTTTTTCTTAATCGATAAAATGCAAGAAGGTGACATTTCCGAACCTCAAACAGTCCTAGTAGGTGAGTCAAAGGTGGCGAGAATAATATACTATAAGAAAAAAATGCCTCCTCATAGAGCGAATTTAACCGATGACTATGAAAAGCTCAAAGCGGCTACTACGCAAATGAAAAAATCGTTAAAGCGTGCAGAGTATTTAGAGGAGAAAATGCAAGAAGTATACCTAGAACTAGACCCTGTTTTTAACCGTTGCGGTATTATTAAGAATCAATAAGTATGAGTGATAACACATCTGATGTCGCGTTAGCTGACAAATTCTTTGAAGATTTCAAAAGACTGAAAGCAGAAATATCAAAAGTAATTATAGGGCAAGACGAAGTTGTCAACCTTCTTTTAACCTCTGTATTTTGTCAAGGTCATAGTCTTCTCGTAGGCGTTCCCGGCTTGGCAAAAACCCTTTTGATTCAGACTATGTCTTCGGCCTTAGACCTAAGCTTCAAAAGAATTCAGTTTACCCCAGATTTAATGCCATCGGACATACTTGGTGCAGAGACAATCGATAAAGACAGAAATTTCAAATTTATAAAAGGTCCAATCTTCGCAAATATTATCCTTGCGGATGAGATCAACCGAACTCCTCCTAAGACTCAGGCAGCACTCCTCGAATCAATGCAAGAGTATTCTGTAACTGTTGCGGGACAACACTTTCATTTAGATAGGCCGTTCTTTGTATTGGCCACTCAGAATCCGATCGAACAAGAAGGAACTTATCCTTTACCCGAAGCACAGCTTGACAGATTCTTATTCAACATCACACTTGAATACCCAACTTTCCAATCAGAGGTAGACATTGTGAAGAATACAACTTCAGATGTTCAAAACACTGTGAATCACATATTAGACGGAAAGGCTGTTATGAACTATCAGCACCTGGTCAGAAGAGTACCAATAGCCGATAACGTAGTCGAATATGCCGTTGGCTTAGTGCATAAAACTAGGGTCAATAACGAAAAAGCACCTGCGGTTACTCAAGAGTACATCGAATGGGGTGCAGGGCCTCGTGCGTCACAGAACTTAGTGATTGCAGCCAAATGTCATGCATTAATCAATGGTAAGTATTCACCGGACATTGAAGATGTTCAAGCGGTAGCCAAACCTATTCTTCGCCATAGAATTATAAGAAACTTCAAAGCTGAAGCAGAAGGAGTAACCATCGATAAATTGATCGAAGACCTACTTTAATCGTAGTTGTAAAAACCTTTTCCAGACTTTCTACCATGATGGCCAGCATCTACCTTTTGCTGTTGGATACGTGATGGTCTAAATTTCGCCTCTTGATGAAAGGCGTTGAACATTGATTCAGTCACTGAATAGTTGGTATCAACGCCAATTAGATCCATCAACCTAAACGGACCCATTCTGAAACCCGAAGATTCCATCAAACGATCAATCCCGTTAACATCGCTTACCCCTTCTTCTAGAACCTTGAGGCCTTCAACATAGAAATGTCTTGCAACACGGTTTACAATAAAACCAGGGGAATCTGCCGCCATGACGGGTGTTTTCCCAAGTTTTCGTGCTAAATCTGCAATGGTATTGGCCACATTGTCATCTGTCGCTACACCTGATATTACTTCTACCAGCCTCATAATATGAGCCGGATTGAAAAAATGCATTCCTACGAATCTTTTAGGGTGTTTAAGCCCCGCTGCTATTCTTGTAATCGGAATTGATGAGGTATTTGAGGCTAAAATTGTGGTTTCACTATTTATCGCTTCCAGGTTTGCAAAAAGACCCTTCTTAACCTCTAGGTTCTCAATAATTGCTTCAATAATGACGTCTGCCACTAGTAAGTGCTCGTCTCCAGAGAAGGTAATCCGTTCTAATGACACTATCTTCTCTGCTTGAGTAACTTTACCTCTCTCAATACCTTTGTCTAAGTTTGCCGAGATATTCGCCTCAGCAGTAACTAAAGTCTGTTCACTAAGGTCGTAGATCACCACTTCGTAACCAGCCATTGCACAAATCTGAGCAATGCCCTGACCCATGGTACCAGCACCTATTACTGCAATTTTTGAAATGTCTTCAAGTTTCATCAAAGCGAATTGAATTGTTTTAAGAACCTAAGGTCATTTTCAGTAAAGAGTCTTAAGTCCTTGATCCCATATCTCAGCATGGTAATCCTTTCTATTCCCATTCCAAAAGCAAAACCAGAATATTCATTCGGGTCAATTCCACAGTTGATCAAAACGTTTGGATCGACCATTCCTGATCCACCAATTTCAACCCAACCGGTATACTTGCAAATGTTACAACCATCGCCATGGCAAATTTGACATGAGATGTCTATTTCAGCACTTGGTTCTGTAAAAGGAAAATAAGATGGTCTAAACCGTATTTGTGTATCCTTTGTAAACATCTCCTTCACAAAGTGATAAAGCGTCTGCTTAAGGTCAGCAAATGAAACATCTTTATCTATATACAACCCCTCCATTTGATGAAACACACAATGTGCCCTAGCAGAAATTGCCTCGTTCCTGAATACTCTACCGGGTGACAATGTTCTAATTGGAGGCTTTTCGTTTTCCATTACCCTAATTTGAACACTTGACGTATGCGTTCTTAAGGCAATATCAGGGTTCTTCTCTAAGAAGAAAGTATCTTGCATCTCCCTAGCAGGGTGATTTTCTGGGAAATTTAATGCTGTGAAATTATGCCAATCATCTTCTATTTCAGGACCAGAAGACACATTAAAGCCGATTCGCTCAAAAATTTGAATAAACCGTTGGCGTGTAGCAGTCAAAGGGTGAATTGAACCAAAATCTGATTTTAGTGGAGGTAAAGTAAGGTCGTCATGATCTTCTGAAGACTCATTGCCAGAATTTAATTCTTCAATTAGTCTTTGAAATTTCTCCTGAGCTAAGTCCTTAAGTTCGTTGACCGACTGGCCAAAAGCTTTCTTCTCTGCATTAGGTACATCCCTCATTTGAGCAAATAAGTCTCCAATAACATTTTTTCTGCCGATAAACTTCAATCTATACGCTTCGAGTTCATCAGCATTTGATGCTATAAAAAGCCTTATTTCATCTGCAATTTCCTTGAACCTATCTGCCATGCGGGATATTCCTTAGTATTTAAAAGACAAAAATAACAGTCCTTCATGATTAAATGGCTTGATACTACTATTTTTAGAAATATGAAGAACATTCTCGTTACAGGTGGTACTGGCTACATAGGTTCACACACTATAGTCAGATTGCATGAAGAGGGTTATAATCCAATTATCCTTGACAATTTCTCTAATTCAGATAGATCAGTCTTAGAGGGCTTATTGCGAATAACCGGAAAAGAATTCAGTCTCTATGAAGGTGATATATTAGATAGATCACTTTTCGACAAAATATTTACTGAAAACTCTATTGAAGGCGTAATACATTTTGCCGCTCAAAAAGCAGTTGGTGAATCTGTTGAAATACCTCTCTCCTATTACAAAAACAATGTTTCTGGCCTCATAGTACTGCTAGAGGCTATGAAGCATCATAAGGTCAGTTCATTGGTGTTTTCTTCATCTTGTACCGTCTATGGCCAGCCTGATGAATTGCCGGTTACTGAGGAAACACCGAAAAAACCAGCCAACTCTCCCTACGGTAACACTAAACAAATTGGAGAAGAAATTATTGAGGATACTGTCAATAGTGGGATTAAACTAAAATCAATCGCACTACGCTATTTCAATCCTATCGGAGCTCACCCTTCAAGTGAAATTGGCGAACTCCCTTTGGGCGTACCTAATAATTTGGTTCCCTTTATTACTCAAACAGCCGCTGGATTAAGAGAATCTCTGACAGTTTTCGGAAACGACTACAACACTGTGGATGGAACATGCATCAGAGATTATATCCATGTAATGGATTTAGCAGATGCTCATGTAAAATGCCTCCAGCATATGGATTCATTAGAAAATGACCATCACTTTGACGTCATTAATGTAGGAACCGGTAGAGGAAATACGGTTTTGGAGGTGATCAAATCTTTTGAAGAAATTACCGGTGTACCTCTAAATTTTAAATTGGGCCCTAGGCGCCCTGGTGATGTAGAAAAAATATATGCTGAAGTAAATAAATGTAGAAAAGTGTTAAAGTGGGAAACAAGCCATTCCCTTAATGATTCAATGAAAGATGCATGGAACTGGCAGAAAAAGTTATCTAATAATTAACCCACATATTCTGTCATTTAACGAATGAATACTACTTTTGATCGATCAAATCGTTCTGGGAGTCTCCTTCAAAATACTTTTACAGGAAATAATTAAAATATGAAAATCACAATAGTTGGAACTGGGTATGTAGGTTTAGTAACTGGAACATGCTTTTCAGAAGTTGGAATCGATGTGACATGTGTTGATATCGACCAAAAGAAAATTGATGGCCTTAAAGAAGGCATTATGCCCATCTATGAACCAGGCTTAGAGACGATGGTCCTGAAAAATGTAGAAAAGGGAAGATTAAGTTTCGCTACTAGCCTAAAAGAAAGTATTCAAGATTCGGAAGCTGTATTCATTGCCGTTGGAACCCCTCCAGGTGAAGATGGAAGTGCTGACCTAAAATATGTTTTGGCGGTAGCAAGAGAAGTCGGTCAGCACATGAACGACTACCTCGTGGTAGTAACAAAAAGTACTGTACCAGTAGGAACAGCTGAAAAAGTCAAGTCTGCTGTCGCAGACGAATTGCAAAAGAGAAATTCAGCTTTAACATTTGATGTTGCTTCCAACCCTGAATTTTTGAAAGAAGGCGCTGCAATACAAGACTTTCTAAAACCTGACAGAATTGTTGTAGGTATTGAAACAGAAAAGGGCCAGAAGACCATGGAGAAGCTCTATAAGCCCTTCTTACTCAATGGTCATCCAATTATCTTTATGGATGTCCCTTCTGCTGAGATGACTAAGTATGCGGCCAACTCAATGCTTGCCACTAAGATTAGTTTTATGAATGACATTGCCAACCTATGTGAGATCATGGGAGCTGACGTGAATATGGTTCGCAAAGGAATTGGTAGCGATTCTCGAATCGGCACAAAATTCATCTACCCTGGTGTGGGTTATGGAGGCTCATGTTTTCCAAAAGATGTTAAAGCCTTAATTAAAACGGCTCAAGAAAATGGTTATCCAATGCGTGTTCTACAGTCCGTTGAAGACGTTAATGATGACCAAAAATCTGTCTTGGTCAATAAGGTAAAAAAACATTTCGGTAGCGATTTAAGTGGAATGACATTCGCAGTTTGGGGGCTCTCATTTAAGCCCAAAACGGATGATATGAGAGAGGCTCCGTCAATTGTAATCATCAATCAATTACTTGCTCTTGGAGCTCAGGTGAAAGCATTTGATCCAGTAGCTATGGAAGAAGCACATAAAGATTTAGGTGATACTATCACATATACGAAAGACGAATACGAAGCACTTGTTGACGCAGATGCCTTATTACTAGTCACCGAATGGCCAGAATTTAGAATCCCTAATTTCACAGTGGTCAATAAGCTTCTCAAGAATAGAATAATCTTTGACGGAAGAAATGTATACGACCAAGATGAGATGAAAGAACTAGGCTACACCTATTACGGAATTGGACTCAAATAAGACTATGAAAAAGCGCGTATTAATAACCGGAGCTGCTGGATTCTTAGGATCACATCTTTCCGATAGATTTGTCAAAGAAGGTTTTCATGTCATTGGCATGGATAACCTTATCACAGGAAGCCTCGATAACATTGACCATTTGATGGCATTGGAAGATTTTGAGTTTCATCACCATGATGTCTCTAATTTTGTTCATGTTGCAGGGCAACTCGATTACATCCTTCATTTTGCCTCCCCAGCAAGTCCGATAGACTATCTTAAAATACCTATTCAGACCTTAAAAGTAGGCTCACTAGGTACGCATAACTTACTTGGCTTGGCTAGAGCAAAAGGGGCTCGAATGTTAATCGCTTCTACATCAGAAGTTTACGGAGACCCCCTTGTTCATCCACAAGTAGAAGAGTACTATGGCAACGTAAATCCAGTGGGCCCTAGAGGTGTATATGATGAGGCTAAGCGTTTCCAAGAGGCCATTACTATGGCTTATCACACCTACCATAATCTCGAGACAAGAATTGTCAGAATTTTTAATACCTATGGACCTAGAATGCGTCTGAATGATGGGCGTGTCTTACCCGCCTTCATTGGTCAAGCACTTAGGGGAGAAGACTTAACAATTTTCGGTGATGGTAGCCAGACTCGGTCTTTCTGCTACGTTGATGATCTAGTAGATGGAATTTTCAAGCTTCTTATGTCTGATTATGCTTACCCAGTGAACATTGGTAATCCTGATGAGATTACCATAAGTCAATTTGCCGAAGAAATTATAACCTTGACGGGAACGAAGCAAAAAGTGATATACAAGGATTTACCTGTTGATGATCCAATGCAGAGGCGACCAGATATCTCAAAAGCAAAAGATATTCTCGGATGGACTCCCAAAGTGGGTCGAGCAGAAGGCTTAGAGATTACTTACAACTATTTCAAATCCTTATCATCTGATAAGCTTAACAAAACGGAGCACAAAAACTTTTCTTCGTTCACAAAATAGCCATAACCTTTATCGTGCTACAACTCATGCAGCGCTTAATGAGTCTATCCTTTATCTTATGGGGTCGACTCATTTTTAATTATTACTTGTTGAAGTATATATAGGTCATAAATCAAAGCTGACTCTATCACTTTGATCTTGCAAAGACGCCATTTAGAAAATGGCCTTCTAATTAGTGCCAAACTCGTTTACTCTTTTGAATAAAAGCTGAGAACTTAAAAGGATAGAGAATTATACACTTCAAGTTATTAATGCAAAAACATTTTCTGTTGGCAACAGATCCAATTTAGTATGCGTTATCCTGTCCTTTTACCATCCCAAAGACCGTTAAAACGATGACCTTCAAGTCAAGCCAAAAAGACCAGTTCTGGAGATAAAAGCGATCCAGTTTTACCCTTGAACTCATTTGATAGAACTCATTAATTTTACCGCGATAACCCATTGCTTGCGCAAGCCCTGTCACCCCTGGTTTAGATTCATGCCGCTTTGCAAACTTTTCAACCTTGGCCTTGTAAGCCTCATTCAGAGAGATTGGATGAGGTCTTGGACCCACTACTGACATCTGCCCAATAAAGACGTTCAGGAATTGAGGGAATTCATCTAATGATGTTTTCCTTAAAAATAAACCAAATTTAGTAGTGCGTGGATCATCTTTAGCCGCCCACATAGTATCGGCTTCATCGTTCTTAATCATAGTTCTAAACTTAAGGCAGAGGAACTTTGATCCATCTTTGCCTTCCCTATACTGCTTAAAAAAAACAGGGCCTTTACTTTCCAATTTGATAATCAAACCAAATAGAGGCCACATCCATGAAAGGAGAAACAAAATTACAACACTCGAAAATAAAAGGTCAAAGGAACGTTTGGCAAATCGATTACGAACACTATCGAGTGGTAAGCGATTAATATCAATCACCGCTACGCTTTCATACCTGCGAAGCACAAATGTCTTTAGTAAATCAGTCTTAATCTCAGGTAATAACTTGACTCTTTTTGCATGGTTATCAGCAAATTCAATAACCTTATTCTTCTCAACTTGCCCCAGCCTATCGCTAATGTAAACTGAATCTATCTCTGTAAAATCTAATGCATAAAAGTCACTAATAACTCCACTAACTGGGTATAGGCTGTTTTTGGCAGCAGGTTGAGTAATAGAGAATATTCCCTTACATCTAATACCGTAATGTGGCTTGCGCTGTAATAAATCAAATAATTTAAAACCTAGCGGGTCATAACCTATAATGACCACATTCTTAATATTTCCATCGAAGGTTCTGTAACGATCCAAAATTAGATGTACAAAAACCCGATAAATCGATAGCCAGACAAAAAGCAATAAAATTAAAGACGCTATGAAGTGTCTTTCAATGACTTCTCCAGCCATAAAAAGCCATAGAAGCGTAATTAGTGACACAAAAACAAAAACACTCGTGAATGTCTTTTTAAAAGTATTGTAGTAACTGACGGCCCTTCCAATCTTATAATCACGACTTATGTATGACAAAATTGGCCAGCTTATGATATACACAAAGAAAGCTGTCGTGTACGGCTGATTCAATTTAAATGACCCAAACCCAATATAGAGAGACAAAAAGAATAGCACTGTCAAAATCAGAATTTCTCCTGAGATGAAAAGTGGGGGGAAGTATTTATTAAATCGCTTTTTCAATTACTCTAGTTAATCTTCAAACTGAAATAAGATAAATGATATTTCACAAAAATACAAAACCTAATAACTAAATAGGCAAAAAGGGACTTTAACCGTTGATTATTTTTTTGTTAAAATAACAATGCATGACTCAGAAGTATTTTACTCAAAATCCACCAGAATAGTTCAGTGTAAAGCCAAACCCTACATTTCTTGAGATTTCACCATAATCTAATCCAAAGTTGATCGCTAACTCCAAATTCCTTTGTTTTGGAAAGGGTTTGCCCATTAGCCGTAATAAAAAATAAGCCTGATTCAGGCCATCTCGAAAAAAGTATTCAAAATCAGGATCCCTCTGAATACCTTCCCAATTGTATCTACCCTCATATAAACCAGCGTAGGTCCCGTAATTTTTAGAAAATGTTGACATCAACTGAAATGCAACAGATTTGATATTACCCTCGATACCAAGATGAAAGGCGTTTATTCGGTTATTAATGATGGAGACCCCGTAATCAGGAATATTTTCAAAATAATATTGCCCTAACTCCCTATCAATAAACAACGGATTGCCAATTACCCTGTCATGGTAAGTCCACCCATCACGGTATAAATAATTATTATAATTATCGTCTCGACCGCCAAAAGGATATCCAAAATTATTAACCCCAATTGGAAATTCATCTGGTAATCCGGGGCCTTGCTGAAATGTGGTGGTCATATATTCTAGCACAATACTCCTGATTCCGTAAAATGGTTTTGAATTAAAATCAATACCCAATGCCACTTTCCTATCCTTGTTTTCATCCAAACTCCAGAACTGGGAACTTCGGCCGTCTTCAAATGAACTCTGATTACCCAAAGATATATCTGTTTCACCAATCCTAGCGCTAGCTATAAACTCCCAAAAACCCAAATGACTACCGAAACCATTACCTTCACCATCTGGTACATCAGGAAGACCATCTCCGATAAATACTCTACCAAAATCCTTCAACCCTTTACCAAGCTTAACGCCCGTTTGACGGTCAGTCCCTGACCAGATTACATAATGATTCAATCCTCCGGTAAAAGATATTGTCTCATCCCCAAGCCTTATATAGCCACTTTTACCATGTAATAAAGGGGAAACAATGACGCGATCGTTTTCAAGCCAACCATGAAAAACCTCACCTTTGAAAGAAACAAAACCATTGAAAATTGGCATTTTTAAATACTCATCGATAAAAATCCCAATTTTCGGTATTGGCCTCGCATTATTTGTCAACCCAAAGCCCCCCATAGACAAGG
The DNA here is from genome assembly GCA_965660665.1 of Roseivirga sp. Classification (GTDB taxonomy): domain Bacteria; phylum Bacteroidota; class Bacteroidia; order Cytophagales; family Cyclobacteriaceae; genus Roseivirga. The sequence continues at coordinate 10,426 of CBFIAY010000007.1, read as the reverse complement.
CATCAATTCCAGAGTTGCTTAACTCCCATTTCCCCGCTTTTATTGAAACAACGCTATAATTATACTTTATATATAGTTCTTGAAGGTTCAAGGCATCGGTCTGGTTGCTAATTATCAAATCAGTACCATAACTAACATTACCATACTCTTTAAAAGAATAAGTGCCATTCAAGCCAGACCGTATATACGGACCGTTAAAATTGTAATTATATATTCCACCTACATTTGAGTGCAGATAAAATGGCAAATTTTCATCATCACTATAAAGGCTACCGAACTCAACGCTATAACTCACAGAATCCTTCTGCCCATACATTAAATCACTGCTCAATAAGAATACAGCTAAAAGACCTAAAAATCTTACTTTAGCCAAAAGGCAGTTCAACTTCATTCTATACAAATATTCGTTCATCTTAAACAATGCTTTGACTAGGTATAAGATTTGGCCACTGAATTAAGTAACATCGTCTAACCACAGACTTGAGTTAAAGATTACAAATAAACAAAAGACCGCGGCCATAGATTAAGATATTCTCCTAAACTATTTTAAAGAAGGCCTCAAAAGTTTATTCTCTAAAGTATTCTTATGTAATTGCAATTATGTTGTTCCAAACTTAAGCTCCGTAATACATAATTCACTTATTTATTCTCGCAGATAAAAGTCATGCAAATATTCAGAGTTTCAGTATTAGCCTTTTTCATCTTATTCCTGAATGGCTGCATTAGCCAAGATGCTGAAGAATTAACAATATATTTTAACGACTACGAAAGTGATGAGCAGGCATACACAGCAGTAGATACAGCCTATTTGTCCTATGATCAGATCAGTGAGGTGTTTTCTAATTTCAACAGAACTAGAACCTTAGGACGGTTTGGCACTGGTGGTCTTACGTTGAATATCGATGGTATAGAAGAACATCAATGGATTAGAATCAGTTTCGACTTTTATGTACATGACAAATGGGAAGGAAATGGCCTTAGGGGCAATGGTCAAGATGTTATGATATTGAACATTGATAAACGCAACGTCTATTTTTCTTCAATTATTAATACAAAATGTCAAACATATGATTGCGAAGAGATTCAGAGTTTTCCCAATAGGATTGGAGAAGCTAATAACAAAGAAAACGCTGGTATAGAAGACCCCTCATTGCCTGGGGTGTGTTTCTATAAAGATGAAATTGGAGGAAGCAAATTAATCCGGTACACAGAAGTATTTCAACACAATACAAGTAGTCTAGAAATAAATATTGCCGCTGGCATTAAAGATGCAGGCCCTGATTTGTGCTTAAAAAGTTGGTCTATTGACAACATGAAAATATCAACAATAAGCTTACCTGAATAACCGTAGATGACTCATAGATTTATTTTTAAGGCCCTTTTATTATTAGCCATTTCACAGTCATCTTTTGGACAAGGCCAAGTACAAGTAGGTACAGTCTTAGAAGACTATTACAGAAGGGCTCAATTACTTGGCGAATTTGACAGTACAGCTTCTTTTATGATTAGACCACTGTCTAATTCATACTACAATCAAAATCTTCTGAGGGCTAAAAAAGATTCTTCTGTTCAAAAAAAGAGCATACTTTGGCTACCCCTAATTTCGAAATCTAGATTTATCGAAAAACATCCTTTCAGTAGGAATGACGGTACATTATTGCCTTTGAGTGGATCCCAGCAGTTAATAAGTGCTGGAGTAGCTGGTAAACTTGGACCGTTGAATTTTCAACTTAACCCTGAATTCCACTATGCGGATAATCGTGAATTTCAAGGGTTCCCAGAAGATGCATTTGACATCTTATGGATTAGGTACTATCGTGGACATCAAAACT
>CBFIAY010000007.1:0-8584 GCA_965660665.1 Roseivirga sp. | reverse complement strand
TAATCGTGAATTTCAAGGGTTCCCAGAAGATGCATTTGACATCTTATGGATTAGGTACTATCGTGGACATCAAAACTTTATTGATACACCTGAGACATTCGGTCAAGGGTCTATCAAAAAATTCTATATAGGCCAAAGTTCCCTGAAGCTTGATTTAGGACCAGTATCATTTGGTTGGTCTAATCAAAATTTATTTTGGGGTCCCGGAAGGAGAAACTCCTTGGTAATGTCGAACAATGCCAGGGGCTTTCAACATCTAACCCTTAACACAAACAAGGCAGTTAAGACACCTATTGGGCATTTCGAAGCACAATTAATAGGAGGACGACTTGAAGATTCAGGTTCCAACCCTCCAAACTCATTTTTAGTCTCTAATGGGCAGTTTGTTTATCGACCAAGAAATCAAGATTGGAGGTACCTTTCAGGGATAACCATGACTTACCAACCTAAGTGGATACCGCGGCTTTCACTAGGTTTCAGCAGAGTAGTCCAACAATATGCTGAAACAGCTAAGGAAAACAACGACTACCTCGGAGCCATCTCTAATCTATTCAGAGAAAATGATAAGTTTGATGATATCGTCAGAGACCAATTGGCTTCTTTATTCTTTCGGTATTTCTGGACAAAAACAAAGAGTGAGTTATATTTTGAATTCGCAAGAAATGATGCCGCATTCAATTTCCGCGATTTTTTCATGGAGCCCAACCATTCGGCAGCATACCTTTTCGGCTTTAGAAAATTATTCCCCTTCGCAGGTAAAAAGAACCAGTTCATCGAAACCAGCTTCGAATGGACTATTCTTTCTCAAAGTTCCAGTAGAGCATTCAGAAGTGCCAGCACCTTTTATATCCATAGCAGGGTTAGACAAGGGTATACTAATCGAGGTGAAATATTAGGCGCAAGTATTGGCCCAAGCAGCAACTCACAGACGCTGGAAGTTAATTGGGTTTCAGGTCTTAATAAAATAGGAGTGACACTTGAAAGGTACACGCATAATGAAGATTTATACATTGATCTCTTTACCGATATTCGAGACTTCTTAAGACCTTGGGTAGATGCTAGTTTGTTCTTGAATGGATCATGGCAGTTTGATAATATGGTTATCGATGGCCATATAGGCTTCATCAAGTCGTTTAATTATCAATATCAAATTATCACGGCTACTGGATTCAAACCTGGCCACGTTGATGTCCCTAATTTTTCAGCAGGATTAGATCTTTACTTTCTACTATAAGTCCTTTCTTAATAATCTGGTGCGTTAAGCTTCCAAACATGAGCAGATGACTTATCTACGGTAATTACAGCTTCCAAATCAGAACAAAAAACATAGGTGAGGTCACCTATCAACCTAATGGTAGACCAAAACCAATAAGTGAAATTTCTGCTATCAAACTTTTGATACCCATATCTTTTAAGATCAACATGAAAACCATTAGATAGCTGGGAAAAATAACTTTTTAATTCTCGTGCAGAGTATTCCTTCCAATGATGTCCATAGGTGACTTGAGAGAATATCATTTCAATCGAAATACCTAGGCCTCGAAAGGTGAACAAGTTCTTAAGTGCCCGCAAAATACCAGTAGATGACAATGCATTAGGTGTGGAAATATAAATTTTGCCTTTATCCCTCAATAGGTGATAAATCTGATGCCAAAAATTGATCGGATTAAAAGTAATGTGCTCTAAAATCTCGGTAAATAGAATCCCATCAAATCTATAATCTCCAAAATCGTTGGCACTCAGAAGCTGCAGATCGTCCTGAATAACTGATTCAATATTAAATTTCTCTGCCCGCTCTTTAACAAATTGCATTGTCCAGAATTCACTCACGTCCATTCCCACAACCTTGAAACCCAATATTGAGAGAATCATCGATGAATGTAAAAAGTGGCTTCCAATGTCTAATACGTATCCCCCGTACTGGACATTTTTCACCATAGAATTAGCCATTCGTATATACCTTTTCTCGTGAAAATTAAAGTATTCTAACTCGCCTGGACTACCATTTTCCAAAATCATTTTTTTTACCTGATCTACGGTGTTTTTTATTTCCACGCTCATAATGCCAATTTCTATTGCTCGAAATTACTTAAATGGAAATAAGATCAACTTACATACTCCAAAAAACGATGAGAAAGAGTAAGTTTAAATTGTTTGAGAGGAAATCGTGTCAGTTAAGAAAAATTACTTCTACAATGTTATACTAAGTGGAACAAATCTCCTTTTTCCACTGCTTACATTCCCTTATGTCTCTAGGATACTAGAGCCCGCTGGGATAGGAAAAGCCCAGTTCGCATTTACATTTGCACAGTACTTCTCCATTATTGCAGCTATTGGAATTCCCTTTTATGGAATCAAAGAGATTGCTAAGCACAGAAATGATAAAGACAGTCTGAACAAGACATTTTCAGAATTAATCATATTATCCTTCTGGGCGTCACTAATTGCCTTAGCCATATATCTAGCTTCGGTATTTATGATCCCAGAATTTGGTCAAAACTTAGATTTATACCTAATCAGTGGCTTAGTTGTTCTTTTTAGTTTTTTGAATTTAGATTGGCTCTTCGGTGGATTAGAGGACTTTAGGCTGATAACCATCAGATCCGTAATTATCAAGTCACTTGCACTACTCATTCTATTCCTTTTTGTATCCGATAAAGGGGATGTAAGAGCTTATGTTTGGGTATTGACAACTGCACTTTCAGGAAACTACCTACTTAACGTCTTCTACTTGAAGAAAAAGGTACGCTTCCTTCACAAAGGATTAAACTATAAGAAACATCTAGGTCCATTATTATTTATTCTATCATCAACCTTCGCAACTACCGTTTACTCAACTTTAGATTCAGTCACCTTGGGACTGATTTCAAACGAATTTGAGGTAGGCTTGTATACGGCAGCGGTCAAGATTTCTAAGATCGCTATCCCAGTAGTTACTGGCATGAGTGCCGTTTTGATTCCTCGAATTGCTAACGCAATTGGAAAGGGAGATAAAAAGGAAGAATTTACTATTCTGAATAAGTCATTTTCGTTTATACTATTTCTATCTATACCCGCTTCGTTTGGCCTTTTCCTTTTCAGGGATGAGTTTATACAACTTTTTTCAGGAGTCGATTTCTTGCCCGCAGCAGAAAGCTTAAAATTCTTAGCCTTCTTACCTTTTTTCATTGGTCTAGGGTACTTTTTCGGGTTTCAAGTGCTAGTCCCTAAAGGGTTGAATAGAGGCTTATTCCTATCAACAATTATAGGGCTGTTTATCTTCTTAGGTTTAAACCTGTTGCTTACACCAGAACGAGGGGCTGAAGGAACTGCAATTGCGATCTTGTGTACCGAAGGGCTAGTAACCATCCTATACATCGCTTTCACCCCAAATAGCATTATCACGAAATTACCCTGGAAGGAAATAGCATACTGTGTGTTAATTTCAATACTCTTTTACCCAATAAAATCAATATTGAATGTGCTAAACCTTAGCACTGAGTTAAGCTTAGTCATAGGAGTTTTTACTTGTAGTCTCGTATACTTTTTGAGCCAATACTATATCTTCTCTAATCAGTTTGTAAAACTCGGGTTGGACCTAATACGAAAAAACAAGACTCCTAATTAACATGTACTACTCAAAAATATAGTGCTATGAATACGCGTGAGGATGTACGAGTGATCATGATCACCTACAACGGAGATGAGTTTTTTAAAGAGCAATTAGAAACAATCCTAGTACAAAAGGGCATTGAGAGGATTCATATATACGATGATCATTCAAACCGAGAGTCTCAAGCATCAATTCAGCAACTTTGTATAAACGATAAAAGAATCCAATTTCAATCCAATGACAGCAACTTAGGAGTTATTCCAAATATCAAAAAAGCACTCGCGGATAACCTGGACGCAAAATATATTGCCCTATCAGATCAAGATGATATTTGGCTTCCAAATAAACTTGAAGTTACTCTTAAAGAGATGGCCAAAATTGACCAACCAGGTACTCCCGCTCTAGTATACCACGACATGGGTATTATCGATCAGCATGGAAACCAACAGCAACAAACGTTTTGGGAAATCATGAGACACGATACTTTTAAGCACACCTTCGAAGCAAACCTTGTTACAAATTTGATCACTGGCGCTGCAACCCTGATGAATAATACCTTAGCCTCATATGCAAAAGACATCCCTGAAGATTTAAACATTTATCATGACGCTTGGCTAGGGATGGTAGCCTATTCTATGGGTGAAGTTAGGTCTATTAGACAACCATTGAGTCTTCACCGCACCCACGTTGAAAGTCTTACATTCTCAAAAAATAAAAACCAAACTATCTTAACAAGACTTTCAAGAAACCTCAAACAGATAGTAGGGATTGATAAACCCTTTGAAAACCAATTTCTGTTTATAGAAACATTCCTAGAAACATATAGAGATTCGCTACTAGGCAGTCAAAAGGAAGTATTTGAAAAATTTCTCCTTCTTCGAAAGAAAGGGTATTTAGCCCAAAAAAGGTTTATTTGGGAATCTCAAATCAGAACGTAGCTTGAAAAGACACTTGAATTTTTAAGGTATACTCAACCTCAGTTAATTCGTAATACGCAGCTCTCAACGAGCCTTATCTAAGGCCAATGATCCGGCAAGCAGGTTAGGCATTGTATGGCATAACTAATGATTGTATCGACCATACACTCTTATGATCCCTCCCTTTTTGAAAAGCAGTGCTAAAGACTCTAAAAATACCGCGAATGGAAGTGTCAGCAAGAGAGTTCCCAGAAGTCGAAAGCTTCTGTTAAATTTTAAATCCTCAATCAATAATCCATTATACCCTAAGCGGCTCATTAGCGCCTGACACATACCTAACATACCCAGAGGGAGCGAAAAGTATGAATACCTAATTGGCGTAATATCTAGCCCGAAAAGTAGGTCGTCAATAATCAACTTGGAGTAATGTGAAAAATGAATTGGAGGGTCCAAATGCATCCACCTATCCTTTGCTATTTGTGATTGCCAACTCTCAATGAGTGGGACCTCTAAAACGACTAATCCCCCTGCTTTCAGATTACCTGTAATAAGTTTTTTCAACAAGGCCTTAGGCTCAGTTAAATGCTCCAATACATGAAAAAGCGTAATCACATTATATCTACCTTCCCCAATGACACCAGATTCATAGAATTCCGAATGAATATTAAGGCCATAATGCTCTGACGCGAACCTAGCCCTTGGAATAGAGGTTTCAACACCCGTCACATCCCAAAACGCTGAATCAAAAAGACTTAAAAACTGTCCTTTGCCAGAACCGAAATCTAGCAGTCTACCCCCATTGTTTTCAGCACGTATTTTCTTGACAATAAGGCTATTATTTAATCCTATAATTTTATCGAAGAATGAGCCTCTGTTATCTTGGAGGACATATTTCCCCTGACTATAAAATTGATCATAATCAATGCTTTCTTGAATCAATGAAAAGACGTGCCCACAATCTTTACATTGAACCAAACTAACGCCAAAATCAATTGGTTTATAGTCCTTGAATGGCTGATAGCTTTCCGAAAAGCAATGATTACATCTATTATTCATTTGACCGAGGACTATTTTCTACTAACTTTTCAAATACAGAAAGGTATTGTTCTGTTACAACGTCCCAATCATACCGTTGACCTAAGCCTTCGCGAGAATTTTCTTTGAGTCTATCTATGTGAACATCACCATTCTCTGCATTATTCACGATTTCACTAACGCTTTTACTGTTCTTATCAAAAAACAAACCGTATTGCCCCTCCTGTAACATCTCTCTATTAAATACAGTATCCAGGGCCAAAATTGCTGACCCATATGCCATTGCCTTCAACATGGTTGGATTCGTGCCACCATATTCATGACCATGAAAATAGGCATATGCATTATGATATAGCTCCGCCAGTTGCGCCTGATCATTCACGTAACCAGTAAATACCAATCGGTTATCGGTCAAAGACTTTAATCGGTCTGCATACTCATCTTGATACGGTACATCTCCTACTATTACTAGTTTTCTTTCAGAATTTGTACTCAAAAATCCCTCGATGATCAAGTCCGCATTATTGTCTGGTATTAACCTTCCAACTACTAGGTAATAGTCGTCCTTGTTAAGGTTCCATTTTTTTATCAATTGCTCTTTCTTCGAAAAACGGATATTTGCACCATAGGCAATCACCTCTGAGTCTTTATCGAACAAGTCTAAATAAACCCTTCTCATTTCATCAGAATCGTTAATGATTTGGTCATACCATTTGGTAGCCTGCCTAGATGCCCACTTAAAATACTTCGCTCCTAGTCCTTTCCACTTTGGCCGAAGCCACTCCATTCCATCTACATTGATGGCTGTAGGCTTTCCGAATAATCTACTGATCAAGCCGAAGGGGCCATTGGCAGAATTTACCATGAGAATGACATCGGCATCACTCAAACAGGCGTGTGTCATTGAAAAAAAAGAATGTATGAGCTGACTTAGCGATTTAGTTTCTACTGTGGGTATATATACAAGGTCAATTCCATTGTTCATCTTTGGCCTATCTGTAAACAAACTTTTATGGCAATATACCGTGACAGATATGCCTTTAGCAACGAGCCTCTCGGCCAATTCCTTGACCAAAGTTTCGTATCCGCTGTATACATAGGGGTAACCCCTTGTTCCTAAAATTGCAACTTTCACTATTAAAGTTTTTCGATGTGCCTTACTAAATTTCTCTTGTATTCTCCAGTGGAGAACTCCTTCAAAACCCTTTGTCTCCCATTCATGCCCATTTCTCTTCTTAAATCACTATTTGTCAATAAGGGGAGTATAGCCTTAGCTGTCATTTCAGCGTCATCCCATGGCACCAAAAGGCCTGTTACGTTATCGATCACCATTTCCGGGGCTCCTCCATGGTTTGTAGCAACCACAGGCTTCTCTGAAGCCATGGCTTCTAGAACAGTTGTAGGCAAAGGGTCAGGAAGAATTGAAGGCAAAACAAATACATCTAGTCCACTTAGCACCCTATGAACATCTGCCCGAAAGCCGAGGTTAATCACCGCGTCTTTCAAGCCCAGTTTTTCAATATCAGCTTTTATGTCATCATAGAGATACTCATAACCCGGAAAAGCATCTCCTACCATTACAAACTTAATATTCTTGATCTCGGATTTTAAATGACTAGCAATTTCTAAAAAATATTGTTGCCCCTTCCAGAAGTGTACTCTAGCGATCATGCCCACCAAAAGAGTCTCATTTGAAACTTTGAGCTCTGCTCTCAACCCTTCTCTATCATCTACTACTTCGAAATCAAACCCATTATAGAGCAGATCTATTTCAATCCGAGAATCAATACTCATCCAGTGTTTTCTTGCAGCTTCAGATACGACCAAAACAGCATCACAATACTTGCGCATTAGATGCACATAGCACTTTAGAAGAATTCGTGGCCCAGGAACGATTTCATGAATATGCCATAAGTGTTTGAGTCCTCGCCTTCGACTGTAGATTGCACCAATTGCAATACCTGCTGTGTTAGTGTAAACGATATCAATATTATGCGTTGAAACAATTCGATTCAAAGCGCTCCATGAGCGGATAAAGGAATTGATTCTATTAAGTACACCTTTAAAATTGAAGTATTTTCGCCTGATCACCGCAAGCGGAATTATTTCTACTTGACAACCTAGGTCAGAAACTTCTTTGCAAAGCGGCCCATCATTGGAAGCTGCAAAAACAACAGAATGCCCTGCTTCAGTAAGGGCTTTTACAGACTCTAAAACTACTTTACCCGCCCCGTATAAATCCGAGGCACTCGTAAGTACTAAAATTCTTTTTTTTACCCCTTTCAAAATTTAGATGAGCTTTTTAAAGCCGTTAAAAAAGTTCAACCTACTGAACTCCTTCGCTCGAAGCTTTCCCTTTGCTATTAAAATCTCACGCAAATTAACATCCTGATACAGTAATACCATTTTCTTTTGAAGGTCTTCTTGAATACTATTCTGAAATATCAATACCGCATCACTCCCAACCTCAGGAAGAGCTCCTTTATCCGATATAATAACAGGTAGTTCGCTATTCATGGCCTCAATGACCGGGATTCCAAAACCTTCATCATATGAAGGAAATACATAGAACAGGGCGTTCTTATAAAGTCCACTTAAGAGGGCATCAGGTACAAAACCAAGAAAAGAAACCCTGTCTTGAAGATTCAACTTTACCACCAATTCAATTACGTTGTCATAGTCATTTAAATCAGGACTTGTAGCGGGTCCTCCAGCAAGGACCAACTTGATATGCTCATCTTTAACCTCCTTAATAAAGCGCTCAAATGATCTCACTAAATGTTGCAGATTCTTTCTCTTATCGAAGTAACCGATATGCAGGATGTACTCTCCTTCTTTGAAGTCAAAATCCATAGGTAAAGACGGAGTCGAAACCTGATCCAAAGGCTTTGGGCATTGATATATTACCTCAATGTCAACTGTTTTTAGATACCTCTTTAACTTCTCTTTAGCATATTGAGATGTGGTCACCACTTTAGCCTTTCTCGACAATCCAAGCGCAACCATTTTCAGGTAATACGATCTCCAAAACTTATTATAG
>CBFIAY010000006.1:39242-135450 GCA_965660665.1 Roseivirga sp. | reverse complement strand
GTCATTAGAAGTTTTTGTTCCATTGAATAACTCTACCCAAAAGACCTCGGCCTTTTGAGAATTATCGGTACCCCACCTAATAGCGCCAGTGTATTTATCTCCACTTACAGTAGTTACTTTACCATACATGGAAACGTTCTTTTGGGCCTTAGACTCATTGGCAATAATTAGCAAGCCGACTCCAATTCCTACAAACAGCAATATCCGTCTCATAATGTTTTGACTTAAGTGATTCTGTTCTTGCATACTACAAACGTAGCTGCTGAGTTGTTGGATTTGAAGCGGAATAGGCCAGACTAGGGCTTTCATATTCTGAATCGGGAATAAATACGACTGAGTTTTTAGTTAATCAGGGAAGGCACTGGCGTCAATACCAGGGATTATTCTGATTGCGTTCTTATAGTAGATCTTTTTCAGCACTTCGTCAGAGAGTCCTAATCCATACATTTTCCAATAGGCATGATACTTTTTGTAGTAAGGAAAATATTCATCTTCTGATTCTAATACCCTAAAGTAAGTAGGGTATTCATCGGGGTTATAGGCATCCTTACCGAAGAGTACTCGATCTTGGTACTTTTGCATAAACGCTTTTGCGAATCTTGGTTGCCTTCCTAATTCAGCGATAACAGCTCCGATCTCTACCATCATATTTGGCATTTCGTATAGCAAATCGCCTAAGTGTGCAAGGTCATTTGCATACCATCCCATATGAGCTGCAATAAACGTTGTCTTTGAATGCTTTTTGAAAACGTTATGTTGCTCTTCTATCATTTGCTCCCATGGGGCCGGATCATTATCCTCTCTTTTTCTTCTTGGGTGTGTTTTAAGCTCTAACCAACGCTCATTATTCGCATCGAAAGGCTCCCAAAACTGTTTTGGGTCGGCAGTGTGAATCAAAACAGGAATGCCAAGCTCACTACACTTTGCCCATAACGGATCTAACCTTGAGTCATCTACGGCAACGCGGTTTCCTGCCTTGTCTTTTACAGAAAAGCCTAAGCTCTTGAATATTTTAAGACCTCTAGCGCCTTGCTCATAATCTCTCTGCAGCTGAGCAGCAGCTCTTGGCCCCCAGTCATCATCTATATTATTGAAGTTCGCGTTAGCGAATACTAGAAACCGTTTAGGTTGATTTTCTTGAATGTTTTTGTTGGCATCAACGATCGCTTTGCCGTTGCCTCCAGATAAGTTGACCATCAAGCCCATGTTTAGGCCATCCATTTCAGCCGCAAGCTTATTAAGGTCTCTTTCTCCCATTCTCCATTGATGACTATGCACATCTATAAAAGGAAATTTTGACCTAGAAACTGAGTTTTCAGGGACAACGAGGGAAGAGGGCGGGTTGTATTCCTCAAATGTTACCTGAGCCAGGAGGGCCTGCTGTAAGGTTAAGAAACAGCAGATAATCAATAAATGATGTCTTTTCATAATTCGTTGTGTTTGGGAATTATTCGTGTTTAATTCGACACGGTGTTTTTAGCACACATAAGAATGTAATTTATTTGACCAAAAGCATTTAAACATGGAGATTTCTTTAAAAGGAAAAGTCGTATTGGTTACAGGAGGCTCAAGAGGGATAGGGAAGGCAATCTGCGAGGGCCTTGCCAAGGCTGGAGCAACGGTTGCAGTACATTATAATTCGAACAAACAATTAGCCGAAGACCTCTGTATATCGTTAGGAAACGGGGCTTCGGCTTTTCAGGCAAGTCTTGAGCAAGCTTCAGCAACCATTTTATTGTTTGAACAAGTACTTGCGCATTTTGGCCAGCTTGATGTCCTTGTGAATAATGCGGGGATAGCGATGTCATCGGATATTCACATGGATGATACGGCCTGGTTGGACGACTGGGAGAAAACGTTTGCTGTAAATACACGGGCTACTGGCTTGCTTTGCAAGAAAGCCATTGGTCACTTTGAAACTGTCGGTGGCGGGCGGATTGTGAACATTTCCTCAAGAGCAGCTTTTCGCGGAGATACAATGGACTACTTGGCCTATGGTGCTTCCAAAGGAGCGATTCCTGCTTTAACGAGGTCGATTGCCAGACATTGTGGGAAGCAGAACATAAAAGCATTCAACATAGCCCCTGGTTTTGTCCGCACTGATATGGCACAGGACTTTATGGACCAGTATGGAGAGTCATTTGCGCTGGATGATATTGCTTTGACAGAGTTAACCGAACCTAAAAACATAGCGCCAATGGTGGTTCTATTGGCTAGTGGCTTAGCAGATCATGCTACGGGAACCACAATTGATATTAACGCGGGCAGCTATGTGCATTAATACACGGAGACGATACCTGAGGTTTTCTCAAGAATAGTCTAAACATTAATTTAATACCATGAAAACAAGATGTAGCTGGTGCGAAGCTTCTTTTGAGGCTTATGTAAAATACCATGATGAAGAATGGGGAGTTCCTGTTCATAATGACCGCGTGCATTTCGAATTCCTGACTTTAGAAGGAGCCCAAGCCGGACTAAGTTGGTCTACTATCCTGAAGAAGAGAGAGGGCTATAAGAAGGCATTCGCTAATTTTGACCCCGTGGTAGTCGCTGATTATCCCCAAAGTATGGTAGAAGAGTTATTACTTGACCCATCTATTGTCAGAAACAAGCTGAAAGTCCAGGGAACGGTCATTAATGCACAGCATTTTTTAGCAGTACAGGAAGAGTTTGGTTCTTTCGATAAATACATCTGGTCCTTTGTGGAAGGGAAACCCATTGTCAACCATTGGAAATCAATTGCCGATGTTCCAGCAACCACTTCAGTATCAGATAAGATGAGTAAGGACCTAAAGAAAAGAGGCTTCAAGTTTGTCGGAAGCACCATCATGTATGCTTACATGCAAGCTTGCGGCTTAGTTAATGATCATGTGGTCGACTGTTTCCGCTACCTAGAAGTCTAGTCTTTCTTTATGCTAAGGACTACTTTTTTTCTAGGAATTTCTATAGCCCACATGCCCACAAACACACTATCTGCGTACATGGGAGCAGTATAGTATAGGAGTCTTCCATCATCTAGCTTTTGAAGGTTTGGCTCTGATACTACATTGTTTTCTCGGTTGTAAAGGTAAGCTTCAAACACTTGCAGGGCCTTTCCGCTAAGGTCTTCTGGGTCATCGAAAAAGTAACGATGCTTTTGATAAATGGAGTCAGGCCCGAAGTCTGTATTGATTACATAAGTTTCAGAAAGAGGCTCCCGAACTACTGTTACCATAAAATCTTGAGCAATAGTCTTTCCTATTTCCATCGCTCTCTCAACAATCTCTGCATCTGAGACAACTTTGATTTCACGATCCTCCATTTCTTCACGTGCCTTGGTTGTATCAATTTTCTGATCACCACATGACGTTGCTGTAATGACAAGCGTTGCGAGAAGGAATAATCTTTTCATAACAGGTTTTTTATGTAATGGTCTACAAATGTATCACGGAATGCTTTTGTTTTTTAATTTTGATGACTAATCCGATTCGGTATGATTGAAAAACTTGTTGCGATAAAGGACAGATTTGAAGAACTAGGCCAACTGCTAGTTCAGCCAGATACCATGTCTGACATGAAAGCTTATTCTAAACTGAACAAGGAGTACAAGGACCTGGAAAAGATTGTAATGGTGTATGATGATTACCAAAATGTAGTCAACAACATTGCATCTGCTAAAGAAGTCCTTCAAACTGAAAAGGATGAAGAGTTTCGGGACATGGCGAAAATGGAACTTGATGAGTTGGTGCCACGTCAAGAAGAACTAGAGGCTGAGATTAAACTCTTACTAATACCGAAAGATCCTGATGACCAAAAAGACGTCATTATGGAGATTAGAGCTGGAGCAGGAGGCGATGAGGCGGCTATTTTTGCTGGTGACCTTTATAGAATGTACGAGCGCTTTATTGAACGCAAAGGCTGGAAGAAAGAGCTGATTACTGTGAATGAAGCATCTTCTGGTGGCTTTAAGGAAATCGTTTTAGGCATTTCAGGAGACGATGTCTACGGTTCATTAAAGTTTGAATCTGGTGTACACCGTGTACAAAGGGTTCCCGTAACAGAGTCTCAGGGACGGGTGCATACATCAGCAGCTTCCATTGCCATACTTCCAGAGGTTGACGAAATAGATTTTGAACTCAACCTGAAGGACGTGAAGAAAGATACTTACCGAAGTTCAGGAGCAGGGGGTCAGCACGTAAACAAGACAGAATCTGCTGTTCGGCTAACTCACCTTCCTACAAATACTGTGGTGGAATGTCAGGATGGACGTTCGCAGCATAAAAACTATGCTAAAGCGTTGCAAGTGCTGCGCTCAAGGCTTTATGAAAAAGAGCTTAAGAAGCAGCAAGATGAAATTGCTGGAGAGCGAAAGTCACTCGTTGGAAGTGGAGACCGATCAGACAAAATTAGAACCTACAATTATCCACAAGGCCGCGTAACGGACCACCGAATTGGTTATTCTGTACATAATTTACCAACCGTTATGGATGGTCAACTAGATGATTTTATTGAAAATCTTCGCATTGCCGATAACTCTACCAAACTTGAGGACGATGTTCAATAATGAATTATTTCCAAACAGAAATAAGTCTTAAGCCTCGTTCAAGGGGATTTCATTTAATTACAAATGATATAATTATTGCATTTCCAGAAATAAAGGAAATCAAAACTGGCTTGCTTCATGTTCACATCAAGCATACTTCGGCCAGTTTGACGATTAATGAAAATGCTGATCCCACGGTTAGAGAAGATTTCGAAACGCACTTCAACTTGTTAGTATCAGAAGAAGAAACTCATTACCAGCATATTTTAGAGGGGCCGGATGACATGACCTCTCACATCAAAGCATCGCTACTTGGGCCCTCCATTACCATACCCATCACCAATGGCCGCCTGAACCTTGGTACATGGCAAGGAGTTTATCTTTGCGAGCACAGAAATCATGGCGGAAGTAGACAGTTAGTGCTCACCGTACACGGTAACTAAGCGAGTATTTGATCTACAATATTGTCTAGTACTTGTTGATTACTTGAGATGTATTCTAGCCCCGCCTGATGTAAGGCTGTTAAGTTCTGTGCTGAAACATCATCCATTTGTGAATTGGCTTCGCCTAATCCTGGCTGAATTCTGTGATAATAGTCGTTATTATTTGTGGCATCAAATATTTGACTTAGCTGGTAGTCGACTGTTTCAGAGTTACCAGACATCATAACATCAATAACAGGCTTTATCCAGCCAATGGCTCCCCATTTTTTTGCTTTGTTATAATGATAACGCTCTTTTACTGTACCTGTGCCAATTGACAAGAGCATCATGTCCTTGGCAGAAGGGAAAGCCTTATTCCCAGGGGTTTCTAATAGCTTATCAAAATCTAGGGATCTAGCCTCAGAATAAGCACATAACGCAGGATTGTTGGCAAAAACGCCACCATCAACGAGGGTTGAAATTGCACCTATTTTTGAAGTAATATGAGCTGGTTTAAAGTAGGTCGGAGCGGCAGAAGTAGCCCTCGTTACGTCTTTAACTTTGTAGTTTCTAACAGGGTTGTCCACACCATCGAGTTTGTTGAAAAAGACAGTTTTTCGGTTAGTGATATCATATGAAGTAATGATGCAAGGTCGTCTCAAGTCAGAAATCCAAAGATCGCCAAAGTATTCAGCAAGTTTTTTTGCGATTTGATCTGCTGAGTATTTGGCTCCAGCAATACCATTCAAAGTCCTTAGCTTTTGCCAAAAACTTCTGCTGAAGATCTCCGCCCCGTTTTGTAAATAGAGATTGAGAGCGGCTTCAGTAGTATACTTAGACCTACCTTTTTCATCTGGGATAAGATAGATGCAGGTAAGAATTCCTCCAGTACTCGTACCCGCAATGAGGTCAAAATGATCTGCCAACTTAGTGGTCTTTTGCCCGGGTCTTTTCTGGATTTCAGTTTCGATATAATGGAGAATTGTTCCTGGGATAATGCCTCTAATCCCACCACCATCAATTGATAAAATCTTGATTTTTTTTGCCATATTTTCTGTATGTGGTTGACTGTCAATAGGGGCGACAAATCAAATTACAGAAAATTCATGAGATCAGAATAGCTTTTGATTGATAGTCCGAAGCTTCTAATTCGAAAAGCTTATTGACAGAAGTGTTAAAAATTTCAGAAATCTTGAGAGACAGTACCGTGGAGGGCGTGTACTTGCCTCTTTCTATGGCATTAATACTTTGCCGAGAAACCCCCACCATCTGAGCTAACTGTTCTTGGGTGATCTTTCTTTTCTTACGCTCTTCTTTTAAAACACTCTTCATTCCTTTGGGAACTTTGTACGTCCGAAAGTAGAACCAAAAGGATGGTTTTCGCGGGTAAAAGGGGTTAACTTATTATTACATTTTAGGCCTTAATACTACTTAATTGTTACACGGCTGTTAAAAAAATGTGAACGGCTTCTTAACAATTGAGATTTGCCCTATCTTTATAGCCTAAATAGAAAGAACTATGTTGTTTGATCCACCAATCGCCTCAGGCGCAAATACTTTTCTTTGGATTGTTGTAATCCTAATTGGTTTTGTAGGTGCCTTAAGCCAGCACGATGCTATCTTCAAAGGTAAAAAGAAGAAAGAGGAGCATTAATCAGATCCGTTTGACTAGTCTATAATAGTCGAACATCGTTATCCTGAATGCCTCTCTAGACTTTTCTGAACCCAGAAAAGTGTCCCATGTATCATTTACTTGAATAGAAAAAGTGCAGCCTTGTTGGATGCGGCCATAAATTTGATTGGCAAAGGTGACTTGGTCAGGTTTATTTCCTTGTCGGTATAGAATTTCCCCTGTTCCCATTTCTCCTTTCCATTTTATTGTGAACTCATTGAGGCTAGAGAGAACTGCATTGGGTTCGAGTAATAAGTAAGCTTCATCAAACCTCCAATTTTCAACGATCGCTAGGTTTATGATGGGTTCATCTTGTGATTGGTCACGCTTTTTATGCCGAAACACTTTAAGCTTTGCCGCCTCCATTTCTTCCATCTCGTAATAGAGTTGTCTTACATTCTTGAAGAACAACACAGAAGCATCGTCAGTAGCGAAAGTGATTTCGTTTGGATCGACTTTCGTTTGTTTGTCGGGGTTGCAGCTAAGGATGAATATTAGGATCAATAGCAAAGAGATAAGCTTGTTATACATAATCGAATAACTGAAGGTTCTTATTCTTGTTTCAACGCTGCCGCGGTATCTTGAATTAACTGCCATGCATTTTCTACGTGGTAGGCTTCCAAATTTGTATTGCCAAAACATAGCCTAAGGGTAAATTGATCGTAAAGCTTGGTTTGCGTAAAGAAGAGCCTACCTGATTTATTGATTTTGTTCATGATCTGCTCGTTTAATCGATCGAGTTGATCTTCCTGTCCAGAAGTATACCTGAAGCAAACAGTGTTCAATGGAACGGGCGCCATTAATTCAAAATCTGGATGCTTAATCACTTCGGTTGCAAGCCATTTACCTAAAGTAATGTGCTTTCGAATGGTGTTTTGAATTCCTTCCACACCCATTTCTCGAATGACGAACCAGAGTTTCAATGCACGAAACCTTCGGCCTAATGGGATGCCCCAATCGCGATAGTTCTTTACCTCACCATCCACAGAAGTCTTCAGGTAATCTGGCGTAATGGTGAATGTGTTGACCAATGAAACCGGATCCTTTACAAAGTATGCCGTACAATCGAAGTTCGTAAACATCCACTTGTGAGGATTAAACACAAATGAGTCTGCAGTTTCTACGCCTTCAGACATCCAGCGCATTTCTGGAAGCACCAAGGCAGTCCCAGAGTAAGCAGCATCTACATGGTGCCAGATTTTATGCTCGAGACATATTTTGCTGATGGCTGCAATTGGATCAATTGCTGTAGTACTCGTGGTACCAATAGCCGATACAACACAAAGTGGAATAAAGCCTTGAGAGATGTCTTCTTCAATCGTTTTTTCCAATTGATCCGCCAACATCGCGAAATTTTCATCCACGCGAATAGGTCTGAACTGTGCCGCACCTATTCCGGCAATTTTGACCGCTTTTTCTATGGAAGAATGAATTTCTGCGGAGGCATATACCGTAAATTTCTGTTGTTCAAAGCCTTTCTCGTTAACAGAGAATTGAGTTGCTCGCTCGCGGGCGGTGAGAATCGCGCATAACGTTGCCGTGGAGGCGGTATCTTGAATTACACCGGTAAAGGTTTTTGGTAAACCGAGCATATCACGTACCCAGTTCATTACACTTTCTTCAAGTTCGGCAGCGGCAGGAGAAGTCAACCAAATCATACACTGAGAACCTAAAGTACTCATCAGCATTTCGGCAAGAACGGAGGCTTTGCTCTTGTTGGCAGGAAAGTAGGCCATGAAATTGGGGCTCTCCCAATGTGTAATCCCTGGCATAATGATGTCTTTGAAGTCTTTGAAGATGTCGTCAAATGATTCTGCAGAAGTAGGTGCTTCAGTAGGAAGTTGCTTAAAAATATCTCCTGGTTGAATATCTGGTAAGACGGGGTAGTCCTCGACATTTTCAAAATAGTCGGCCATCCAGTCAACTAGTTCATGGGCATGTTTACGAAAGTCTTCGGTGTTCATTGTACTACGCTTATCTATTATATACTCCAATCACAAAGTTAGCATATAAGTTACAGTGATAAATATGTATATTCTATCAAAAGAAATAAGACGATGAAGAAAAAATGGGTTGTTTTAATTGTAGTAGTTCTATTACTATTAGTCGGTTATTCAAGTATAAAAGGGGCCTATAATACAATGGTTCTAAGAGATGAAGGCGTCAATACTGCATGGGCCCAAGTCGAGAATCAGTATCAAAGAAGGGTGGACTTAATTCCTAACTTGGTCAATACGGTTAAGGGGTATGCAAACTTTGAGCAGGAAACGTTAACAGGGGTTATTGAGGCGAGGTCAAAAGCGACTGCTGTGACTATCGATCCTAGTAACTTGTCTCCTGAAGCGATTGCTAACTTTGATCAAGCACAACAAGGGTTGAGTTCAGCATTGAGCAGGTTATTGGTCACTGTAGAGCGTTATCCCGATCTGAAGGCAAGTACTCAATTTCAGCAGCTACAGGTTCAATTAGAAGGAACAGAAAATAGGATTGCTGTAGAACGGAGAAACTTTAATCAAGAAGTACAGGGTTATAATACCTACATAAGGAGCTTCCCCAAAAACCTTTATGCCAACTTGTTTGGCTTCGATGAGAAGGGATATTTCCAAGCAATATCAGGAGCGGATACAGCACCAAAAGTAACTTTTGACTAATGGCAGACCTAGTTTTTAACTCAGAACAGAAGAAGCGTATTAAGGCGGCCATTGAAGAGGCCGAGCTAAATACAAGTGGAGAAATTCGAGTGCATTTAGAAGGTCATTGTAAAACTGAGAATGTGTTAGATCGTGCTGCTCAAATGTTCGCTCAACTGAATATGCATAAGACGGACACGCGCAATGGTGTACTCATCTACATGGCGGTGAAGGATCATAAGTTTGGCATTATTGGAGATTCTGGGATTAATGAGAAGGTTGAAGATAATTTTTGGGACATCACCAAGGAAAAGATGCTGGGCCACTTCAAAACGGGAGATTTAACAAAAGGCTTGATTGAAGGGATCATTTGTGTGGGAGAGCGCTTAAAGGAATATTTTCCCTATCAGCAAGAAGACAAGAATGAATTATCAGACGACATTTCATTTAGCTAAGACTAACATGAGAAACTTAATTATAATACTTCTCTTATCAATAAGCACTTTGGGCTTAGCCCAAAGGGGCATACCCGATGCACCAAACCCGCCCCGTTTGGTAACGGATCTAACAGGGAGTACCCTGTCGAATCAAGAACTTAGGGCATTAGAAAATAAAATGCTCGGGTATGAAGATAGTACTTCAACACAAGTAGCCATTCTGATTGTAGCATCATTGGGTGGTTATGAAGTGGTTGATTTTGCACAAAGAACGGGTGAAAAATGGGGAGTTGGTACATCAAGGGATAACGGTGTTTTTATTGTTGTTTCTATCAATGACCGAAAGGCAGCCATAATTACTGGGTATGGCATGGAGGGCTCCATTACTGATGCGGCCACCTTTACGCTTCGTGAAGACTATATGAACCCTAGGTTTCAAGAGGGAAACTTCTACAAAGGGCTAGACGATGCTACTACAGCAATTTTTAAGCTTGCCTCAGGAGAGTTTAAGGCTGAGGAATTTGGCCAAAACCGAAAGAAAAGTAGTGAAGAGGGCGAAGAAGGGTTTCCATTCATCATTCTGTTCATTCTGTTCTTCTTTATAGTCCCAGCGATTGTGAGTAAAAGAAGAAGAAGAGGAGCTGTTGGTTCAAGAGGCATTCCGTGGTGGGTATGGATGATGATGGGCAATAGTATGGGAAATAACAAAAGAAGAGATAACTGGGATAGCTTCCGTGGAGGTGGTGGTGGCTTCGGAGGTAGTGGAGGCGGAGGCTTTGGTGGCTTCGGTGGGGGTTCTTTTGGAGGCGGAGGTTCTGGTGGTAGCTGGTAGTTCACTAACCTTAATCGGATTGATTAAATAGGATAAAACAGGATCTTGAGGAGCTTTTTTTCATGACCGTAGATCAATAGATCGTGATCCGAAAAACCCTGAAAGTGACGAATTTCTCAGAATGCTTCTCGGAAAATATTTATGTGCTAAATTGATGCTTGTTAACCCTAAATTAAGAATTAGCAATGACTTCCCCTTTTCATTTAGCATTTCCCATTAAGGACATTGAGTCCACTCGCGAGTTTTACGGAGGCCTTTTAGGCTGCGAAATCGGCCGTTCTACTGAGAAGTGGATCGACTTTAACTTCTTCGGAAACCAACTGAGTGCTCATGTAAAACCCGAAGAACTTGTGGTGGCCCATACCAATCAAGTTGATGGTAAGAACGTGCCCGTTCGGCATTTTGGGGCCTTGTTGGAATGGGATCAGTGGCATGCTTTAGCGGACAAGTTGAAGGAAGTAGGCACTGACTTTATCATTGAGCCCTACATTCGTTTTGAAGGCGAGGTGGGTGAACAAGCAACGATGTTCTTTTTAGATCCAAGCGGGAATGCGCTCGAGTTTAAGTCATTCAAAGACCCATCTCAAATTTTTGCCAAATGAGAAAGCCAATTTTATTCCTACTAGTACTTTGCATACCATTCTTTGGTTATGCACAGGTAGACTTTTTGTTAAAACCAGACAGGGTCTTCGATGGGAAGACCATGCATGAAAACTGGGTGGTGACTGTCTCGGGGAATAAAATAGTGTATGCTGGTCCAGCCAAAAACGTCAAAGCCAAGGAGACTGTTAACCTTGAAGGCATGACTTTAATGCCAGGAATGATCGAAGGGCATTCCCATATCTTATTACACCCTTATAATGAAACTTCGTGGAACGATCAGGTACTGAAAGAATCATTTGCTGAAAGATCAGCTCGTGCAGTGAACCATTTGAAGGCTTCTCTGATGGCAGGGGTCACCACCATGCGCGACTTAGGTTCTGAAGGTGCAGGGTATACTGATGTTGGTATGAAGCAGGCCGTCCAAAAAGGAGTAATACCTGGGCCGAGGTTATTAGTGGCGGGTAAAGCCATTGTGGCTACAGGAAGTTATGGACCAAAAGGCTTTCACGAAGGCGTTCAAGTACCGCTTGGCGCTGAAACAGCGGATGGCTTTGATGATTTGATTAGAGTAACGCGTGATCAAATCGGTCATGGTGCAGATTTTATAAAGGTATATGCTGATTATCGTTGGGGACCAAACGGAACAGCCGAAGCGACTTTTACCATAGCTGAACTTAAAACCATTATTGAAATTGCTGAAAGCAGTGGTCGATATGTCGTTGCGCATGCAGCTTCTCCTGAAGGCATGCGAAGAGCAATAGAAGCAGGCGTTGAGACCATTGAACATGGTGATGGCGGAACACCCGAACTATTTGCTATGATGGCGCAAAAAGGCATCGGGTTTTGCCCAACACTGGCTGCTGGCGATGCCATATCTCAATATGGAGGCTGGAAAAAGGGAGTTGATCCCGAGCCCAATAGAATTTCTAATAAGCGGAAATCTTTCAAAATGGCCTTAGATGCCGGAGTAAAGATTGTATTCGGAGGAGATGTTGGGGTTTTTACGCATGGTGAAAATGCACGTGAGCTGGAGATGATGGTGGATTACGGTATGACAACCCAATCCACATTGGAGTCTGCCACTGCGCTGAATGCAGAGCTGTTTCATTTGGACCAACTAGGGCAAGTGAGAAAAGACTTTTTGGCTGATATCATAGCGGTCGAAGGAAATCCGCTAGAAGACATTTCTAGTTTAAGAAGAGTAAAAATGGTGATGAAAAACGGAGTCATCTATAAAGGAAAATAATATGAATAAGGTCTGGTTTTTAAGCTTTATGGTGTTGCTAGCGGGCTGTACTTCGCCAAAAGAACAAAAAGAACTTGTGCAAACAAGCTTAGAGGTTTTTAATCCAGTGAATACACCAGACAGAATGCTTAATGTCGGTTTTCTAGCCATCAATGGAGTTTATAATTCTGAACTGATCGCACCATATGACATTTTTCAGCATACTATTTTTCACACAGACCCTGGTATGAAGACCTTTATTGTCTCCCCAACATTAGAACCTATTGTGACTTTTGAGGGAATTACTATCACACCTCATTATAGCTTTGATAACACTCCTGATATAGATATTCTGGTGGTGCCAAGCGCACAGCACAATATGGATTCTGACTTGGAAGATGAAGTGCTTATCAACTTCGTAAAGGAAACGGGTACAAAGGCACGGTTCGTAATGTCATTATGTGATGGTGCATTTATTCTGGCTCAAGCCGGTCTTTTGAATGATGTGAAGTGTACCACATTCCCAAGCGACATTAACAAAATGAGAGAACGATTTCCAGCCCTTGATATCTACGAAGACGTAAGTTTTGTCCATGATGGTAAAATGATTACCTCTTCCGGTGGTGCGAAATCATATGACCCCGCACTTTACCTTGTGGAATATCTCTACGGGAAGCAGAAGGCCCGAGGTGTGGCCAAAGGCCTAGTCATTGACTGGAAAGTGGGTGAAATCAAAAGCATTTTACCTCAATGAGTACTCAAAGGAACTACGTAAGCACCAACTTGGAATGACTCAAGACTCTGAAGACTGGTTTAAGGAGTTTGGCATAGCTTCTGATAATTTTCAGGACCTCCATTCTTTGGCTGAAAAGTTCGAAGGAGAAGGAAATACCAAGGAGGCGATAAAGGTTTATCAACATATCATAATAAATCAAACGAGTAGCGATAGCGCTAAGCATGCGCTTGAGTTAATACGCGCGAAAAGTATTCCTAATTGGCATTTTGACATGCTTTCTGATACAAGAAGGAATGATGCGTTTGAAAGAGCCATTCAAAAGGCAGCATCAAAAAAGACAATAGTACTTGACATTGGAACAGGCTCTGGTTTGTTGGCCATGATGGCAGCTAGAGCTGGTGCTGCTTCCGTATTGGCGTGCGAAGTGAATTCTGCTATTGCACAAGCTGCAGAGCGGATAGTTGAATCCAATGGATATAGCGATAATATCAGAGTTGTCAATAAAAGGTCTGATCAGCTCGAGGAAGGTGATGACTTCGAACAGAAATTTGATCTGATCGTCTCTGAAATTTTAGACTCTGGCGGATTGGGTGAAGGAATCCTTTCTTCACTTCGCCAGGCTAAGCGCGAAATGGGTACGCCTGATGTTAAGATTATCCCTGCGGGAATATCGTTAAAAGCACAGTTGATAGAATTCCCGGAACGCTATCTGGTAAACCCTATTAAGGATATTTCTGGTTTCGACCTCTCCATTTTTAATGAGTTCAGAGTTTCTGATACCTATGTTCCCGTTGACCTTAAGCATGAAGATTATCAGCCGCTAAGCGAAGTTTTTAACCTTAGGGCCTATGATTTCTACAATATTCATGCGCAAGAAATTGACTTTGATAATCCTGAAGTGGATTCCATACAAGTGGAAATACGCCAGAAAGGACAAGTTCAAGCAGTTGCCTTTTGGTTTGAGTTGCATATGGACGAAGATGACTCTTATTCTACTGGCCCTGGAGGCGAATTGGATCATTGGCTACAGGCGGTATACTTTTTTGATCAGCCAAAGGCCGTAAGCAAAGGTGATCAAGTCTCTATTAAAGCACTCTATAGTGACTGGATGGTAAGGTTTAGGCTTCCTTAATACGTAGCGAAGTATTCTTCTAGGTCTTTAAGTGTTGAAGTACTCGTTTTAATGTCTTGTTTCACTTCACCCTTTTCAAGAAGCACAATTCTCTCACAGACATCGGTTACATGGTTCAAGTCATGACTAGAGATCAACATGGTTAATTGATGCTTTTCTTTCCAATCTTTCAGTAAGTCTTTTAATCTGATCTGAGTAGTCGGGTCTAAGTTGGCAAAGGGTTCATCTAAGAGGATCACTTCTGGGCTGCCCATTAAAGCTGCTGCAATACCAACCTTCTTTTGATTGCCTTTAGATAAGTCGCGGATGTACTTTTTCTTACCCGTGATTTCTCCGTTAAATAAGGCTTCAAATTGACCAAGAAACTCCTTCATATCACCAGGAGAATAGTTATGGAGAGAACCAACAAACTCGAAGTATTCGTCTGGCGTCAGATAATCTATCAAGAAAGACTCGTCAAGGAATGAACCGGTATAGAATTTCCATTCTTCAGTCGTTCGTACATCAATGCCTTTGGATAAAACAGTTCCATGCGTTGGTCTTATCAGATCCAATATCATTCTGAACAAAGTGGTTTTACCTGCGCCATTGTTACCGACAAGGCCAAAACTTTCGCCCTTGGCAATTGACATTTCAGGAATGTCAACGACTTCAACACCCTTATATGCTTTGGTAAGTTCTTTAATGTCAATCATGATTGAGTTTTTATTGTGCACGGAATCCCGCAGCAATTTTATGTCTATTCTTGGTAAACGATTTTGTTAAATAGTCTATGGTCTTGTTTCTCAGTAAGAAACCAATGAGGCCAATTAAGGCGACCAATAGTAGCCCATAATTTCCATACCCAAAGGCGGAAAGTGGTCCATAAAAGACATAGGGTAAGCCGAGTACGGGTAAGGCTATAAGAAACTGGGCTGCGCCAACACCTTCATAGTTAAAGGCAGCTCCCTTATTTAGGTCAATTTTTTTAGGGCTATACATGGCGATGCGCATTACGAATGGAATGCTAATGCCAATATTAAAAAGGTAAGCCGCTAAGTTGAAAAGGATAATTTCTACACCGAAATAGGCATACCCCGTTGATGCTACGAACGCTATGGTACAGGCCACAACAAACATGTAGTATTTGGCTTCGAAGTACTGTCTGATATTACTCCTTCGAGTCATAATAAAATCAAAATAGCCACTTTCCCAACTTAAGAGGAATTGCCCATGATTGATAAAGAATGAACCTGTCACAAAGACCCCTGCGAAGAGGAACATTCCGTTTAATTCTTGAAAACCATCTTGCGTATAAAAAAATAGGCCATAGAAAAGCAAAAGGCCACTCATGACAAGGGAATTGCGGGGTCGCTTATGTCTTAAAATGAGCTTAAGTTCTAAGCCAATAAGCTCTCCAATACGACCGAACCTTTTTAGGAAAGTGAAGTCGCCAGAAACTTTCGCCTTATTCTTTTTGGTAGAAATTTCTTCAGGGTAAGTATTCTTGGCTAAATAAACATAGTTCAACCTATACAGTACAACCCAGAGCAGAACGGGAATAGCTGCAAACACTGGCTGATCCAGTACAGCTCCGAAGAGTTGTTCTGAAAGCGTGGAAAACGAAATAACTTGAAAATAGTCAAGGGCACCCAAACCAGCGACAAGTACAACCACTCCGAGTAATAGGTTTGGAGCATCATTTAATTTTTTCTTAAAAAGAATACCTAAAAAGTGAATGCTAAAGACCATTCCAATGATCATTGTAAGCCACAATAGGCCCGTTAAAGCACCATACTCCTTTGCAACCTTTAAAATGGCCGTGGGCGCAAATAAAAAGAGGGCTAACAAATTGAAAACACTGACCTGACTCTTTCTCAGCATGAAATTGAGGAACTGACTTTTTTTGATCGGCAAGTGTAGGTATGGTTGAATACTTAGTACAGGAACATTTTGCAAAAAGAAGCGAAGCATAAACTCAAAGAAGAAGTAATAGAGTAAAGCACCATTAATCAATTCTATGGGGTCTCGACCAGGAAAAAAGTCATCAATTTTAAAGGCAATTGCTACGCCTGCCATTATTGCATAAACCATCAGCATGAGTCCTACAAAACCTAGAAAGACATTGGCCAAAAGATTCTTTGCCCAAATTGGCGACCGTAAACTCTCTTTCCAGGCATGACTAATGAAGGTTTGAAACATAGCTTATATCAATTTAAGGAAGTATCTAATGCCAAAATACAGTCTAGTATCGCATGTGCGGCCATCACAAAGAACTCTTGATTCACGTTTTCAAATTCATCAGTAGGCTTGTGGTAATGTTCATGATCTTCTACACCGAAGTATAAGAATGGAATTCCTTTATTATGAAAAGCACCGTGATCTGACTGACCAGTCCAATCATCCTTGCCCAGGTCGGGACTATCATGACCTAGTTTTAAGTTAAGCGGTTGTGGGTCTACCTTTTCGATAATTGGTTTTAAGTTAGGGTAATGATGGGTCCCTGCAACATAAAGCTCATTCTTATCATTTATGCTGATCATATCCATATTGATATTAAGCACGATGTTTCCGACAGGAATATTTTTATCTTCTAAGAAGGCCTTTGCCCCTTGAAGCCCCATTTCTTCACCATCTAAGGCAGCGAAAATCAAAGTATGACGTGGTTTATTGGCCTTAAAATATTCCAGCATCCCTAATAATGCAGCGACACCAGAGGCGTTGTCGTCCGCACCGTTATAGATGAGACTATCTCTCACGCCCACGTGGTCATAGTGCGCGGTAATAACGAAAGTAGCTTCTTCTTCGCCTTTGATATATCCTATCACATTAACCCCATTGATTTCTTCATCAGCCCTGTTCTTGAATGTGAATGGATGTAAGTAGCCTTTATTCAAGCTTTTAGCTCTAACATCGTTCATTTGTCCAACGATGAAGCGCCTTGCCGCTTCGTTTCCTAGCGTACCCGTTTTTCTGCCTTGTGCAGCATCGTGAGAAAGCCTTCTTAGATCATCTAACATATATTCAGCATCGAGACGATCGATCTGAGACATTGCTGGAACAGAAATGAAGAATGCGAGAATAATTAGGGCAATGAAATTTGAATACCTTTGCATCGTTAATAGGGTTATAGAAAGTTAGTAAAAGGCTTAATGTTGTGGTTTAGTTAACTTTCATAAACATAATCAATACGAAACGAAGTCTTGCGATCATTTATACAGAAGTTATTTTACTTTTTATTGCTCCTCTGCCTGTGGTCTAGTGTACACGGTCAGTCAGAAACCAATCGGTTGCTGGATAAACTGCAGCTAAACCAAGCACTTTATCCTCCCGAAAGTATGCTAAGCACTAAGTCTATTGTGCTTCTTTCTGTACCTGAGGTTTCAGACAGAAGCGAGTGGATGATTTTGGTCGATGAACTGCAACAGTTTCTTGCAGAAGAAGGCATCGATGCTGTGGCCTACATAGAAGTCGAGCCTCTCTTTTCAATACCTAATAAGGTGTTAGCCATTCCAACGTTTTTAAATGAGCGTGAGATTCAGAATGTTATCCTCTTTGCTGCTAAGGATGAAGACTCTCCTATTTTTTTGGCGATGGGCCCCTATAACGAAAAGCCTTCTTTTTTTGATAAAACCAGTGCTTTTTGGGCTAGATATTCGTCAAAGCTTGCGCCTGTTATCAGCGAATTGAGGACTTACTTTAAAACAGGAGAGCTATACCGAGACAACCTATTAGTAAATGAATCTCCAGAATTTTTCTATTCGGATGTTGAGTTGGGTATAGTCGCCAAAAGCATTCCACCTCGTTTGGCAGAGTTCAAAGTTTACGTTGAGCCGATAAATGAAGCCCTTTTTGAGGAATTAGGCCCGGCCTCATTTAGGTATGATAATTTATTTGATGAAAAGTCCTTTAAGCAACGCCTCAAAGACCGCAACTATATGATTACCGCCTTAGTTACGGATACTACAAACAACATTTCATACAAGGACCTTACAAAGACTAACCAGGACTTACGCAAAGAAGGCTTTCAGTACGAATTGATGTTTGTTAGTGGTGTCGATACAAAGGTTTACGAATGGCTTCCTTTTCCCGATAGGTCAAAACCTTCAGGTAAAATCATTCATAAATTCTACTTGAATGACCTAAGGAATAACAACATCTATGTAGGTAAGGCTTGGGATGCTTCAGCCGATTGGAGTAAAGCAATGTCAAGCTTTATTGCTCAGATGAACGAGGTTATCCAAGAAAAATCGAACTAATCCCCACTATTTCCCATACGTACTATTTTCTGAGCAGAGAGTCATTCATCTTCTTATATTTAATAAAACCAATATTGATATGAAGAAGCTAAGTGTATTTTTTTCGTGCCTGTTTTTTGTGAGCACTACCGCCCTCGCTTTCCAAAACACGGAAGTGGACTACAATGCAGTTTATAAAATTAAGGATGAAGGGTTAAATAATAGCCAGGTGATGGATATCGCTTGGAATTTAACGGACAGAATTGGACCAAGATTGACGGGGTCTTCGGGACTTAAAAACGCCTATGATTGGACCTCAAAAGAAATGAAGGAATGGGGCCTTACAAATGTAAAAGTAGAGGCTTGGGGAGAATTTGGTCCAGGTTGGGATGTGAAGAAATCGTATCTCGCAATGACAGCGCCTTATTACCAATCAATTATTGGCATTCCTAAAGCTTGGACACCAGGTACAAATGGCTTGCTATCAGCAGAGGTAGTTTACGTTAATATCCAAAACGAATCTGATTTGGCTAAATATAAAGGACAACTGGCAGGAAAAGTGGTGATGCTACCAACTACAGTTGAGGCAACTACAACCTTTGAGGCAGACGCAAGGAGGTTTACAGATGAGCAGCTGGAGGGAATGACGAGTGCTCGGGTGAGTAATGGCAACAGCGAGTTCTCAGCCAATAGGGTCTCTGACTTTAGAAGAAACGCCAACCTGAGAAATGCGGCATATCAACTTTTCAAGGACGAAGGAGTCGCCATGGTACTTGCTACCCGTAGAGGAGGTCAAGGGACTTTCTTTACCTCAAATGGAGCAAGAAGAGACCCCGATGCCCTTCCCGAAATGGAGATTGCACCAGAGCACTACAATAGAATGGTAAGGTTAGCCATTAAAGGCGAACCAGTAATGGTTGAAGCGGATACCAAAACGGAATTTCAGACAAAGGATCTTCAAGGATATAATGTCCTCGCAGAAATTGAAGGCACTGACCCTAGCTTAAAGGATGAAGTCGTTATGCTAGGCGCACATATGGACTCTTGGTTTGCCGGAACCGGTGCTACGGACAACGCAGCAGGTTCTGCCGTTATGATGGAAGTGATGAGAATTTTAAAAGAGTCTAATACTCCTTTAAAACGTACCGTAAGAATCGCCTTATGGAGTGGTGAAGAGCAGGGCCTATATGGGTCTAGAAACTATGTTCAAAATACTTTCATGAAAAATGGCGCACCAAATAAGGCCCATGAAAAGTTCTCAGCCTACTACAATATGGATAATGGTACTGGAGCCGTAAGAGGAATCTACCTACAGAGTAATGAGGCCGTGAGACCATTGTTTCAAGAATGGTTTACCGCCTTCGAAGACATGGGAGCAAATACGGTGACAATTCGAAATACTGGCGGTACGGATCACCAAGCATTTGATGGAATTGGACTACCTGGCTTTCAGTTTATTCAAGATCCTATAGATTATAACACAAGAACGCACCACTCTAACATGGATGTATTTGAAAGGCTACAAGCAGCGGATCTTAGAAAGAATGCAGTAATCATTGCCACCATGGTGATGCAAACGGCTAATATGGATCAGAAGATGCCAAGAAAACCAAAGGTATTTGAGAGTGGCTTGAACACCAATAGATAGACTCTACAGATAGAAAAGAGAGCCATTCTGAATGATCAGGATGGCTTTTTTAATATAAGGTGGGATGTAAAAAGGGGATGAGTGCTAAAACGACTGCTGGCTCATAATAGGCTGAACGACCTATCAGGTCATTAGTAAGAATACCAACTGCACCATTGGACTGTTTGGAGTTCTTTCGGTCGAAAACCATATCATCAGCCTCACCGAGTTCAATACCTTGGCGCACTAATTCTTGAATTTTTGGAGGGAGCTGGAAAGTTGCTGTCCTGGCTTGACCTTTTTGCTTGTCTGATAATATCATTACCCAAGCAAAAGCTTCCATACTTGAGTTGCTGTCTTCAATACCACCCTCAATGCCCACCCAATACTGGGCAGAAGGATGAATTTCTTTTGCTTTTTGCGTCCTGTTTACAGCGCCTTGATGAGTCTCATGGTCAGACATCGGTTGATCCGCGACACCTGAAGGAACTGAAACGCCTTCAACTTTAATGAGGTCGTTTGGAAATACTTTTTGAAAGGCTAATAAGGTACAGTTGATTTTTACAGGGTTATTGGAACCCACGATCACTTTAATTTCCATTTAGGGCTGCAAGTTTATCGTCCATTTTAAGCCGTTTGTAGAAAACGCTAAGGGCTTCAAGAACCTTGACATCTCCAGATTTAACCTCCCAGGCCTTCTCCATAAAAGGAAGTGCTTTTCTTGTCCAATCGTGACCAATATCTTGGCTTTCATCACCTCTCATCTCATATTCTTCGTTGCTCATCAGGTTGATCCTCGTATAAACGCGGTTTGCTTGCTCGTTGATCATTACCGCATAGTTGTAGTTGGCGGCAAAGTGAGTTGGGTTTCCATTCAAGAAGCGTTCGTAATTAGTGGAGGCCATTTCAAAATAGCGCTCAGATCTTTCTGGCTCCCCATTGATGTAGGCGTCTTTGAAAATTATATCGAATAAATCTGCTTGCCTTAATACTAAGCTAGACTCATTTGGGTTCCTTTTGATGGCATTATTCAGAACGGATTCCGCCTCATTTAATCGGTCGAGTCTAATAAGTGTTCGAACCTCTTCGATAATAAAAGGGATATGATTGGGGTATTCAAAGCGAGCATCACCCACAACTTCGAGCAGGTTTTGATCTGAAACGCGAAGGTTTCTTTTGGCCAATATAAGACCATCATAACCATCTCTTGGAAGTACATCGATGTCTTTTACAGCCATGTAATAGTCCACCGCTAATTGATATTTTCCTGCATATAAAGCACTTACTGCTGCTGAAATATATGACCGAGATTCACTAGGTTTTGTAATTTTTGCTATTTCAAATGCCGCTATCGCTTTATCAAATGCCTGTGCCTGAAATAGCCGCTGGCCCTCATTTATACCATAAGCCCAGAGAATCTCAATTTGGTTTTTTGCCAAAACATTGAAGTTACTGGTGCGGACAGAGAGGGTGATGGTTTTATTATAAGCCGCCACTATTGTCTTTACAAACTCACTTTTATTCTCCTTAAGCCGATCTAGGCTCCGGTCCTTAGAAAGGAAAATTTCATGATAGATTCGGGCCTTCATGAACCAAGCACCAGGATTGTCAACAATGGTTTTTTCGGCAAAGGCTTCATCAATGGACGATTTTGCCTCGATGTAGTTTTTGTCGTTTAAGAAAGTAGAGGCAACAGAAATTAGGTCCTGAGAAGTAGCTTTCTCAGAAAATAAGAATATTACTATAAAGACTAAATATTTCAATTATTCAGCTCAGCGCGCGCTATAAATTTAAGGATTTTACTACGTACTATCTATTAAATGAAAAACAGAATAATTTTAAATATACAGCACAAAAACGGTGTTTCACATATAAATATCTGTAAATGGAACCACAAAAAGGGTTGTTCCCTATCGGTATATTCATGCATTAAACACCCTTTTTGAATAGAAAGTTTATAACGGACAAAAGGACTGTTCGCGAGATGAGGTACAAAGGTGACTAACCAAGCCACCTTTGTACCTAAGGATTAATTTTTCCAGTTTGGTAATGCGCCAGGTAATAATGGCAGCCCTGACTGATTTCCCAGTTTTAGATCCATTAATTCAAACTTGGTATGAATGTCCTTTACAGCCTGAAGGATAGGTGCAAACTCTGAAGAGGCGGTTTCATAGTTTCGCTCTGAAGTACCAGTCACATTTGAGCTTGAACCGAGGATGTCATAAATGGCATTTTGAGCTCTATTTGAGGTGCTGTACTCCCCGTCTATATCCAATCGATTTGGTGTTTGATCTCCATTCAATAATTCACGAACAATGATTAACTCCTCTTCTAGTTGGCGTATTTCTGAATATAAAGCGGCAGATTCTTTAGCTGGCAAACCCTTAGCTACGGCTTTATAGCCAAGGATTTTTGTGTTGAGTTGTCCTAATACACTTTGGGTCGCATTGATTGCATTGACTAGCTTAACGGCCTTCTTTTTGAACGCTGTCATCGTTGCCCAATCACTTGCTGGAAGGGTTCGGTTGTTAAGTTCGCTTACTTGGAAGCTTACCGCGCTTGTTAAATCTGTTACTACGCCCCCCACATTTTGACTCATTGTAACGCTGTAATTGCCTGGTACTACATAGACATTTGAAGAAGGCAAGCTTTGCGTTTGATTGGCTTGTCTGATATTTACTTGCCCGAAGCTCATATAGGTTAAGTCCCAAACTACCTCGTTCATGCCTTTGCTCGTAGCTTTTCTTATTTCACTGATGACTTCTCCACTTTGATCTTTTATCGTGAAGATTAAGAAACTAGGTTGTTCGTCTTGCTCTGCTTTATAGGCCTCAATAGTAGGGTATGGTATGGCTGCCCCAATTTTAAAGGCTTCTTTTTCCTTTTTTTGTCTCTCAGCCTTGAGCGATGTTGGGCTATCTTTTAACCAATACCTGATGACTGCGCCTTTTTTAGGGTTATTGGCCGTGTAGAACGTTTCTCCCTGAAAGCCCTTTTCTCTAGAGCCCAGGCTTCCTAATGGGGTCCATGTATTGAACAGAAGCGCCTCCTTGATGGCAAAAACATGTGCATCCTTTTCAGTTACTTTATCTGCTAGCTCTCTGAGTGGGCTGTAGTTATCAAGGATGTAAAACCCTCTACCGAATGTAGCCAGCGCTAGGTCATTTTCTCTTTCTTGAATGGCCATATCACGAACGTTTATAGTCGGTAGGCCAGCCTTCAATGGCGTCCAACTTGTTCCTCCATTAATGGAAACATGAACACCATATTCCGTTCCTGCAAAGAGGACCTCTGCATTTACATGGTCTTGTTCTAAAGCATATACTGCTCCTTCAGGAAGGTTGGCGCTGATACTTTTCCAAGTCTGTCCTTTATCATTACTGACATAGACATAAGGGTTGAAGTCTCCACTTTTGTGGTTGTTGAAGGCTGCGTAAACTGTGTTTTCATCATGTTTAGAGGCGATTAAGTCGTAAACATAGGTGTTTTCAGGTACACCATCAAAACGGTTGATTTGTCTCCAAGTTTTTCCATCATCTTCCGATATACTGATTTGACCATCATCAGACCCTACATACAATAGCCCTTTTTGAAGCCTTGATTCGTCTAATGAAACAGCTGCGCCATATCTTGAAGTTGAACTGTTCTTAGCCACTGCATCCATTGGCCATATTTTTCCCATAATTGGGAGAAGGTTTCTATCAATATCTTGATCGAGCTCTCCGCTAATTACTGTCCATGAATCGCCTCTATCTGTGCTTTTGAATAACTTGTTTGCCGCATAGTAGAGTGTTTTGTGGTCGTGTGAGCTCACCATCAATGGTGCATCCCAGTTAAAATTGTAAGCTTTTTCTCCTTTGCGTGGTCTTGGAACAATCGTTACGCCTTCACCACTTTTGCGGTCGAAGCGAATAAGGCCTCCATTTTGATACTGAGCATATACGATGTTGTCATCAACAGGATCAGGAACAGATTCGAAGCCATCACCCCCTTGCGTTACTATCCAGTCGCTACTAACAATTCCATGTTGACTTACCGTCTGAGAAGGGCCATGAAGACTATAATTGTCTTGTGTACCCCCCATTACATTGTAGAAAGGCTCAGCATTGTCAACGGAGACTTTATAGAATTGTGTAAGTGGTAGGTTGGTGAAGAATTTCCAAGTTTGGCCTTGATCGAAAGATTCATAAACACCACCGTCACCACCTTCGAGTAAATGCTTGTTGTTGCTTGGATCAATCCAAATGGCGTGGTTATCCCAATGCTTGCTTTGTTCTCCTAGGTTATTGAAAGTTTTACCACCATCTGTAGTGACTAAGGTGAAGGTGTTGAGTAAATAGACCCTATCAACATCGACTGGATCAGCGACAACTTCTTGGTAATAATTACCACTTGTAGATGTCCCGCTCATTTTTTGCCAAGAAGCGCCACGGTTAATGCTTTTATAAAAACCACCTTGACCTGATTGGGCCTCTACTACGGCATATATCACTTCGGGGTCGACTGGTGAGATTGCCATGCCTATACGTCCTTTATCTCCTCCGGGAAGGCCCTTGTTGGCCTTTTCCCAGTTTTTACCACCATCAGTCGATTTGTAAACTCCAGACTCGGGTCCACCGCCAAGGTATGTCCATTGTCTTCTTCTTCTTTGGTGAGCAGTTGCATAAAGTACATCAGGATTTCTTGGGTCTAAGTGAATCTCATTAACGCCTGTGTGCTCACTAATTTCTAATACCTTTTCCCAGTTCTTACCACCATCGGTGGTTTTGTAGAGGCCTCTGTCTCCTCCAGCACTCCAAAGCGGGCCAGTTGCTGCCACGTAGACTACATCGGAGTTACGTGGATCTACTTTAATCATTCCGATATGCTCAGAATTATCGAGCCCTACCTTTTTGAAGGAAGCGCCACCATCGACAGATTTGTACAGTCCGTCACCATATGAAACGGATCGCTGATTATTGTTTTCACCAGTTCCAACCCAAAGCACACTATGGTTATTTGGGTCTAGGGCCAATGCTCCAATGGAATAACTACCATAATTTTCGAAGATAGGATCGAATGTGGTTCCTGCATTGGTCGTTTTCCATACGCCACCTGCAGCAGCGGCCACATAGAATTCATTGGAGTTGTCAGGGTTAACTGCTATATCTGCAATACGGCCTGAGGTCAGTGCCGGGCCGATGCTTCTAAAGGCCATACTCCCTAGTGAAACTCCCTTAAGAGGATCTTCCACTTGAGCGTTCTCTGCTTTTTTGCCCTTTTTTCGTTGTGCTAGGCCATCAATGTTGATTGTGACGAGCAGCAGTAGTGCTGCAATAAGAGGTGAGGCGTATTTTTTCATAGTTTGTTTGTTTGACCAAGGAATATAATTTAAAGGACTCGGTTTTTGGTATCGCGCATTGTCTAAAGAGGAGAAAAAAGGGCTTGTGTAAAACAAGCCCTAGCAAAATGATTGTGTTTCTTACTATTTTCCTTTAGCGTCTATGCTCGTAGGTTCTGGTTTAGTTGAGGCATTCTTCACATATTTTTCTAGCCAGCTATCCATTTCCCAAAGCATGTGGAGTATAGACTCTTTTGCCCTATATCCATGGCTTTCATCGGGAAGCATAACTAAGCGCGCAGTGCCCCCATGCCCTTTAATGGCATTATAGTATCTCTTACTTTGAATTGGGAAAGTTCCTGAATTGTTATCAGCCTCTCCATGAATTAGGAGTAGCGGTTCATTCACTTTATCGGCATGCATAAACGGAGACATATAATTGTATAATTCAGGCGCTTCCCAATAGGTTCTTTCCTCTCTTTGAAAGCCAAAAGGAGTCAATGTTCTGTTGTAAGCACCACTTCGAGCAATGCCTGCTGCAAAGAGATCTGAGTGCGCTAATAAGTTTGCCGTCATAAAGGCACCATAAGAATGGCCTCCCACACCTACTCTATTTCTATCACCAACCCCCAAGTCAGATACAGCGTCAATGGCCGCCTTCGCATTCATGACAAGCTGTTCTCTAAACGTATCATTTGGCTCATTCTCTCCTTCTCCAATAATTGGGAATTCAGTATTTGCCATTACGGCATAGCCTCTTAATACCCAGAACAGTGGAGACCCAGAACTTACTCGCGTGAATGAGTATGGCGTACCTCTTACCTGACCAGCAGTTGCTTTCGATTTGTACTCACGAGGGTAAGCCCACATAAGCACGGGAAGCGGCCCGTCTTGCTCTTTGTTATAACCGGCAGGTGTATAAAGCACTGCGGTCAAGTCAATGCCATCTTCTCTCTGATATTTGATGATCTCTTTATTAACTGCCATCATGTCTGGTTGAGGATGAGGGAAGTCCGTAACTTGTGTCATCGTACCTTTTTTGATGTTACGTACAAAATAGTTCGGAGGCTCATTTTCAGACTCTCTCAAAGTAATAATCTTGTCTCCTTTATCTGAGATAATATCAATTGGACGCTCATAATATGGCGCTTCTGAACGGAACAGGATCTCCTGTTTTTTGCTCTTTAAGTTGAATTTGCTCAAGAAAGGACGGTTGCCATCTGGTGAACCACCAATGCTGCTCATGAACAGGTTGTCTTTATCAAATCGCATGGTATACATGCCATATTGATTCTTTTGCATCATTGGTCTACCCGGATCATTATAACTGTCCGTTGTGCTGCGATCAATGATGACGGTTCCGGCTTTCCCAGGTTTTGATGGGTCGATTAACGTTCTTTTGTCTAGTCGTTGCGCCCACCAGCTTTCGCTTAATATTGCTCTAGAATCATCTCCCCAAGTAATCCCTGAATAACGAAGCGTAGTACCCGCTAGCTTAATGGGTGCTGCATTGAATGGTGCATTAGACATGAATACTACATCCCTTTCAGCTACCTCGGCTTTCGGGTCTCCTCCGTCTTGGGCTTCTACCCAATAAAGAGAAGCAGGTCTATCTGCCCTCCAAGTCATGTTTCTAGCACCAAGTCTAGTCGCGTCAAAGCCTTTAGGCCTTACTTCATCCAAGGCGATTTCTGCCATAACTTTCACAAGGCTGCCACTCGTATTCCAAACCTCGTAGTTGAAAGGAAAACGTGAGCCAGGAACTAAGTATGAAAATGGTTTTTGAATCGTTTGAACAAGCAAATATTTTCCATCAGGAGATAGGTTAAAGCCTTTGATGATATCAGGTTTACCAACTTTGGAGGCATTACCATTTAAATCAACTTTTCTTAACTGAACCGTTGTATAGTATTCGAAAAGGCTCTCATCATAAGAATTTTTCAGTAAGTCTTGATAAGTTCTAGACGGTGCTTCGGCACCTGAAGTCTCTTGCAAGACAGGGCCTTTTGGAGCCCTAGGTTTGGTCGGGGCATCTCCTCTTCCCTCTACTACGGTGCTCACGATTAGGTGTTGATTGTCAGGCATCCAGTCATAAGCTGAAACATAGGCGTTGTTGACTACCGCACCGAACAGGCGTTTTGCAGATTTCGTTTTAACATTTGCGACCCAAAGCTCAATACCGTTGGAGGTTGTATGGGTAAAGGCAATATTGCTTTCATCCATAGACCAACCTACATTTCCTATTTGTGGGTTATTTGGAAGTCCACTAAAGCCGAACTCTTCGCCAGACGCCATATTCTTAAGCTTTAGACCTGTCATAAAAGACTGACGGCTTCTTCCGTTTGTTGCTGGGTTGATTCGCGTTCCGCCAATACGGAGTTCAGGGGAAGCGACTTCTTCAATGCTTGGGTAACCAGGACGTTCCATTAAAAGCATCCACTCCCCTTTAGAGTCTATGCTCACTGAAGGCGTAGAAGGCGCTTCAATAAGCTTTGCAATTACTTCGGGTGGACGTTGATATCCCTCCTGAGCTTGCGCGGGGGCCATATATAACCAAGTGGCAAAAAGGCAAATGCCACAGATTTTGAGAATATTCTGCTTTAATTTCATAGCGTTGACTTTAGTAATACGATTCAAATTAACACTGAGTGTCTGAAAATCAATGACTAATACGCTGAAGTTGAAAAAAAGGGGATGGAAGGTTAATTCAGTTGAGCAGGTTCGGCTTTACTAAGTTTTTCCATATCGATTAAGATTTTGCCCTTTTTAGAGTCATCATAAATAGGTAAGAACTTCATTCCCCAATCTATTTCGTCTGCCGTATAGCTCATTCGGTCATAGACTTGCCTTACATAGGTGTCGTCAAAGGCTTTGAACATGATGATCAATTCAACCTGCTTTTCTTCAAAGTCTTCTTTAGTCCAGCCGTGAATAGGGCTTTTCTCATCGATCGGGTGAACGATCGTCCAGCTCATTGAAAAGAAGTTGATCTTCGTTCTTTCAAGGTTCACTCCTTTAAATATTCTCCGGTTTTCTCTAGCAGACCAATAAGAAATCACGACATCCACCTCGGCTTCGATTAACTGGTTTTTGCTACTACTTGCAAATCGAAACATCAAACTATTGATGTCTTGATAAGGGGAAACGATAGCTTTATCGCTGTAGACTAGGTTTCGGCCTGGCCGAGAGAATCGGGCAAACATTAAGCCTGTAGCAAGTGCAAACCCTAATAGTCCTATGAAAGATTCAACTGCGGCAAGCATACTAACTGCGTTAGAATCGGGGTACAATTTACCATAGCCAACAGTGGTAATTGATTGTGTACTAAAATAGAAAGAGGTAATGAAGTGATCGAATCCCGATTGAGAAGCATGACCGGCTATACTATCAATTCCAGCCGCATAATAAAGGACTGCAAATAGCAAGTTGGCCAAAAAGAACACGAGCGTAATAACCCCTACGAAACTCCACCACTTCATGGAGATTAGTTCGTGATAGATATCTAAAGATTGCCAAAAGTTGAGTCCGCCTTTCTCTACATTGAACTCTCCGTTTGGCGAGATCAAACGAGTAGACTTTGCATAGGCTTTCTGCCCAAAGCCAAGCTCTTCACTCTTCACGGTTTTCATTTTTGTATTTGGCATGAGAATCAAATCTACGATTCTTAAGGAAAGAAAAGCAAGGACCAGCAATTTAGGACTGTCTGAATTTCGCTTCTTGAAAGCATAGGGCTTCACTAATCTCTGTAAAAAATGAAAAGTATCATGAGGCACGAATGGAGTAAGTCAACGATGCCTAGGCATAAATGAAAATATAAAGGGAGGCTTTAGCCTCCCTTTAATAATTCTGTTTAAACTTTCTATTGCCCAACCATAAAGAGGGCATTGGCAACGAACATTTTTCCGTTTTCCCAGAAGGCTCTAAAGAGAGGGTTATCTGCAAAATAGATCATTGATCCACGGCCCATATTTTCTACACCGAACACCATCGATTTAGCCAATTGCTCTTTCACCTTGCTACCAGCAACGCCAGCAACATGTGAAGCCTCACCCTCAATGATTCCTACATTCCACCCATTGGGTAAGTAAGCAAGTCTTGCACTATTGTTTTTAATGGTGAAGTACTGCTCGCTATAACCGAATCCCATTGGGTGAGTATTATCGATTTTTAATCTAAAAATAGCGCCAGGTAGTCTTGAATCTTCAAATTTACTTCCTCTATCTGCATATAAAGTAAGGGCAGATTTTTCCTTTTTTTCTGCCGTTTTCTTTTCAGGTTTTTCGTCTTCAAGGGTTCTTTTCAATTGGAACCCATCTTTACCGACGAAGCTGTTAATGGCACTTTCAAGGGCTAAAACTTTTCCGCCAGCGCGAACCCAAGATGTAAGGGCTTTCATTCCGCTGTCATTCAACATGCGGCCATAAGAACCTGATGGCATCACAACTACGTTGTAATTGTCAAGATCGATTGATCCAAAAGCATCGGTATCCACCATTGTGATTGGGTAGTTCAACTCTTGTTCCATAAAGTACCAGAACTCTCCAAAACCAAGGGATCTAACACCATCTCCGCGGAGCACCAAAACTTTAGGCTTCTCAATAAAGGGAACATTGTTTGACCCAAAATCTTTACCCGCATCTACAAAAGTGGTTGGTGCTGTGAAAAGGCTACGACCGAATTTCTTTGCCGAAGATTGTACAACCTCATCGAAGCGACCCTTCATGTTTTGGTTTCCTTTTCGAGTGATGATTAGTGTGCCTGGCGCATAATCACGGCTACCTACGCTAAACGACTCAGTCGCGTAACGAAGCTTAATGTCATGCTTCAATAGCTCCGCTAAAAACTTAGCGTCTTCAAGTGTTTCCCACTTGGCAAGGTATGCCGGAGGAGTAGATTCATTGAGGATTACTTCGGCACTAGGAATAGACATTTCAGCAGCGCTTACATCTACTTTCACTTCTGTAGCGAAAGCATTTAAGCCTAACATATATGGAGTGGCCCAGGCCGTGATGTCATACGTATTAGAAGTACTTGCAAAAGTATTCGGTTCGAAGAAGGCTTGGACCAATACCGCTTTCGGCTGATAAGCAGAAATTACAATGTCACCATTTTGAATGGTCATGTTTTTTGTTTCACCAGACATGAAATCAAAACCAGAGACGGCTTTTTTCGTACTTCCAGTGCCATATTGGATGTTATGTCTTTTAAGGAATGCTTCTAGTTGTACCAACTTGTCTGGGTGGTTGGTACCACGAATTACATAAGTCTTGTACTTAGCTTTTGGGTTGTTTACCGCTGTACTGAAGTAAGCTTCAAACTCATCCACCATCTTTTCAGAATTTTTGGAAGCAGTTTCCACCGTAGACATTCCGGTAGTATAGTGATGGGCGATGGCATCTTTCAGTGTAAGCGTATCTCCTTCGTCAGTTAAGATGGCTAAGTCACTACTGCCTTGCTCATAGGTCATGCCGATGGCACCATTATACATTGGATAAGAATCACCATAGCTAGGATACAGAATATCGAAGCTCTCTTTTGTGAAGAACAACCAGCCTTGTTCGTCAAAGTATTTGGCGTGATTTCTTCCTATAATTTCTTGAAAATCTCTTTGCCATTGCGTCACTTGCTCATGAATAGGTTCTGCTGCTGGAGCAAAGTAATAAGGACTGTTGCTGCCTTGCTCATGGAAGTCGACATGAATATGAGGCATGATGGTATTGTAAAGTTTCATGCGTTGTTGTGACTCAACTTGCTTTTGCCATGCCCAATCACGGTTCAGATCGAATAGGTAGTGGTTGGCTCTTCCCCCCGGCCATGGTTCTCTGTGCTCAATGGCGTCACGACTAGGGTTAGGCGTGGTACCTGCCACTTGATTGATCCAGTTGGAGTAGCGATCTCTTCCATCAGGATTGATGCAAGGGTCCATAATGACCACTGTATTTTTTAACCAATTCTGAGCTTTTGAATTACCTGGTCTGGTTAATTCAAAAAGCGTCTTCATTGCCGTCTCGGTAGAGTTGGCTTCGTTACCATGAACGTTATAGCTCAACCAAACGATTCCTACTTTCTCACCAACAGGATCGCCCTCCATCATGCCGATACGCTTCAGGTTATCGGTGCGAATTTGTTCCCAGTTATCCATGTTTTCTTGAGAAGAAAGCATGTTGGTGATAAGAGGTCTCAGTTCATTCGTTTGTCCATATTGACTTGTCTCAACATTACTCATTTCACCAGCGACATACTGGAAGTAGTCCACTACTTTATAGTGAGGGGTAAACCTTGTTCCTAACTCATAGCCTAGGAATTCATCTGGGCTTTTAAGCTGTTGGGCTTGCACAACAATGGCAGCCAGCAGGCAAACGATAGAGAATGTTAAGCGTCTTTTCATCATGAATCAATTTTAGAAAGCGGAATTTACACGAATTCGCTTCTGAAAACAACATGATGTTATGTCAACAAGGGTTGCATTAATAAACGTTGGTGGAACCTAAATGCTTGAAAAAATGAGGAATAGGTTTTTAATCAGTGCTTTTTGTCTGATCGGTACCTTTGCGGTGAACGGGAATTCAAGAAATAATCATTCATTAGAGTCGAGTATTCATGAAGAAGGACAACTTCTTGGCTTGACTACTTTAGGTCAAATTTTTTTTAAGCATAGACGAGCGTATAAATGGTTTTTTTGAGGTTTTGGAAATAGGCCGAATTGGCCTTCTGGTACATGATAGAATAGTTATTAAGAAGTTTTATTCTGATAATGGAGAGGGCTTACAAAGCGCAAATAGGCAAGTGGTTGAAACAGACTATTACTTGTCAAAGAACATAGACCTCATCCCCATTTCATCCTTCAATAAAAGAGCTATGGAGGTATTTGGAAAGTACTCGGAAGACGTGAGACAGTTTATTAAGGAGAAAAAGCTGAAGTTTAAGCGAGAGTCTCATTTAATCATCTTGGCAAGGGTTTATGCTGATTTGATACTATAGTTATGCGCCATTTTATTGCTAGATTCGGTCGTGAAGCCAACTGAGTCTCGTTATTTCCTAGCTATAATTCCTCCGGACCCGATTCAATCAGGCTGTCAAAATATCAAAGAATATTTTCAAGAAAAGTACCAGAGTAAAGGTGCTTTAAGGTCTCCAGCGCACATTACACTCCACATGCCTTTCCAATGGAAAGAGAAAAAAGAGGAGAAACTGTTCAGTTTACTTGCACAAACAACTAATGAGGAGAAATTTACTATTGTGTTTGATGGTTTTGGCGCTTTTCCTCCGAGAACCATTTTTATCAAGAATAAAAAGAATCAGGAATTGATGGATTTTCAAGAAAGACTGGCTCGGCATGCGAAGAGAAATATGAACCTGTTCAATGCCACCCATAATCGAGGGTATCATCCTCATATGACGGTAGCTTTTCGTGATTTGAAGAAGGATAAATTCTTTGAGGCCTGGGCTGAATTTGAACACAAACCCTTTGATCACGAATTCGAGGTCAACTCTTTCTGGCTGCTTAAGCATGACGGCAAACGCTGGAATGCTTATCGGGAATTTCATTTTTCTGAGTAAGGAACTTTGATATTGATATTAACTAAATCACCTAGAATCAGGTGGTTTTTTCCAACATCGTAGTCTCTCCTATCAAGCTTCGTAGTACCAATAAAATATTTTTTGCCTTCCACCTCTTCTATAGTAAAAGGAATCTCAATGGGTAGGGTTGTGGCCTTCATAGAGAGGTCGCCCAACAATTTATAACCTTCTGTAGTCTTGACCACATGGGTAGAATTGAAAGAGAGGTTGGGGTATTCTTCAACATCGAAGTATTTCGACTTACGCAAGTGTTTGTCTCTCGCTTTGATCCCAGTATTGATGGTGGTTGTTGGAATAGTCAACTTGAAGAATGAGGTATTCAGGTCATTGGGATAGAACTTGTAGTTCACAGAAGACTCTTCGAAAAATCCATCCACCCCAATGCCAGCATTTTTTATAGTGAAATTGATTTCACTAGCGCCAGTTTGAGCAGCCCCAAGGCTTGATATAAAAAGACAAGCGAGAAAGAGACTAATTCTTAAGATCATTGAGGATACCTTTCGCATCTACGAGGTTAACATAATCGGTGAGTTTCAATTCTAATTCTGTAGGGCCAACCGCGTATGGCGCAATTTCAAATTGATTAAAATAAAAAATTAAGCTTTTGTTGATGATTGCGAAGTTATCGTTCAGCGTAAATTTATCGCCTTCAAAGAAATAGCCCTTATTCTTTAAGGCTTGTGACGGTGGGATTTCTTTCAGCATCCTGAACTCTATCTCTGCCATTTCATTCAGTTGGTCATCAAAACCAGGAATTAAAATGTCACTCAAGGTAATGGGTTCTCCAGTTTGTAAATCGTAACTCCTGTACACCTGATAAGTGTTTGGGTGCGCTCCTCCGGTGTATGAAAAGATGGTAGACGCTACACTAATATAGCTAGTGTCTTGATAAATGATATCT
Source organism: Roseivirga sp. (assembly GCA_965660665.1). Classification (GTDB taxonomy): domain Bacteria; phylum Bacteroidota; class Bacteroidia; order Cytophagales; family Cyclobacteriaceae; genus Roseivirga. Next base: position 101,593 of record CBFIAY010000006.1, on the reverse strand, counting down.
GAGTTAACCTCCATAGACCAAGAGGCCTTGTAATCTGGAAAGTCATTTAATATTTTGGAGTACTCTGAAGAGATTTCGTCAATAAGAGATTGAAAGCTTTCTGGTTTATCGGAGACAAAAGCATAATCGAAAATTGCCGATTTAATATTATCGTTGATTCTCTGAGTTGCGGTTGGGCTGAGCATACCCGTAATAATAGGGTACTCTACAAAGAAGGAGGCACATTGATTTGATAGACTATCTGTTTGACAAGGGCCAGATTGCTGCTTAATAGATTCGACTTTGTAATCGACAAATTTTGGAATAGCCTCCATGGATTCTTCAATAGTAACAGCAGGTTTTTTCTCACCAAATTCACAGGAGGAAATGAGTATTGCCAGTAATATTAAGGAGATGTTTTTTTTCACTAGTCGAATTTAAACTTGATGAACTTGGTGTCTTTATCAAGCTTATAACTCTTCAAGGTACCTTTTGATTTAAAATGAATGATGTTTTGTTGATCATCGAAGGCGTCCATCAAGGCCACATTGGTTACTTCTGCCTCATTTACTTCAGTTACACCTTCAATTTCGTAATAACACCACCTAGCATCTCCTTCGAGCTCCGAACCCAAGTAGTTGAATTCCATGGATTTCCCGTTAATGACGAAAAGCACCTTTTTTTCAAGGTATGAGCTGATTAGACTGTCGAGCCTCTCTTGACTTTCAGGCTCATAAGTATCTAATTTTTCAATTTTGTGATACTTCTTTAGCCCGACCTCTAAGTCGTCTAGAAAAATTCGATGACTAATTTGAATAGATTTTGATTCTGCATCATGTTCAATATCAGTCACACTCACATGAAATGGGTGCCAATACAGAACAGCACTGATTAAAACCGACCAAATAAGCTTTTGCGGCATGTTTTCAAGTTTTATAGGGGTATTCAAAATTAAACTTTATTATTGCATTCCTTACAATATCCGGGCCTGAAATAATACCCCTTTATGAGCCAGTTTGCCATATATTTTGAATTAGGTAGAGAACATATCCTTGACATCTATGGATATGACCACATTCTTTTTGTAGTAGCCCTCTGCGCTATCTATATCATACAAGATTGGAAGAAGGTGTTGATACTGATTACCGCTTTTACAATTGGTCATTCGGTTACCTTGGCCTTAAGTACATTAGAGATTGTAAGCTTCAGGAGTGATATCATTGAGTTTTTGATTCCCTGCACTATTTTCATAACGGCACTTGTGAACTTGTTTAGAAAACAAAGCGCCCTTACCCCTGCAAAGTTTAATACGAATTACTTCTTTGCTTTGTTTTTTGGCTTGATTCATGGTTTAGGGTTCTCAAATTATTTGAAAAGTATTTTAGGAAGGGAAGAGAGTATTGTCACTCCCCTACTTTCTTTTAATCTTGGCCTTGAACTAGGTCAGATTATAATCGTGGCATTCTTTATGGTAATCTCTTTTGTCTTCGTCAACCTATTTAATGTGGCTCGAAGAGATTGGAATTTGATTATTTCGTCCGCTGTGGCGGGAATAGCCATTACAATGATGTTAGAAACGAAATTTTGGTAAAATAAACGATAGAATGATGAAAAGACTTTGGCTTATGGCAATGGTAGTGACCCTAATGGGGTCTAACGCTTTTGCCCAAGTAGTTAATAGTAATCACGGCAAGCGCTTTGAGCAGCTTGAGCGTATGTTAAGAGATCCTAATGTATACAGAACAGCTTCTGGTGCTCCTGGGTCACAATACTGGCAGCAGAAGGCTGATTTTAAAATTGAGGCAACTCTTGATGATGAAAACCAGCGTTTGACGGGTGCAGAAACCATCACTTACTACAACAACTCTCCGGATGACCTGAGTTATTTATGGCTTGCCTTAGACGAAAACGTAAGACAACCAGAGAATGATTCTTACAAATTTGAGCCAAGTAGCATTCGCCCAAGAATGTCTTATAGCCAAATTGATGCCCTTGATGGGCATGACAACGACTGGGGTTTTCACATTATGGAAGTGACAGATGCTAAGGGTGTTGATATGACTTACACCATCAATCAGACGATGATGCGTATTGATTTGGCCACTCCATTAAAAGCAGGTCAAAAGATCGTATTTAGCATTAAGTGGTGGTATAATACTACACCGAGAGCTCTTTCTGGAGCACGTGGAGGTCATGAATTCTTTCCAGAAGATGGAAACTACATTTATACAATCACGGGTTGGTTCCCAAGAATGGCGGTCTATTCAGATTTCCAAGGATGGAATAATAAGCAGTTTACAGGAAGAGGCGAGTTTGCTTTGACTTTTGGTGACTACGATGTAAAAATGACTGTTCCTGCTGATCATGTAGTTGGATCTACAGGAGTACTTGAAAATGCAAAATCTATTTTGACTGCCGAGCAGCAAAAGAGATGGAGTCAGGCACAAAAGGAATTTGTTGAGCCTGTTAAAATCGTTACGCTAGAAGAGGCTAAGGCTAATGAGAAGTCTAAAGCGTCAGGCACAAAAATATGGCACTATAAAGCGGAGGATGTGCGTGATTTTGCGTGGACTTCTTCAAGAAAGTTTGTGTGGGATGCAATGGCTGTGGATATAGAAGGAAGAGAAGATCATCCAATGGCGATGTCTTATTATGCGAAGGAAGCTTACGGTATTTACGAGCGATACTCTACTAAAGCAGTCGCCCATACTTTGAAAACGTATTCAAACTTTACCATTCCTTATCCTTATCCAGTAGCCATTTCAGTAGAAGCGTCAAATGGTATGGAGTACCCAATGATTTGCTTTAACTATGGAAGAACGTTGGAGGATGGTACTTACGCGGAGTCGACAAAGTACGGTGCAATTGGCGTGATTATTCACGAGGTAGGACACAACTTCTTTCCAATGATTGTTAACTCTGATGAGCGCCAATGGACTTGGATGGATGAAGGTTTAAACACTTTCGTTCAGTACTTAACGGAGCAAGAGTTTGATTCGAACTATCCTCATAGAAGAGGTCCGGCACACAAAATTGCTCCATACATGGCCTTGCCAAAAGATCAGTTGGAGCCTATCATGACCAACTCAGAAAACATTATTGGTTTTGGAAATAACGCTTATGCGAAAGCTGCGACAGGCTTAAACATCCTTCGTGAAACCATCATGGGCCGCGAATTATTTGACTTCGCTTTCAAAGAGTATGCGAAAAGATGGGCATTTAAACACCCAACTCCAGATGACCTGTTTAGAACCTTAGAAGATGCTTCTGCAGTGGATATTGATTGGTTTATCCGTGGATGGTACTTCACCATCGACAATGTTGATATCGCCATTGACGATGTAAAATGGTACCAGCTTGATACTAAAAACCCAGAGATCGAATATCCGATTCTAAGCGAAAGAGCTAAAGCAAGTCAAAGTGATTTGGCGGCTAGAAGAAACCGAGCAGAGGGTAGAAAGATGTATGTCGAAGAAGATAAAAGGCTTCAAGACTTCTATTACGCTTATGACCAGTTCAAGGTAACGGACGAAGCGAAAGCTGCCTACCAAAGATTTGATGCAACGCTTTCTGATGAAGAACGTGCCATTCTTGGTGACAAGGCAAACTTCTATGAGATTGACTTTTCAAATGTTGGGGGACTAGTAATGCCATTGATTATTGAGTGGACGTTTGCTGACGGAACGAAAGAGGTGGATAGGATTCCAGCTTATATCTGGAGAAAAAATGAAGACAAAGTGACTAAAGCCTTTATGAAGAAAAAAGAAGTAGTTCAAATTCGTCTCGACCCAGACAGAGAAACTGCGGATACTGATGAAGACAACAACTACTTCCCAGCGAACAACAAGCCTAACCGCTTTGAATTGTTCAAAGGGCGTAGTGGAGCTGCTAGAGGGCAGTCCTCAGGCTCTAACCCAATGCAAAGAGCGGGTGGAGGAAAATAACACGGAAAGAATTATTATAGGAAGCCCGAGACAGATGTCTTGGGCTTTTTTATGCGCTTAACTTTCCTGAGGCAGGAGGCAGGCGATAGGCGTAATAACTCATTACCACTTCCATTGCCTCTTTAAGGGCCTGATTAATTGGCATTAGTTTGGTGCCTAGGTTCGGGTCTATGCTTCTAATTTGAAAATAGTAGTCGTTCATCATGGGAACGCTACCTCCTCTACTAATTGAATCATTGATCGCAGCAATACTTTCAGCAGCCTCGGTTTTGAGTGGTAGGCAGGATATAAAGTTTGTCTTACCATATTTATCCCTGATGGCTGAGTAGCCAAAAAGCCGACAAATTAAACCACGAAATTTGTATTCTGAGCAACTACCTTTCACCAATGAACCCTTCGTGGGTAAAAAAATAGCACAGGTAGAAGTATCTCTTGTTAAAAGAAGATCGTATTGTTCTTCTATTCGTTTGGTAAGGAACAAATGGAAAGCGTAGGGAAGAAACTCTAATGGGCTGGCCTCAATGTCTGGCTTGAAACAGCACTTACCACAACCAGCAATACAGTGCAGTCCGCTTGTGGCTTGGAGTATGGCGATTTCTTTGTCGAGGGAAGCAAAAATCTGTTCGACCGCCTTCACTTTGCTGATTATTGACATCTGTCGGTCACAAGGTAGGTGACTTATTGACTAATCAACTAGAGCAGGTGTTAATTTTCGGTCAACGTCCTTTTTTTGAAAGAGTCAAAACACTTTTTGTTGGCGTTGTTGTCCCATCAGTAATAGGGTAAAAAATTCCTTTAATTTTGTTTCTCCTAGTTTTGAACAAGTAAATGGTTCCAAGTTCTTGACCCTCTCCCATTGCTGAAGTAGCCGGGAAGTCGTACTCTATAGCCGCTAATTTTCCTAAACCATAAGTAAAGTATATTTGACTATTTAAACTTTTTCCGCTCGCCACTTGGTAAGTGCTGTCAGTGGTAAAAGAGATTTTTAAATCCCCTAATAAGCTGTTTTCTGAACGTATCTCCCATGATCCCTTAAGAAGGGATGGTGTGGAAAACCTCTTTTCGTCTAAGGGAGAAAAATTGTAATAGGTTGGTCGGTCGTCTAGTGTAGACCTAAGTATAACCTCTCCCTTGTTGTATTCTCCAAATAGCGTATCTCTCTGTCCATAGAGATAAAGTGTCTCTTTATCGAGTTCTACGGTCCAGGCTTCTTCTCCATCCCAAGAATGGCTTATGGCTGCATTAGTTTTCTGAAACTCAATGGTCATAAGTCCAGAATTATAGAGAAATGATGAGTCTTGAGGTGCATCATCAGTGAGTTCAAACGCTCCGTCTATTTCTACCATGGTATAGATCGGTTGTAAGGCCTTGACATGGGTTAATATCCATAGACCGGTAGGTTGTTGTGCACAAATGCCACCGGTTGAACACATAAGCATTAATATGATGAGTCTTTTCAGCATGCTCAAATATAAGTGAAAAGGTTGCTTTGGCTAAGGTTGGGTCAGTTTTGCAAACTGAGTACGCCAAGTCTTTTTGTATTTAATGAAAAACAGTGTGCCGATCAGGGTTATAATTGCTGTGGCAATGCCCACCATTCCAAAAAAAGGTGTTTCGGGAATACGAGTAAGTGTTTCCGATACAAAGGCCGCATATAGTCCTATAACTGACCAATACATAAAGGAAAAGTGTCGATAGATCCAGCCTTTGTTGGTGCGTTTGATGGCAGGTATCATTCCGCCAAGTAGCGTAAGTGAACTAGCTATAGCTGCGTAATGGAAAATTCCGAATGTACCAAAGAGTCTGTAGGTCATAAAGGCTGTAATATTTAGTACAAGCATCGAGAATACGTAAACGTAGCCGAGACGCTTGTGAAACTTTGTGCCTTTGCCAGCGAGAATCACAATTGTACCAGATACAATGGCCAATAACGAGGACAAGAAGTGTATAAGGCCAATATCGCTCCCTATTAAGTTGTTCATGCAACTACCTGTCTAACCACTTTTTAAATTCTTGCACCTTATCACGACTGACAATGGCGTCCATTTCGTCAGAATGCTTTAAAATAAGCCTCAGTCGACTATTTGAATAAGTTATGATGTCTTTGACTGCTTCTAAAGAAACAAGGTACTTTCTGTTAATTCTAAAGAACTGTCCAGGATTTACCAGTTGTTCAACCTGCTCCAGGGTATAATCGATGATGTACCGATTCTTTTCAATGGTTTGTAAAAAGGTGGCCTTCTCTTGGCTATAGAAGTAGGCGGTGTCATTCGTAGGAATAGTATGTATATGCTCTCCTATTTTGACAACAAAGCGTTCCTTAAACTTTTTAGTCATCATTTGCATGGCCTGCTCGATGAGGGACATGTTCATAGGAGGAACCTCTTTTAGCGTGAAGAGGGTTTCATATTTTTTTAGTGCGTTACCTAGCTCCTCAGGGTCAATAGGTTTAAGGAGGTAATCGATACTGTTGAGCTTGAAGGCTTGAATGGCGTACTCATCAAAAGCAGTCGTGAATACTATCGGGGCAGAGACTTGGACTTGCTCAAGGATTTCAAAACTAAGACCATCTGCCAGCTGAATATCGAAAAATAGCAGATCAGCAGAGTTCTCTTTTAACCAACTCACTGTCCTTTTAATCGAATCTAATCGCGCTAAGACTTCAATGGTTGGATTTGCTTCCTGTAATAGTCTAATGAGCCTTTTGGCCGCCATAGACTCATCTTCAACAATTAATACTTTCATGATGAAAAGTAGAGTAAGGGGAGTTTGACAATGAATTCTGAATCAGTTTCTATCACCTCAACTTTCGTTGGACTTAGAAACCCAAAACGTGCCTGCACATTCTTTAAGCCCACTCCAGTAGACTCTTCAATGGGGATGTTTTTCTTCTGTAGATTATTCTTGATGACCAGCATCTTTTCATTTTCAACATAGACGTCAATTGTCAATGGTTCTTCTTCAGCTATGGTGTTGTGCTTAATCGCATTTTCAAAAAGCATCTGAAGCGCGATAGGTGGAATCATGGATTTTTCATAGCCTTTGACATCAATATTCACCTTCAATTTATCATCGAACCTTATGCGTTGAAGAAAGAGGTATGAATTGACAAAAGCGAGCTCCGTCTCAAGCGGGACAGCTTCTTTAGACTGATTGTCCAAAACGTAGCGGTAGACCTTGGATAGTTTTCTGATAAAGTCAGCGGCCATGTCTTGATCTTCATAAACAAGGTTGGTAAGCGCATTTAGGCTATTAAATAGAAAGTGAGGATTGACCTGGTTCTTGAGGGATTCATACTTAGATGACATCTGTTCACGCTTGATTCTTTCCGTGTCTAGTGAAGCTTTTCGCCAGTTGTCAAGAAAGTTTTTGGCAAACATGAAAAACGTAATGAAGAAGGTTATTCCGATGGATATGAGAACATCCACTCCTCCCCAATTAGTACTTACGCCTGAGAGGAGTTTAAATGAAGTATTAAGCCCTACAATAACTAATGGAGTGTAAACGAGTACCGTTATTACGCCCACGATAAATCTTTTACTTGGTTCTTCTAGCCAAGAGATTCTTTTATTCCAGAAGTCGACTAAATATGAGTTGCCCTTCCAAAAAAAGAACCCACATAAGCCCAGAGTAGGTCATCGACAGCTTTACGAGAGTCCATTCTTCGCCAATCCGGTTGATTAAACTTGGGTTAAAGGCAAAAGCCATTATACAGCCTAGAAGAAAAATCAAAGAGGCCTCAAAGAGTTCTCGTTGCCAAATTTTTTTGAACTTAAAAATCCCCATAATTAAATCGCCCGAGTTTTGAATTGGGTCTTGTATTTCCTTGCCCAGTAGCTTACAAAGGGAAACCCAACAAAGGTTGGTAATACCCAAAGGATCCATCCGAATTGATTGGGGACATTGAAAATCTCACCATTCTGTACTAAGAATGCTGTAGTTGCGGCAATAAGGCTTCCTGACATTGAACTCATGTGAGCGAACCACCACCACATTTTATCAGCACTGGCGATCTTTCTATACATCTGTAAATTTTCCCAAGAGTTTCTAGAAGTAAAAAATCCAAAGAACAAACATAGATAACCAATCACCGAAGATAACTCAGAAGGTATCAAATAATTGACGCCCATTCCTATCATGCCTAGACCGAATAGGAATGTGATAATCCCTGCACTCCAATCTATTAACTCTACCTTTCTTGTCTTTTTGATTTTCAAGGCACGATAACCTGAAAAAGCCAAATAGAAGCTAAAAACGGCTATTACCATGAGGAAAGGACTGAACCGTACAAAGCTTATAATCAACATCGCACTAACAAATACCCAGAACATACACCAGAAGTAAACCTTACCTACTTGTCTGTGCAAGTTTTCTCCTTTTATTCCAAAGAAACCAGCCATGATTCCAGTTAGTAATGAAGTTACTACTGCAACTACATGTGATATAATAAGGACCTGTTCCATTTGATTCGTTCTGAGGATTTTACTTATAATAAAGGCATCTCCTTTGACCAAGGGATGCCTTTAATTGAAGTGGTTTTTTATTGACCATACTGCTTTATAATTCCTTCTGCCATTTCTTTACCCCAAGTTGGCTCAATGGTTTGCTTTTCGCCTTGCGCTTCGAAAGTCGGAACCGTCTGCTTGACCATTGCACATGGTTGATCGATGGGAGATCCAAAGAACTGTGCCATCCCTATTTGCATTTGAGCAAGGAGCATTTTTGCTCTAGGGTTTTCTGGATCAATTTTAACAGCCATGCTAAATTGTTGCATTGCCTTACCTGATAGCATTTGACCTCGTGAGTTTGGATCTGCGGCCAACTGAGTCATATAGTTAAAGCCTTGTAAGGCCACCACTTCAGCGTTGTTTGGTGCAACTTCTATCGCTTTGTCAATGAACTCTTGCGCTTTTGAAGTGTACTGATCTTTTGTACTTATGCCCTCAGCTGCGAAAGACATGTTGATATAGTTAAGGGCAGCGTAATAGTTAGGTAACCATTCGCTTTCCACTTTGGCTGAAATTCTTTCGAATTGATTGGCTACTGCTTGCTTTTCTTCAAGGCTTGCCGCTGTTGACATTTGAGTTAAACCTTTGGACATCGCTTTGATATAAGCTTCTTGACCTTGACCGTGAAGGGCGAACCCTGCGACTAATAATGCGATTAATAAAACTATCTTTTTCATGATCTTGTGTTTTCGTTTTTGATAATTTAAATGCAGGTTGAAGTATCAGCCCAACGAAAAAGGATTGACCGAACCGTAGGATTTAATGGATGAACTGTAGTAGCTGAAAGACCTAATAAGCCTGTTTGGCTTCAAACAAAAAACCCCGGCTAGCGGGGATCTTATTTCAATGATTAATAATACTAGAAACCACCCAAGTACATAATGTCCACATAAGCTTCGGTATCTCCATCGACATCGAAAGTAGCGTCTTCAAAGTTAGGAGGGCCCTGCTGACCTTGTGCTTCATTTGAAAAACCATAGCCTTCAAGAGGCGTTCCGTAGCTATTAAAATCAAGTTCTTCGTTACCATTGTCATCGTGCATTACTGCAATGGCGTATTCTCCAGCAGGCACGTTCTTGAAAATCACTTCTACCGAACTACCCTCTACTTCTACATACTGCATCATAAAAGCATCCTCTCCTGGAAACTCCGTTTCACCATTATGAAGAGCGACTGCCAAGTAACCATTTTCATTTCTGAGGCTACCAATTGTTACCGTGATTGTTACTTCATCTTTTTTTGATGGGATCATGCCTAGCAGTAGTCCCATTGCGATCATTAGTTTTGTAATTGTTTTCATGATTTTTGACTTCATAAGTTTTGTAATTGATTCTCCTGTCCGCCTTTAGTAAGTGTGATGAACAAACCCATGAAAATGAAGCGTTTTGCTCCCTGTCTTACGGTCTGTCTTTCATATATACCTGCAGTATTTGGCTGTGAGGCATACTCATAACTGAATATGTTGTCTCTTCCGAAAATGTTAGAAGAAGGCATGTAAATGACAATGTTTTGCTTAAGTAGAATGGCTGCATTCAAACTTAAGTCATGATAATCTGGTGTGCGATCATTTTGAAACCCAGCTTTATTCGGGTTGTGAAATGGTCGACTAGAACCATAATTATAGGTAGCCCCAAATTGAGTTCTAATAGGCTGAACCATGTGCTTAACTACCCAAGAGAAGTTATGCTTTGATAAGAATGATGGCGTAGCCAAAGCATTGAAGTCTTGATAATTCCGCTTTGAGTCAACAAATGAATAAGACACCCAATAGTCTGTGTTTTTGAAAGTTTTGCCATCTCTCTAGAATACATCAACCCCTTTTGCTTCACCAAAGCCTGCGTTATTAAAGTTCATTGGGTTGAAACCATTAAGGCTTTGAAATTTGATCAAATCATCATACTTCTTCCAATAGGTTTCTACTCTGAATACACGATTTTCTCTGATGTATTGATAGTTTAGAATATGATGAGTCGCTTGTTCTGGAGCCAATTGCCTGTTTGCAAAGGCATATTCGTTTTGTGGCGATTGTAAAAATCTACCCCAAGCCAAAGAGAACCGACCGTAGTCATTCAACTTGTAAGACATGGCCACTCGTGGGCTTACCCAATCTTGGTTCACCAAAGAGGAATGCTCATAGCGTAAGCCAGTTCTCAAAACCAAGTTGTTGGAAGCGAAGTAATCTGCCTCGATAAAGCTGGCAATGGTATTGTCATCAAAGCCAAAGCGATCAGAAGCGCCATCGGTAAGGTTGAATGATTTATCGAAGCGCTTGTGAAAGAACTCGCTACCCAAGTTCACGGTGATTTTCTCACTGGCGTCCCAATCGAAGGCTAATTTACCGTGAAGACCTTTTTCTAACTCATTGACCGTATCGCCATTGAAGCCAACCTTTTCTCTGTTATAAGTACTCGATAAACCACCTCTTATCGACCATTTCGCATTTATAATGTCTTTGTAGTTCGCATTGAGATAGGCATAGTTGTTATCAATACTAATTGTGTCTTTGATGCCGTCTCGGTCAATATTCGGGAAACGAATTTTGAAATTGAAACGTCAATATTAGTATAGACTTTCAATAAGCCATTCTTATTCACCTTCTGTCTGAAAACTAGTTAGCCTACTTTTCTTACAGGTGCTTGTTCCCAATCAAAAAACTGATTGACCATATGCTGATAAGGCCTTAAATCAGTGTACTGAACCTTGCCAGAAATAGAAGTATTGCCCCATCTTTTGGTGTAGGCTAAATCCCCTCCAACTGACATTAAAGAGATGTCTCCTTGCGTTTGCTCTGCCAAATCGTTTGAATTGAGAATGAGCGAAGAAGACAAAGCTTGACCATATTCTGCAGAGTAACCACCCGTACTGAAGGTTACTCCTTTGAACAAAAAGGGGCTAAAACGACCTCTTGTTGGCACGTTTGGAGCTGTAGCACCGAAAGCATTTCGAACCTCTAGTCCGTCAATGAATACTTTCGTTTCATAGCCTTCGCCACCTCTAACAAATAGTCTCCCTGATTCGCCTACTGTTGCTGTGCCTGGTAATGTGTTGATGGCGCCCATGATGTCTCCGGCAGCACTAGCCGTAGTTACAATGTCTAACGGTTTTAATACCGTCACCTTCTTCACATCGCTAGCCTCGAAGGCTCTGGCTGTAATGGTTACACCGTCTAACTTGTTGATTTCCTCTTCTAAGATTACCGCGACCAAAAGTGTTTTCTTATTAAGAGTGACTGCTTTTTCAAAGGTTTTGAAACCGATGAAGCTAACGACTAGGAATTGATCGCCAGAGGCTTCTGTTTCGAAAGAAAAGGAACCATCTGCTAGTGAATTTACGCCATCAAAGGAGTCTTTAATGTAAATGTTTGCGCCAGGAATGATATCGCCTTTGGCGTCATTGACCATTCCTTTTATGACCGTTTGTGCAATAACACTTGATGTGCTGAGGACTAGAATTACGATAATGAGTTTTAACCGTTGCATGACTTTGAGTATTTGATGACTCAAAAGTGCAATGACTAGGAGACTCCTATAAATAAGTCTTACCGAATCGTAGAATCATGAGGATGAACTGTAGAGAAGGCTGGCTTAATATTTTAAGACCTCTTTCAGCTTGCTATGCCCGCTGCGGCTTACCGGTAATTTGATGCCCGTTTTTAGCGAAAGGAGATAGGAGTCCTTTTCGTAAAGCTCTAGTTTTTCGATTTGCTTTACGTTGACGATGTGCGACCTGTGGATGCGCACAAACTCTCCGATAGGCAATCTAGTTTCTAAGTACTTCATGCGTAGCAATTTTAGGAATTTTCCTAGCTCGGTATGAATGGCTACGTAGTCGTCGTGTGCTTCGAAGTGTGATATCGATTCAAGCGGAAGGATCTGGATTTTATTGCCCGTTTTCACCACTATACGGTCCAAGGATTCGTCACTTTCAGCTCTGGTTTCTTGAAGCGTTTCAAGTTCGGCTTTGGCCACTCCTTTGGTTCCTATTTTTGTTTTGGCTTTTTCAACCGCCTCACTAAACCGTGATTCGGCATAAGGTTTCAATAGGTAATCCGTAGCATTTAGCTCAAATGCTTTGATGGCATATTGATCGAATGCGGTACTGAAAATAACGATTGGCGGTTCTTCCAATAACTCTAACATTTCGAAACCCGTGATCTTTGGCATCTGGACGTCTAAGAAAATCATGTCCGGCTTATGTTCCTGGATCGACTTAAGGCCCTGAAAACCATCGCCACATTCGGCAATCACTTCAATGTCATCAAACTTCTTTAAGTAGGCCTTGATGAGGCCTCTCGCTAAACTTTCGTCATCAATAATAATGGCTCGTATCATAAGTCGGTCGCGATTTGAGGAATATCCAGTCTAACAGTGAATAAGTTATCAGTCTTCTCAGTAAATACCAATTGAGGCACGCCATAAATCAACCTTAGACGCTCTTCTACATTCTTCAAGCCGATTCCTTTTCCTTTCTTGCCAGTCGCTTGTTGATCAAATTGATTTGAAATCTCTACCCTAAGAATGTTTTGGTCTTGCCAAGTCTTTAAACTTACCGTTATTTTTTCCAAGCTCTCATAGATGCCGTGCTTGATGGCATTTTCGAAAAGTGGCTGAAGAATCAGGTTAGGAAGTTTAAGGTGAAGCGATTCTTTGCTGATATCGGTTTTAATGGATAGGCGATCGCCAAAACGTACTTTTTCGATGTCTAAGTAAAGGATGATATTGTTCAGCTCATCCTCCATGGTATTCATTTGATCGTTATCTTTTTCAAGAGAATACCTGAGAAACTCAGAGAGCTTAATGACCATTTCCCTTGCCTTTTCTGGAGAGATGATGGTCAATGAAGCAATTGAATTAAGGCTATTGAAAATAAAATGGGGATTGATCTGAGATTTCAACATCTCCAATTCAGAACTTTTAAGCATAGTCTCTAGCTGAGATCTTTCGTTCGTTTTTTGGTTTAGGTCGTCATAATAGAGGATAAGATAATAGACCAGTATGATGATGGAATAGTACATAAGACCTAGTGCTGCTCGCCAAGGAATGGACTCGTTGAGAAAATTTATGTATTCTTCGTCAACCAAAACGCTTGTAAGAATGCTCTTGGATAAGAAAATAGCGAGTGAAACGGATAGTACTAAGGCTGCTAAATGGCTCACCACAAGGTTGAGCAGTTGAGATTTTTCAAAGGAGTTGTAACGTACATTAAACCAATAAGCCAAACCTAAGCCGAAGAAGATACCGTTGAAAACGAGGCTATCTAAGGCGGCAGTCTTTGCTTCAAAGTCGTAGAAATAGAAAAGCGCAAAGGCGAATAGGGCACAGATCACCAACCAGGTGATGGAATAAATGAATATGCTCTTATTTCGGATGAAGGGGTGGTCCATAAAAAAATCCGCGCTAGGCGGAATTTACTTAAAATCTTTCAGCAAATAGCTGTGAGTTTCAATTTCGATACTGAAACTCACTACTGGCTAAGATGAACTATTTAACTTCTCCGCCCCCAAAAAGCACTAGGCCTTTAACAATTAACTCTTTACCGTCATTGGCTTCGTTCTCGTTGATTACCTTTCGTTCATCTGAAAAGGCTCCGAAGATGGCAGTAACCTTCACTTTTACATTCATATCAGAAGGAACTCTTATGTCGCAACCGCCAAACAAAACAAATACATCCAATACATTCGTGCCCCAAGCTAAATCAGCGTTTACTAAGTTTAAATCTGTTCCTCCAAATATTGAAGTGAGTTTACCTCCCTTAAATTCTTTTGACGTAACCTTCTTTTCAGATCCAGAGAAGACTGCAATTTCATCGACATGGTCGAAGTCATTGTCAAAGCTTTTTTTTTCGTACTCATTGTGACGGTTTCGCTTCAAGATCAGCGATAAACCGACTCCTACTAAGGCAAGAGGCCATAACTTGAAGATATCTTGGATATAGAAATCCCAGTAATAATAATCAGACATTCTGTCGATTAGAAATATTGACCCTATAACGATCAGGGTAATTCCAGCACCAACTTTTTCTCTAACAGTAGCTAAGAATACACCAAGGATGATCAAAAATGTGTACCAGCGAAAAACGTAATCTGGAAGATCAAAATTGAAAATGTTCAAGTTGTCTAAAGTGAGGAGTAAACCGATTACCAAAAAGGCTGCTCCTAAAAAAATTCGTCTATTCATTTTATTTTCCATGACAGTTCGTTTTTAAACGTTGTTCTATTTTGAGTTTTGACTTTGGGCTTTCTGAGGGACCAACCTCAAGACCAAATGTTTTTAGTTGTTTTTGACTCTTCAAATGTACGGGGCTATTGGTCCTCCTGGGTTCTACTAATCGGTAAACAAGCGTTCCCGATCGGTAAATGGTCAAGGCATTCGATAGGAATTTTTATAGCGGTGTCACCGTTCGGTGAATAACCATGTTTTTCTTTCAGTATAAAGGCTTCAATGCCTAATTTTGATCAGCTGAAAAACATCTCATTCACATGGAATACAGAATAGAAAAAGATACGATGGGCGATGTTCAAGTACCCGCAGACAAATTCTGGGGCGCTCAGACCCAACGCTCTAGAAATAACTTTAAGATAGGGCCAGAGGGCAGCATGCCACTAGAGGTGGTCTACGGATTTGCCTATTTAAAAAAGGCCGCGGCATATACTAATTGCGAGTTGGGCGTACTTGCTGAAGACAAAAGGGAGTTGATCTCTGCCGTTTGTGATGAAATCCTTGCAGGAAAGTTAGATGATCAGTTCCCTCTGGTTATCTGGCAAACAGGTTCTGGAACACAGTCTAATATGAATGTGAACGAGGTGATATCGAACAGAGCACACGTTATAGCGGGCAACACACTTGGCGAAGGTGAAAGGTTTGTTCATCCGAATGATGATGTGAATAAGTCGCAATCATCGAATGATACCTTTCCTACTGGAATGCACATTGCAGCATATAAAATGGTAGTAGAAACGACTATTCCTGGGGTAGAGCAACTGAGAGATACGTTGAAAGCTAAGTCAGATGCTTTTATGAATGTTGTCAAAATTGGGCGTACCCACTTAATGGATGCCACTCCGCTGACATTAGGACAAGAATTTTCAGGCTACGTTTCTCAATTGAATCACGGATTGAAAGCACTCAAAAATACATTAGAACACCTATCAGAATTGGCGCTTGGAGGAACGGCTGTTGGAACAGGAATTAATACGCCAGAAGGGTATTCTGAACTTGTTGCTGAGAAGATCGCACACTTTACGGGTCTTCCATTTATTACTGCTGACAATAAGTTTGAAGCGTTAGCTGCTCATGATGCACTTGTTGAGACCCATGGGGCACTTAAGCAAATGGCAGTTTCTCTTAATAAGATTGCCAACGACATTAGAATGTTGTCATCAGGACCACGCTCTGGAATTGGTGAAATTATCATTCCTTCTAATGAACCTGGTTCTTCTATCATGCCGGGTAAAGTAAATCCAACACAGTGTGAGGCCATGACAATGGTTTGTGCTCAGGTGATGGGCAATGATGTGGCGATCTCAATTGCTGGAGCGCAGGGACATTATGAATTGAATGTATTCAAGCCAGTTATGGCCTATAATACACTACAATCAGCTCGTTTGATTGGAGATGCATGTGTTTCTTTTGAAGAGAACTGCGCGGTTGGTATAGAACCAAACTATAAAAGTATAGAACAGCATGTCAATAATTCATTAATGCTAGTAACCGCCTTAAATACTAAGATTGGTTATGAAAAGGCAGCAAAAATAGCCAAGACGGCCCATGAAAACGGTACAACGCTGAAAACAGAGGCTGTTAACTTAGGTTATCTCACGCCAGAAGAGTTTGACGAATGGGTAAGACCAGAGGATATGATTGGTAGTTTGAAAAACTGATCATATTGTTCTAAATTGTACATAGAATTAACGATTACTCGATGAAATCTCAGAAAGTATTTTTAACACTCCTAATAGGAGTCTTTGTGGCCTCAGTCGCTTTGGCTCAAACATCAGAAGGTAGACCACTGACTAAAAAAGAAGCAAAGGAGTGGAAGAAGCGAAAGAAAAAGATGTCTGTGGAGGATTTTAAAGTCCTTTATGACCAAAATGTTATTCAGAAAGCACGGATCGCTAGCTCAGCAGGAGAGATTCAAAACCTAGAAAGACAGGTGTCGAGCAAGGATGACCAGGTGAGCGACCTCCAGAAACAAGTCACGCGTATGCAAGCGGCATATCAGGCGGGTCAGCGAGAAATTGAAAACCTCAAGGATCAATCGATCACTCCAGTTTATAAACCTGAATTGATAAATGGTGAAGATTTTAGTGTAGGAGTAGTATTTAAAGTGCAAGTTGGCGCTTTTCGAAAAATAGATTTAGCCAAGTATGCCGAGACAGCAAAGGACTTTAATCAAGAAGGCAATGAATTAAGAAAGTATATTATTGGGAACTTTCGAAACTATGATGCCGCAAATGTCTTGAAGAGGTATTTGAGAGAAATGGGCGTTTCTGATGCATGGATAGTTCCTTACCGTGACGGCAAAAGAGTTCCTTTAAAGGAAGTTATCGCAATAGAGAAGATATCTAACAACTAAGTTCTGATCATATTATTTAGGGCAGTGTCTAATTAGTTAGGGCGCTGCTTTTTTTATGCCTTATAGTGCAAAAATTTTTTAATTTTATCTAATGCAGAAGCGGTGGTTATTTGAAGAAGGTTATGACGAGGCTATTGTCGAGCTCCTGCAGCATGAGGTGCAGGTTAGTCCCATATTAGCAAAATTGCTTTCACAAAGAGGCGTTTCTTCCTTTGAAGAGGCTAAATCCTTTTTTAGACCATCACTCGATCAGCTCCACGATCCATTTCTTATGAAAGACATGGATAAGGCAGTCAACCGCTTGACTGATGCCATTGGAAATGGTGAAAAAATACTGGTTTATGGTGATTATGATGTAGATGGAACTACTTCAGTGGCCACTTTCTACGGTTTTCTGAATGCCTTTTATGATCAACTCGCTTATTATATTCCTGACCGTTACAAAGAAGGGTATGGAGTCTCAACCGAAGGTATACAATACGCAAAAGACAATGGATACTCCCTGATTGTCACTTTAGACTGCGGTATTAAGGCTGTAGATAAGGTAGAAATGGCGAATCAATTAGGCATTGACGTCATCATCTGCGATCACCATATGCCCGGTGATGCGCTACCTGCAGCCTATGCTGTATTAGACCCAAAGCGTAAAGATTGTGACTATCCATTTAAAGAATTATCGGGATGTGGAGTGGGCTTCAAACTACTTCAAGGCTTCAGCATTCAATCGGGGATAGAGTTAGAGGTGCTGTATGAGTTTCTAGATCTTCTTGCAGTTAGTATAGCCTCTGACATTGTCCCAATTACTGGGGAGAATCGAGTAATGGCCTATTTTGGATTAAAGAAGCTCAATAGTGCCCCAAGACCAGGGTTAAAAGCATTGATTGAATTTAACAAGGTTCAGACCAACCTTACTATTTCAAGTGTAGTCTTTGGCATTGGGCCTAGAATCAACGCTTCTGGTAGAATGGGGCATGCAGGATCAGCAGTAGATTTGCTCCTTGCTGAAACCGAAGAAGCTGCGGTAGGACTTGCAAACACAGTGAACGATAAAAATGATGCCCGAAAGGATTTTGATAGTGCTATAACCGAAGAGGCACTTGCCATGATTCTTTCAAATGAAGGCTTTGAACAAACTAAATCAACTGTTTTATATAAGCATGATTGGCATAAGGGAGTAATTGGTATAGTTGCTTCGCGATGTATCGATAAGTTTTATAAGCCCACGGTAATATTGACAGAGTCAAACGACATGGTTACCGGATCCGCGAGGTCTGTGATGGGTTTTGATGTGTATGAGGCGATTTGTGAATGCTCAGATTTGCTAGAGCAATTTGGGGGACATATGTATGCCGCTGGTGTTACGATGCCTATCGCGAATGTAGAACCCTTTAAAAAGAAGTTTGAGGATGTGGTTGCCAACAGTATTACTGATGATCAATTGATTCCATGTTTGAAAATCGACTCCGTCATGAGGCTGGCTGAGATAGACCAGAAATTTTATAATATCATTTCCCAAATGGCACCTTTTGGCCCACAGAACATGCAACCGGTGTTTGTTTCGGAGAATGTGTATGCTACAAATGTTAAAGTTTTAAAAGAACAGCATTTGAAATTTATTGTAAGGCAAGAGGGTACGACTGTTGCTTACGATGTAATCGGCTTTGGCTTTGGGGAATACTCAGATATGATTGATAGTGGATTGCGTTTTCATATTGCATATAGTGTAGAGGAAAACGAGTTTCGTGGACACAAATCACTACAACTCTTTGTCAAAGACATCAAATTTGATTGATTAGATTATTTTTATCCCAATGAAGTTATCTGCCGAAAATTTAGTAAAGACATACAAGAAGAGAAAAGTAGTCAACGAAGTCTCTGTTGAAGTTAATCAGGGTGAGATCGTTGGGCTTCTTGGACCAAATGGCGCAGGTAAAACAACCACGTTTTATATGATTGTTGGTCTTGTTAGGCCAAATGAAGGTAAAGTGATGCTGGACGGTAAAGAAATCACACCACTACCGATGTTCAAAAGGGCCCAACTGGGTATAGGTTACTTGGCGCAAGAACCCTCCGTATTTAGAAAGCTTACGGTAGAACAGAACATCTTAGCAGTCTTAGAGATGACTAAGCTTTCTAAACAAGCGCAACGGGAAAAGATGGAGTCTTTACTTGAGGAATTTAGCTTGACCCATGTGCGTAAAAACCTTGGAAGAGTCCTTTCCGGAGGAGAACGCAGGAGAACAGAAATAGCAAGAGCTCTTTCCGTTGATCCTAAGTTTGTATTACTCGATGAACCGTTCGCTGGAGTAGATCCTATTGCTGTTGAAGAAATTCAAAGCATCGTAGCGAAGCTTAAAGACAGAAATATTGGTATCTTAATCACGGATCATAATGTGCAGGAGACACTTTCAATTACTGATAGAGCGTATTTAATGTTCGAAGGTAAGCTGTTAAAGGCAGGAACTGCGGAAGAATTAGCGGCTGATGAGCAGGTGCGAAAGGTCTATCTAGGACAGCATTTTGAGTTGAAACGTAAAATTTAGTGAATTGGCGATACTAAATTCCTTTCTTACTTGGGTCATGAAGAAGCGCATGCACCAGATTGATTTGTTCATGAAGTATCCGCATGAAGTTCAGGGAGAGCTATTTAAAACCTTAATAACAACAGGAAGAAATACTGAGTTTGGAAGAACCCATGGTTTCGCTGAATTACATACTGAGGATCAGTTCAGGCGGTTGATTCCCATTTCATCCTATGAAGAAATTAGTCCTTACATCGAGAGGAATATGGCGGGAGAGCAGAACCTCTTGTGGCCATCAGATGTGAAATGGTTTGCCAAGTCTTCGGGCACAACAAACGCAAGAAGTAAGTTTATCCCAGTTTCTTATGAAGCCCTTGAAGAGTGTCACTTTAAAGGGGGAAAGGATATGCTCTCCATTTACTGCAATAATTTTCCGGATACTAAGATTTTTGATGGAAAGGGCCTTACGATAGGAGGAAGCCAACAAATCAATCAATTTGATAGCAATAGTGAATCCTTCTATGGAGACGTATCGGCAGTAATTATGTCGAACCTGCCATATTGGACCAAGTTTGTTCGCACCCCTACGCTCGATATCGCTTTAATGGATGAGTGGGAGTCGAAAATCGATAAGATGGCAGAGCATACCATGAACGAAAATGTAACTAGCATTTCAGGTGTGCCAACTTGGACGATTATTCTTCTACAAAAAGTACTTGAGCTAAAAGGCGCAAGTCATATCCATGAAGTCTGGCCTAATTTGGAAGTGTTTTTCCATGGTGCTGTCGCTTTCGGACCGTATAAGAGTTTATTCAAAAGCCTCATTCCTTCGGATAATATGCGTTATATGGAAACCTATAATGCTTCTGAGGGATTCTTCGGTATCCAGTATGATCCAGTAGGGTCAGACGATATGTTGCTGATGCTGGACTACGGTATTTATTACGAGTTTATTCCTTTTGCCGAGATTCATAAGGAATCTCCAAAGGTCATTGGCTTGAGTGAGGTAGCAATGGGAGAACAATATGCGTTACTGATCACTACCAATGCAGGATTATGGAGATATAAAATAGGAGACACTATTCAGTTTACTTCTGTCGATCCGTTCAGAATAAAAATCTCAGGAAGAACTAAACATTATATGAACGCTTTTGGAGAGGAGGTAGTAGTTGAAAATGCTGAGCGAGCCATTGCGGAAGCATGTGAAAAGACGGGAGCCCAGATTAATAATTTTACTGCCGCGCCAAAGTATTTTGATGAAGAAACAAATGCTGCACATGAATGGATTGTAGAGTTTGAGAAGACCCCAGATGACTTAGACCGCTTTACAAGGGCACTTGATGAAACGCTTAGAAGTATTAACTCCGACTATGATGCTAAACGGTACAAAGACATGGCCTTGTCTCTACCGATTGTGCACGAGGCAAGCCCTGGTACATTCTACCAATGGATGCGTAAAAGAGGAAAACTCGGAGGCCAACATAAAGTGCCTCGCCTTTCTAATACGAGAGAGTATCTAGAGGAGATCTTAAGTTTAATGTCAGTCAATTCTTGATACTAATTTGAAAAGGAAGAAAAGTTTGACAGCTTCATTATTGCTAGAGACATCTAGAAATTCCAAATTCAGCATACTCTAGTAAATTGTATTTTTCTAATACAATACAAAGATCGTATGTACCTTTCTAACAGCGTCTTAAATTCCTATTCGAAAAGGGTTAGAGGTTAGCTAGCCGATTTAATAATTATGTAAGAGTATCAATAACCATTAGGTTAATGGTAATTTGAACTTTTTTAGGGCTATATCTTAGTCAATTCCGAACCCTTGGTTATTCAACGCTGAGGAGGGAAAGAATGCTATATTTCTTGGGCAGAAAAAAGAGATGGAAAAGGGTGTTTTTAGACAAAAAAAAGAACCAATTTTTTATTGAAGTATTTTTCCACAAATTTCAGTGTTTATCCACAGAGAAGAAAAAATTGACCATAAGACATTGGCTGACAACGGTTTAACCTCAATTACTTCTTGTTATTTTTTGTTGATAACTATTTTTACTTTAATGAGAAAGTAGAAAGCCTATTCCTATTGTAACACGGCTATACGCTTAATATTGAGCGATTTAGGAACTCATTTCTTTCTGTTGTCGCTTTAGTTTAGTGCGATAGGTATTAAAGATTCTTGATTTTGAGACGATGCCTAGGTACTGGCCTTCGCTGATGACGGGTAAGTTCCATGCACCAGTCTTCTCAAATTTTGACATGACTTCTTGCATCTGCTCGCTTGGAGAAACAGTTTCTGGAGGCTTATGCATTAAACTTTCGACAATTACACTTTTCTGTGAATCAGGGTCAAACATGATCTCACGAATGTCATCTAATGTTATAATGCCCTGTAGGACGTTTTCTTCATCCACGACAGGGAATATATTACGCTTTGATTTTTTAACTAATGAGACAAGCTCATGAAGTGTTTGCTGTGGGTGAATGGTGAGTAAATCTTTCTCAATGAGTTTAGAAATACTCATAAGGCTGAGCAGCTGTTTGTCCTTATCATTTTGAATTAAGTCTCCAGACTCGATGAGATTTGCGGTATAGAAAGAGTGCTTTTGAAAGTAGCTATTGGTACTGAAAGCCACTGCTGAGACGAGCATAAGCGGTAAGAATAAGGTGTAACCACTTGTGATTTCTGCAATTAGGAATATTGCGGTTAGTGGGGCGTGCAAAACACCACTCATTACCCCACACATTCCGACTAATGTGAAATTGCTCACGGAGAGCGTTCTTCCAAAATCTAGAAGGTTATTGACTTGGGCGAAGAGGAAGCCTGTGATGCCACCAACGAATAGCGAGGGGGCGAAAATCCCTCCGTTTCCACCAGCTCCGATGGTCAGTCCCGTAGCTAAGGGCTTCAACAAAAGCACTAAGAAGGCGAGACCAGCCAATAGCCATTGGTCTGATACATCCGCAAAGAATTGACTGTTACTTAAAACTTCAGAGGCCTGACCATTAAGGATAAGCTTTATGGTGTCATACCCTTCACCATAAAGGGGATTAAAAAAGAGCATTAGCACACCTAGGGCTACTCCACCAATAATTGCCTTGACAACAGGGTGTTTAATTTTAGAGACTTGCTTTTCTGCAAACAAGGTGGTTTTAGAGAAGTAGTATGAAACTAACCCGCAGAAAGCACCTAAAAGGAGATAAAAGCCAAAGTCGTTGGCTAAGAATGGATCTGTAAGATCAAACGAGAACAAAACATCTTCCCCTAAAAGCAGCATGGAAATGAGAGAGCCTATGACAGAGGCAATCAAAAGCGGAATGAAGGCTGCAATGGTAACATCAGTGAGAATAACCTCAATACTAAAGATTACACCAGCTACCGGAGAGTTAAATATACCAGAGATGGCCGCAGCTGCTCCACAACCTATCATTAATGTCCTTTGCTTATAATTGAGGTGCATTAACCGACCAATGTTGGAGCCGATGGCAGAACCTGTTACTACGATTGGTGCCTCTAATCCTACAGAACCTCCAAATCCAACAGTTAGCCCCGATGTAAGCATGCGGCTATACATTTTTGTACTACTGATGATGCTTGATTTTTTAGAAATGGAATACAGTATGGCCGTGATACCATGCCCTAAACGTTCTTTTAATATGTAATTGGCTAAAAGGGCTGTAATTAAAATACCAACAACAGGAAAGAAAATATAGATATAAGAGTAGTCGAGCCCTAAAAGCGAGTTTTGAATAAAGTGAACCGCGCTTTTCAGAGTCACCGCTGCGAGACCACCAAGAGCGCCAATAAGCCCGCCAAGAATGATCACGAAATTCTTAGTGCGAATATGACGTATACGCCAAATCAAAAATTTACTTAAAAGCGATTTGAAATTCATTTGAGCGATTTGGCCTTTTCCCAATAATGATCCATTTCTTCGAGACTCATTTCACCAATACTTTTGCCATCCTTTTTAGACTCGGTTTCTAAGTATTGAAATCTCTTTATGAATTTCAGGTTGGTTCTTTCAAGTGCCTCTTCAGGGTCTATGTCTATGAACCTAGAATAGTTGACTAGTGAAAATAATAGATCACCAAACTCACCAAGGGCTTTTTTCTTGTCGACCACCTTGTTTTCAGCTACGTTGAATTCGGCTTTGAATTCTTGCATTTCTTCTTCGACCTTTTCCCAAACCTGCTCTTTCTTTTCCCAATCGAAGCCAATGCCCCTGGCTTTATCCTGAATTCGAATGGCTTTGACTAAAGCTGGTAAAGAGGTTGGAACACCACCTAGCACAGACTTATTGCCTTTTTCTTTTAGCTTAATTTTTTCCCAATTGGCTTTCACTGCTTCTTCGTCATTCGCTTCTTCATCACTATAGATGTGTGGATGACGATGAACAAGTTTGTCACTGATGGCATTTAGCGCATCTCCTATGTCAAATGCTTTCTGTTCGTCAGCAATTTTTGAATAGAAAACCATATGAAGCATCAAATCACCAATTTCTTTTTTTACTTCTTCCAAGTTTTCAGTTAAGATGGCGTCAGAGAGCTCATAAGTTTCTTCTATAGTCAAGTGTCGAATGCTTTCAAGTGTTTGCTTCTTGTCCCATGGACAATTCAATCTTAACTCATCCATAATGGTAAGCAACCGATTGAAAGCCTCAAGCTTTTCTTTTCTCCGAATGTCTTTTGGGGGTTGAATCATCTCTTTTTCCTTTCCAGAAACTTATGAGGCAAAGGTAGCGTTATGAAATCAAGTATGTTAAATTTGCCTCAAATTAGTCTGTCATGACCACATTAATATTCACAATAGTTTTAATAGGGTTGTTTTTTGTTGGGATGTCCGTAAGGTTAATTCTTTTGAAGAACGGAGAGTTTAAAGGGACTTGTGCTTCACAGAGCCCATTTTTAAATAAAGAAGGTGTGCGTTGTGGTTTCTGTGGAAAAGACATGAAAGAAGGCGAGAATTGTGGAAACCCAGATAACGAGGTGGATAAAGTCCTCGCGCAATTCAAATAATTACCTAGACCTTAGGAATCTTTTCAGCACATTTTATTGGAGTGTTTCTACACATGTTTTGCTACTTTTGCATTTGAATTAACGCAATAGAGCTAGTGACATTAATAAAATCAATTTCAGGTATTCGAGGAACAATTGGCGGTAAAGTGGATCAAGCCCTTACACCAATAGACGCAGTGAAATTTGCAGCAGCATTTGGCACTTGGGTAAAAGAGAAGTCTGGAAAATCAAAGATTATAATTGGTAGAGATGCACGCCCATCAGGTGAAATGATCTCCAATTTGGTTACCTCAACACTTATTGGTTTAGGCATTGATGTGGTAGATCTAGGCCTATCAACAACTCCGACCGTAGAAATTGCCGTTCCTGCCGAAAATGCTGGTGGAGGTATAATTTTAACGGCAAGTCACAATCCAGTTCAGTGGAATGCGCTTAAACTTCTCAATGAAAAAGGAGAGTTTATCTCTGGAGATGACGGAAAAGAAGTTCTTGAGATAGCCGAAAATGATGCCTATTCTTTTGCAGAGGTAAAAGACTTAGGAAAAATTACTCATGACGATACTTACATCGCCAAACACATTGAAATGGTTCTCAATCTACCTTTGGTAGATATTGAGGCCATACGTTCGGCTAATTTTAGGGTCGTAATTGATTGCGTAAACTCAACCGGAGGGATTTCATTACCTCCTCTTTTGAAGGCACTAGGCGTAGAACATGTCGAAGAGCTTTACTGTGAGCCAAATGGCCAGTTTCCACACAATCCAGAACCACTACCAGAGCATTTGACAAAGATTTGCTCAACATTAGAAAATGGAAATTTCGATCTTGGTATCGTTGTGGATCCAGACGTAGATAGGCTGGCTTTAGTATCTGAAGATGGTTCAGCCTTTGGAGAAGAGTATACATTAGTGGCTGTTGCTGACTATGTATTGTCCCAAACAATAGGAAACACTGTATCAAACTTATCTTCTACTCGTGCCCTGCGGGATGTTACTGAAAAGCATGGAGCTACCTATGAAGCTGCTGCTGTCGGTGAGGTTAATGTAGTCACAAAAATGAAAGAGACCAATGCGATCATTGGAGGTGAAGGCAACGGAGGAATCATTTATCCTGAATTGCATTACGGTAGAGACGCTCTGGTTGGAATCGCTTTGTTTTTAACGCACTTGGCCAAGTTTGGTCAGCCAGTTTCTAGGCTAAGGGCTTCATATCCGAACTACTTCATTTCAAAGAATAAGATTGACCTTTCGCCTGATATCGATGTAGATAATGTGTTAGCTACAATCGCAGAAAAATATAAAAGTCAACCCGTGAATACCATTGATGGTGTCAAAATAGAATTTGACAAGGAATGGGTACATTTAAGAAAGTCAAATACAGAACCAATAATCAGGATTTATGCTGAGTCAGAATCTCCTGTGACGGCAGAGCATTTGGCTCAGAAGATAATATCAGATATTAAGGAAGTTGTGTCCAATTAATTTTTTTAAGGCATGAAAGTTTATTTTGATAATGCAGCGACTACTCCATTAGATCCAGAGGTATTCGAAACAATGAGGCCATTGATGCTTGAAGTCTATGGAAACCCATCATCTACACACGCTCACGGTAGAGAGGCTCGGACTAAATTGGAATATGCAAGGCGCACGGTTGCAGATTTATTAAACACAGCTCCATCCGAAATATTTTTTACATCCGGAGGAACAGAGGCTGATAATACTGCTATTAACTGTTCTGTTGATGCCTATGATCTTAAGCATATCATTACTTCAGAAATTGAGCATAAGGCTGTTTTAGAAACTTCTCGTAAACTGGAAGCAGAGGGAAAGGTAAAGATCAGCTATGTTGACTTGGATAGCCAAGGCCATCTAAACATGGACCACTTGAACGATCTGCTAAAGAATAATAGCCGCTCTTTGATATCGCTCATGCATGCTAATAATGAGATTGGAACACTTAACGATATTGGTGCAATTGGTGAACTAGCGTCTGAATATGATGCTATTTTTCATTCGGATACCGTGCAAACCATGGGACACTTTGCACACAATACACAAAATTTGAATTGCCACTTTCTAGTGGGTGCAGGGCATAAGTTTCACGGTCCAAAAGGGGTAGGCTTTCTAAGAGTTTGCAAGAGTAAAAAGATAGGTCGTTTTATGCTTGGCGGTGGGCAAGAGAGAAATCATCGGGGCGGGACGGAATATGTTTATGGTATCGTTGGCTTAGCGAAAGCTCTTGAAATTGCTTATCGCGACATGAACCACCATGAACGTTACATTAGAGGACTGAAAGACCGCATGATTGAAGGCTTAAAAAACAGGATTCCTGAAGTCATGTTTAATGGAGACATTCGTGACGGACATAGCTTGTACACCGTGTTAAACGTAAGTTTTCCTCCATCGGAAGATAATGACATGCTTCTTTTTAACCTTGATATTAATGGGATTTCTGCCTCGGGGGGTAGCGCTTGTAATAGCGGTGCAGCCATGGGCTCACATGTTTTGAATGGTATTAAAGCTGACATTAATAGACAAGGGGTTAGATTTTCTTTTAGCAAATACAACAAGCCAGAGGAGGTTGATTTCGTGTTAGATAAGCTCGTGGAGATTCTTGAACCAACAATAGTTTAACGGCTTTTGAATTTTTCAGAGTCTTTATAAGGAGAACTCGTAAAACATGAAGTCACCTAAAGCTTACATTCTGCTCCTAATTGTATTTCTACTCTCATGCAGTAATGATGATTTTCAAATTGATGAAATAGATGGAATTATAGTTGACGCTTCGATTATTGCTGGTTTTGAGTCTTGTGGCTTTATGATCCGTATTCAAGGTGAATTGTATAAGCCTACTTATCTCAATACGCAATACGAACAAGACGGATTGGACGTTTTGCTTAAGGTAGAGTTTCTTGCTACCCGAGCTAATTGTGGCTCACTTGCTACGCCTCCACGTGAAATTAGAATGGAACAAATCAGACCCTCAAGCTGAGTATTGTTGTTTTTTTTCATGTAATCCTCCCAAAGTACAATGCTCCTACTTAACTTGGCGTTTAAGTAGGCACCCAAATTAAGGAATAATACAGATTATGAATTATAAGCACTTAACCCTGTTAGCCTTATTGATCTTTTGTGGATGCAATTCCAATAGCGATCCTGCTCCTTCTGCCGAGCAGGTGGCCATTATCAAGAATGGTGCAAACGTAACGGGTTTTGAGTCTTGTGGTTGGGTAATTGAATTTAATACAAGGTTTGGCTCGACTGTAGTGCCCGAAAGCTTGCCTATAGAATTCCAACAAGACAACCTCGAAGTGAGAATAATTGTCACTAATAGTGCTGACCCTGCAGATTGTGGTCCAGACGAAGCTCACAAGGTGCGTATTGTAACCATTAGGCTTCCAGGCTAAGCTGTTTTAACAAGGTCTTCTAAACATTCAATCCATTTAGTGGAAATATTCAAGCTTGGCACCAAAGTCCAAGTTTCACCTCCAGCTTCCTCAAATTCTTCCTTAAACTCTTCTCCTACTTCAAGTGTAGTTTCAAGACAATCTGAAACGAATGCGGGAGAGAAAGCAAGCACTTTTTTGATCCCTTTAGGGGGTAATTCCTTTAAGAAGATGTCCGTATAAGGTTTTACCCAAGGATCTTTACCCAACCTTGACTGGAACGTGGTAGTGTAGTCACCTTCTTTAAGACCCATTCTTTCGGCAAGTTGACGAGAGGTATAAAAACACTGTGCCCTATAGCAGTAACGGTTCTTTTCATGCA
Source organism: Roseivirga sp. (assembly GCA_965660665.1). Classification (GTDB taxonomy): domain Bacteria; phylum Bacteroidota; class Bacteroidia; order Cytophagales; family Cyclobacteriaceae; genus Roseivirga. The sequence continues at coordinate 73,286 of CBFIAY010000006.1, read as the reverse complement.
GCTTATTGCAGCAACTACCCAGTTGACATTGATTCCCAACAGACCCTTTTTTAATATGTCTTTCAGGTAATCCATGGTAGCTGAAAATCACATGGTCGTAAGTCTCCTTTTCCATTAAAGCTTTTCCATTGTCTGCAAAAGCTTCCAAGAACTTAGGATGATCCATGAACTGGTTAATGTGTGTAATGGAAGGTATGATTTGCCATTTATTAACCAGACGATTCACTTTCTCTGAAACAGAACCTGTACTAGCCGAAGCATACTGAGGGAATAGTGGAATGACAATGATCTTGGTCACATTGTGACTTCTGAGTTCTTCTAAAGCACTTTCAATGCTTGGGCTTTGGTAACGCATTCCAAGGGCTACATGATAGTTGTCTCCAAGGCTTTCTTGAAGTAGATCTCTTACGTCAAACCCATTAAACTTTAATGGAGAGCCACGATCTTCCCAAAGTTTAGCATATTCTTTGGCTGATTTTGGTGCTCGGAATGGGGCAATTATTCCATTGACTAATAAGAATCTAGGAATAAGTGGAATGTCAATCACTCGACCATCCATTAAGAACTCTCGCAGATATTTACGAACATCTTTTGTCGCTGGACTATCTGGTGTTCCTAAGTTCACCAACAAAACGCCTTTTTTCTCTTTTCCCATTATCTAAACTTATGCAACCAAAACTTGATGCAAAGATATTTGTTTTCCGTTATGGCCTATACTTCAATATTTTATTAGAGGGGCTTAAAAAAAGAAAGTCTAGGATGGCTCCAAGCTTGCGCCTATAACCACTTCAACCCTACCGTTTTTCGTCTCCATTTATTCAAGCACAATCACTACCTTGAAAGGGTAGTACGAACCATTTCAGAGGCTCGTGACTTGTTAAGAAAATCCTTTAGACGATGAAAAGTTTCAAACTTGAATTTCCCAATGCAGCAGGTCAAATGTTATCGGCACGGCTAGAAATGCCTATAGATAAAAGCCCAAGAGCGTATGCCCTCTTTGCTCATTGTTTTACCTGTTCCAAAAATTTCATGGCAGTCACCAACATCAGCCGAGCTCTGACCTCTAAAGGAGTAGCTGTTTTAAGGTTTGATTTTACAGGCCTCGGGGATAGTGAAGGTGAATTTGCAGACACCAATTTTTCGAGCAATGTTCAAGACTTGATTGTGGCGGCTGAGTATCTTAAGGATCAATATGAAGCACCAAAATTATTGGTTGGACACTCTTTAGGCGGTGCAGCCGTTTTAATTGCAGCCAGTCAATTGCCCTATGTTGTAGCGGTGGCTACAGTCGGAGCACCTGCCGACCCCCCCCATGTTAAGCGCTTGTTTGATGGCGCTCTAGATGAAATTGAAACCTCTGGAAAGGCCAAAGTTTCCCTCGGGGGACGACCTTTCACGATCAAAAAGCAGTTTATCGATGACCTTCAGCACTACGAGCAGACTCAAGTCATTAAGGAGCTTAATCGTCCACTCTTGATCTTGCACTCTCCTCAAGATGATACCGTGGATATTAAAAATGCTCAAAAGATATACATGGCTGCAATGCATCCTAAGAGTTATGTCTCTTTGGATGGGGCAGATCATTTGCTCACAAAAAAAGAGGACGCATTATATGTTGGAGAGGTAATCGCCTCTTGGGCCACACGCTACCTACCAGGGTCTAAGCCAGATGATTTGACTACAGATCGTCAGGTCGTGGTTCGTAATGAAAAGGAAAGAGGTTTGCTTACCGAGATTATTGCTAATGGACACTACATGATTGCAGATGAGCCAAAAGATGTTGGAGGAACCGATTTGGCCGGAACTCCTTATGACCTTCTGGTCGCGTCCTTAGGTGCTTGTACTGCCATGACGATTCGCCTTTACGCAAACCATAAAGGGCTAGACCTAAAGGAGGTAAAAGTTCATTTGAGTAGAGAAAGGCGTCATGCGGCAGACGCAGAAAACTTAAACGAAAGGAGCAAGGTAGAGTTCATAGACCGAGAGCTAGAATTGACAGGCAACCTCACTGAGGAACAGCGAAATAGGATCGTTGAGATAGCCGATCGCTGCCCAGTACACAGGACCCTAGCACATGGGGTAACCGTAAAGACCAAGCTTAAATAATCTCTCTTTCCTTAAATAAGGGCACTTAGTTAGTCATTTATGATTAATTTGTAAGCTTGCATAAAGCTAGAATTGAATCATTATTACTGATAAGGCAGCTGAATGACTAATATACAGCAGATTCTTGTACTCCTAGGTGGCTTTGCCATCATAGCCGTGGCGGCTAATCAGATTGCTGGCTTTTTTCAAAAGGCTAAGCTTCCATTTATAACAGGCTTATTGGTAATCGGGCTGTTTTCTGGACCGTTTATCTTCAAGTTGCTGCCGAAAGAAGCAGGTTCTAGTCTTCAATTCATTAACGACATTTCCCTCGCATTTATCGCCTTTGCGGCTGCGGCAGAACTCTATTTGAAAGAGTTAAGAGGCCAAATGAAGAGTATCAAGTGGATGACCTTCGGCCAGCTGGCTGTCACCTTCATAGGCAGTTCGATACTTATCTACTTCTTGTCTGGTCAGATTGAATTCATGCGCGAAATGAATAATGCGTCAAAAGTGGCCGTGGCGATTATGATGGCGACCATATTTGTAGCCCGATCTCCCGCGTCAGCTATTGCCGTAATCAATGAAATGCGCGCTAAAGGGCCATTTGTACAAATGGCAATGGGCGTTACAGTAATCAAAGACTTCTTAGTTATTATCCTTTTCGCCATCTGTTTGTCCATTGCCACGTCATTGGTAAACGGGAATCCATTTGATCTACAGTTTTTACTCATACTTCTAGCAGAGCTGACAGCTTCTTTTGTCTTGGGCTATTTAGTAGGAAGGATATTAATCTTAGCATTAAAATTTAGAGCCAATGCATATTTGAAAATGGCCCTCATCTTGGGGGTTGGCTACTCGGTTTATTTACTCTACTATTTCGTTAAGCACTATACGCTCGATAATTTCGGGCATGAGTTTCATATTGAGCCACTTTTGATTTGTATCATCGGTAGTTTCATCGTCACCAATTACTCTCGTTTTCGATACGAGTTTATAAAGCTTCTAGAAGAGATCGGCCCAGTCGTATATATCTGTTTTTTCACCTTAACAGGAGCTTCCGTATCCATCGATATCTTGATCAAAGTAATTGGGGTAGCTTTTATGCTCTTCGGTATTCGTTTGGTTACAATGATTATTGGGTCACTTCTTGGTGGTTCGTTAGCAGGAGATTCTGCCTTATTTAGAAGAATTGGCTGGATGCCATTTGTAACGCAGGCAGGTGTCGGTCTTGGCTTAGCAACTATAGTGGCGAATACATTCCCCTCATTTGGAGCAGAGTTTCAAACCATTGTGGTGGCAGTTATTGTCCTGAACCAATTCGTTGGGCCGCCATTGTTCAAGTGGTCGATTCAACTCGTTGGTGAAGCACGAACTAAGGCGAATACACCTCATTTTGATGGCGTACGTGATGCAATGATCATAGGAATAGAATCTCAATCTGTCGCTTTGGCAAGACAATTAAAGGAGCACAATTGGGAGGCGGAGCTTTTGACTAAGAACAAAGAAATACAAAAGGATGAATACCCAGATCTCGTAGTGCATCAAGTGGATGATTTTGACTATCAAAATCTAGTTGATAACAATGTTGAAAAGGCTGAAGCGGTAGTGCTGATGCTTACAGATGAAGAGAACTTGGCCATTGCCGAAATCTTATACGAACGCGTAGGTACAAAAGACATTGTGGTGCGACTTAACCACCGTTATAATTTTGAGAAATTCCATAAATTAGATTGCCTAATCGTAGACCCTGCTACTGCAATGGTAAGCTTAATGGATCACTTGGTAAGATCCCCTCAGGCTGCGACACTTTTATTGGGTATGCAAGAAAACCAAGACACAATGGATGTCGATGTTCAAAACCCGAATTTACGAGGCCTCGCCCTCAGGGATTTGAGGTTGCCTTCAGATGTTATTGTTCTTTCAGTCAATAGGGGTGGGCAGAGTATAATTACACACGGTTATACTAGGCTCAGGTTAGGCGATATTCTAACAATCGTTGGTTCTAACAAGAGTCTCGAAGAAGTAGCTCTTCGTTTTGAGCGATAAGGAATTGACCTCTCATCAATTCTTTCAAGTTGCTTTCAGTTAGAGCCATTATATTGATTGAAAATCTAGCCATATGAGAACTTTCATCACGCGTTTTACTTTTTTATTATTTGGTGTTTTTCTGATTGGGAGCCTTTCAGCTCAAAATCTCTATATCACAGGAGGATCATACTTTGATGTTGAATCAGGCGAAATGATCAAGAACCAAGGTATAATTGTGCGTAGTGGAAAGTTCGTTCGCGTGAATGCGTCCCTCAATTCTACCGAAGGATATGACCTCCTCCAACTAAGGGACGATCAATACCTTTTGCCAGGAATTTTTGATTTGCATGCACATTATCGCGTAACATTTGATGGGGTAAGGCGAGATGAAGTCGAAGCCAATCCCGTAATTTTTCTAGCCAATGGGGTAACCTCTACATTTCCAGGGGGTGAAATTCAGCCTGAAGTAATGTTGGAGGCTAGGCGAAAGATCGATCGAGGGGATAAGATTGGTGCACGTATTCATAGTTCAGGCCCCTACTTTGGCACCGCCTTTCCGGCATGGAATAGAGGAACAACCATAGAAGATGTTTATGTGACTGTTGATAAATGGGCTGAGCTGGGCGTGTCTGGATTTAAGGCTAAAGGGATTTCCCCTGTTTTGCTGGAGGCCTTGATCGCAAGAGCACACCTACACGGATTACCAGTAACTGGCCACCTAGGTTCTGGTTATAGAAACACGGTTAACCCGAGAGATGCAATTGATATGGGCATCGATCGAATAGAACACTTTCTCGGAGGAGATGCCATTCCGAATACACAATCGGCCTATGCTACACTTCAAGATTTGGACGTGAACAATCCGGCTGTCGATAGGCAAATCGATCACTTCATTGCCAATGGTGTTTTCTTTGACGCCACCCTTACGGCATATGGCTACTATGGTCATCGAGAGGAATTGTATGACTACTGGCACGAAGAGCGCAAATACTTGACGCCATATGCTATGGAAATTACTAAAGAAACGCGTCAAGAGCTGGGCATGTTCCAGAAGATCTTTGATGTGAAAAAGGTGACTGTGAAAAAGTATTTTGACAAAGGAGGTAAGATCACTTTAGGAACGGATCATCCGTCAGTCGGAGAGTACATTCCTGGTTTCAGTGCCCATAGAGAAATGGAAGCCTTGGTCTCTATTGGGATTCCGAATGCTGATGTTTTAAAGATTGCTACGATTAACGGTGCAGAGGCGCTAAGGAAGAGTGATATCCTTGGAAGTATAACGGTGAGCAAACTAGCAGATGCCTTTGTAATAAATGGAAACCCTTTGACAGAGATCACTAATACGCGAAATGTTCAGCAGGTGATCAAAGGAGGAAAAGTATTCGATTCGAAAGCTTTGTTGAAAAGCGTTGAAGGGAAAATGGGCCCGAAAAGCGAGTCAGACTGGAGATAAGCAGTCGGCCCGAAATGAATTTTTCCTCCTTTGGAGGAGGTTATAAAAGAATCCAACGTCATTCTGAATTTATTTCAGAATGACGTGAATCTATCTATCATCAGTTAAGACACGAGGCCTAATTACCTCCGTCCCCTCCATTTTCTTTCTTCTCTTTTAATTTCTTTTCAGTGGCACGTTTGCGCATGATCACACGCTTTTTTCTTACCTGACCTCTTTGTAAAGAATCGTGCTGACCGGCACGTCCTCTTTGGCCATTGACATTGTTTCTACCGCGCTGACCTCGAAATCCCTGAAGTTGTCTTCTGCCCTCTTTTTGAGTTTTCTGGTACACCTGCCATTGCTCAGGGGTGAGAATACTTTTCATACGCTCCATACGTGCTTGCCTTTCGACAAAGGCATCTCTGTGCACCTCTTCTCTTAAAGCCTTCATTTTTTCCATGGTGGCTTTACGACTTTCTTGGTTGGCTTTTAGCTCCTTATCGAGTGCTGTTTTTTGCTTCTCTGACAGTCCGAGTTTGGCGGCCATTTGTTCCGTTTGCAATAGCGTTTTCTTTGCGTCTTGTGCGATGGTTTGACCAGCAATAGAAATGATTGCGAGAGTAATTGTAATTCTTAATATTGACCTCATGATTCTTTCATTTAAATACACCATTTGGATGTAAGCAATAGACAAAGGTTTAATAGGGGACATAAAAGAATAAGAAGTTGAGGAGGACTAAGCCAAGACTTAGAGCACGTTAAACGGGACCGTCACTTTGGTATGATCCCAGGCTAAAATCAGCGCTGGAGTGCCATTCTCTTCAGTAAAGTCGATGGTAAATAGCTCTACTACATCTGGTAGATTTTCTAGTCTAGCAGTCACACTAACAATGTTACTTTCGGGGAAATAATCGGTGCCCCAATCAGGTATTTGACTATTAAATATGACGGTCCAAGAGGAAGCGTCAGGTATGGTAATTAAGGAATATTTACCAGCAGGCAACCGTTGATCTTCCCCAAACACAATGTCTCTAGAAACCTCAAATACTGTGGATTCATTAGCGCCTGTTCTCCACCATTTCCCGAAAGGAACGAGGTCACCAAAAATCTCTCTTCCCTTCTTTGAAGGCCTGCTATAAGTTACTTTGATGCTTACATCGCTGCTTGTGTATTGTGCAGTAGACTCTGGGCTATACTGTTTTGTCTGGTACAACAAATACTGTTGAATCGCGATAATTGCGAGCAATGCAATGATTCCTGCGCCTAATATGTAGATGACCCGCTTAGACATTATATGTAAATATACCCATTTGGGCGATTGGATAGGCTTTTTTTCGGCCCTTGTTATTTGATCGGTCTATTTCCATTTTTAATTCGTGTCTAGTACTTGTTGAATCCCTTTTCCATATCTTTGCGGCATGGCACAGAACGAAGATAATTTGCTCAAAAAGATTGCAGGTCACGCAAAGGAATACGGCTTCATTTTTCCATCAAGTGAAATCTATGATGGACTTAATGCTGCGTATGATTATGGGCAAAATGGAGTAGAGCTTAAGAACAACATTAAGCAGTATTGGTGGAAGGCAATGGTACAGATGAACGAGAATATCGTGGGTATCGATGCGTCTATTTTTATGCATCCTACTACTTGGAAAGCTTCTGGCCATGTAGATGCCTTTAACGATCCGATGATCGATAACAAGGACTCTAAGAAGCGTTACCGTGCGGATGTCTTGATCGAAGATTACATCGCCAAAGTAGAAGCTAAGATTGAAAAAGAAGTAACTAAGGCCGAAAAACGTTTCGGAGACTCTTTTGACAAAACACAGTTCTTGGCTACGAATCCTAATGTGCTGAGAAATCAGACTAAGATTGATGGAATCAATGAGCGCATGGGTAAAGCTTTTGATAGCGGAGACCTAGCCGACATCAAATTGCTCATCGAAGATTTAGAGATCGCTTGTCCTGTGTCTGGTTCTAAAAACTGGACAGATGTACGTCAGTTTAACCTGATGTTCTCTACGGAGATGGGTTCTGTTGCTGAGGATTCAAATACGATTTACCTAAGACCTGAAACGGCTCAAGGTATTTTCGTGAACTTTCTGAATGTGCAAAAAACGGGAAGAATGAAGATTCCTTTCGGTATCGCACAAATTGGTAAAGCGTTTAGAAACGAGATTATTGCGCGTCAGTTTATTTTCAGAATGCGTGAGTTTGAACAAATGGAAATGCAATTCTTCGTCAAGCCAGGAGAAGAAATGGAATGGTACGAAAACTGGAAGGCTAAGCGAATTGCGTGGCATAATGCCCTTGGTTTAGGAGAAGAGAGTTACCGTTTCCATGACCATGTGAACTTAGCGCATTACGCCAATGCAGCTGCCGACATTCAATTCAACTTCCCGATGGGCTTTAAAGAATTAGAAGGCATTCACTCAAGAACAGACTTTGATCTGAAAGCCCATGAAGAGCACTCTGGTAAGAAACTACAATTCTTCGACACTATAGAGAACAAGTCTTATGTGCCGTATGTAGTCGAGACCTCTATCGGTTTAGACCGTATGTTCTTGGCGATTATGTCAAGCGCTTTCACGGAAGAAGTTTTAGAAGATGGCAGCGAAAGAACAGTACTGAAGTTGCCAGCTGCTCTGGCTCCATATCAAGTAGCGGTATTGCCATTATTGAAAAAAGAAGAGTCTGGGCTTCCGGCAAAAGCAAGAGAAATACTTGCTGAACTTAAGTTTGATTTCAACTGTCAGTATGACGAAAAAGATGCGATTGGTAAGCGTTACAGAAGACAAGATGCCATCGGTACACCTTACTGTGTAACGGTAGATCATCAAACCTTAGAAGACAATACGGTAACGATTAGAGATAGAGATGATTTATCTCAAATCAGGGTGTCTATTGATGAGGTCAAAGGAAAATTGAAAGAGATTACTTCTATGGAGTCGCTTTTGAGGAAGCTTTAATGCCCGTTTTCCTCAAAGGAAGGAGTAAAAAGGCGCTTCTTGCTACCATCTTATGGTCTCTGTCTGATCCTACAAAGCCGTAGAACGGAAGAAGACGGCTTATTAAACAGTCAAGAAAGCAGCGCCAAAAACCCCGGCACTATCGCCTAATTTGGGCCTAACGATTTTCGTTTCTAACCGCGGGTTGAATATATATTTTTCGGCTTCTGCCACACCGCTAGTATAGAGTTCTTCGATGTTTCCGACCCCACCACCGAGTACAATCACGTCAGGGTCGAGTACGTTGATGATGGTTGATATGCCCAGACCAAAAAAATGGATGAGTCGATTTAAGGTTTTAATAGCATTAGGGTCTTTTCCTGATCGGGCATCTGGTAGAATTTCCTTGAGTCTTTTTCGAGTGCCTGTGAGCTCTTCATAGTAGTTTTCAAGACCAGTCCCTGAAATAATAGTTTCTGCACACCCAGACTTTCCACAGTAGCAATCGCCACCAGACGCGTCTAAAAAGTTGTGTCCCCACTCGCCTCCAATGCCGTGTTTTCCATTAATAACTTGTCCGTTTACCACCACGCCACCACCACAACCAGTACCCATAATGACACCGAAAACTACTTTTGCATCAGGGTCAACTTCAGGCACAATGCCCATCTGAGTTTCTGCTAGTGCAAAGCAGTTAGCGTCATTTGCCATCACTATTGGTATACCTAATAGTGCTTCAAGGTCTTTCAGAAGAGGTTTATTATTGATGGATTGAGAGTTGCTATTCTTTAGAAGTCCTGTTGGTGGATCAATGGCTCCAGGCGTACCTATGCCCAGTGTTTTGGGTCTTTCACCAACTTCATCAGCTAATTGATCAATGAGCATTTTGATGCGACCGACCACATGTTCGTAGCCTTGGCTTGCTTCTGTCTCAATTCTTTGGCGAACTAACACTTCTGGATCCTCTTTTGACTTTAATACTATCCCTTCGATTTTGGTACCACCTAAATCAATTCCCCAAAGCTTTTCTGACATGTCTAAATATAATGGCTATCAATCGTTAATTCTAAAAATCTTTGCCTCCCATGGCCTCATGAGAAGGTCTTCGATGGCATCGCTATAATTATAGATCAGCAATTCTAATCCAGTAATAATTGGATCGAAGTCTACTACTTGATCAGAGAAGTTGAGCACTACTAAGAACTCGTTTACATCATCCCATCTTCGGTAGGCATAAATATGCTGATGATTGTTTTGGATCGATTCATATTCCCCATAAACCAAGGTTGGATTGTCTTTACGGAACTGAACCATCTTTCGATAGAAATTCAGAATCGATTCACTATTGCGTTCCTGATCCTCCACATTGATATCAGTGTAATTTGGGTTCACTTTGATCCAAGGGGCTGCATCTGAGAAACCAGCGTTTTTTTCATCTGTCCAATGCATTGGTGTTCGTGCATTATCACGCCCCATCTTGTGGACATTCTGCATATAGTCCATTGGGTCTTTGCCTTCTTCTTCGAGTGACTTGAAATAGTTGAGCGTTTCAATGTCTCTGTAATCTTCTGGATTTGCGAAAGCTACATTACTCATTCCTAGTTCATCACCTTGATAGATGTAAGGTGTACCTCGCATGGAAAGTAACATGCTGGCCAAAAGTTTAGCTGCCTTTTCACGATACGATCCGTCTGAGGCAAACCTCGAAACCATTCTTGGAAAATCATGATTGCCCAAAAAGATGCTACCCCAACCATTGCCTTCACTTAGTTTTGCATCCCATCGATTGAATATGTCTTTAAACTCAACGCGTGAATAGGGGATCGGATAAAATTTTCCCTCAGCACCCATGTCGAGGAACATATGGTCGAAATGAAAAACCATGTTTAGTTCATTTCGATCTTCCCCAACATAGTCAAGTCCGTGTGCTAAGGTGATACCGGGTCCTTCGCCAACGGTCATGATGTCGTATTTGCTTAGGACTTCTTGGTTCATAGACTTTAGGAACTCATGAATGCGAGGGCCATTTGCGTATTGCTTGGCGATTGTCTCTTCAAATACCGGAGAGATCATATCAGTGTACATTGGTTGTTTGGAGATGAGAGAAATCACATCCATTCTGAAGCCATCCACTCCTTTGTCGAACCAATAGCGAATGATGTCGTTGACTTCTTCTCGAACTTTGGGGTTTTCCCAGTTTAAGTCGGGTTGCTTTTTGGTGAATAAATGGAGATAATACTCCTCAGTCGTTTCATCATATGCCCATGCTGAACCTCCAAAAAAAGCTTCCCAATCTGTCGGAGGACCCCCATTTTGGCCGGGCTTCCAGATGTAGTAATCACGATAAGGATTATCTTTTGATTTTCTAGATTCCTCAAACCAATGGTGCTCATCGGAAGAATGGTTAACCACCAAATCCATTACGAGTTTCATCTCTCGGTCATGAATACCTTTCAGTAATTCGTCAAAGTCGGACATGGTACCGAACTCATGCATGATGTTTCGATAGTCTGAAATATCATAACCATTGTCATCATTTGGCGACTCATATGCAGGGCAAAGCCATATAACATCTATGCCTAATGATTGGATGTAGTCTAATTTCTCAATGATGCCAGGAATGTCGCCAATGCCATCGTTATTTGAGTCATTATAGCTTCTCGGGTAGATTTGATATACTACGCTTTCCTTCCACCAAGTCTTTTTCATAAGGCTTATTTGTTTGTTAACCAATAGAATTGATAGGGCTTGAGATTCAGTTTTCCCTCTGAAATTTTTACGGGTTTGCCAGAGATGCGATCCACCATTTTAAAAGGATTGACTAGGGTTTGTGGGAAAACAAGGTGCGGATAAATCTCTTGATCTGAATCTTTAAAGTTTGCGATGACCAATGTGCTTTTACCCTCAGAGTTCCTTTGAAAAGCGAAAATGTGCTCGTTTGATACTTCAATTAACTTTGTGTTGTTTTCATCTGCGAATTCAACCACGGATCTTCTTACCTTAATCATTTGCTTCAGCATGCTAAAGACTTTTTCTTCTGGCGTGTTTTTCTTGCTTCTCTTTTCGGCCCTTGGCCAGTCCATTGCTGCTCTATGCATCCAACGATTATCATCACTCTTCGATTCGTCTTTCAAGAAACTATAGTCATTGAGTGTAGCGATTTCGTCTCCTGAGTAAATCACAGGAATACCACCATAAGAAAGTACTATGCTATGGAGTAAATTGATTCTGTCTATTGCCCTGCGAATCCCTGGCCTGTTGCCGTCAGTAATGGATTTTTCTAGTCCAGACAGAGAGGCCATTGAGCCTGAAATTCTTGCATCACCCGTTTTGGGGTTATACATAAACGGCATTCCTTTGGCGAAAGAGTCATGGAAATCTCCTGTAAGGAATTTAGTTAAAAACTGCCTGTGTGGCCCTGGTTCAAAGCCTGATTCTTGAATGTGCCGATCTTCAAAAGCCATTCCAATATCATCATGACATCGGGCATAATTAAGCCAAGTTGTGCCTTGAGGCTTCTCTGGAATGTCTCTCAGCCCCGCTTGCATTACTCGTGTACTTCGCGTAGCGATAGAGTTCCATAGCAACGCCATCAATGTAGCATTATAGGCCATGTCGTGCTCATTGCTCCATACTTCAGAGTCGCCAAAATACTTGACAACCTCAGTTGGCGCGACTATCGCTTCGGCTAAAAAGGCAACTCCTGGAGTAGTTACTTGAGCACACAACTTAAAGAGCTGATGGATCAGGTGTGCTTGCGGAAGGTTTTGGCAATCAGTTCCAATTTGTTTCCAAACAAAGGCCACGGCATCCATTCGGAATACGTCTACGCCCATATTTGCCAAGTAGAAAATGTTATCGATCATTTCTACCAAAACATAGGGATTGGTATAGTTCAAATCCCATTGGTAACTGTTAAATACCGTCATCACCCATCGCTGCATTTCTTTATCGAAGGTGAAGTTTCCGGGAGAAGTTTCAGGAAATACTTCTGGCATGGTTCGCTCATACATGTAAGCGGTAGAGCGGTCTTCAAATGCATAATAAAAATCTTGAAAGTCCTTGTCTCCTGCTTTAGCTTGTTTTGCCCAAGCATGCTCGTCACTTGTATGGTTCACCACAAAATCGAGCATGAGCAAAGTGTCTTTATCGCGTAGTGCCTTTGTTACTTTTTTGAAGTCTTGATTGCTTCCAAACCTACTATCGATTTTGCGATAGTCACTGACCGCATATCCCCCATCATTCTTGACTTTTGGGCTCTCAAGTAATGGCATGAGGTGCAGGAAGTTGATCCCAAGCTCTTTGAAGTAGTCGACACGATCTAGGATGCCATTGAGGTTTTTATTGAATCGATCCACATAGAGCATCATGCCAGTGATCTCTTGGCTTCTGAACCAACTAGGGTTTAGTTCCCGCTGTTCATCCGATTTTTTTAAGTCTGCAGGTCTTTTAAGGTAGCCATGTAACATTTTAAGGCTAAGCTTTTCAAAAGCCTCTATGGCGTTTTCATGTTGACCATACAGTTTCTGAAAGCGGCTGAAGATATCGCTGAATAGGGCGATGTACCTTCTTTCAAAGTCTTCAATATTTTTATTGCCAGCCTCTTTCCTAAGTTTAGGAAGCAGTTGTTTTAGCAGTATATGTGCTGATGGATTATACATTGAAGGGTTTGCTCAATACGTTTGATACGAAGCGACTAATGTATTTTATTCTCGTCTGAGAACCAATAGTGTGAAGTGTAAAAAGCCCCGATTCTTATATCTAGGAATCGGGGCTGTTATTAGTTAGTGATCATGCAAACCACACGACAATGATGGCTGTCAATATCAGGAGGATTACAGAAAGTATTCTATAGTTCTTATACCAAACAAGTCCAACCAACTCTTTGGTTTCGTCTTGATAAATGCTTTTGCTCCAAATCATATCTTTTAATTTCTCATCTGTCGGTGCAGGAGATAAAGAACTGATCGCCAAATTGATTGATACCGCAATTACAAATAGTACCGGAACAATGTAGAGGAAGTGAACTCCAGTTTCAGCATTGCTTATGCCGCCAAAGTTGGTAAAGCAGTAAGCAATCCAAACGAGGACAAGTGCATAGGATAAGACTAAACTCCAGAATCCACCATTGGCATTAGACCTTCGGCTAAATAATCCGACTACAAAAGCAGCGACAATTGGCGGGGAAATAAAGCTCAATATCTGTTGCAAATAAGTCCAAAGTGAACGGAAAGATTCGATCAATGGCGCCCAAGCGGCTGCTAGAATTACTAAGACTACTGTTGCAATTTGACCTGCTCTTACCAACCCTTTTGAGCTAATACCGGGCTTTAGTTTCTGTACAAAGTCCATCGTGATCAATGTAGAAGCAGAGTTCAAGGTGGCCGAAATACTCGAAGACATAGCGGCTAATAATCCTGCGATTACTAGCCCTAATACGCCTGTTGGTAACAGTGAATAAATCAAAACGGGGTATGTCATGTTCGGACAGTCTGCCAAAGCACCACAGGTTTCAAAGCCGCCAGCAACTGGTATCTGATAGTTTAGAAAGCTAATGTCTGTATCAGAGAATAGTAGAATGGCGAGAACACCGGGAATTACCATGATGAAAAGAACAGGAAGCTTTAAAAGCCCAGCGAAAATCGCACCCCATCTACCATGGTTAAGGTCTTTTGCGGAGAGCACTCGCTGCACCATAAACTGATTGTTCGCCCAGAAATAGAACCCAAGCAAAGGTACTCCGAGTAATAAACCAGGCCAAGGCATGGATTTATCCGATGCTGGCCGTATGAGACTCAGCACTTCCCCCGCGTCTTTCTCTATGGCTCCGCTGGCTTTTAATTCGTTTAAGCCATCAATCATAGCTCTCCATCCTCCTACTTCGCTAAAAGCGAAGTATGTTACGAGTATAGAGCCAAAGATCAATAGTACTGCTTGAATTACCTCAGTATGTACCACAGATGAAAGCCCACCTGGGATGGTATAAGCCGCGGCTGCAAAAGCGAGCAAGGCAATGATAATCCAAGAGGGAGTTCCTGGGAAAATGATTTTAAGGATAAGGTTCCCAGCATAAAGACCTGAAGCAGTATCAATGATTACATTACCGACAATTGTGATTCCAGAGAATAAATAACGTGTTCGCGTATCATATCTTCTTTCTAGAAATTCTGGCATAGTGTATACCCTAGACTTCAGATAAAAAGGGAGAAAAAAGATAGAGAAGATCACAAGGACCACTGCAGCCATCCATTCGTAGTTGTAGACAGCAACATCAGTATTAAATGCATCTGAAGTAAGTCCTATCAGGGTATTGCTACCAATATTTGCTGCAAAAAGGGAGATTCCGACAATTGGCCATGCCATGTTTCGACCAGCTAAAAAATAGTCTTCGGAACTCTCTTGTTTTCCTTTTCGGATGCCATACCAAACAATTCCCACGAGGTATACTACTATGATTACATAGTCTATAGTATTCAATCCAATACTTTCCATTAATTGTTTTTAAGGTTGTTGATTTACCCCCACATAAGCCTTGAGGAGTAAGCCAGTAAAAGCGCGTTTCAGTTTCGAAGCGAAAACTTGATATTATACCTTCCTTCGCAACATTTAATGATACGCACTTTGAGGGAAAAATCATAGCTTTGGAAGGGACAGGTCCCTAGCCAAAAACAAAAAAGCCAGCCGTTGACTGCTGGCTCCTAATAAAAATTCAATTTTTATTAGTCCTTCTTCTGAGCGATATTTTCGTTCTGAAGAACTAGTTGTCCAACGACATATTTGCCTAAAGACTTTCCCTGGGTAACCCCATTGGCAATAGCCGGCATATAGTGAATTCCACCATACAATCTACTGATTGCTGCTTCTTCGGAGGCATCAACAAATGAGCTGAACGATCTAACAGTTAGGCCATATTTTACTTCTGTATCATCAGCAAACGCAAAATTTTCTCCAAAGAGAGAGGTCAAAGCAATAGCTGCCGCATTAGAAATTACAGAGTGGCCACTCGTATATTCTGGGAACGGAGGTGTTTGAAGTAAAGGCAACCACTCTTCGTCTATGTGTTTGTTGATAAGGGTTTCAGGCCTGATCAAATTACTTCTGAACTTCTCATCCCAGCAGCTGATAAAGCCATCGGCTAGGGCAATGGAAGTTAAAGCATAGGCTGCCGCAGTTTTCATGGGACTTGTTTGCTCTTGCTGACAAGCAATTTTCACAATACCAATCCAATGTCCGCCAGGGGTTATTTTCTTAGTCGCAGCCATCACATGGCCTGTGACATTCATTACATAAGGGTTACAATCCCAGAATGAAGCAATCTCTTTTTGTTCGAGTGTTAAGTTGTTAGCCACGTCATATACTTCCATTACTTCTTTGTAGAATGGACTGCCTTTGGTCATGTCAAATTCAGTTGGTCTCTCAGGAACAAACTGATCTGCTGAGTCAATGACAAAAGGTCTAATGCGAGACCAACTTGGTTCGATGGCTTCCATATAAGCAGGAGGCGTTGGCTGCCATCTAGTAGGATCATCAGTAATGGTAAACTTTGGAAAAGTACGTGTCTGCTTGTAGTTGTCACCATCGGCCCAAGCCAAAATGTGTTGTGCTACTTCATTTCCATAGGCTAAGGATGCATTGAAATAAGATTTGCTCACGCCTTTTCCCAAATCTTTATATAGATCCGCTTTATAAGTGTCCATTTTATCTTCTGAGAAGATAAAGTTTGTCCCTAGTTTAAAGAAGGCTTCTAGGGCAGCAAGTTCATAACTGACTTCTTCACTTGGTTCTGGAATTGCGTTGAAGTCTGTCAGTTGGCCAGCAAACGCTTTGTAAGAGGGGTTCGCTTTGGCCAAAATTTCATACATCCCAATGCTTGGATAGGCATAAATACGGCTAGCTACTGGTGGAGAGAAAATATCGTGTACGATTACTTCAGAAAGCTTTTCCATCGCGTCATGATAGACATCGGATGAAATGGTGATCTCCTCTTTTCCCGTATCACAGGCGGAGAATACCAATACGCTTAACACTAGAATTAAAAAGTTCTTCTTCATTGCTTCTGATTTACACCACAAATTTTGTGGTTCTTACTGTCATGTGCAAACTAATGGGCTAGTATTAAGCGGAACGCACTATTATTTTTTATAAAACCCTTTGACCCCCAAGGGTAACTTTTTTACTTAAAAAGGGGCATCACTTTTACATTATCAGGGTGATCGAAGAATTTATCAAATTCTAAAAAGTAGCCTTCTGGATCAAAACCCACGAAAGCTTTATACCTGCCACCAGGTTCTTCTTCAAAGGCACCTTCTCTTAGCTCAAATGGTTTATTCGTTTTCACATATTCATACCAACCCTCTAGGTCTTCAAGAATGAAAGAGACAGTTACTCCTTTCTCTTCTGTGAACTTGTGCATACCACGCCTTTCATCAACAAGGCCAATAAAACCAGTGTCAGTAGCACGATAGATTTTTGTCCATCCTTGGTCTGCTACGAGCGATAACCCGAATGTGTTTTCAACAAAATCTTGCATGGCCAGCATATCCTTATAATAAAGCCAAGTGATGACCCCGTGAAAACTTAGCTGCTTCGAATTGTAGTTTATGGACGTTTTGGAGGGTTTGTTTTGCTCTAGATAAGACACGAAAGCTTCGTTCTCTTTGTGCTGTTTGAAGAGTTCAAACTCTAGAAGGTACCCTTCAGGATCGATGGCCACAAAACCATCATGAGGACCGCCTTCTTTTGGCTTATAGGTGTATTTGATCTCGACACCTTCTTCCTGTAAATAGGCGTACCATTCTGGCAATTGATCGGTTAACAAGGCTAAGGCAACTGTTTTTGGCTCCTCCGCACTGTGCATTCCCTGTGCCGCATCCACTAAGATTAATAAAGCACTATCGGTGATTTTAATTACGCTGGCGTTGTCATATTCCGTGAGTAATTCTAGCCCTAGGGTTTCGGTATAAAAGGAAGTGGCTTTCGCTAGGTCTTTGTAATAAAGAAATACGTTGGTGGCTTGAATGTTGAAATCATCCAGTGTTCTATACTCAGTGTTATTGCTAATGAGCGAATTTATTTTTCTTGGAGAATAGCTCAACAGGCGTCCAAATCTTCTGGCAATCTCTTGGCTTTCGGACGTAGTATATGTCCCTTTTGTGATCAATTCTTCTCTGTCTTTTTTGATTTGATCGTAGGCGTATTTCGTGTTTCCCTGATACAAAAGGAGTACTTCTTTCCCTTCAGCGATATCTTCTGGAAAAAGGTCTGTTGTAATTAAGTCTGGCTCTCTTACGACTAATACATTGTGAGCTGCAGCAGCTTCTACTGCCAATGGATAGAACGCATCCATTTCTGAAGTCGTCATGGTGGAACTTAGCGCTAGCTGTTTTACACTTGCATTTACCAATTCGGAAAACGCAGATACTTCTCCAAGTTCTCGGGCATACTTGTCTTCTTGGCTACAGCCAACAATTAGGAGCAGGGTTATGACAAGCGGAAGTTTTTTGAGTGATTTAATCATTTGCCGTTTGCTTTGGAGAAAAGTGGAGGGTGTTTTTCGTCATAGTCAGTTTCTGCCTGAAATGCCTTGGCCATTGCCAATATGCTGCCTTCATCATAAAGGTTGCCAATAAACGTCAAGCTGGTCGGCCTACCTCTTTTATCAAAACCATTTGGAACACTAATCACTGGGTGACCAGTGAGGTTGGTAATAAGCAGTTGTCTCCCCCTAAATGTAGGTGCGATGATGACATCATAGTTTTTGAAAATTTCGTTGACCTCTTCAATCAATTGCCTACGCTGACGGTTGGCTTGCAGGTATTCAACTGCAGGAATAAATCGTGCCTGACGTAGTGAGTTGGCCCTTGAACTTAAGTGTTGTTCTACCATCTTGTCTACCTCTCCGGATAATACCAAGTGGTCAAAGAAGGCTCCAGCTTCCGCCCTGAGGATAATGTCAAAAGCGTTGTATGGAAAACCCTTCGGCAAGTCAATGGCTTCTGGATTTACACCCATGCCTTTTAACGTTGCTAAGCTACGCCAAAGGTTACGACCCATATCGCTAGAGTCTGACTCAATATCATTTTTGAGGTAGGCTACTTTTAGCTGATCTGGTGATTTGTTAACTTGGCTAAAGCCGACAGCATTAGTTGTAGGGTCAAGTGGATCTTTACCATAAATCGCATGGAATACTATTTCAGTGTCTTCTGCCGAGCGACAGATTGGGCCAACTTTATCCATTGACCAACTTAGACTCATTACGCCATAGCGGCTTACGCGGCCATAAGTTGGACGAAGGCCTGTCACACCATTTCTAGTGGCTGGAGAAGTTATCGAACCAAGGGTTTCTGTACCAAGGGAAAAGCCCACTAGCCCAGCCGCAGTTGCAGAACCTGAGCCGGCTGACGAACCACTGGCTCCTTGAGCTGGGTCCCACGGGTTTTTCGTTTTACCACCAAACCAGACATCGCCACGCGCTAATGAACCTGAAACCAGTTTTGCGATGAGAATTGCTCCTTGGTCTTGAAGTTTTTTCACCACCGTAGCCGTGTGGTCGATCATTTGGTCTTTGTAAGGCATAGCTCCCCAGGTGGTTGGATATCCTTCTACCGCCATGAGGTCTTTAACACCAAAAGGAATACCATGTAAGGGTCCTTTGTAGTTACCCGAGGTAATTTCTTTGTCCGCAGCTCTGGCTTGTTCAATTCCTTGTTGTTCAATGACAGTGATTACGCTTTGCAATTGACTATCGTATTGCTTGATACGATTTAAGTAGAGTCTAGTCAGCTGTTCAGAAGAGATTTCTTGGTGCTTTATAAGGCTTGCGAGTTCAAGGATGCTCATAAAGGCAATCTCCTCATCTGTTTCCGGGCGGCTTATGTTATCAGGAATTGTCCACTGATTATTAGTCGGGTTATCACCTGGCATTACATAGCCAGCAGGATGTGGATCGAAAAGTAAGGCTGGAAAAGTCTCATTGCTCATTTCATACTTTCGCATGGAGTCATAGCCAGCTTTATTTCTTCCAAGGTACCGGTACATGGTATTGACCGATTGTTTATCAAAATCTAGGCCTGCGAGTTTTTGGCCGTTTTTGACATCCTTTTTAGAGAAGCCATACTCTTGGCTCTTACAGCCAGTGAGAACTAAAAGAATTGAAGTTAAGAGAAGTATTGGTAGGGATGTTCTTGAGGTCATAGTGCACTCAATATAAGCATTGAACCTCAATACTGTAACATGGACTTCGTTGGGTGGTCTGAAATTGTTAGTTCGGCTCGATCAGGATGGGTGATGCATTGTTTCTTACAGCGATTAACATTGGAGTACCGTTAATAACAATGGATTGTGCCGAGCGATATTCTCCCCATGTAGTTGACGTATTGATAGACTGATCATTTCCTCGAATAAAGGTGCCATCCCCTTCTCCTAGCAGGAGCGTTATTGGCTTGGCGTCTGATCGTCCGTAGTCGTTTCTGAAAGTATAGTTATTACCGAAAAGGAGTAAGTCTGGCTTATCATCTTTGTTGAAATCATCAACGACAATATCCATAACTGTTGTGTATTGCGCTTCTTGATTGAGGGTGATCATTTCAAAGGCTCCATCCCCCTTGTTTAGGAATACCTTCGAATCGAAGGTGTGTGCCTGTTTTGTAACAGCGGTTTTTTCGAAATCATTCCCTAGTACATCTTCAGGCTCACTGATTTGGGCATAGGATTTATAGTCTGGATGAAGCTTTTTAATGCCTGCCATTTGCTTGATTAGGTCATCGCGTGTGGCAAAAGGAGATGCTATGCCTTTTTGAAAATGAAACACAAAGGGATCGGTTTGACCATTGCCATCAAAGTCTGCCAAATATAAGTTGACGGGTTTATCTACAGAGGCTTTTAATTTGGTGTTGAGGCCTAAGTTTCCTGCAATTATATCTGGTAAGCCATCATTGTTGATGTCGGCTATTTTCAAGCTGTACCACCAACCATTTGATTGATCGAAAGCCTCGCTTTCTGTTGCGCTTAAGTTTCCTTTGCCATCATTTTGAAATAACTGAATAGGTGTCCATTCCCCCGCGATTACTAAATCCTGATCTCCATCCTGATCATAATCTAACCACTGTGAAGCATTGATCATTCCAAATGCATCGTTTCCAACCATTCGGCTATTGATTTCATTTTTGAATAGTCCTCTGCCATTGTTAATCAGTAGGTAGTGTTGTGGATTACTTCCATAGGATCCAGAGACAATATTGGAACCAACAAAGACGTCTTGATCACCATCGCCATCCGCATCTGCAATGGCTATCGTTTTGCCCTGCGATCCAATTTGTGGCAGTGCCGAAGGGGAGAAGCGGAAGTTACCAGTACCGTCATTTAGGTAAAGGCGATCATAAGAGAAAAGTTGTCCTTCCGCAAACTCGTTTCCACCACTACTGATATAGATGTCTTTATCTCCGTCATTATCAGCATCAAAGAAGGTTGCTGCAATATCTTCGGCTTTGGATAATTGATTAAAAACTGGAGAGGGTTTTGATTCAAAGACTCCATTTGTTTGCTGTATCCATAATTCACCCGCTTGGTCTTTGGCACCGCCAAAATAGACATCGGCTAAGCCATCATTGTTCACATCAGCCACGGCAAGCCCTGGGCCTTCATGATTGAACTGTCGAGGAATAAGGTATTCACGATCAAAATCCGTAAAAGGGTCTTCGCTATGGGTATAGCGGAAAGGGTTGCTAACCGTTTTTAGAAGAGCGCTCGCAATGTTGCGCTCCATTTTACTTTGTTCAACAGCGTCAGTATACTTAAGTGAAAGGGTCTGGTTGACTTTTTGATTGGTCAGTCGCTGAACTTTTCCATCAGGCCAAGTCACGATAACTTCATCAATGACTTTATTCGTTCCCAAGCCGAAGTGGAGGATTGGGGAAACGCTCGACTGAAAACCACGTGTATTAAAGTTTTCTCGACTTAGCTGATCCGCTCCTAAACGAAGGGTCACTTTTGCACCAATGCCAAATGGATTCTGTGGTTGGCCGTTGAAGCTAACTTTGAGATAAGCGTTCCCCTTTGAAAGGTTCTCGTAAATGAAGGCTTCTTGTTCGATGTTGTTGATGATGAGTTCAAGATCTCCATCATTATCTAAGTCTGCGTAAGCCGAACCATTGGAGTAGGAGGGTTGATCTAATCCCCATTCTGAGGACACATCATTGACCTCAAAATCACCCAGGTTTTGGCCCGCATAATTCGAGATTTTGACCGTGGGTAATGTCTCAACTAAAAAGGTTTCCAGCGCAGCTTGACTTTTTTGTCTAACATCATTGGCAGTAGATTGGTAATTGAGGTAGTCGAGATCATTTGGGCGTTTATAGATGCCATTGGTGATATGAATATCCTGAAACCCGTCATTATCCATGTCAAAAATGAGGGGTGACCAGCTCCAGTCAGAGGCATAGGAATTAGTGAAAAGGCTAAGGTCTGAAAACTGTCCATTACCAAGGTTTCTTTGTAAAGTATTGCGGACATATTGATGGCCATAGCCATAGCTTAGTTTGATTTTATAGACCTCAGGTTTGTCTTCAACCACCGACCTTTTCCAGATCTCAGGGTCTGTAGGTAACATGTCTGTTGTGATGATTTCTCCAAGGCCATCATTGTTTAAATCGGCAATTTCATTTCCCATTGAAAAGCGACTTGTATGTGGAATTCGTTGTTCTAATTCTTCTATGAAAGTACCGTTGCCTTGATTGACGTAGACGTAGTCATTTTCAGTGAAGTCATTTGATATATACAGGTCTGGCCATCCGTCACTATTGATGTCGCTGACGGCTATACCAAGGCCAAACCCAATGACGCTGGAATAGATACCAGCTTCATTGGTAATGTCTATGAAACCTTTTTTGCCTTGTGCCGCTTGGTTTTGAAAAAACCTGTCACCACCAGCATCAGGTTTTTGACGTGCTGTAGCCTCTGTGAAAATCGCTGGGTTTTTGATCGAGTGATTGAGCAGGTACATGTCCAAGTCACCATCTCTGTCATAATCAAAAAAGGTAGCTTGTGTAGAGAAGCCCTTAAAGGCTAGGCCGTATTGCTCTGCTGATTCGGTGAAAGTGTTATCCCCATTATTGATAAATAGTTCGTTTTGACCTTGAGCCTCTTTATAATCGCCAACTTGAGAGACATAAATATCGAGAAATCCGTCTGCATTAACATCTGCCATGGTTACTCCCGTAGACCAAGTACCAGTGCCGCTTACACCTGCAGACTGAGAAATATCTTCAAATTTCAAATCACCTTTATTGAGATAAAGCTTGTTTGATGCCTGGTTTGAAGTAAAGAATAAGTCGACCAATCCATCATTATTGAGATCACCGGCAGCCACACCGCCTCCGTTGTAGAAGTAGAGGTATTCTAAAATATTGAAATCGGCAGAGGAGGTAACTGTATTGCTAAAATCAACCCCAGTTTTACTTGATGGCAATAACTGGAATATTGGTTCTTGCCTTTCAAGCGAGCAACCGAGGATTAGAATGGATAACAATAGAACCGAGAGTTTCGCTCGCATGGGCCTAGAACTTATAGGCTTTAATGGCTTCGTTATTCATTGCGACAAGCAACACTTTGTCACCATTGATTTCACGAATTAAGAAATCTCGAACCTCGCCATTTATGGAAAGACCAGTTTCGTCTTTTGATACCGCTTTAAAACCACCTACTCCATCCCCAATAAGTAGGACACCATAATTAGCATCGTATCGTCCTGCTTGTGGTTTTACTCTGTACTGGTTTCCACCTAGTATAATATCCGTTATTCCATCACCGTTAAAGTCAGCTGTAACAATTGCGTAGGTTGGTGCAAACTGTGCTTCAACGGGAAGTGCGGTTATGCTGAAAGTGCCGTCACCATTGTTGATCATTAAGGATGTAGCCAAGTGTGTGGCTTCTGAAACCACAGCGCTTTCGAGTTGGGCAGGAGAGAAGATTTCTTCCATGGTCTGATCCTGAAAGGATTCATACTTTAAATAACGCTTCTTGATTTCAGGGATTTGCATCTGCAACTCGTGCTTTAAGGTATAAGGCAAATTCTTTCCATCAATAACTCTTGTAAAGATTTGTTCTGCACTACCATTTTGGTCAAAATCGTTGACGTAAAGATGGATAGGTTCTGTGGAAGACGCTTTAAACCTGGAGTTTAAACCATGATTACCCAATATGAAATCAGTATCTCCATCTCCATCGACATCGCTTGCTTCAATTCTGTGATACCAACCTTTGAAGGAAGATGTACCAGCTTTGGTTGAGATATTGGTAAGCGTTCCGTCATTGTTTTCGAAAACGGTTGGGTTCATCCATTCTCCGACAACGATTAAGTCTAGGTCATTATCATTATCAAAATCATTCCAAACGGCATCGGTTACCATGCCTAAATCTTTTAATTCTGGTGCGATTTGATTTGTAGCATCTTCAAAGCCACCCTTTCCATTATTTATATAGATGAAACTAGGCGCAGGAACGCCATAGAGAAAAGGTCTAAGCCTAGACCCAACGAACAGGTCGGAAAAACCATCTCCATTAATGTCGTTAGTAATGATGACACTGGTGCTCCAACGGTTTGCATTGAGAATGGGATCTTCTACTTTGCTAAATGATCCTTTGCCATTGTTGAGGTATAGGCGATCTGCCAATTGGATTGAACCAACACCAAATTCATTCCCTCCGCTAGCTACGAATAAGTCTTGGTCGCCATCATTGTCCATATCGAAGAAAGTTGCGTTCACATCTTCTGAGAGATAATTATCTTTGATACTTTCTTGTTTAGTTTCTCCAAAATCACCTGTGCTACTTTGCGTGTAAATGGATCCGGCAAAACCTTTCGCACCACCGATGTATAAGTCTTCTCTCCCGTCACCATTCACATCTGCGGAGGCTAAACGAGGACCTTCATTAGATACCATGTGATAGGTTAGACGATCACGGTCGAAATCGACATAATTGCTCTCACGGTGTACGGCCTCAATGATTTTACTCACATCAAGTGCTGTAAAAACAGGCCCTACCGTTGATTCGGGGCTTTCTTTTATATCCCTTGCATCAGCCCAATTAAGGGAGACCGTTTGATTCGTTGCTATGTCTTTAAGCGAAGTCACTTTTCCATCAGGCCAGGTTATGTCTATGAAATCTACCTTTTCGATGGCACCCAACCCCATATTTGGTCTCGGGTCGACAGTAGACTCAAAGCCTCTAATGGGCACTTGTTCGAGGTAGAATTGCTGATCGCCTGCTTTCACCAAAATTTTAGTTCCGATGGAAAAAGTGTTTTTGTCTTTTCCCTTAAGTTCGAATTTTAAATAGTGATTGTTGATGAGTTGCTCGTTGGCTTTGTTTTCGAAAACATTAGAGATGGCATTCACATTATTAACCACCAGGTCTAAATCACCATCGTTGTCTAAATCGCCAAAGGCAGCACCATTAGAATGAACGGGTTCACCAAGCCCCCATTTCTGTGCTTGGTTTGTGAAGTTTAGATTCCCACCATTCTTATAAGCATAATTTGATATTGGGGTTACTGGAATAGGATCAATTAGGCTTTTGTAATTGACACCTTCTTCATTGATTGCATTGACTTTGGTATTCTCATCATCTGCAAAATTCAGATAATCTAAGTCTGTGATGTCTTGGTAAATGCCGTTAGCGACAAATAGGTCTTTTAACCCGTCATTGTCCATGTCAAAGAACAGTGCCCCCCAACTCCAATCGGTCGCTTCTACTCCGGCCAAGCGTCCTACTTCTGTATAGGTGCCGTCACCATTATTCATGTGGAGCATATTTCTCATGAATTGATGATGGTATCCATTTTGGACGCTGTATTTATAACGATCCCAGCTTTCAAAGGTGGTGACTTGTTTTAGTCTTTGGTCTGGCTCAGGAAGCATGTCTGTCACGAAGATGTCTGGATTTCCATCATTGTTGATGTCGGCCATATCAGCACCCATAGAGGCCTGACTGATAGACCTCATCCTTGATTCAAGGACCTCATCAAATGTACCGTCACCTTTGTTGATGTAAAGGTAGTCTCGCTCGAAAAAGTCGTTTGAAATGAAGATATCTAACCAATTGTCCGCATTAACATCTCCTACGGTTACGCCTAATCCGAAACCGATAATGCTCCCGTAAATTCCTGATGCTTCACTTACGTCAACAAATTTACCGTTGTCATTTCTATACAATTTGTCTCCTCCAACAGCGTCTCTCACTGGCCTTTCATTTTTCTGAAGGTTAAAACTTCCAATGGCTTTGTAGGAGTTGTTGAGTAGGTAAGCATCAAGATCCCCATCACGGTCATAATCGAAGAATGCCGCGTGAGTAGAAAACCCCTTATCGGCTAAGCCGAAAGCTTCAGCTCTTTCAGAGAAGGTTTCGTCTCCGTTATTAATGAAAAGCTCATTTTGTTTGTCGTCACCAGTAATATCTCCGGAATTGCAAACGTAGATGTCAAGAAAGCCATCTCCATTAATATCGGCCATGCTGACTCCAGTACTCCATGCTTTTTGGCCTGATACCCCTGCTTTGTCTGTGATATCCTCGAACTGAAGGTTTCCTAAGTTTTTGTAAAGCTTATTTGACACTCGGTTTCCTGTGAAATAGAGATCAGCCAAGCCATCATTATCAATGTCTCCAATTGCCACCCCACCACCGTTATAGAAGTTTCGATAAGTATAAATGTTGAATTCCTCATCGAACAACAGTTCGTTTTTGAAGGAAACGCCTGAGTCTTCGGCTTCAAGTTTATTAAAAAGTGAAGGGCCAGTATTCTCAGGAGAGGAGCAAGCCACTGCAAGAATAATGAGACTTAAAAACGAAGTTTTGATGGCGTTCATAAATCAGCGTTAGGACTTTTCACTATTGATTTCGTTCAATTTTATAAGGTCAGTAAACACGACAGCAACAGATGAGACGCTTTGTCGATACACTCTAATTCGCCTGTTCCCATCTACTTTTACCCACACGGTTTTTGTTTCATCCTCATTTACCATTTTAATAAATCCGTCACCATACCACGATTCTAGGACATCAATTACTTCTTCCATCAAGTTTTCAACGGATAGCTCTTCGTTCCACAGCGCCCAATCATCATATTTGAACTCTACAGGCATTTCGAAGATTTTTCCATCCACAAATTTTGGATAGAAATGCATCGAAGTGCTTTTCTTAAAATATTCGCTTACATCATACTTAATTTGGTTGCCGACACCATTTGTTAGCGTGCCTTGTTTGTTCATGTCCCAACAGTGAACGAAGAATTCTTTTGAATCCATCTGTAGGCTAATGCCTAAATAAAGACTGTCTTTACGGACATTAGTCGCCAACTCTGCTTCAACAAGGCTTTGATATTCCGACTTTTTGGTACAGCTGGAGTATAAAAACACCATAGCCAATGCCATTAAGCTTATTGCAAGTGATCGCTTATTCATTTATTGTTTTTTTATAGGTAATGCTACTGTCATTGCTTCTAACGAATAAGTAGATGTCATTACCATTAACATTCAATTTTTTTATTTGTCGGGTGTCATTGCGCACTAAAAGCCCTGATTCCGCGGGCATTAATGCCTTAAACTCTTCATTACCAACGTTAAGTAAAGTTAAGCCATACGAACCATTATTGATACCCATTTCTGGCTTCATTCTGGTCTGATTACCACCGATAATCAGGTCCATCTGGCCATCATTGTTCACGTCCTCTGAAAGAATGCTGAAAACTTGTGAGAATTGTGCCTCAGCCGGAAGAGCAGATTGACGGAAGCTGCCGTTGGGCTGTCGGTAGTAAATGCTAGACTTGAGTTCAACGACATCAACTTTTAGGGATGACATTAAGGTTTTCTCATCGAAAAGGTCGTTGATTTTTTGATTCTTATAACTTTCATGTTTGAGGTACTTCTTCTTCAATCTAGGGAGTTGTTTGACTAGGTCAGGAAGTAGTGCAATCGGATAGCTGTTCTCCCCTTCATATTGCGTTATGATTTGTTCGATGCTTCCATTTTGATCGAAATCATTGACATACATGGCTAGCGGGTGATTTTTGTCTGCTTTCAGCCTACTATTTAGGCCATGATTACCCGCTATGATGTCTAACAAACCGTCACCGTTCATGTCCATTACAGCTAGGCTGTGCCATAGTCCTTCGGATGAATTGAGATTGTTTATTTCAAACGTTCCATTGTTATTGATGAAGGTTTTAATAGGCATCCACTCGCCAGCAACAATGATGTCGCTATCACCATCACTATCAATGTCGGTGACAATCGCATCCGTCATCATTCCGACCTTTTGAAATGCTACAGAATTTTTGGTATCAACCTCACTGAAAGTTTGACCTTCATTTTTATAGAGGTGAATGTTGCCTGGAATGCCATAGGCAAATGGAGTACTGCGGGTACCTGTTACTAAATCAAGGTCTCCATCACCGTCAAAATCTATGGGTCTGATGAAAGCCGAACTTTCATTGACCGATTGAAATTTTACCCATGGGCTGCGTGTAAAATTTCCATTCCCATCATTGTAGTAAAGCCTGTCTTGAAAAACTGGGTCTAAGGCTCCGTATTCATATCCGCCACTTGCAACGATTAAATCTAAATCGCCATCAGCATCCATGTCTGCAAACGAGGCATCAACGTCTTCAGACATTATGTCTTCATCCAATGCTAATGTCTTAAATGAACCATCCGCAATTTGTAGATGAAACTTGCCAGCAAAGCGTTTCGCACCACCAATGTATATATCGTCTAGGCCATCATTGTTGATGTCACCGATGGCTGCAGCTGGCCCCTCATTGGAGCTCATCTGAAAGAGCAGCCGATCTCTATCAAAGTCTGAAAACTGATTTTCTTGATGCGTAAATTTACTTGAAAGGGTTGTCCTCGTGAATAAGGCGGGGGCCTTAGGTTGGTCCTCTAATTTGTGTGAGACCAATTCTTTTTTGGAGAGGACTAACTTTTGGTCAGACAGGATATCTAAAAGTTCAGATTGGGTGTCGTCTGGCCATAGGATCTGAATGCTATCGACTTTTGTACGCTCCCCTAGGCCAAAGTGTAGTAAATGATCCATAGACGACATATAGCCCTTCACTGGATGGTACTCTTTAACCTGCTTGAGGTCTCCTGAATACAGGGTGACCCTAGTGCCAAACAGTTGATAAGCTTCCTTTGTGTCAAATGATATTTCTAAGTAATGGTTTTGGGTATTTTCTCGGCTAAGATTCTTATAAATAAGGGCTGGACTGTTGATGTTGTTGACAACCAAGTCTAGATCACCATCATTATCTAAATCTCCATAGGCTGCTCCATTTGAGAATGCTTTATCAGAAAGGCCCGTTGCCTCTGCCATATTTTCGAATTGAAAGTTTCCTTGGTTGTGGAAGAGGTGATTTTTGAGTGGGACTGAAGGAATGGCATCTAGCAGCTTAGTAACCACAAGGCTGTCCTCTCGGTACTGCTCGAAGAGGAGGGTGTTGTTTGCATAGAAGTTGATATAGTCTTGGTCTGTCAGATCTTTCACTACGCCATTGGCTAAGAAGATGTCGGACTTACCGTCATTGTCATAGTCAAATATAAGAGCTCCCCAGCTCCAGTCAGTGGCGTGAACACCTGCTTGTCTGCTGATCTCGCTAAATACTACTTCACCTTTCTTTTCTGGGTTTTCACCTAAATTATTTTGTAGGGTATTCCGTGTAAACTGATGATGATATCCGCTATTCACATTCGCTTGATATTTATCCCAGCTTTCAAATAGGGTTTTGGTTTTTACTCTATCCTGTGTGGCGGGAAGCATTTCAGTCACATAGATTTCTGGGTAGCCATCATCGTTTAGGTCAGCAATGTCCGCGCCCATCGATCCCATACTGGTTTCAGAAATCATTGATGTTAAGGACTCGGTAAAGGTGCCGTCCTGATTGTTGAGGTATAGGTAGTCTCGTTCAAAAAAGTCGTTTGAAACGAAAAGGTCCGGCCAATTGTCTCTGTTCACATCGGCTACGGTAATTCCTAGCCCAAAGCCAATGGAACTCCCAAAAATACCGGCCTGTTCACTGACATCTGTAAATTTATCACCATCATTTCTATAGAGTTTGTTACCGCCAGTAGGATCTCGTTGCTCTCTTTGTCCTTGTCTTAGGTCATATCCTCCAACTGAGCGAGTACTGTTATTAAGCAGGTAAAAGTCGAGGTCGCCATCTCTGTCGTAGTCAAAGAAGGCTGTATGTATCGAAAGGCCAATTTCATCAATCCCATAGGCCTGCGCTTTGTCCGTAAAGGTCAAGTCACCATTGTTAATAAAGAGTTGGTTATACCTTTTTTCACCCGCTAGTGGACCTGATTTGGCAACGAAAATATCGAGATAGCCATCGCCATTGATATCGGCCATCGAAACACCTGAAGACCATATATTTTCGCAAGCGACACCTGCCATATCAGTGATGTCCTCAAATTGAAAGTTTCCTTTATTTAAATAGAGTTTGTTCTCAACGAGGTTCCCTGCAAAGTAGATATCGGTCAGTCCATCGTTGTTAATGTCTCCTAGGGATACCCCGGCACCATTATAAAAGTTCTTATAGGTATAAGCATTGAGCTGTTCATCGTATTCAAGATGGTTCTCGAAAGTAATCCCGGATTCGGAAGGCTGGACTTTCTGGAATAGGCTTTGATTTTCTGATGATTCTTGACAAGTGAGAACTACAAGAGGTAATAGGGCTAGGAAAAGGAAATTTAACCGGTTCGGCATCATTACAAAGATGAGAAATATAGAGATAAAAAAAGGCCCCGACCCCCGAAGCTTCGGGGCGGGGCCTTTTTAATGATTATAATGAAGTAATTCTAGTTGTATCCTGGGTTTTGTACCAAATCAGGGTTTGCATCTAATTGTCCTTGTGGAATTGGGAAAATGTTCACAGAAGGGTTAGACGCGTCTTTTGCCCACCATGCATCATTGTACTTACCGAATCTAATTAAGTCAGATCTTCTATAACCTTCAGCAAACATTTCTCTACCTCTTTCAGCAAGAAGAATGTCGTCAGTTAAAGTAGTAAGCGCAGCGATACCCGATCTTGATCTTATTTGATTCACGTAGTTTAACGCACCCGCAGAGTTACCCTGTCTGTGCATTACTTCTGCTTTCATCAATAAGAGATCTCCATATCTGAAAATTGGGAAGTCGTTACTCAAGTTAGCTGTAGCACCAGCTCGATATTCGAATTTTCCAACTCTCACACCAGCTTGTCTAAACGAATTAGGCGCTAACTCGTTGATTTCCGGAGTAAAATTAAGTCCAGGACCATCAGGGTCAGTTGCTTCAGCGTTATCATCTGTAAGAGGGCTACCATCTAATGCAAACTGAGGACCAGCAAGGAAACTATTTCTTCTTGCGTCATTTGCCTCATAAGCATTGTAGAACTCTTCAAGAGAAGCATAGCCATTCCAAGGCGACTCTTGTAGATCGAAAGTTGCTTGAGTTGAATAGTGACCAGTCATCTGGCCAAGATTGAAACCAGCAGCATTGTTCTCATCATAAGGTAACGTCAAGATGTTCTCACTTGAGTTCTCGTTGTTCGTTACAAAGTTAGAGAAGAAGTTGTTCTCTAAACTGAAAACACCGCTATTGATGATTAAGTCAATTTGAGCTTCAGCATCAGCCCATCTAGCACTTCCAGTGTAAACCTCAGCATTTAAGTAAAGCTTCGCTAGGATAGCACGTGCAGACCACTGGTTTAAAGTAGTTTTTGTGTTCTCTATTGGTAGCTCACTAATGTTATCGAGAATTGAACTTTCGATAAACGTAAACACATCTGCTCTTGTACGAGTAGGAGGTGTTGGATCCGTATCTGTTTCTAGAACGATAGGGACGTTACCGTACGCATCAATTAACCAAAGGTAAACTAGCGATCTAAGGATCTTTAGTTCAGCGACTAGTGCAGTTACATTCGGGTTTTGCTGAATTAAAAGGTTCATGTCTCCAATGGCAGTATAGCAATAAGCCCACCCATTGTTGACCGATTCTTCTTGCGCATTGTATTGGTGTCTGTGCATTCTTATCCACTGTCCACCATCTTCCCAGTCAGCTCCTTTATGGGCAATTACCATTTCGTCAGAAGCTACTTCGTGTATAGACCATAGAGAGTTGTGTCCCCCCCACGTTCCAATGATACGCTGATAAGCAGATGCTTTCAGCACATCGATTAGTGCAGGATCAGTGCTTTGCGCTAGTTCCTCTGGAGTTACACCATCGAAAATTTCTTGCACCGGTTCCTCACAAGCTGCTGCTACAAAAAGTAGCGCTACAGCAAGAATTGTCGTTTTAGTATATCTAATCATTTCTATAATTATTTAATATTCAACTTTACACCGAGTGTAAATGTTCTCGTAGGAATAAAAGTATTTCTTCTTTCCATACCTGGAACGAGTGGGTTGCCACCGTCAGTATATCTTACTTCAGGATCTAAACCAGTGTAGTTTGTGATAGTGAACAAGTTTTGTGCAGCGAAGTACACGTTGATGTTCTCAATCCATTCTGAATTAGAAGGTACTCTATAACCTAACTGTAAGTTGTCCAATCTAATGAACGTTGCATCTTCGATATAAAGATCAGAGAATGTAGGAGAAGCAGTAACCACTGGTGTTTTGTCAGTTACTACACTGTTCCATGCACCTGTACTAGCATCTTGGTTTTCGTAGAAACTTCTGAATGAGTTGTATAGATCATGACCAACACTACCTCTTAAGAAGAAACTGAAGTCCCAGTTGTTATATTGGAATGCGTTGTTGATACCGAAATCAGCATCAGGAAGCGCGTTACCTATAACAGCTAAATCATCTAAAGCAAAATCAGATGCAGAAGAACCTCTTACGCCATTTGCATCTTCTAACACATACTGGCCATTTTCATCAATTTCGATGAACTTAGCACCAACGAAGTTACCAAGTGTTTCACCCACAGTATTAAGAATAATCTGCGTGTTGTTTTGACCTGGAGCACCTAAGTTTCCACCTCTTAATTCTTCAAAGCCTAAACCGTCACCAATAGATAGTTTCTCAATGGTTGTTTTGTCATAGATTGTGAAGTTGAATGAAGGTGTCCAAGATACTGGACCTAATTTCAAACCATTGATTGATGCGCTAAATTCAAAACCAGCTGATCTCATATCCGCAAGGTTTACGAAAGTAGATCCTACAGTATTAAAGTTACCAGCATCAAAAGGGTTTGGTGCTCCAATTGGAACTGGAACGTTGAAGATAAGGTCTTCAATGTTTCTAGTATAATAATCAGTACTACCAGTGATCTTGCCATCAAAAACAGCAAAATCAAAACCTATGTTAAACTCTTTCTTGGTTTCCCATTTCAGTGTAGGGTTTGCGTTTTGCGATTGTCTTGGTGCAATAAACTGATCATCAGTTGTGTTTGCATCACCATCAAGGTCAATTCTTCCACCATTTCTGAAAATAGGTAGTGCTAAGTCAGCAGAACCAGGAAGTGCACCAGTAATACCGTATGACACTCTAAATTTCAATTGTGAAATAGGACCTAAGTCAGCGATCTCAGTTAACTCAGCACCTGCTGATACAGCTGGGAAGTAACCCGTCTTCTCGTTATCACCAAATCCTGAATATGATTCAGAACGCACACTAGCAGAAAGGAAGTAAATACCTTGAAAATTAAGGTTTGCTCTGAAGAATGCTGAATTAAGAATATTTTGGTTCTTATAAGAGTAATAGTTAGTGTCAGGGCCAGTTACTAATGCACCTGCTCCTAAGTTATTTGCTCCAAATGAATCAAATAAGAACTGACGTGTTTGTAGACCAAAGCCTTCACCTGTCACCGTCTGACGCTCTGCTCCTAATAGGAAGTTCGCCGTTAAGTCATCAGTTATTTGAGTGTTGTAGTTTAAAGTACCTGTGATGATTTCAGTAAATCTATCATCGGTTGTACGTCCTGCAACTCCTCCTCTAGGACCGCCATAAGCAAAGTCAGATTTTGAGAAGAAATTAGCGTTAAGACCATTAAATCTATCTTGGTTATACTGTACAGCAACTGTTAAGTCGTCAGTAATATCAAATTCACCTCTAAAAGAAGCTAAGATAGTTTTATTAGTACCACTAAAATTTTGCTCTCTTCTAAGTGCTTCTGGATTGAAGTAATCAGAAGATGCTAGTGTTTGGAAGTATCCTCCAAGACTATTCTGACTTAAAGTTCCATCGTCAAAAATTGGTGCCGTTGGATTGTAAGTCAAAGCAAAATCAAATAGGTTATTATTTTTTGCTCCAAAAGAACCATTCGTCATGTTAACGTTGGCGCTTAATCTCAAACGATCGTTGATCGCGTTGTGCGTAACGTTTAACCTTGTGTTTAGTCTCTCATTTTTGAAACCCTTAACAATACCTTCGTTGTTTCTATAGTTCACAGAAGCACGATAAGAAGTACCGCCCATTGAACCACTTAAGCTTACGTTAGTCGCATAAGAAAAAGCATCTTGCGTTACAACGTCAACCCAATCAGTTCTTGAACCTAAGTCTTGGCCGC
>CBFIAY010000006.1:0-39144 GCA_965660665.1 Roseivirga sp. | reverse complement strand
TAAATCGCAGCAGCTGAACCATCTTTCAATACATCTATTGATGCAATGTCATTCGGATCAACGTTACCAAGGTCTGCACCTGGCACACCATCCAATACAATAAGAGGAGATTGGTTACCACCAAATGTTGAGATACCTCTTAAACGGATATTGAAACCGCCATTTGGATCACCACCTGGTCTTGTAATTGATAAACCGGCAACTTTACCTTGAAGCAACTGAGTCGGATTTGAAATATTTCCGCTGTTAAAATCTTCAGGCTTAATGCTGGCTACAGCACTTGTGATCTCTTTCTTTTCTTGAGATCCATAACCCACAACTACGATTTCATCTAATTCATTGTAGTCTGGTTGTAAAACCACATCAACAGTGGTCTGAGTACCCACTAGTATTTCTTGTGCGATATAACCCACAAAAGAGAAAACTAGTGTTTCGTTGGCTGCTACTTGGATAGAGTAAGTACCATCTAAATTGGTCGCTTCTCCTCTAGGAGTACCCTTAACCGTTACATTTACACGAGGAATGCCTAAGCCGTCATCCCCCCCTGTAACCGTACCGGTAACGGTTTTTGTTTGAGCCAGTAGAGCCCCTTGGAAACCTACTGACATAACAAGCAGGATTAATAAAATTTTTTTCATACAATCATTTTTAATTTACTTGATTTTAGGCCGAACCTGACCAAAAAAGTGTAATCTAATCTTTAAACTACCATTGTTGGTGGGTATTCATAGCTGAATTGAACTAAAATTAACGCAAACGTTTGCAGAAAACTATGGCTTTTATATAGTGCTCATAGGCTGCGTTTAACTAACTATCAGAGCATTAGGGCTATATTAACCCTGTGTTAACTAACATTTTATGGTGTCAATCTTGGTAAAAAACGGCTGTTTTGGTGCAAAGGATTGCGCCAATTATGGAATAATATCGGTTTAAATTAGAATAGTTTGACTGTTGGCAGAGGTTGTCTAATTTCATGCAATAATTGATTATCACATGGATTGGCAAGTACTTTTAGATAGTGGTGAATCTCATAAAAAGAATACGGATCGTTCGGTATTCGATAGGGACTTCGATCGAATCATATTTTCGCATCCTTTTAGAAAGCTTCAGGATAAAACGCAAGTGCACCCGTTGCCTGAACATGACTTTGTGCACAATCGTTTGACTCATAGTTTGGAAGTTTCCAGTGTCGGAAGGTCATTGGGCAGGTCTGTAGGTACAGTGATCTTGCAAAAGCACAGGTCCTTGAGGGATTACTTTAGTGCAAACGATTTTGGTTTGATTACAGCATCTGCCTCTCTTGCCCATGATATAGGCAATCCACCTTTTGGTCATTCGGGCGAAGATGCCATCTCAGATTACTTTGCTACCAATAAAGATAACCTTGAAACAGAATTTTCTGAGCAACAATGGTTCGATTTTATCAACTTTGAAGGAAATGCTCAAGGGTTCAGGTTACTGAACAAATCTGGTTACCAAGGTTTGCGTTTAACAAAGCCGACATTAGCTGCTTTCACAAAATATCCAAGACCATCTAAAGTAGCAGATCAATTTAAGCTGAGAAGAAGCCAAAAGAAATATGGTTTTTATGATTCGGAGTCCGAAATTTTTCAATCGTTAGCCAATGACCTCCAATTACAACAATTAGTCAAAGGTCAGTGGTGTCGGCATCCATTGGCGTTTTTGGTAGAAGCCGCAGACGACATCTGTTATCACATTATTGACCTTGAGGATGGTTGCAACCTTGGGTTGATTAGCCATCAAGACACCATTGACCTTTATGCTCAAGTGATCGGTACAAAGTTTGATGCTACGAAACTTAAAACGATTAGAAGTAAAGCAGAACAGATCTCATTACTTCGTGCAATGACGATAGGGGAATTAATAAAGCAGAGTACAGATCATTTTTTAGCGAATGAGGAAGGAATTCTTTCTGGTGACTACGATATATCTCTTACGGATGATATTCAAGCCACGCCAGCGCTTGAGGAAATTAAGAATGTTTCAATAGCAAAAATATACAGGGCACAGCATGTAGTAGAAATTGAAGCTGCAGGGTTTAATGTGCTTAATGGTCTATTAGAGTCTTTTGTGCCTGCCATTTTGAGTAAATCCAGCATGACCAAGAAGCAATCCATTGCATTCCGTTTATTGCCTTCAGATTTGAAAGATGAAATTAAGGAGTCGAAAGACACCTATACTTCTTTAAGGGCATTGCTAGACTACATTTCTGGGCTTACTGATTCTAATGCGATGAGTCTTTATCGTAAGCTAACAGGCATATCTTTGCCAAGCATGCGCTAGGACAATTTTATACCTATTAATAAGACGGTCTTCGAATATGATAGAAAGGGGAAAATATTACCTTTGTCAACTTGTTCGAAAATGTGGTCTAAACTTCCTCATATTGTACTGAAACACAGGCTGATATTGATCATCTCGATCTTCCTGTTTACTGCCTTTATGGGTTATCAGGCAAGGAATGTCAAGATGGCATTTAACTTTAACACGGCTGTGCCTAGCACTGACGAGAGCTTTCGCTATTTCATGAACTTTAAAGAGAAGTTCGGGGAAGATGGCAATATCCTAGTAGTAGGTGCAAAAGACAGTTCCCTTTTCGAGCTCGAAAACTTCAATAAATTCAAGGCATTAAGCGAAACGATTGCAAGCCTAGAGGGCATTAGCAATGTCATCTCGTTGCCGATCTTGCAAAAGATTGTCAAAAATCAAGACAACAGGAGCTTCGACTTAGAGCCCCTAATGAAGGAGTCTCCCAAAACTAAAGAAGAACTTGATTCCTTATTAAAAGAAGCCCTAGGGCTGAAGTTTTATGCAGGCCAGTTGCTGAACACTGACAATGGAGCAACGCTCATACTGATCAACTTAGAGCGAGAAGTATTGAATTCAGCAGGCAGAAATGTACTCGTGAATGAAATCAAAAGGCTTGGAGAAGAATTTGCCGCAGAGACAGAGATAGACCTTCATTATTCGGGTATGCCATTTGTGCGTACTATCATGCAGCAAAAGACAAATGTTGAGCTAAGGCTCTTTATTGTTTTGTCTTTGAGTATAACTGCCCTGATTCTTTTCCTTTTCTTCCGCTCGGTTACCTCTGTTTTAGTACCGCTCATTGTCATTAGTGTAGTGGTCGTATGGGTGCTGGGAACAATAAGCTTACTAAACTATAATATTACTGTTTTGATGGGTTTGATTCCATCTATCATTGTAGTCATAGGGATACCTAATGGTGTATACCTGATTAATAAGTACCATCAGGAGTACGCGAAACATGGTAATAAGCCGAAAGCGCTCAGCAGAATGGTAGGTAAGATTGGGATGGTAACATTTATTACCAATTTCACTACCGCCATTGGCTTCTTGGTGTTAGTCACCACTGATATTACGCTACTTAAAGAGTTTGGTATGGTGGCAGGGATCAATATCTTGGCCACTTTTGTGGTAAGTATAATCTTGATTCCTGGAATTCTATCATATCTGCCAGCGCCAAAGAAGAATCAGCTTAAGCACTTAGAATTTAAGGCTGTCGGAAAGTTTCTGGGTTTACTCGACTTGATTGTGCACCGTCACCGTTACCGTGTTTTTGTGGTAACAGGCGTTATTCTTGTGGTTGCGATTATTGGGTTAACAAGGGTTTATTCTGTGGCCTACATGGTCGATGACATTCCAGAAAAGTCAGAACTCAAGCAAGACCTTTATTTCTTTGAGAATAACTTTAGCGGGGTGATGCCATTGGAAATCATCATTGATTTTGGCAAGCCAAAGTCCTCTGTCAATGCGAGAAACCTACGAAAAGTTGAAAGGTTGGAGCGAGCTCTCGAGCCTTTAGAAAATATATCATCTCCAATTTCCATAGTCACATTCGCAAAAGCGGTGCGGCAGGCATTTTATAATGGAAATGAAAGATACTACGGCTTGCCAAGCCCGAGTGATAGAAATGTCATTTTGAGCTACCTCAGTAATCGCGAAGGGGAGTCTAGCTTCCTTGATAACTTTGTCGACTCTACCGGTCAGGTGTTGCGCGTTTCTTTGAAAATCGCAGATATAGGATCGCAAAGAATGGATTCGTTGATCAACAACGTAGTTCAGCCTGAAATTGACAGAGTGTTTGGCGATGATGAGGGAGTGGATACTGCCGTAACAGGCTCTACCTTATTATTCGTGAAGGGCAATCAGTTCCTGATCGAAAACCTTCGTAACTCCCTATTATTGGCTTTTGCCATTATTGCTGTCATCATGGCCATTCTATTTGCGAACGTCAGGATGATCATCATATCTCTCATTCCGAATTTCATTCCATTGATTATGACGGCAGGGATCATGGGTTTCTTCGGTATTCCCCTGAAACCAAGTACGGCACTGATCTTTAGTATCGCCTTTGGTATTTCTGTGGATGATTCCATTCACTTTTTGGCAAAGTATAGACAAGAGCTTTTTGCGAAGAACTTCTTCGTGCCTGTGGCGATCAGTAATAGTATTAAAGAAACAGGGTCGAGTATGTTATATACTTCGATCATTCTATTCTTCGGTTTTGTGATTTTCGTTTTCTCTGACTTTGGAGGAACAGTTGCCTTAGGTTTACTGACCTCATTGACATTGTTCTTCGCTATGATCACAAACTTAACTTTGCTTCCTTCATTATTGATGGTTTTCGATAGCGGAAAGCGGAATCAAAAAATTCATCCTTTAATAGAACACTATGAGTTTTACATAGAAGATGATGACGAAGAGATAGATACAGAGAATTTATTAATTAAGAAAGACGACCCATTCTTGGGTTCTACCGATAGGTAATACGAAAGGAATTAAAGTGAGCAAGTATAAAGAGTATAAGAAACCAGAATTTGCTAAGGTTGGTGAAGACATACTTCAATTCTGGAAAGACAATCAAATTTTCGAAAAGTCAGTCTCTGAAAAAGAGGGCCATCCAACTTTTACATTTTTTGAAGGGCCACCATCTGCAAACGGGGCACCTGGTATTCACCATGTCATGGCCAGAACGGTTAAGGACATCTTCTGTAGATACAAGACTCAAAAAGGCTTTCAGGTAAAACGAAAAGGCGGCTGGGATACCCATGGTCTACCGGTAGAACTTCAGGTTGAAAAAGAACTGGGGATTAAAAAAGAAGACATCGGTAAGAAAGTTACCGTGGACGAATACAACCAAAAGTGTCGCGAAACGGTAATGCGATACAAAGATGTTTGGGATGACGTTACTGAAAAGATGGGTTACTGGGTTGATCTAGATAATCCATACATCACTTTCGAGAGAGAATACATTGAGACGGTTTGGAGCATGCTGAAGAAGCTCTATGATAAAGACCTTATCTATAAAGGGTATACCATTCAACCGTATTCACCAGCTGCAGGAACAGGCCTAAGTTCACACGAACTCAACCAACCAGGCACTTATCAAGACATTAAGGACACCTCTATGGTGGCCCAGTTTAAAGTAACGGGTACTGAAAACGACTTTATCCTTGCTTGGACGACCACACCTTGGACCTTACCAGCAAACAACG
Source organism: Roseivirga sp. (assembly GCA_965660665.1). Taxonomy (GTDB): domain Bacteria; phylum Bacteroidota; class Bacteroidia; order Cytophagales; family Cyclobacteriaceae; genus Roseivirga. The sequence goes on along the minus strand of CBFIAY010000006.1, from coordinate 33,604 downwards.
GTTTGGCAGTAGGCGCAGGCATTGAATATGTGAAGGTCAAGACTTTCAACCAATACACTTTTGAGCCGATCAATGTGATTTTGGCAAAGGAGCGAATGGGTGCCTACTTCAGCGACAAGGCAAAAGACATTGCGATTGAAGATTATAAGGCTGGCGATAAATTGATTCCTTTTGAAGTGATCGATTCCTTTAAAGGAAGAGACATGGAAGGCATGGATTATGACCAGTTGATGCCATATATTCCATTAGAGAAGCCAGCATTTACCGTAGTGATCGGTGACTTTGTAACTACCGAGGACGGAACTGGTATTGTACATATTTCGAAAACCTTCGGAGCAGACGATTTTAAAACTTCTGTTCAATACGATATGCCGGGGGTATTCGTAAAAGACGAAGAAGGTAAGGATGTGCCGATCGTGAATAAGGAAGGAAAGTATGTGGATGAGATCACAGACTTTGCCGGCATGTACGTCAAGAATCAATACTATAAAGAAGGAGAAGCTCCTGAAAAGTCTTTGGACGTATTGATCTCCATCAAACTGAAAGAAGAAAATAGAGCCTTTAAAGTAGAGAAGTACGAGCACTCATACCCTCACTGCTGGCGTACGGATAAACCGATTCTCTATTATCCATTAGATTCATGGTTTATTAAAACCACAGCATATAAGGACAGACTTGGTGAACTCAACAAGACCATTAACTGGAAACCTGCTTCGACTGGCGAAGGCCGTTTTGGTAACTGGTTAGAGAATTTAGTGGATTGGAACCTAAGCAGATCAAGGTATTGGGGAACGCCATTACCGATTTGGGTTTCAGAAGATAAGAAAGAACAAAAGTGTATCGGGTCCATTGCTGAACTGAAAGAAGAAGTGCAAAAGTCAGTAGATGCTGGTTTTATGGACGCGCAGATTTCAGATGACTTCGATTTACACAGACCATACGTTGACGACATTATCCTTGTCAGCGACTCAGGTCAAAAAATGATTCGTGAATTAGACCTGATTGACGTTTGGTTCGATTCAGGGGCCATGCCTTATGCACAATGGCACTATCCATTTGAGAACGAAGACATCTTCCGAAAAAGCTTTCCGGCAGATTTCATTGCCGAAGGTGTAGATCAGACGAGAGGATGGTTCTTTACACTGCACACATTGGCCGTGATGTTACACGACAGCGTAGCCTTCAAAAATGTAATTGCCAATGGACTAGTGCTTGATAAAGCAGGCAATAAAATGTCCAAGCGATTGGGCAATGCGGTAGATCCATTCAAGACGATAGGAGAGTACGGACCAGATGCCACGCGTTGGTACATGATCTCGAATGCCAACCCTTGGGATAACTTAAAATTTAATATTGAAGGTGTTGGCGAGGTACAAAGAAGGTTCTTCGGCACGCTTCACAATACCTATAACTTCTTTGCGCTTTACGCAAACCTTGATGGTTTCAAGTTTGAAGAAGCAGCCATTCCATTGGCAAATAGACCAGAAAGTGATCGTTGGGTACTTTCAAGGCTCAACACATTGATTAAAACTGTGGATGCCGCTTATGACGAGTATGAACCGACACGTGCGGCCCGAGCCATCATGGACTTTGTGGCAGATGAGTTGAGTAACTGGTACGTTCGTTTAAACAGGAAACGGTTCTGGAAAGGGGAGTATAATGACGACAAGCGAGCAGCTTATCAAACCCTATATACTTGCTTGATGACGGTGGCTAAGATTGGCGCTCCAATTGCACCATTCTACATGGAAAACCTCTATCGAGATTTGAATGCAGTAAGTTGTTTAGACAAAAGTGAGTCTGTTCATTTAACTGATTTCCCTGTTGTTGACGAGGCATGTATTAATGTCGATTTGGAAACGCAAATGGCTTTAGCACAAACCATCTCTTCTTTGACACACTCTATTCGTAAGAAGGAGAAGATTAAAGTGAGACAACCGCTTTCTAAGATTATGATTCCTGTCTTGGATGAAGTAACACGTCACCATGTGGAGGCTGTTGCAGACCTGATTATGTCAGAAGTAAACGTCAAGACGGTTGAGTTTTTAGATGATGCTTCGGGAGTATTGGTTAAGAAGGTTAAGCCAAACTTCAGAGCATTGGGTCAGAAATTTGGTCCAAAAATGAAATTGATTTCTGCGACCATAAACCAATGGGGTCAGGAAGATATTGCTGCTATTGAAAAAGCAGGTCAGTATGATTTGGCGATTGATGGAGAAACCCTTCAGTTGACAATTGATGACGTTGAGATCAGTAGCGAAGATATTCCAGGATGGTCTGTAGCCAGTGAAGGTAAAACAACTGTTGCCTTAGACATCACAATTTCTGAAGACTTACGTCAAGAAGGGATTGCGAGGGATTTGGTAAATCGTATTCAAAACCTACGAAAAGATCAAGGACTCGATGTTCAAGATAAGATCGATATTAAAGTAGCGAAGAATGAGCTGATCGTGAATACTGCTATTGAAGCGAACAACGTGTACATCTGTGAAGAAACCCAAGCGATGAGTTTGGAGTTATTAGATCAGGTCGATGATGCAACTACAGTTGAGATTGACGATTGGCAGATTGACCTCAATATTTCAGTGAGATAAATTTAAGCTTGAAGCACCTTAAGTACTTCTTTTTAACCCTAGGAGTAATTATCATCGACCAGATGGTAAAATTATTGGTGCATTTCAACATGACCATGGGCCCAGCAGGAGAGATCACCGTGTTGGGTGACTGGTTTAAACTCCATTACATTCTAAATAGAGGAATGGCCTTTGGCTTAAGCTTCGACTTTGAATACGGAAAGCTCGGTCTTACCCTTTTCAGAATAGTAGCCATGATTGTGATTGGTATTATTCTTTATCGAATGTCTAAGAAGAACTATCACACAGGCTTGTTGTGGTGCATTGCTGCCGTTTTAGGTGGGGCAATCGGTAATGTGATCGATAGTGTATTCTATGGTGTATTCTTAGACAATGCCCCTTATGATGTGGTAACGCCATGGTTTCATGGACAAGTAGTTGACATGCTATATCTAGATGTGTGGGAAGGCTATGTTGCCGACTGGATCCCTTTTTGGGGAGGCAAGAAAGTAGCACTTTGGCCAGTCTTCAATATTGCAGATGCAGCCATCTTTATAGGGGTGTTTATTACCTTTATTTCTCAGAAGCGCTTCCTTCAGAAGTAAATTTCTCTTTACATTTTCTATATTATTATCATTATATAATTATTAAAAATGAAAATATTTGGCTTATTATTGTTTAGCACATATATTAACGAATCCAATAGTCAAAAACTTAAAAAATAAATGATTAAAAACTCAAAATATTACTTCAGTCTGTTAGCACTTTTGATGGTGCTCGCACCGCTCTCAGTGCTCGGTTTTCAGGAGTTGCCAACTGATCCTTCCGTAAAGATTGGTACCCTCGATAATGGACTTACCTATTACCTAAGAGAGAATAAGCAACCTGAAAATAGGGTTGAATTTCGTCTTGTCATTAAGGCAGGGTCAATTTTAGAGGATGAAGATCAGCAAGGACTGGCTCACTTTACAGAGCACATGCTGTTTAACGGGACAAAGAATTTTCAAAAAAACGATCTCATTGACTTTTTACAGAAGATGGGCTTAGAATTTGGTGGAGATTTGAATGCCTATACAAGCTTCGATGAAACGGTTTATATCCTTCCGATTCCTACGGACAATCCAGAAAATTTGGACAAGGCCCTTACCGTTCTGAGCGACTGGGCACATCAAGCTACTTTTGATGATGAGGAAATAGATAAGGAAAGAGGCGTTGTCATGGAAGAATGGCGCCTTAGACTAGGTGCAAATGAACGGATGAGACAGCAGGTTTGGCCAATCACTTTGGCTGGATCTAGGTATGCTGAAAGACTGCCTATTGGTAAGCCCGAAGTACTTGAGAACTTTAAGTATGAGGCCGCCAAGCGCTACTACAAAGATTGGTATCGACCAGACTTAATGGCACTAGTGGCTGTTGGAGATTTTGATGCGCCTGAAATGGAAGCGAAGATCAAAAAGCTTTTCGGTAAAATAAAAGGACCTAAAAAACCCAAAGAACGCATTTATTACTCTCGAACCGATTTCGAAGGAACTAGAATAGCGGTTGCCAGCGATGAAGAAGCAACTGGAAATACCATTAGTGTTGAGTTCGTTAAAAAGGGTTTAACCAAAACAGAAAATACGCTTGCAGCCTTTAGAAATACCGTGATGAGAGGGCTTTTCAGCAATATGATGAACCAACGACTCAATGAGTTGGTACAATCAGAGAACCCTCCTTTTCAATTTGGTTTCAGTGGTTATGGCAAGACATTGGGCCAAGATAAATCGGCATATACTATTTATGTAAATGTGAAAGATGATCAGTTTAAGGAAGGCTTAAAAGCAGCTATTTCTGCTAACGAACGTGTTCGCAGGTACGGATTTACTCAAGGAGAATTGGAAAGAACCATAGCTCTCTACCGCAATAGTTATGAAAGAGGTGTGAAAGAAGCAGATAAGGATCAATCAGGTAGAGTAGTTGGAGCATATGTCAACCACTTTCTTAATGGAGGGCCTCTTTTGAATGCACAACAACAATTAGACAACCTAAATAAGGTAGTTCCAACGATTAAACTTGAAGAGATTAATGAATTGATCAAAAGCTGGATCACTCAGGACAATAGAACAATTGAAATCAACGCCAAAGAAGAGAATGCGGGTATGATTCCAACAGAGAATGAGCTCATTTCGATTTTAGATAACGCCAAGGATGACAAGGCTATTCAGCCCTATGCAGAAGAAAAATTAGCAACAACGTTGCTTAGTCAATTGCCAAAAGCAGGGTCAGTTGTTTCTGAATCAACAAATGCGGTAACAGGCATTACAGAAATGACACTGTCAAATGGAGCGAAGCTTTATTTAAAGCCAACAGATTTCAAGAATGATGAGATTAGGTTGAACGCCTTTAGCTTTGGTGGAGGCTCTTTGTATGACCCATCAGATATAATGTCAGTTCAAATGGCGGGTCAAGTGATGAGTCAAATGGGTGTTGGCGAATTTAACGCCATTGACCTTAACAAGTTTATGACAGGAAAAACAGCTTCTGTCAATGCGGGAATTGGTTTATATGACGAGTCGGTTTCAGGTTTTTCAAGTATTAAGGACTTAGAGACGTTCATGCAACTGCTCCATCTAAAATTTACTACAGCAAGAAAAGATGAGGCAGCTTTCAATAGCTGGTTAGGCAGAACAAAGAACTTATATGCCAATGTTACTTCCAGCCCTGACTTCCAGTTTCAGATAGAAATGCAGAAGATAATGTTGGGCGAGGATAATCCGTGGATTGCTTTCCCAACGCCTGAAGCCTTTGAAACGATTGACTTGGACAGGATATTGAAAATATATGAAGAGCGCTTTGCAGACGCCAGTAACTTTAAGTTCGTGTTTGTTGGTAACATTGACATGGGTACGTTTAAACCACTGGTAGAAAAGTATATCGCGAGTTTACCCGCTACAGCATCTAATGAGTCATATAAGAACTTAAGCCTCAATATCAAAGCAGGAAAGATTACAGAAAACGTATATGTTGGTGTAGATGAGAAGAGCCAGGTGAGCATTACCCTGTCTGGCGATTATGAGTATGACATGAACACTAATGGACTGATGGATGCAGTAGCAGGTATATTATCGAACAAAATGATTGAGACGCTTAGAGAAGAAATGGGTGGCGTTTATGGTGCTGGAGCAAATGCTTCATTGACTGGTTACCCTGACCCAACTTTCACCTTTTCTATCTCTTTTCCATGTAAACCCGAAAATGTCGAGGCACTCACTCAGGCAGCACTCAAAGAACTTGAGAAGATAAAGAACGGAGAGTTTACAGATGAAGATCTCCAAAAGATTATAACTGCTCGTAAGCAAAACTTTGATGAGTCTATCAAGCAAAATGGTTATTGGTCAAATGCCATGGGTGCTTACCTGAAAAATGGAGATAACTTTGAAGATATTTTGAAAGGCAATGAGCGTGCAGATGCTATTACAAAAGAGGCGGTTGTAGCTGCAGCAAACAAATACCTCACGAAAGAGAACATTATTACCATTACTAGACTTCCTGAGAGCTATAAGAAGGCTGATTTGAATCAAGAGATCAAGAAGAATTAAGATGTACACTATGAATAAAAGAGGAGGCTTCGGTCTCCTCTTTTATTTTATAATCACCTCGTTGACGATGGGTTGACCCAATTCTTTGGTGAGCATTACCAATATCTTATCTCGAGACATATTCAATTCATGCTTCAGCGGAGCGGAAGAGATATGGACAAATAATTTTTTGTCTTTGATGTAGATCTTAGAGGTTCTTGTAGCGATAGGTTTGCCCATTACGCGTTCCCAGGAGTTGACAAGGTCTGTTTCGTAGAATTTACCTTCAATACGGAAAGCCTTAAGCATCTCACTAATAGCTTCACCCAAGGGTTCGGGCTGGCTTTTTCTACTCCTATGTGAATACCTGTTTTTCATCGTTTTCCGATTGGGGCATCTAAAGTACCAATTCGATGGTAAGCGTTTGGTGTTGGAATGAAATTATTCAATAAATAAATCTGAAGCGATTTTATCCGCGAGTAGTTTTCCTTTGTTCGTTAATATCAAAAAGCCTTCATCCTCGAAGATTAGGTCTTGAGTGGTGAGTTTTTTCAAATAGTGCTCCTGTTTGGAGAGTAAATCAACCCCATATTTTGTTTTTAGCTGACTCAAGTCACAACCCCATTTCGTACGCAGAGAGGTAAGTATGTATTCGTTTACCTGATCTTCTGGGCTGAGCGTTATGACTTCGGTAGCTACTTTTCCTTCCTTAATTCCTTTTAGGTATTTGGCATTATTGGCAACATTCGCTTTCCGGAACTTGCCGCTATAAGAATGTGCTGAAGGGCCGACTCCTAGATACTTTTCATCTTTCCAATAAGCACTGTTGTGTTGCGATTCATAGTCTGGCTGAGCGAAATTGGAGATCTCATATTGGTCATAGCCATATTTAGCCATTGTATCCAAAAGAATTTCAAACTGTTCAGCAGCAAAGTCTTCGTCTATCGCTTTGATCTTTCCCTTCTTTAGCCAGTTACCAAAAGCTGTTTGTGGTTCTATGGTAAGGCAGTAAGAAGAAATATGTTCTGGTCTCAAGCCGACCATCATTTTAAGGTCATTAATCCAGTTTTCATGATTTTCGCTAGGTAAGGCATAAATCAAGTCAAGGCTAATGTTTTCGAAACCAACCTTGCGCGCCAACTGGAAGGTATCAATGGCCTCTTTGCTGGTATGTTGCCGATTCATCCATTTCAGATGCTCGTCATTGAACGATTGTACACCAATGCTAAGCCTGTTTACCCCAATGCCGAAGAAGGTCGCGAGCTTCTCTTCGGTCAAATCATCCGGGTTTGCTTCCATGGTGATCTCTGGGTTGCTAGATAGGGTATATTCACGCTGAATAATCCCCATCAATTTTTTTAAATGAGGGCCTTCTAGTAGAGAAGGTGTACCACCTCCAAAATAGATGGTATAGATTGTGTCTTTGCCTAAAAAGTCACTTTGCATAATGAGTTCCTGTCCAATGGCATCCACCATTTTGTCAATTTGACCGAGGGATTGGCTAAAGTGGAAGTCACAATAGTGACATGCTTTTTTGCAGAAAGGAATATGGATGTATAATCCGGCCAAAGTTTCGTTATTTTAAAATCAAACCTAATAAATGTCAGGCTTTCGCGGTGTCATATTGGTCGTTTTCGGCTTAAACTTCTTAATCCTCAGTTCCGCCTTCGCACAGGACAAGCTGGAGTTAAGGATAACAGCTGCTGCTGAAAATGAGCAATTGATTCGCAAGTATAAGTATAATCAAAACCCCATAGACTCATTAAGTGCAATTCAGACAATCCGGTCTTTAATAAATTAATTGCATTTAGAGGGTTATCTCCTGGCCCAAATTGATAGCATCACCTCTCTTCCGGGTCAAATAGAGGCTAAAATAGATCCTGGGGCTCCTTTTGAGTGGCTTTCGCTGGGCGCGGGAAATGTGGAACGGAGTCTTCTACGCAAATCGGGCTATAAAACCAGTCGCTTTAATGGCGAAAGATTCGACCTAATGGCAATTGGCAAGATTGAGACGAGCATGTTGCGCTATGCCGAAAGAAACGGTTATCCCTTTGCCGCACTTACCTATGACTCACTTAGGATTGAAAGTAGTCAACTCAACGCTACCCTGAGCTTTGATCTTGGGCCATTAATACGGTTCGATTCAGTACACATCGTTGGCAATCAAATTCTGAAATCTCGATTTGCCACGGCATACTTGGGGCTAGATATGGGAGACCCCTACAATCAAGTTGTCGTTGATGGTGTAGTGAGTAAGCTAAGAAGGTTGCCTTATCTACGTTTGGTCAAGAGCCCCCGCCTTTCTTTTCAAAATAGTGAGGCAATAGTCTCTTTGGAGCTTGCCAAAAGACCGATTAACACCATCGATGGTATCATTGGTTTTCTACCAAACACGAGCCGCGATAATGGACTACTGATTACTGGGCAATTTGATCTAGAGCTATATAATCCTTTTGCCTCGGGTAAGAAAATCGGTCTGCATTGGAGGAGGCTAAGCGAGGAGACGCAGTCGATAAGAATGGAGTACTTTCATCCTAACATCTTTAGGAGTCCACTATCTGTAGATACTGACTTTGAGTTTCTAAAGCAGGACACCACTTTTACGCGGAGAGATTTTTGGGTGGACTTCTCCTTTAACCTAGCGGCCAATAGTACGCTCGGTTTTTTCACTGGCTTTAGAAACACAGACCTTTTGGCCACCTCCCAATTCGCTAATGCTACTCGACTCCCTGATATCATTGACTTTGGGGTAACGCGGTTTGGCTTGAGTCTATACTTGGATCGCTTAGATGACGCTTTTTACCTAGGCGTGGTTTGAGCCTTAGGCTCTTGGCTTCTGTTGGTAATAAAACCATTGAACAGAATATAGGCTTACCTGCTGAACTTTATCGAGACGTAGCCTTAAAGATCCTTCAGTATCAGTATGACCTCAACTTGAATAACTACTGGTCGTTTAGTCCCAAGCTAGTTTTATATACTGGAATTAATGCAGGCCTACTTTCCAATGATCAGCTCTTTCAAAACGATGCATATCGTTTGGGAGGACTTAACACGATTCGCGGGTTTAGTGAGAATTTTTTCTTTGCCACGGGCTATGCCTATTCAACAATAGAATCAAGGGTGTTTTTTGATGAATCTTCTTATCTCAGTGTCTTTTCAGATGTTGGATTTATCAGAAGCGACTTTATAGATCATGTGGGAAAGAAGAATGAATTTGCATTAGGCTTAGGTGCAGGCATCAACTTTTCCACAAGCAATGGTATCTTTAACTTTGTTTACGCTTTGGGGACATCTGATAATACAGGTGGCTTGAACTTTAATCAATCGAAAATACATTTCGGGTTTACTACTCGATTCTAATATGAGCGTGTTTATTGAATCTTCACCAGTATTATTTCGTGACATTGCCATAGCCATTTCTGTGCTATTGCTGGCAACCTATGCTGTGTCACGGATGGCATTTCTAAAGATGTTCGCGACGGTATACGACTTCTCTAAACTTCTTAATTTTAAATTGAAGGACGATTTTGGGTCTAATATTAGACTTTTAAGTACCGAGAGTCTTTACTTTAGCATCATATTATCGGCCTCTGCCAGCTTTGTGCTTTTAGTGTTATTTTTTGGCTTGAATCAAACTGAAGGATTCGTTTTAGTGCCTTGGCTAATTCCAGAAAGCTTTGGTTCGGGTATTTTAATTTGGTTGGTAATGACCGCCTCGATTCAACTATTTTTTTTGATTAAGTATCTCTTCATCTGGATGATGGGCTCTTTGTTTAATTTGCCACCTTCAACAAGTCGTCATTTTCAAGAGATGCAAAGTCTCAATAATTGTTTTGTGATGGGAATGACAATTCTTTGTGCCTTGGTTATTTACAGCAACTACAGTTTTCCTGTGTTATTGATCAACACAATTCTAGTGGGTACGGTCATCTATTTGCTTTACAGGTTGTTAAACTTTTACGTTAAGCTTGAGCAGCTAAAGCTATATAATAAGTTATATATATTTTCTTACCTTTGCAGCACGGAAATCATCCCTGCTATTGTGGGGATCAAATTACTGTTATAACACGCCAATTCGGGAAATAAGTAGGGAAGCATATGTCTAAGAGCATCATTGAGGGGAGGCTGAAAGAAGTTAAGAGTTTACTCGTATCTCAGCCAAAACCGTCAGATCCGAAATCACCATACTATACACTTGCAGAGAAATACGGAATTAAGGTCGATTTTAGGCCTTTTATCCAGGTAGATCCGATTCCTGCAAAGGAGTTTAGGAAGCAAAAAGTGGATATTTTGAAGCATACAGCTATTATTTTTACTAGCCGTAATGCTGTAGATCATTTTTTCGCCATCTGTAATGATTTGAAGGTTGATATTCCTGCAGACATGAAATATTTCTGCATCTCAGAACAGACAGCGAATTACCTTCAGAAGTACATTGTCGTGAGAAAGAGAAAAATCTTCACTGGTTCTAGAACTGCGGAGGATTTAATAGAGATCTTAAAGAAGCACAAGAACGAAAAGTATCTGTTTCCTTGCTCTAGTATTCGCAAAGAAGATATTCCAAGCTTTTTGGAGGACAACGGCTATGATTATTCTGAGGCCGTTATCTATGAGACAGTCGCGAGTGACTTGTCCGACTTAGACAATGTCTTTTATGATATAATTGCTTTTTATAGCCCTAGTGGAATTAATTCGCTTTTTGTGAATTTCCCTGACTATAAGCAAAACGATACACGAATGGCTGTTTTCGGTCCAACAACGGCTAAGGCAGCCACGGATGCAAACCTCGTTTTGGATATTGAAGCGCCTCAACCAAATGCTCCTTCAATGACAGGAGCTTTGGAATTGTATATTAAGAAGGCGAACAAACTATAAGATCGGCGAACCTTATAAGGGCACTTGCCAGTTTTGTTGTAATATATCTATGCGGATTAAATAAATGGATTAGATTTTGCGTTACCACATTATGACAAGAGCCTTTCTGCTAACCATTATATGCTTGTGCTGTCATCTAGGGTTACGAGCGCAACAAGACGCTCAGTTTACCCATTATATGTTCAATCAATTGTATTATAATCCAGCGTTCGCTGGACTCTCCAATGGTAATACAGTAACGGCAATCCACAGGTCGCAATGGTTTGGTTATGATGGCACCATTAACAGTGGTGGTGCGCCTAGCACTCAAATGATTAGCTATAACACCAATTCTAGCTTATGGAATGGTGGCTTGGGTTTTCACGTAGTCAATGATAACCTTGGTCCTTCCTCTAATTTAGAGCTTCAAATCTCTGGTTCTTATTTTCTAGCATTACCAAATGGCGCCTCACTGAGTATTGGCTTAAAAGCGGGTATTTTCTCTAGTAGCATAGACTTTGACGAGATAGTTGTAGTTGATCCAAGGGACGGTGTGGGTAGTTTGACGGGTAAAGAGTCCCAATTAAGACCAGACTTAGGAGTAGGAATTCTCTACAGAAAAGGGAATTTTTTTGGTGGTTTCAGTACAAATCACTTAATTCAACCCGAATTTGACTTCGGTCAAGATCAAATAGCCAATCAATTACTTCGACACTATTATTTGACAGCAGGATATGACTATGTGCTAACTCCTGAGCTCACAATTACCCCAACTTTATTAGTTAGATCTATAGGTTTTGACGCCTATACTTGGGATTTAAGTGTCATTGCTCGTTTTAGAGATCAATTGTGGGGGGGTGTTTCTTATAGACAATCAGAATCCGCTTCGGCAATGATTGGCTATAATGTACTGAAGGATCGTAGTTTGGCCTTGGCATATTCGGTCGATGTTGTTTTGACAGATAGGTCGAGTAAAGAGTCTACTTCGCAAGAAGTAATGCTCATTTACACGTTTAAGTCAAAAAATAGAGCAAGAAATCTTGGAAGAAATATCATAAGAACTCCAAGATACCGTTACTAAGAAGTAAGTTCTGTAGAGAAGGAAAAATGTGGTTTTTTCTATGACTCAGCGGATTACTAACAATAAAATATTAATTTTCGCGCTTTATGTGCGATTACTGGCATTCTTGAACAGAGGTAAATGACCAGGAAACTATAAAAACTGACTATGATGAGAAAGTCTGTATTGGGTCTTATGATTGTGTTATTGCTGGGATTCACCGGTGGCTGTAGCATGTTCGATGGCTTCTTGGCAGGAGGGGGAAAAGAAGGGAAGCTACTTGAAGAGGGTCAGTTACTTGGCGTTCTCGATCGAGGTGGCTGGTACCAAGAGCTCCCTTACGGCATGGTGGCTATTCCTGCGGGCACATTTTTTATGGGTCAAGCCGATGAAGATGTAGCCGCATCACAAATAAATTCTAATCGACAGATCGCGGTAAGTTCATTCTTTATGGATTCTGAAGAAATTACGAACAACGAATATCGTCAGTTTCTTTACAGTGTTTCTGAACTAGCTCAAAACGGGGATAGGTACTGGGATGCAACACTGATTGCAGCGGTTATGCCTAATCCGAAGGTTTGGGAAGAAGAGTTTACTTATCACTACGCAGACAGAATGACTCAGTATTACTGGAAGCATTCAGCATTTGATGACTACCCTGTTGTAGGAGTTAGCTGGGAGGCTGCAGAAAAATTTGCTGAATGGAGAACCATTAACCTTAACAATGGACAGCAAATAAGATACGAAGGTGGTGGTGGCCTCTTCGGTGGAGAGAAAAAAGATAGGGAAGCTGCCGCTGCAGCTGATGATGCAGGACCAGTACTTGGTGCTGTAGGGCCTGCTGGAGCAGCCGGAGGAGGAGCAGTGAGCACATTTGTAGATATCAGCCCAATTGAAACTAGGTATCCTAACTTCAGATTGCCGACAGAGGCAGAATGGGAATATGCTGCTCGAGGGGGAAGAGAGATTTCAAAATACCCTTGGGGAAACCCTTATACGAGAAATAAGGACGGCTGTTTTTTAGCCAATTTCAAGCCAGGGAGAGGAGCTTATGCAGATGATGGCTATTCATATACTGCACCAGTAAACGCTTTCTTGCCGAACCCTTTCAATCTTTACAACATGGCTGGAAACGTGTCTGAATGGTGTCGAGATGATTTCTCTCCAGTATACAATCCACTGGTATGGGATTTGAACCCAATGTTTACTTACAATCCTGAAACCGATAGCGATAGCCCGCACTTTGGTAAAAAAGTAGTTCGAGGTGGTGCATGGAACGATATATCATACTATCTACAAACAGGAACAAGGTCTTTTGAATACCGTGATGTGGCCTCGGCTTCAATCGGCTTCAGATGTGCCATGGATTACCTTGGCCAACAATAATGACACCTAAATATTAATTTCAACTTCAACCTAATTCAGAAAAAATGGCTAGTAAATTCGTTAACAACTTTTATGGCAATGTAATGCCCAAGATCTATGGCCTAGGTGCTTCGGTCGTAATTGTTGGTGCTATGTTTAAGCTTGAAGGCTGGCCTGGCGCAACGCCTATGCTTGTTACAGGACTAAGTGTAGAAGCATTAATTTTTGCGTTCTCTGCTTTTGAGCCTAAAGGAACAGACTATACAAAACTATTATACGATCATTCCAAAGACAGTAATGGATCAGCTTCGTCTGACAAAGGCGATATCTCTTTGCAAAAAATGCTTAAAGAAGCAGCTTTCAGTAAAGAAGGTTTACAAAACCTTAAGGCTGGAATGGATAACCTGGCGAGCAATGCCAAGCAAATGGCGAACATGTCAAATGCTTCTGTAGCTACTGAAGAGTATACTAAGAATGCTAAAACAGCTGCAGCTTCTCTTGCAAAAATTGATCAGTCTAGTGCTCAGGCCGCTACAGCATTTAGCGAAGTAGCCAACACTGTTAAAGGATCAGGTAGTAACCAAGCGCAATTAAAAGCGGCTACTGAAGCATACCAAGTGCAACTGAAGGATGCGGCTACGCAACTTCAAGCCTTGAGTGGTGCTTACAAAACTGAATTGGCAGATACTGAATCTGTTGCAAAATATATGAAAGGCTACCTATCGAACATGGAAACCATGATCAAAGGAGCTATGAATACCGCTAAGCAGACGGAAGAGTTCCAAGGCCAAATGGCTAAATTGAATACTAATGTGACTTCGCTTAATAAGGTATATGGGGCAATGCTCTCTGCAATGAAACAAACTAACTCTTAAGCTGAAGGATAATGGCAGGAGGAAAAGAATCCCCGCGGCAGAAGATGATTGGCATGATGTATCTCGTGCTAACCGCTCTTCTCGCGCTACAAATTAAAGACTCGGTACTGGAGAAGTTCGTTTTGATGGAAAGTGGTTTGGAAGTTTCAAACTCATCTTTCTTAGATTATAACCAGACGATACTTTCAGATATAAAAGCAGACGTTGTTAACCAAGGTGATAAATCTGGTGACCAAGCGGTTGCAGCAGTTGCTCAGGGTGTAAGAGATTATACCAATGGACTTGCATCTTATCTCGATAACATGAAGTACGAACTTGGAAAAGTGGCTACCGGAGGCGATACGGCTAAGCTAAGAAAGCGCTCTACATTAAAGAAATACGAAGAGCCTTCGAACTATTTAGTGAATCAAGGTTTTGCTGAAGAGTTACAAGAGAAACTAGATGCATATCCAGAGCAGGTTAATGCGTTGATTAGCTATTTGGGTAAAGATGGTATGAGCACCGAATGGATGGAATCTATTGCCCTTAAGGCAGATGACATCAAAATGTATGAGAATAATAAGGAAGAGAAAGATAAAGACTACGCTAACTTTAACTTCTACAAAGCCCCATTGGCTTCTGTTCTTGCTCAATTGACATTCTATAAGAATCAAATTTATAGCAAAGAGGCAGTTGCACTCAACAAACTGAAGGCATTGGTAGGAACAGCGGTATCCGCAGACCCTAATAATGTTCCTCAAATAGGTGGATTAGCTTCGGTTGCACCTACACGATCTGAAGAACCAGCTGCTACTGATGACAATGTAGCAAATACACCTACGAGTACTCCGAGTAAGCCTTCGGCAACTCAAGGTGACGCAATTAAGGCCGAAGAATTTCTTGAGGGTGCCTTCGCTGGAATCGATTATGCTCAGGCGACAGTGCTTTCAGAGTCTAACATCATAACTACAGGTCTTGATTTTAATGCCAAGGCTTTCCTCACATTAGGAAATTCTTCTTTGCAGCCGACAGTTAAAGTTAACGGTCAAGAAATTGATGTTGTTAATGGAAGAGGCGTTGTAAACTTTAAGACCTCTGCTCGTGCGAATGAGTATGACGCGAATGGCTTGGCTAAGAAATCTTTCGAAGTTGAAATCACTGCAGATGACGGAACGGGTAGCCAAATTACAAGGTCAACTACGCATGAGTACTTTGTCGCAAGACCAGTTATTGATGTGAGGTCTCAATCGGTAGATGTACTGTACTTAGACTGTAATAATAACTTGAACATTAGTGTTCCTGCTTTAGGGCCTGCATATCAGCCGAACTTTACCGTTGCGGGTGCAACGTTTACAAAAGGTTCTGGTAAAGGACAGATTTCTGTTGTCCCGAATAACAGGGCAGTAAAAATTGATGTCTCTAGTGGTGGTCAATACATAGGTTTCAGAGAGTTTGAAGCCAGAAATGTTCCACTTCCAGTGCTTGATGTTAGACCAAATGGTCAAGTATATAATCCTAACGTGGGTCTTGATGATAAGCCTACTCGTTTAGACCTGAGATTAAATCCTGATGCCGCTTTTGCTGAAAAATATCCTGATGATGCGAACTTTTACGTCACGAAAGCGGAAGTTTATTTGACTAGAGGAAAAACAAGAAAAGGTGTTATCAGAATTGATGGTTTAACGCCTGACGTAGATCTTTCTTCCATTCGCGCAAGAATGGCAGCTGGAGACCAATTAGTGGTATCTGTTGAAGAAATTTCTAGAGTAAATTACAAGAATGAGCAGATTCCGATCGTTTTCGTAGATAATATGACAATGATCATTAATTAGAATTTGAGGTTATGATGAAGAGGTTATTCAGCTTATTATTAGTGTTGTTATCGTTCTCGGTTTTAGCCCAAGAGGAAGGAACTGGAATTGATCCGGCTAAGTTTTTAGAGACTATTGAAAGCACTACGAAAGTAGCAGGGCTCAATAGTGCGCGGAAACAGAATAGTGAGTTTTCTATTCGTCCAATTAGAGACGAGGATGTAATGTTTAGCATTCGTCTTTGGTCTAAAATGAATTTTAATGAAAAACAGAATTCAAATTGGAACGCAAAGGAGTCAAGAGTAACGAAAATCATCCTAGCGGGTATTCGCGATTATTACCGAGCACAAAATGAGGCTTTAGATCAAGTAGTAGGTATTACGCCTTATAAAACGCTTGAGAATGAAGTGAAGACTTTCAACGAAGATGACGTTATGTTGGAAGAAGATTTCAATAATAATTTGGCTGACTTTTCAACTCAGCAAAGTAATTATGATGAAACGCAGAGGCCTAGAGCGCGAACGGCTTTAAAAATCAGAGAAGGAGGTATTTTTGCGAATTATACTAACGCTCGTTTAGACTCTGTTATTGATGCGGAATACGCGTTAAGTGCGGGTGCTAAGTTTCTTGATCCTGCTGTAAAAGGGGATTTGGATGTGCTCTTATTAGAAGAAGATTTACTGTTTGATAGAAACCAATCTTTAGCGAAATGGGACATCGTCTCTATTACATTGATTGCTCCGCCAAAAGCCTCAGTTGATGGTGCTGAACGTGAGATCGTAAAGATTAAATACCAAGACTTAACAGATTATATTGCTAAGGTCTATGGAGAGAGTAATAAGGACGTGGCGTATTGGTACAATGATCGAAACCCCCGTAATAAAGAGTTGAGCTTTGCACATGCTTTTGATCTGAGACTTTTCAGTACTTATATTACGAAGTTTCAGAACATTGGTGATGACAATATCCAAACGCTATACGGAAAAACAGAGTATGACTACTCAATTATTGAGCAAGCCATGAGAAAGCGTTTCGAACTTTTAGAGAAAATGCATAATCTCTGGGAATACTAGAGATTGCTAATCATATAAAGAAAAGGAAGCTATTTAGCTTCCTTTTTTCGTTGGAAGTAATTCTGAATTAGACGTGCCCTAGCGTCTCCAACGAGCTCCGTGAGTTCTGCTTCGGAAGCGGCCTCTATCTTACTCATAGTTTTGAATTCTTTGAGCAATTTGTTGACGGTTACACGGCCGAGCCCCTTTACATTCTCTAGTTCGAAGTTAAAACTATTCTTACTCCTCAGGTCTCGGTGAAAAGTTACGGCAAACCTGTGGGCTTCGTCTCGCAGCCTTTGGATCAGGCGGAGGGATTCTGATTTCTTGTCGATGTGCAACGCAAATTGGTCCCCAGGAAAGTAAAGTTCTTCCAGTCGTTTGGCAATACCAATGATCGGGATGGTGCCGTAGAGACCTAACTCAACCAAAGCATCGCATGCCGCATTTAATTGACCCTTGCCACCATCAATTACGATCAGCTTGGGCAATGGAGCCTTTTCTTCCTGAAGGCGCTTATATCGCCTTCCAACCACCTCTTTCATTGACCCGAAGTCATCAGCACCCACTACAGTCTTAATTTTGTAATGCCTATAATCCTTTTTTGCTGGTCGGCCCATTTTAAAACAAACCATAGAGGCAACTGGGTTAGTGCCTTGAATATTCGAGTTGTCAAAGCACTCGATGTGTGTCGGAAGTTCTTTGAGCTGCAGATCGCTTTGCAATTGTTTTAAGACTCTGTTCCCTTTGTCTTTCACGTTCTCTAAAGCAGCATATTTCTCCTTTTTAGAGAAGAGCGCGTTTTTGAGAGATAGGTCGATCAACTTCTTTTTATCTCCGATTTGAGGCTGTATAGTCTTAAAGTTGTCAGAGACAAAGTCAATGGGCCTATTCACTAGCACTTCTTTGGCACTGCTTTGATACTGGTCTCTCAATTGAATCAGAAGGAGCATTAAAATATCTTCATCAGATTCGTCAAGCCTTTTCTTTACCTCAGATGTCTGAGATAGATTAATCGTACCGTTTTTGATGCGCAGATAGTTGACAAATGCCCACTTCTCATCTGTTATAATGGTGAAGACATCGAGGTCGGCAATCTTTGGGCTGACAACAATAGATCTCGATTGAAAGAGGCCAACCATATCCAGTTTTTCCTTATACATCTGTGCCTTTTCGAAGGCCAAGCCTTTGGCAGCTGCAATCATTCTTTCTTTGAAGTACTGCTTCGGGATAGCCAGACTTCCTTTGAGAATATTGACAGCTTGGTCGATGTCTTTGAGGTAATCTTCTTCAGCTTGTAGTCCTTCACATGGCCCTTTGCAATTACCGATATGGTATTCAAGGCAAACTTTGAACTTCCCCTTTGCGATATTATCCTCAGACAAATCAAAGCGACATGACCTCAGGGTGAAGAGGCTATTAATCAACTTGAGCACGTTGTTCATCACCTTCACATTGGCGTAAGGTCCAAAGTAAGTTCCGTTGGAAGGGATGAATTTTCGAGTGCTATAGATTCGTGGAAAGCGCTCATTAGAAACGCAGATATACGGAAAGGTCTTATCATCCTTGAGCAGGATATTGTACTTAGGCTGATTTTGCTTAATGAGGTTGTTCTCGAGTAAAAGCGCATCGAATTCTGAATTGACTAAAGTGACTTCGATTTCTTTGATTTCGGTGACGAGCTTTCGCGTTTTTCGATTAACGCCTTGGTTCTTGTTGAAGTAACTAGAAACTCTCTTTTTGAGACTCTTTGCCTTCCCCACATAGATAAGTTTACCCTCTTCATTGAAGTAGCGGTAGACTCCTGGACTATCAGGTAGTTTTAGTATTTCGGATGGTTTAAACCGAGCGACCTCCATGGGTCGAAATTAATAAATCTCCTCATCAAAGATGATGGTGCTGTCAGATGTACTCATGATATCTGTAAATTTTTGACAGTCGATTTCCATACTGAGGTCCGCAGGTCTATCAAAGAAAGACTTTTGAATGCCCAGCGCTGAGTCTGCATAAACTTTTTGCATAAACTGAGCAACTATTGGCATAGCCGTTCTTGCACCTTGTCCGTCTGCCCAGTATTTAAAGTGAATGGCTCTATCATCTCCACCAACCCAAGCACCAGCCACTAAGTCTTGCGTAATGGCCATAAACCAACCATCAGAAGCATTCTGAGTAGTTCCAGTCTTAGCGCCAATTTCATTCTTCTCCTGCTTTGCGTCAACTAGTCCATAGCGAAAATATAAACCTCGTCCAGATCCAGACTTGGCAGTTTCTTGGAGCATATTCAGCATTACATAAGCTACATCTTCACTAATCGCCCTGCTCTTTCTAGGAGGCTCATTATAGATAACGTTTCCGAACTTATCTTCAATCCTGCTGACATAATAGGGCTCTACATGTACTCCTTTATTCGCGAATGTTCCATAGGCACCAACGAGTTCATACAAGGAGGCGACTTCGGTGCCTAAGGCTATGGAGTAGTAAGGAGGAATTGTGCTCTTGATGCCAAGCCTTTTAGTCATATCAACCACCTTTTCGGGTTTTACAATATTCATAACTCTTGCCGTGATAGAGTTTACCGATTTTGCCATGGCCAATTTGAGCGTCATTTCGTCTCCGCTAAAACGGCTTTCAGCATTTTGTGGGCTCCATGGCTCATCTTGAAAAGGAATGTCAATAGATATAGCTTCATCCTTGAAAGTATAGCATGGAGAGTATCCTTGCTCCACGGCCGTGGCATAAACAAATGGTTTGAAAAGTGAACCAGGTTGTCTTTTTCCTAAGCGCACATGATCATACTGAAAGTGAGAATAATTAATGCCGCCAACCCATGCTTTTATGGCACCAGTTTTAGGGTTAGTCGCCATAAAACCACTTTGGAGAAACTGCTTGTAATAACGAATAGAATCAACAGAACTCATGAGCGTGTCAATATCTCCCTTCCAAGAAAAGACGGATAGCTTTTTCTTCAAGTTCATGTAATAGTCAACAGAATCAGATTTTGCGCCATATTCCTTGACCAGGTTTCTATATGCCTTAGTTCTAGGAATCACGTTCTCTTCCATAAAGTTCTCAATGTCTCGACCTTTAGCGTCAATCCATAAGCTTCTGTCTTCAACGGATAATAGGGTATCAAAACGATGTTGTAATTGGCGCATGGCACTATCGGTTGCTTGCTCTGCATAAGCTTGCATACGGCTATCAATAGTTGTGTAAATTTTTAATCCATCAGCATAAAGATCATAGCCTAGATTATTGACTAACCTTCTCAGGTCACCCCCAGCTACACCTCTAAAATACTGGGCAAGTCCAGCGTTTTGGTCTTGCTGTTTTAGCGTCAGTTCAATGTCTTTTGTTTTTAAGGTGTCATAAACGGCTTGATCCAAGAAGTCGTATTTCACCATTTGACTCATTACGATGTTACGTCTTCTCTTTGAGTTTTCAGGATTGACATCTGGTCGATAAGTGGTGACTCCTTTTTGCATACCCGCTAAAACGGCAGCTTCTGGAACGGTGAGTTCACTAGGTAGCTTATTGAAATATGTTTTTGCAGCAGATTTAATGCCGTAGGCGTTGTTACCAAACTCTACAGTGTTATAATACATGGCCATGATCTCAGGCTTAGTATATGATTTCTCAAGCCTAACCGATAAGATCCATTCTTTGGTTTTGTAGATCAGTTCGTCAAAAACTCTACTCTTCCCTTCTAGCTTTCCTTTGTCTCTTTCGCTTAATACCCTTGTAGAGAACAGCTGCTTGGCTAATTGCTGGCTAATCGTACTACCACCACCTTTTCGGTTGAAAGTAAGCACCCCATAGGCCACTCGGAACATGCTCTCTAAGTCGATACCTGAGTGTTCTTCAAAGCGAATATCTTCTGCTGCAAGCAGGGCCTCTGTCAAATTATCACCGAGCTCATCGTAAGTAACGGGGTTTCGGTTATCACGAAAATAACCTGAGCCTAGTTGAACGCCATCTGAAGTATAGAGTGTGGAAGTTAGGTTTTGCTCAGGATTTTCTAGTTGAGAGTACGATGGCAATTCACCAAACCAGTTGTTCATGTTTGAACTCACAGCCCAGATGTAAGTTGGTAAACTAATAGCGGCCAAAACAAAAAATACCCAAGCAGCGATGGTCAGCTTTTTTAACAAAGGTCGGTTTTGGGCTATTTTACTTTTTAAGTTCATCTATCGATAAAATTTCTCATGAAACTTGAGGTACTCGTCAATCTTCTCACTATCGAATAAGAACTGTAAGTTATCGATAGAGATGGCAAAATTATGAAAATTAGCGTCATCTTGATCAATACCCTCTGTTAAGACTTCTGAAAGCACATCTCTATAACGTTCGGAAGCAGATTTAGTCTTGAATGAGTTAATATAAAGTATTTCCAGGTTCTCATTCTTTTTTAAGGTAAGGTTTCCTATGGAAAGCCTCTGGTTCGGAAAGCGTTCTGCATTGAGTGAATTGATCAGTGCTTTTATTTCATCTACTCCATTAATGGACTTATCAATTGTAATGGCAACTAGGTGCTGTTGTTGGAAATCTTCACTAAAGTCAAAGCCTTTTTCTGTCAACAGTACTTCCTTAGTTGGTTTTAAGCTAGCGATCAATGCGGTAGCGTAATCAAACAAAGGCCCCTCAGTATACTTTAAAGTAAACTCTTCTAAGGCTTTTTCATAGGGGAAGAGGCCTTCCGTTTTTGCCTTCAGAATAGCGGATAACAGTTCGACAGTTGGTAAGAAATCGGCATCTTCAAAAGAGCTCAAGGCAGCCTTCAACATTTGGTCAGCCTCTACATAGTTTCCTGATTCATACTTGGCGTATGCATCGGCATATTGTTGCTGTAGCCTCAGGTTTCTAGCTTCTTTTTCCTGTACGTAATTAGGGTTGATTAACACCTTAGCGGTTAAGCTAGTAGGAAACTCTGCAATGATCAAGCGTTTATACTCCGCAGCGCGACTCACATCTTTATTTTCAAAGAGGGTGTAAAGTGCAAAAAGTGTCTCGAGCTTAAAATCTGTTTTAGGATACCTGCTCAGGAGTGTTTCATAGCTGATAGCTGATTCATCCTCTCTTTTCAGCCCAAACCTATAAATCCTTCCTAGATTAAAATATGCCTCTTGAATTTTTGCATTCGCGAGTTCTTTCTGCTGGGAAGATTTTGGTACTGAGGCCAATAGTTTTTGTTTTTTTGCTTCAAATCCTTCCTCACGACTATTTGAAGACTCATTTCCTTCAGTATTGGCTAGATCAGCATTAGCCACCATAGAAGGATCTCTCCCTGCGGCAACGGAAGTTTTACTAGATCTTCTCCAGTTGTCTTCAAGCGGTCTATTTCCCCAGATTCTTTTAAACTCTTGTTCGCCTTGACTTATAGCTGCTTGATTATAGAAATACCAAGTGGCGTCATCAGAAATGTCTGTGTTCGTATTGTTGATTGATGGTATGATTGAGTTCGCTTTTCTTTTCTGTTTCTCAAGTTCTTTCTCTTTCTCAGCCTCTGCACGTAAATGCTGAACTAAAAAGGCATCTAAAGAGACGGGGTTCATTTCCGATAAGGACAATAGACTGTCATTGAGTGAAATGGTATTGAGTTGTGTTACAAAGTCTTTTAGGACCTCCTGCTTTTCGACAATCGCTTCATAATTCTCAATGTCTTTTGGCAGTTTTGCGATTGCACTGTCATAGTATTGACTCGATAGTGGGTAGTTCTCATAAGGGTCAAAATAGATTTCGCCCAACTTTAGGAAGTTCAACCCTTGTTGACGAGTATCTGGCTGTTCCACTTGAGTTCCCACCCTATAATTAGCGATAGCGTTGAGCAGTTTGCCGCGTTGCTCTTCCATTTTACCCATTACATAGAAGATTTTGTCTTGGTACTCCAAGTTTTTTCCATCCTTGAGCATTTTTTCAAAGGTCTTATACACCTTTTCCATTCTTTCAGCGCTAACTCGGGAGTAATCAGTCAGCGCCATTTTATTCAATTCGGAATGGAAGACTAAATCATATGGAGGGTTCCCTTTTAAGGCCAAATCATAATAGTCAAAAGCTTCTTGGCTCTCTCCATTATTTTGGGCTATCTGGCCGAGTATAAAGTTTGTTCGTGCTCTTTGGTCACGATTCACGATGAGACCATTCACATTTTCTAATGCGATAGCGATTCCCGCTTGGTTCCCTAATCTTTGGTGATAATAGGCCAGCAGGACCTGATAGTCTAGGTTGTTTTTTGGGGTGAGTTTTTGCTCGAGGGTCAGGTAATTTGAAACATCAGTAGCCTTATCCATTTCACCCATGTCCATATAGGTACGCATAAGGGCAATTAGCGCGGCTTGGCGAGCACCAGTATCCTTACTCGTCTGATTGATGTATTGGAAAGTTTCAACCGCATATTGAAACTGTGCCCGCAGATGTCTGATTTTACCAATTAATAAGTAACTGTCGTCTACCCAATCGCTTGTTTTATACCATTCAATAACTCGAGATGCCTTTTCAAAAGCATCATCAAGCTTTTCTTTGTTGCCTTGAACAGTACCTGAGTCGATGTCTGGAAACACCTTCAGTACATCATTGAAGTTGTATTCGTAGTTATCTTCAAGGCTTTGATATACTTCTTCGATATATAGGTTTGAATAGAAATAGCCGTTATAGCGAGCATTCACATTTTGGTAGCCTTTTGAATTGCAACCAACTACTCCAAGAAAGAGGAAAAGACAAAAAAGTCGAGTGATATGTAAATTGTTGATTCTCAAATCAGACTAAGTTCTGAATAGCAACGAAGAATAAGGCGCAATTAATACAATAAAAGGTATCTGGCTCGATTTTAATCAATATTTTTGTTTCCCTTGACTTTTAACTGTGGCTCGATTCAAGAAGACCCTTTCTAACTGGCTTAATGCTAGACATATTTTAATCGTTCAGAATGAGGAAGACTTTTCTGAGAAGGCCACCTATAAGTTTACCTATGCAAAGATAGCTTTCTTTAGCTTCTTGGCATTTTTGGTAGTCCTTACGATTGGTATTTATCTAGTCAATACGGTGCTTGCCCAATGGTTTGACCCCCGCTATGCCGAACAAGAGACACGCAAAGATTTGGTGCAAATGAGCATTTCTCTAGACTCACTTAACCAAGAGCTAGAGAATAGGGATCAATTCATCACGAGTTTTAAGAAAATAATGCAAGGAGACGTTGTTTCCAATGAGGTTCCCGAAACGGAAGCCACACAACCACGGCAAGCCAATAATAGGGAACAATTGGAAGAGACAGATTCTGTATTTAAGGCGGAGTTTGAAAAGGGCGGGGACTTTCTTTTGACAGGTGAGATTGAAAATGACGAACTCAGGCAGCTCTATTTTTTCTCTCCTATTACGGGTTATATCTCTGAAGCCTTTAATGGGCAAACGAAGCACTACGGTATTGACATTGTTGCTAAAAAAGATGAACCTGTCAAAAGTATAGCTGACGGAACTGTGATTTTAGCGAGTTGGACACAGTCCGAGGGCAATGTAATTGCAGTACAGCACAGAGAGAATTTAATTTCGATTTATAAACACAATGCTACACTCACAAAAGAAGTGGGTGACTTTATCACAGCAGGTGAAATTGTGGCCATAATAGGCAATACTGGAGAATTAACCTCCGGTCCACACTTACACTTTGAGTTGTGGTACAATGGTTCGGCCGTAAACCCGGAAGAATTCATTTCGTTTTAATCAGACCAAACAGATTGCATCATGTTTTCAAAAGAAGAAAAAAAATCAGCCGAAGAACTTAGTCAAACGAGTAATATCATTGGTAAAGAAACAGTGTTAGAAGGCAGTATCGAATCTGCTGGAAATATCCGCATTGAAGGCAAGGTATTTGGCAATGCTAAAGCCAAAGCGAAGTTTGTAATGGGTCCAGATGCATATGTGGATGGAAATGTGGTAGCGCGGTCGGGAGAAGTAGGAGGAAACATTAGAGGGAACATCGAGATCTCAGAACTTCTTATCCTTAAACCTACGGCTGTAATCAATGGTGATATTCTCACCAATCAGCTGGTAGTAGAGCCTGGAGCTACGTTTAATGGGGGTTGTAAAATGGGCCACCTGGCAAAAGACATTGTTATTACAATACCAGAAAGCCGTGCCACAGAAAGAAAAATCAAAAGGGCCTAACAACCCGAATAGTTATCTCAAATACTCTCAGCTCGGTATTCAGCTGTTTCTAACCATAGGTATTTGTGCGTGGTTGGGCTTCAAAATGGATGAGTCTTGGAATAACGGAAAGCCCTTGTTCATCATTCTAATGATTCTTGTCGGCACTACAGGGGCCATTTACATGCTCTACAAGTCGCTGCCCAAAGACTAGCCGAAAGTCATATCTTTTTTACTTCATCACTTCATCACTAGTTTCCAAAGCCCTACCTTTGCGGCATGCAAAGCTTGGGCAAGCAAATCACCGTATCCATAATCGTTTCGTTAGTACTAGCAGGAATCGTTTTTGGTTTGCAGCAGATGGAAAGTACTGCGCCTTTTATTCATCAAAAGGTATGGTCTATTGTCATTTTCTCTGCAATTCTTGGTTTGATAGTCGTCATAATTGGTGACTGGGGACTCAGGAATATGGATGTTCAAAGTCGACCTAATTTATTTCTAGGCTTGACAGTTTTGAGACTGCTTTTAAGCATGGGCTTTGTAGGTATTGTACTCTTTGTTGGCATTGAAGATCGGGTCATTTGGGTGGCCAATTTTTTCGTAGCCTATTTATTCTATTTAGTATTTGAAATATATAGCATTCTGTCTAACTTGCGCGCCATTTCGACAGAGGCCGAAAAATCATGATGAAAAATAACAGAACTAAATTTCCCAATTTACTGATCATAAGCCTCTTAATAACGCTTTTCAGTATTGCCAACAGTTCAACCATATTTGCCGCTTCAGACAGCGGAGACGAGGAAAAAGAGGCTGGAGGTACAGACTTCATCATGCATCACATTGCAGATGACTATCAGTGGCACATTATAACGCTCGGTCATACACATGTTACCATCCCTTTACCAATGATCATTTACGATCACGGAGAATTAAAATTTTTCATGTCATCTAACTTTTATGATGAGCATCACGAGCCAATCGCCCATGCTGGTTATATGATTGATCATGGCAAACTAATAAGAGCAATCGAAGGACATGGCGAGGAGGCTGGTCATGGTGCTGGGGCTGGTCATGAAACAGAAGCAGACCACGCTGTGGCAACTACTGAAGATCATTCAGAAGCCAAGTCTGATTTCTTGAACTTGTCGATCACTAAGAATGTCGCTTCACTTTTCTTAAGCATATTCTTAATGCTGATTACGTTCATTACGATTGCAAAACGATATAAAAACGGTGTTGCTGCACCAAAAGGACTTCAATCTCTATTCGAACCCATCATTGTGTTCATTAGAGACGACATAGCAAAGACTAACATTGGAGAAGATAAGTACAAGCGCTTTATGCCTTTCTTATTGACGATGTTCTTCTTCATACTTTATAATAACTTATTAGGGCTTACGCCTGGCGCTGCCAACCTTTCAGGTAATATCGCAGTCACCTTGAGTTTAGCTTTAATAACATTCTTCATCACACAGTTTAATGGTAAGAAAGCGTACTGGGGGCATATTTTTGCAACTCCAGGTGTACCGCTGCCTTTAAGACCTATTATTCTTGTAGTGGAGGTTATCGGAATTTTCACTAAGCCTATTTCTCTTACACTTCGTTTGTTTGCTTCAATTACAGCAGGCCACATTGTAGTGTTGAGTATTGTTGGTTTAGGGTTTATCCTTAATAGTGTCGCTGTAGGAGTTGTGGGGACACTTTTCTCTGTAGTAATCACTTTAATTGAAATATTGGTGGCTGTAATTCAGGCATATGTCTTTACACTGTTCTCTTCGATGTATATCGGCCAGGCGGTAGATGACGGTCATCATTAATTAGTACGAATACCATTGTTTCATTTATAACAAATACAATTATGTTATCTATTTTATTAACTGCTGGTTATGCCCTTATGGGAGCTGGTATTGGTGCTGGTCTTGTTGCAATAGGCGCAGGTCTTGGTATCGGAAAAATTGGTGCTTCTGCTATGGAAGGTATGGCACGTCAACCTGAAGCTGCAGGTAAATTGCAGTCTGGAATGTTGATTATTGCTGCACTTATCGAGGTAATTGCGCTTTTTGGTGTTGTAGCTTGTTTCTTGCTTGCGACTAACACTGATATCGTTTCAGCACTTTAAGAAGTACTTGAAGAGTTTCAGACTTAGCATTAGGCTGGTCTGAAGCTTTTCTTTTAAAAAAAACTTAGAAATGGATATTCTTACCCCAGATACCGGATTATTTATCTTCCAAACCATAGCATTTATACTGCTATTGTTCGTGTTAGGTAAATTTGCCTGGAAGCCGATTTTGAATGGGCTTAAAGAAAGAGAAGATACGATTGAAGGCGCTTTACTTGCTGCAGAGCAAGCGAAGAAGGACATGGAAGCTTTATCTGCTGACAATGCCAATCTTTTAGCTGAAGCAAGATCTGAGCGTGACGCGATATTGAAAGAAGCAGTAGCTGCGGCAAGTAATATTGTAGAAGCAGCTAAAGAAGATACTGGTAAGATCACCGCTAAGATGATCGAAGATGCCAAGTCAGTAATCGAAAATGAAAAAAGAGCGGCATTGGCTGATGTGAAAACATTGGTTGCTAAGCTTTCATTGGAAATCACTGAAAAAGTACTTCGCAAAGAATTGAGCGATAAGAAAGCGCAAGAGTCTTTAGTGAACGACTACGTAAAAGATTTGAACTTAAACTAATTCTGACGAATGTCTGAATATAGAATTGCTTCCAGATACGCTAAATCCTTGCTTGACCTAGCGGTTGAAAAAGGTCAGTTGGAAGAGGTAAATAATGACATGCTGATGTTCTCTAATCTTGTAAAAGAGAATAGAGATTTATTATTGATGCTGAAAAGCCCAATTATCACGCATGACAAAAAGTTAGCTGTTTTGAATCAGATTTTTGAGGGTAAAGTCAATGACTTAACGCTTGCGATCTTTAGAATTCTAACCAGAAAACAAAGAGAAGAGTACCTTGATCAAATTGCGGTGGAATTCCACCATCAATACAATGTTAATCAGGGTATCGCAGAAGCGACAGTGACAACCACTTTCAAACTTGATGCTAAGACTAAGACTGAGTTCGAAAAGATTGTTGCCAAGATTTCTGGTAAAACAGTAGAGCTTAAGGAAGTGATTGATGAAGAACTAATTGGCGGGTTTGTCCTTAAGATTGGTGATCGTCAAATTGATGATTCTGTAAGTTCAAAATTGAAAGCGCTTAAACTAGAGTTCTCTAAGAACTACTACGAAAAAGCATTTTAAATAAGATTTTAACATTAACTGTAATATAAAATGGCAGACGTAAGACCTGATGAAGTATCAGCAATATTGAGAGAGCAACTCTCAAACTTCAAATCAGAAGCCGAATTAGAAGAAGTAGGAACAGTACTTCAAGTAGGTGATGGTGTAGCCAGAATCTACGGATTATCTAAAGCACAGGCAGGAGAGCTCTTAGAGTTCGAAAACGGCTTAAGAGCTTTGGTACTTAACTTGGAAGAGGACAATGTAGGTGCCGTACTTTTGGGAGAGTCTGCAGGAGTTAGAGAAGGCGACACAGTAAAAAGAACTGGTCGAATTGCTTCTGTAAGCATCGGTGAAGGCGTTGTTGGTCGTGTTGTGGATACTTTGGGTATTCCAATCGATGGCAAAGGTCCAATCGAAGGCGAAACTTTCGAGATGCCATTGGAGCGTAAAGCACCAGGTGTAATTTATCGTCAGCCGGTAAATGAGCCATTACAGACAGGTATCAAAGCGATTGACTCAATGATTCCAATCGGAAGAGGTCAGCGTGAATTGGTAATTGGTGACCGTCAGACAGGTAAAACTGCTGTGGTAATTGATACCATTTTGAACCAGAAAGAATTTTATGATGCTGGCGAGCCAGTATTCTGTATCTATGTTGCGATCGGTCAAAAGGCCTCTACAGTTGCTGGTATCGTTGCAGCCCTTGAAAAAGGTGGTGCAATGGACTACACGGTAGTTGTTTCTGCTTCTGCAGCTGATCCTGCTCCAATGCAATTCTTTGCTCCATTTACTGGTGCAGCGATTGGTGAGTACTTCAGAGATACGGGACGTCCTGCATTAGTAGTGTATGATGATCTTTCGAAGCAAGCAGTTGCTTACCGTGAAGTGTCTCTTCTTCTAAGAAGACCTCCGGGACGTGAAGCTTACCCGGGTGACGTATTCTATCTTCACTCAAGATTACTAGAAAGAGCAGCCAAGATAAATGACAATGATGAAATCGCTGCTGCGATGAATGATTTGCCTGAATCATTGAAGGGTAAAGTAAAAGGTGGTGGATCGTTAACGGCCCTTCCTATTATTGAAACTCAAGCGGGTGACGTTTCTGCTTATATCCCTACCAACGTAATTTCGATTACTGACGGTCAGATCTTCTTGGAAACTAACCTTTTCAACTCAGGTGTGCGTCCTGCGATTAACGTAGGTATTTCAGTATCTAGGGTTGGAGGTAATGCTCAAATCAAGTCGATGAAGAAGGTAGCGGGTACATTGAAACTAGACCAAGCACAGTTCCGTGAATTGGAAGCCTTTGCTAAGTTTGGTTCTGACCTTGATGCTGCAACTCAGTTGACTATCGATAGAGGTAGAAGAAACCAAGAGATATTGAAGCAACCACAATTCACGCCTTCGGCTGTAGAAGATCAAGTAGCAATTATCTACGCTTCTACTAAAGGATTGATTGACAAAATACCTGTAGACAGAGTGAGAGAGTTTGAAAAGGAATTCATTACTGTATTGAGAGCTACTCATACAGATTCAATGAATGACTTGAAAGCAGGAAAGCTTTCTGATAGAGCTATTGCTTCTTTGAAGAAAGTTACTGAAGAATTGTCTTCTAAATACTAATTAAAAATAGGGCCTAGCCCATTTAATAATAGCCTATGGCAAGCTTAAAGGAAGTAAAAGAAAGGATTGTTTCTGTAAGTTCTACACAACAGATCACTAGAGCCATGAAAATGGTGGCAGCTGCGAAGTTGAGAAGATCACAAGAGAGAATCACCCAATTACGCCCTTACTCTGAGAAATTAGGCGCTTTACTAGCCAATGTTTCTTCTGGTAATTCAGAGGATGGTATGGATACTTATGGCCAACTTAGAGAGGTAAAGCGGGTGCTTTTTATCCCTGTTACTTCTGACAGAGGGCTGTGTGGTGCTTTTAACTCTAATGTTTTCAAAGGAGTTAGAAACGAACTAGCGGCCGAAGGTTATGCTAATGCGGAAGTGGAGTTTTTGCCGATTGGGAAAAAAGCTTTTGATTTCTATAAGAAAAAGAAGGATCCAGTAAATGATAAATATTGGGACGTTTTTGGTAACCTATCTTTTGATGTAGTGAGAGCTGCTGCAGAAGAGGCTATGGAAGGCTTCGAGTCTGGTAAGTATGATAAAGTAGTTTTAGTCTATAACGAGTTCAAAAACGTGGCCACTCAGTTTGTTAGAACTGAGCAGTTCTTGCCGATCGTTGAAAACCCAATAGATGTAGACGTTACTACGACTACTGAGTACATCTACGAGCCGTCTAAGGATTTTATTATTGACGAATTGATTCCTAAGTCGCTTAAAATTCAGTTGTATAAAGCAGTATTAGAATCTAATGCTTCTGAGCACGGTGCGCGTATGACAGCTATGAGCAAAGCGACTGATAACGCTGGAGATTTATTGAAAGACCTTCGATTGACCTATAACAGAACGCGACAGGCGGCCATTACCAAAGAGATCCTCGAGATCGTTGGTGGTGCAGAGGCTTTGGCTGCTGATGGTTAAAATTAAATTGAAACTAGATATATTGGAACCCTTACGTAAGTCAGGGTTTTTTTATGGAAAAGATAATTGCCTTTGTACAGAACCTGAGCCTTGATATAACAGCTGGTGCTATTATTTCAAGCCTTTTTGTGGCCAAGGTGTTTGGGGTGGTTTTGACTTTCGAGATTGTTTTGGGTTTAGGTATCGCGATCTGGTTGATTTATAGCGGAGACCATTTATGGGACGCTTATCGAATAAAGGGGCAAGCCGTAAACCCCCGCCATGCTTTCCATCAGAAGTACTTTAAAGTCCTTTGTGGAATTTCTCTATTGGTTTTTGGAATTGGGGTTTATAACATGTTTCAATTACCAGTTGAAACCATAAAGGCCGGACTAGGGCTTGTGGTCTTAACGACACTGTATTTTCTCTATTTAAAACTGAGTAAGACCAGTTCACAGAAGGAGCTATTTGCGGCCTTTGTTTATGTGGCCGGAATATTTGTTGGGCCCATTAGTTTATTGGCGTCATGGGATTGGATGTATCTGGTGCTCTTGGTACAATTTTTCCTTTTAGCCTATGTCAACCTCATGTTATTTCCATTATTCGAGATGGAGGCCGATAATAGGCAAGGAATGGCATCAATTGCCTTAAATAAGGGGGCAAAATCAACAAAGAGACGGATTGGTGTAGCATCAGTCATCAATGAAGTCATCATTGTGGTGTGTATAGGTTTTGGATTTAATGACAACAAAGCCCAGTTTATGATCTTAGCCATGTCGCTTACACTATTGCTTTTATTACAAACTCCTGCGTTTCTCAAAAGGTATAATCTCTATCGAATCATTGGGGACGGTATTTTCTTTCTTCCGGGTCTAGCACTTTTGTGAGCAATAATTTCAATACCATAGCACCTGTTTATGATTTTTTGGCGAAAATGGTTTTCGGGAGGTCTTTAGAGCATGCGCAGGCGGCCTTTCTCACTGAGTTGAGACCTAAAGCTAACGTCTTAATCGTAGGCGGAGGTACAGGTAAGATTTTAGAGTTAATTCCTGAAGGTCTTGCTTTACAGATTGACTATGTAGAAATGTCAAAAAGCATGCTGAAAAAAGCCAATACTCGTTTTTCTAAGGGTAATCATGTACAGTTGATATGTGAAGATATTCGTAACGTGAACGGACAGTACGACTTCGTTATCACTAATTTTTTCCTCGATTGCTTTTCTTCAAAAGACCTTGGGACTATTCTTTCACACTTGAAAGGGCTTCTTGATTCAGGAGGAAAACTCTTCGTGACAGATTTTTATCCTACCAATGTTTGGCATCAAAAACTGCTGATCCAGAGCATGCATGTGTTCTTTAAGATCGCGTCTCGATTAGAGGCCAATGAACTCATTAACATTCATGAGCGGATTAAGGACATCGACTTGATTCCTACAAAATTAGCGTTCTTTAGTAGAGGATCGGTATTCTCTGCCGTTTATGAGCGCCTACCTCACTAGGACTTTCAGTGTAACTACTTTATTACTTTCATCAATAATTCTAATCAGGTTTAAGCCTTTATCCATTCGGCTAGTAGAGATTTCAAGGAATTCTTCCCTTAACAGTGCATATTTCTCTTCTCTTAAGATTACTTGCCCTCTAGGGTTTAGAATTGTCAAGTATAAGGTTTGATCTCGTTCAACAGTGTAGCTGATCCTTAATTGGTCACCCTTATTTATTGGGTTAGGATAGGCCTTATAGCTGGCATTGAACTGATTTTCTATTTTAACAGACCTGATTTCTCAGAAATCAAATTCTCCGATGAAGTCGGTCTGCTTTAGTCGGCAGAAAGAAGTGCCTTTCATCGGAGAAGTATCTATGTAGGTATAATACAGTAGGTCATCGCTGTTTCCTGCTCCATCGATAATGCTTACCGTTTCAAAATTCGATCCATCTGTACTGTGCTCAATGGTATAGAAAGTGTTGTTAATTTCAGACGCGGTTACCCAGTCTAGTTTCACCTGGCTCTCTTTGTAATTGTTAACCTCAAAGGAGATAAGTGTAATAGGTAAAGCGTTATTCTCAATTGATCCTAGCGTATAATATTGTCCATTTGTAAAGTCGACATCAAAAGTTGCGGTTTTGGCATTGCTGACGATTGACTCCTTTGAAGAGAGTTTTTCTTCGCATGCAAAATGCGAATAATTATAGGCTACGGACTTACTCAAGGTTCTTGCTATCAAGCCCTTTTTTCTCTAAAACTGATATTTACCCAGGGCTGTTTCTATGGTAAGTTTTTTGTTGTCTGACTTTTCTACGCGGCCGACTATCTGTGCAGGAATGCCAAAGGACTGTGAAATAGATATTATTTCGTCAGCAATACTCTTGTCTGCATATATCTCCATGCGATGACCCATGTTGAAGACTTTATACATCTCCTTCCAATCTGTACCGCTTTCTTCTTGAATTAATTTGAAAAGAGGAGGTACTTCGAATAGGTTGTCTTTGATGATGTGTAAATTATCTATGAAATGGAGGATTTTAGTCTGTGCACCACCACTGCAATGGATGACTCCACCAATTTCATTTCTAAATTTTTTGAGGATTTCGACCATTAC
>CBFIAY010000005.1:51336-136661 GCA_965660665.1 Roseivirga sp. | reverse complement strand
CCTAATCTTCCCGTTGCTTATTTCAACAAAGCAGCCGTATTTTTTTACTATGAAAACTATGACGCTGCCATTGACAACTTAGATTTGGCCATCGATAAGAGACCTAACTATGCAGAAGCAATCACACGCAGAGGAATGGCAAAACTCAATTCTTCGTTTTATAGTTTGGCTTCAGCCTGTGCAGATTTAAAGAAAGCCCATGAAATGAGTGATGAACTAGCCACCGCTAACATGAATATGTTTTGTAAATAATTTCTTGAAATCCCTATCTTAGGTTAAATTCATCAGAGATGAAGAGACTGCTATCAACAGGAAACCATTCTACCCCAATAAATTTTGGACTGCTAGTCTTTAGAATTGGTGTTAGTATAATGATGCTGACGCATGGCTACCCAAAACTTCTAAACATCATTGATAAAAACTTTCAGTCTGGAGACCCACTTGGCGTAGGAGCTGAAGCTTCTATGATAATGGCTGGGTTTTCAGAGTTTGCTCTTGTTCTGGCTGGATTTGCAGAATTTATCTGTTCTATTTTCCTTATATTCGGACTAGCTACCAGGTGTGCCCTTGTCCCTTTGATCATAACCATGTCAGTAGCACTAACTTTTGTGCATATTGACGACCCTTTTAAATCGCAAGAAAAAGCCTTCTTCTATTTACTAGCCTATTTATTTTTGTTGATTACCGGACCCGGAAAGTACTCCATAGATCAAAAACTCTTTAATTAGATGCTAACTCGGTATCAAATTAGGTTGACAATAGACCTACTATTTACCAAGCCACCTTCGAACACTGCCTTGGTACATATCTTATAAAGTAATCCCCATTTCACAATAGGGTTTAAACGCATCGGTTTTTAATCGTTTTTTTACAGGACTTAAGAAAGCAAAATTCAAATTAGGCGCAAATGGCCAAAAAAAGTTGCACCCTTAAAACAGGCCTTGATGGAAATGTGATCAGGAGCTATGGCTTACGGATTGGTTTGGTTGATGTAAAAGTTGCGGCAGCCGATGACATCTTGTCCGGACTAAAGTTCATGTACCGAGTGAAGGATAGGTAACTTTCGTTTGCTAATTTTGCGTCATGGAAAACGATCCGGAATTAAATGGTAAATATTTAGGCTCCATCACAAAAGATTTTGTGCTGGTGTGTGATACTTTAAAGGAAGCATCTTATGAAGTACGAAAAAGAGGTTTCTCTGACTTCCCTATTTTCCCCATTTCTAGAACCGATATTCCAATTGGTCAATTACTGATAGGTCGTACCGAAATGAAAACAGACTGGAACTACAACATCACTTACATGGATGAATTCGTTCAACGTAAGTTGATTGAAGATGAAGAAGCTTTTAAGCAAGCTTATAAAAATCCAGATGAATTTTGTTGCCTATTTGTAGTCGATGAAACGTTTACCAAGTTTCTTTTCGTGCCGTTTCCAGATGATGAATAACCAAATGACCTTTGGATCGTTCTTCTATTAAACTAATAGAAGAGGTAATTATGGAGGCAGCCACAAACGATACTAAAACACTAGTCCGCAGCTTATTGAACAAGTTAGTTGAGGTTGGTAAAAATATCACGTGGCGAATTAATAATACTTACAGCAACGGCCTCGACAATACGGTCCTTGAGATTCAAATATTTGAGAACAAAATGCAGACTGGTCGTATTGCCTTTCAACTTGAAGATGGTCATGTGATCAACTATCGGTACAAGAATCTTGAAAAAAGAATTCCTATCCAGATCATGGACATGTTGCTAGATGTCATTGGTTATGAACTTGACCAGAATTAATCGCCTTAGCCTTCTAAGATGTAATCTTTAATATATTGATCGAAAGCCTGCATAAACTTTTTAGTCTTGTGTCCGACTTTCCCCTTGCCAATTAACTGATCACCAAGTTTCACCACGGGCATTATCCTTTTCGAAGTACTCGTCATGAAGGCTTCCTCGGCTTTTAACAATTCATCCAGCCTAATCGGACCAATCTCTACATCGAACAATCCTTCGGCACACTTTATTACGTTTTTTCTAGTCACCCCACTTAATACCCCTTCTTGATTCGTTCTTAGTTTATCCCCGTCAAAAAAGAAGACATTGCTTCGTGAAACTTCAGTTATGTACGTCCCATTATGATAAAGCGTATCAATATGACCCTCCGCCAACCACTGTTTTTGAAGCGATAGCGCTTGAGCATAATAGGTCGATTTCACCTCAGGGAAGTCTCTTTGGTATTCATGCAGCATAAGGCTTACACCATTTTCATATAATTCAGTCTTCGGATCTTGAAATTCATTGCTAAGCATAACAATTTGAGGTCTGCCTGGACTAAAGCCGTCAGAAGATTCACCTCCAGTCACTATAATTTTACAACTACCATAGGAAAACTGGTTCTTAGCGATCAGCTGATGGACCACAGACTTTATCTCTTCTTTTGGAATGGGTAGTTCAAGGTTGAGTTTGTCCGCTGAATTCTCAAGCCTATCTAGATGATCTTCTAAAAAGAGAGGGGTTACTCCAATTATCTTGAAAAATTCGAAGACAGCATAGCCTCTCAAAATACTTACATCGTCAATGGAGAATTGAATTTGATGCTTTGGAACAAAGTTTCCGTTAAAGTAATGAATCGTTTCTTTAGCCATTCTAGTCGTTTGCAAATTCACTGATTATCTTGTTAAAGATATGCCGAAAGATTATTACGAAATACTAGGGCTCGAAAAAAATACTGATGCCCAGCAAATCAAACAGTCGTACCGTGAAAAAGCGAAACTGATTCATCCCGATGTCAATAAAGACGATGACGCAGAGCACCAATTTCAGGTACTAAACAAAGCTTACATGGTGCTCTCCAATCCCGAAGAGCGATTACAATATGATAAGGGAAGAGAATTGCCAATCTACACGCACGAACAAGTCATTGAAATTCTCCGTCAACGGGACCATAACAATGAGTTCGAATCAATTTTTAGGTACAGCTCAAGAAACGTTTATCCTGAGACCAATTATAAGGCCAATCTATCAGCAGTACAATTCATCCACGTGCTAATCCTGCTCATCGGAATTCTTTTTGTAGCTGATCTCACCTTAAAAAGACCAGCACTTACGGCCAAAGTATTCGAGGTAAACGAACTATTCAATTATACCAGAGATGTGAATGACATAGGCAAAAAGCAGGTCATGGCTTCGGACTTTAGTTTTCAGCTTCCGGCTCAGAGCCCTCTTATCGTCAAAGGTGACAGTTTCAATTTTCAAAGAAGTCTAGTTTTTGGTAAGCTGGCCATCGTGAGGGCTGGATCAAACAAGGCTTTTCAAGTAATTATCCAGCGTCCATTCACCATTGGTATGACAATAATCGTCTTGCTTATTGCCATGCTAGGTCTTAGTCCAGTTTTGAATCCAGAACGTAAATTCAATGCCGCAATAATAGGTGGCTTTCTTTGCCTCCCTTTGTTTATCAGTTTAGTACTTGCTTAAATGATTCTAAGATTGCGCAGTTAATACTATTATTTACTTAGGTGATCCCAGCCCTGTGCGGTTAAGGAAACTTGGTTTCCCTTTTTAGTTATCATTAAATTGCCCTTCGCCAAATCTTGCGCATGGCCAATAAAGTGAATATCCGCATGCTTATCCAACTTCGCATGATCACTTTGCTTAATGGTAAATAGCAGTTCATAATCCTCCCCGCCATTCAATGCCGAAGTCATCGGGTCTAAGTTAAATTCAACTGCCGTTTCAAAAGTCTGATTATCGATTGGCAATTGGTCTTCATAAATCACAAAGCCTACCCTTGAATGCTTAGAAAGATGAAGTGTCTCTGATGCCAAACCGTCAGAAATATCAATCATCGATGTAGGAACCACCCCCATTTCTCTTAACTCATGAATCGCATCCATACGAGCCCTTGGCTTCAATTGGCGCTGTACCACATACTGATACTTATCCAATTGTGGCTGCATGTCTGGGTTAGCTATAAATGTCTGCTTTTCGCGCTCTAATACTTGTAAACCAATAAAGGCCCCACCTAAATCTCCTGTAGTACAGAGAATATCATTGCTATTCGCACCTTTTCGGTAGGTCACCAAATCCTTAGGAGTCTTCCCAAAAATAGCTACTGAAATGACCAATCCACTTTGTGACGCAGTGGTGTCGCCACCAACTACATCAACATTAAAGTCGTCAGCCGCAGCTTTAATACCCGAGTAAAGTGCTTCTACTGCTTCAACTGAAAAGCGATTGCTTAAAGCCAAAGACACCACAACTTGCTGAGGAATACCATTCATTGCAGCGATGTCAGAAACGTTAACCGCAATGGCCTTATAGCCTAAGTGCTGTAAAGGTGCGTAGGAAAGATCGAAGTGAATTCCTTCCACCAACATATCGGTAGAAATCAAACCATATTCATCCCCTTGGTCTATCACAGCGGCATCATCACCGATACCCATCACCGTACTTGCGTGCTTAGGCTTTAAACCATCCGCAAGCCGATCAATCAGACCAAATTCTCCCAACTCTGATAACTCTGTTCTTTTTTCTGACATGTCTAACCTTGATTTTGGGTGGCAAAGATAATAGATAGTTCTGAGTTGAACTCCTTACACATGGTAGTCAATAAAATTCTCACTTAATTTGTCTCAATGAAGGATAAAGTAGTCATCATCACTGGAGCCTCTTCTGGCATTGGAAAAGCCCTTGCTTTAGAATTTGCTAAGCTTGGTTCGAAAGTCGTTATCACGGGAAGAAACGAAGAAAGACTGAAAGAGGTCGGCCATTCACTAGACCAACTCGGGGCGCCAAATCTCTGCTTGCAACTTGATGTGGCCAAAGAAAGTGATAATGAGTGCCTAGTGAATGAAACCGTCAAAGCCTTCGGAGCAATTGACATCCTCATTAACAATGCAGGCATTTCTATGCGTGCATTGTTAGAAGAAATGGATTTAGATGTTTTCCGAAAGGTGATGGACATCAACTTTAACGGAACACTTTATGCTACTAAATATTGCTTGCCACACATCCTGAAATCCAAAGGAAGCATCGTTGGTATTTCCTCGATCAACGGCTATCGAGGAACGCCTGCACGCACGGCCTATACTGCCTCAAAGTATGCAATGAACGGTTTCTTTGAATCATTGAGAACTGAAGTGATGCACAGAGGCGTTCACGTATTGGTGGCTTGCCCAGGTTTTACAGGCACCAACATTCGGAATGCTGCCTTAACTGCTGACGGTACTTCACAAGGCGACTCACCTCGTGACGAAGGGAAAATGATGACAGCAGAAGAAGTAGCGCATGGCATTATCAAAGCAATCAAAAAACGAAAGCGCGACATTGTATTTACCACGCAAGGCAAACTAGCAGTCTTCTTGAATAAATGGATGCCAGGCAGAATGGACAATATTGTTTTTAATGTCTTCGCCAAAGAACCAGATTCGCCTTTTCAGAAATAGTAACCAGTGATCGGAAACTAGTAAGCAGGGGTTTATCATCCAGAAGATCAATTATCACAATACTGTTTACCATTTACTGATAACTAATCACTAATTTTCTACATGCAGCAGATTCTTAAGACGTATCAAAGGAGGTTGACCAATCTATCGGGCAACAATCGTTCTTTGCTACTGCTTAGGTTGAATGGTGAACAGTTTATTGATCTCCATGACCTTGATCATGTCAATGGATCGCCTTCTTGGGATTTAGTAGACCAAGTTATTGCCCGTAAACCAAAGGTCAATCTGATTCCCATCACAGATGCCCGTGATGAAAAATCGAATACGCTTTCGACCCGACTTAAGAAACTTCAGAGGAGAGAGCAGTTTATCTTTCAAGAAAGTGGTGCACGTGATTTATATGTGGGATGGCCTTTTGTAGAGGGTAAATTCAATGATGGTACGACACTCAGGGCCCCTCTTTGCTTCTTCCCAGTAGCACTCGATCAAGACGGGAAGAACTGGGTTATTTGCACAAAGAAGGACGTTAATATCAGTTTTAATAAAAGTCTACTTCTGGCTTTCGCCCATTATAATAAGATCGACCTAGCGGATGAGTTAGTCGAATTCACTTTCGATGGCTATGATAAAGAAAGCACAGCCTTCAAAAACATGCTCTATGAGCAATTGAGAGAAAGTGCCATTGACATTCGTTTTAGCAGAGAGTTTTATGGAAGTCAACTAGAGTCCTTTACTTCAAAAAATAAAGAAGGTTTTGCGGGAAAGCTTGAAGAAGGTGAAGTAAGTATTAAGATGCAGGCTGTCCTTGGCATTTTTCCTCAAGCAGACTCCTATCTGGTACCTGACTATGACTTTATGATAGATCAGGTTAAGGATAACAGCCTAGATCACTTCTTTGAAAGTAAAAGCCTCAACCAGCCAGACATTAGCGCTACGGACTTCGATCCTACGAGGCATTTTTTGAGTAATGTCAATGCCTACGAAACCTTCACCCCTTTTGCCCTAGATGCCTATCAGGAAAATGCGCTGAACGCAGTCAAAAAAGGAAACTCCATAGTAGTTCAAGGACCACCAGGAACAGGAAAATCCCAACTTATTTGTAACCTCATTTCCGATTTCATTGCCAGAGGAAAAAAAGTCTTAGTCGTTAGTCAGAAACGCGCTGCACTAGATGTTGTATATAATCGATTAAAATCCATCAAAGCCGAAGACTTCGCGACCCTTGTGCATGATTTCAAATCAGACAGGAGCGCTATTTACGACCAGTTGGCTAACCAAATAGAGCAACTTCAAGATTATAAAAGAAGCAATACGAGTCTAGATGCTTTACAATTAGATAGGGCTTTTAAGCAGGCCAGTCTCACTATTGAAGACATCACAGCGTCATTAGATGAGTATAAAAAGGCCTTGTTTGACACCAGTGATTGTGGCCTATCAGTAAAAGAACTATACCTCACATCAAATCAAGATGGTGCCGCAGTTTCCTTAGTACAAGAGTTCAGCGACTTTCACTTTGATGAACTCAAAGATTTTAAACGGGAGTTGAGCCTATACTTTGATTACGCCAAAGCGCTTAATGTTGAGACGCACCCTTGGTCGAGTCGAGTCAGTTTTGCTGGATTTGGATCCACCGATTTACAGACAATTCTGCAATACCTTGATGAGATACCTCAAGAAGCCACTCGGTTGACGAAAGAAGTTTCCACCATCGTTGGAGAAACAGTTGACTATGATGACTGTCGTACCATCAGTGAAAATTTAGAGCGCCTCACGGAAATGCAAACCTTCTTGAAAGAGGAGGAAACTTTCAAGCTTTTTAAACCCATGGTCGTTTTTGGAAGCGAAAGTGCCGGATTACTTTGGCTCCAAAACACAAGAAAACTAATCAATTCCTGTTTTGTCGAACATGGAGTAGAACAGAGTATCCCGCCCCATGAGATCGGTGAAGTACAAGTCATTCTAAAACAGCGAAGCGATGCTAAGAACTCCCTTTGGAGGTCATTAAAATGGAGGTTCTCGAAAGAAAAGCTAAGGCTTGCTAGAATTTTAGTGGCCAATAACCTTAGAGACGACAAAACGGCTCTCAAAGTACTTACTGCACGTATTGACAATCGACTAAACCTTCAACATCAGCTCACTAAATTAAAGGGAGTTGGCTGGATTAACGAAGTGCCTAAGTCATCAGATCAGGTCGTAATCAATGCATGGATTGATCGCATGGAACTGGCCATTAGCGCCAAAGTTCACTTCGATTCCTTCGCCAATTTCAAAGAGTTCTTCCCTTTAAAAAACTCATCAGCCAAGATATTCGGAAATAAACTGAAAGTAATTAGTCAGGTGCTTCAAGAACTTCCTCATAGGCGATCTCTTTGGAATCAATACATCTTTCCAAGGCAAATAGACACCATGTTGTCGGATGCTAACTATGGAAGTGCATTGAAAACCAGCGCCAGACAAGACTTTGACCTACTGGTCGCATTAGATAAAATTAGAGCATCGTTCACTGAAGCACAACGTGCTACAACAGACAAATTAATCGATTACGGTGTCGCCAATAAGGAAGATGCCATCAAGCTGCTTGATAATAGTCTTCGTTTGGCTTGGATCAATCACATTGAGAATAAACACCCAATACTTACCGATGTGTCCACATTGAAATTTCAGAGTAGAATTGAGGATTTGCAGCAAGCCGTCCTAGATAAATCTGAAGCCAGTGCCTCAATTTTACTTCAGCGTGCCAAAGAAAGAACTTATGAAGGGCTAGAGTTCAATCGCCTCAACAACCAAGTCACTTACAGAGACCTAAAACATCAAGTCACAAAGAAGAAGAAGATTTGGCCTTTGAGAAAACTCATTTCCAACTTCGAACATGAGCTATTTAACCTTGTGCCCTGCTGGCTCGCTTCTCCAGAAGCAGTATCAGCCTTATTCCCAATGGAACCCTTCTTTGACCTCGTTATTTTTGATGAAGCTAGCCAATGCTTTACCGAAAAAGGCCTGCCCGCGATATATCGAGGCAAACAAGTAGTAATTGCAGGCGACAGTCAACAACTTAGGCCAAATGATCTATACAGGGTGCGTTGGGAGGATGAACAAGAGGACATGGCTTTGGAAGTAGATTCTCTTCTCGAACTTGCCAATAATCATTTAATGCTAGTGGACTTAAAAGGTCATTACCGAAGTAATTCGCTGTCGCTCATTGACTTCTCAAACCAGCATTTCTATAAAGGTAAACTAAAAGTATTGCCAGATTTTCACCGGGTTAATAATACTGAACCAGCAATAGACTACATAAAAGTAGATGGTCTTTGGGATAAACAACAAAATCATGTTGAGGCCGATCGTATTGTAACGATCGTTAAAACCTTTGCTGAGCAAGAGTCTAGCCACACACTCGGAATTGTCACATTTAATGCCCCGCAACAAGCGCTAATCTTAGATAAACTCGAAGCGGTTGGTTTGAGTAATGCGCGTGACCTTTTCGTCAAAAACATCGAGAACGTTCAGGGTGACGAAAGGGATATAATCATCTTTTCAATAGCTTACGCACCCGACAGCAAAGGCAAGTTATCGGCACAATTTGGAAGCCTCAACCAGACGGGTGGTGAAAACAGGCTAAACGTAGCCATTACCCGAGCAAGGGAGAAAGTGATTGTCATTACTTCTATCCTACCTAGTGAGTTGAAGGTTGATCAAGTGAAAAATGATGGACCAAAACTACTTAAAGCTTATTTACAATACGCACATGATGTTTCAGCTAATGAGTTTAAACCTAACATGCCAAAAGAATCTAATTTTGGAACCGATTGGTTTCTGAAAAACAAGTTTTGTGTATGGGAAAGTGAATTATCTGTAAACCTAGCCTATCACGACCCCTTTGCCGATGTTTCTCTCAAAGAAAATGGAAAGCACCTTGGCCTATTATTTACCGATGACGATTATTATTACAACAGTCTATCTTCCAAAGAAGTATTCGTTTATCGACCATCACATCTGAGCGCAAAAAAATGGCCCACAGCAATGGTTTTCTCTCGTGAATACTGGATGCACCAAGACAAAATTAAAGATAAACTCAAACGATTTACTGAAGAAAGTAAGTTGCTGTCCTAATTTGATTCCTCTATACGTACCCCAATCGAATAGGTACCTTCTAAAGTAGTCTTCCGCATGTACTGAGCGATTCGAAGTCGATAGGTACCCGAGGCCGGAAAGACATAACGCGATAGGATGGTCTCTCTATGTTGAAAAACACTATTCCCTTTGCCAAAAGGCTTACCTGTAGTCTCATCAAATAACTTAAAATTGACTAAGTCAGATGACAGAACGTTGCCAGCACTGTCCTCCAGATAGTAAGTCATATAACAGTTTCTGAATGGAAAGTCTAGGCTGTTTCTAATCTTCAAGGACACATCATTATTGGCGACTTCATCGATTTCAAACTCAAAACTTGGGATGGTATCCATGTGCCAGCTTTGCCCTTCAAAATCATAATCAGATTCATAGACCCTTTCAGTATCGCAGCCAACAATAAGTAGTATCAATAGCCCCAATAAAGTTACCTGAGACTTATTCATTACTAGTTTTTTTGTTTGGGGAACGTCTTTTCTTATTTCTATTGCCGCTAGGCTTATTTGGTCCTTTTTCCTTGGTCTCAGGCTGCGTTGCAGTCTCGTTCTTTGGCTGCTGACCTCCTTTAGCTTGAATTACCCCTGGTTTCTTATTGCGGTTTCTATTCTTATTTGGCCTTCTTTTCTTAGACCCAGTATCCTTGCGCTTGAACTTTTCGTCCATTTGCTCAAGGTCCTTGTTGATTCTATTGTCTCCAATAATTAACTCAATCTTATCTAAAGTTAAGCTCTCAGGAACGCCACCTGCCTTATTCATGGCTATGATCTCCTTCACACGATCAGTTGATATTGGGTGCCAGTTATTGTCGCGGTCAAAACTGAACCACATTAACTTTCTAAAGATATCTGTCTTCTGAAGTCGAGCTTCGCCATTCTTAGTCTTTAGGGATTTTATCTCAGGAATATCCTCTAAGGCATCCATATACGTTTCTAGCTCATAGTTGAGACAACATTTGAGACGACCGCACTGACCTGATAATTTACTTGGATTCAAGCTAAGGTTCTGGTATCGTGCGGCTGAAGTAGAAACATTTTTAAAGTCGGTCAACCAAGTGGAACAGCATAATTCTCTACCGCAAGAGCCTATACCTCCTAGCCTACTGGCCTCTTGACGCAAACTAATCTGTCGCATGTCGACACGAATTTTAAATTCGCCTGCAAGAACCTTGATTAATTCACGAAAATCCACTCGTTCTTCTGCTGAGTAATAAAATGTTGCTTTGGTATTATCTGCTTGAAACTCAATGTCGGTGAGTTTCATGCCCAACTTTTGCTCAATAATTATATTTCTGGTTCTATAAAGCGCAGGGTTTTCACGCTTCCTTACCATTTCAAACTTTTCAAGGTCACTGAGTGTAGCCTTTCGATAAACTTTCCGAATCTCATCATCGTCAGGCACCTTCTTTTTCTTCATTTGCAATCGAACTAATTCGCCTTGCATAGCAACATAACCGAGGTGATGTCCGCCTTGTACATCAACTACGACAGCTTCTCCAGTTACCAAGTCGAGATTTGAAGCATTACGATAAAAGTCCTTTCTTCCGTTTTTAAAACGCACTTCTACAATATCGAATTTCTCTTGGACGGGAATGTCCATGTTGGAAAGCCAATCAAATACGTTGAGTTTATTGCAACCTCCAGTGGAGCATCCACCATTATTGTTGCACCCGGCTGTTTTTCCATCAACACTCACGCCACAGCTACAGCTCATAGGTAATACATGCCCAATTAGGGCTTTGAATCTAATTAATTGATTAATTGCA
This sequence comes from Roseivirga sp., assembly GCA_965660665.1. GTDB lineage: Bacteria > Bacteroidota > Bacteroidia > Cytophagales > Cyclobacteriaceae > Roseivirga. Next base: position 125,328 of record CBFIAY010000005.1, on the reverse strand, counting down.
AAATGTCTTGGCCAATATCAGTTCTGTGATACTCGTCTTTCCAAGAAATTTTTGCTATGCCAGTATAAGAATTTTCAAGGGCTTTTGCTACTGAATTCCCTCGACCAGTCACCGCTATTACGCGACCTCCATTGGTCAATATATCTCCATTTTCCCCAAACTTTGTACCTGCATGGAATACTGTTGCATTAGTGACCTGACTAATCCCTTTTATTGATGCCCCCTTCTCGTAGGCTTCGGGATAACCACCAGCTACCATAACCACAGTGGTAGCAGCATCATGATCAACTTCGAAATCCGTTTCATCTAAGGTCCCATGAGCTGTCGCCTTCAATAAATCTACCAGATCCGATTTGATTCGAGGTAATACAACTTGTGTTTCTGGATCTCCCATACGCACGTTATATTCGATCACATACGGATCGCCGCCAACATTCATTAACCCGATAAATATAAATCCTTTGTAGTCAATGTTGTCCGCTTTCAGGCCTGCAACGGTAGGCTTAACCACGCGCTCCTCGACTTTACTCATAAAGTCACCCTTTGCAAAAGCAACTGGTGAGACAGCGCCCATACCTCCAGTATTAAGTCCTTTATCTTGTTCTCCTATCCGTTTATAGTCCTTCGCTTCAGGAAGAATCTTATAGCTCTCTCCATCGGTTAAAACGAACACCGACAGCTCGATACCTTCCAAGAATTGCTCGATTACCACGCGACTCGAAGCTTCTCCGAATTTCGCATCGACAAGCATCTCCTTTAGGGTCTCGCGTGCATGTTCATGTGTCTCTGCAATGATCACTCCCTTTCCTGCTGCTAAACCATCTGCCTTTAGAACAACTGGGGTTGGGTGACTCGAAACATAATTAAGTCCCTCCTCAAGAGTTTCTCGAGTAAAAGTCATCGATCTGGCGGTTGGAACGTTATGCCGTTCCATAAACTTCTTTGAGAAGTCTTTGCTACCCTCTAATTCAGCCCCCGCTTTAGATGGCCCTATTAATCCTACCTTGGTCAATTCACCATCGGCTTTGAAATAATCGCTAATACCATTTACCAAGGGATCTTCTGGGCCAACCACAACGAGGTCAACTTCATTTTCTTTCACAAATGTGCCAATGGCATCGAAGTCATTAACCCCAATATTGACATTTTGTCCAATGGTAGCAGTACCAGCATTTCCTGGTGCTATATATAATTTATCACACTGTGGACTTTGAGCAATCTTCCAGCTGAAAGCATGCTCTCTGCCTCCACTTCCTAAAATCAGGATGTTCATGAAATCTAAATTTTGAAGGATAAAGGTAATTAATTTGCGTACTCGGAAATGAATTTAATGCGCATCAATCGCATATCTTCTTCAGCGATATCATCATCTTCAAATTCGTCCAAAGCATCGTCAACATCATCAGACTCGGCACTCAAGAAATAATCCATGATATCTTCTTGCTTGTCCTCATCTAAAATATGTTCTAGGTAGTAATCGATGTTTAGCTTAGTACCGGCAAAACATATGATTTCCATTTCATCGATCAGCTCGTTCAACGACCAGCTTTGGCCTTCAGCAACCTCTTCAAGATCAATCTTCCGGTCGATTTGCTGAATAATATATATCTTATTTTTTGATTTTGAGCCGGCAGTTTTTATTACAACCACATCCTCAATACCAATATCATTCTCCTCAACATAATTTTTGATTAACTCTAAAAAGCTCTGACCAAACTTCTGCACTTTACCCATCCCAATGCCGTTGACATTCGCCAAGGCCTCAGCTGTAGTTGGATAGGTGGTCGCCATTTCTTGAAGCGAAGGATCTTGCACTATTACGTATGGGGGCAAATCTCTATCTCGGGCAATACGCCTTCTTTCTGTTTTTAAGAGCTCGAAAAGGGTTTTGTCGTAAGAGTTGCCAATATAAATTTGAGATGAGCCCTGAGATTCATTATTCTCATCTTCCTTTTTATCGACATCACTAAAATCAAGGTCCTTGATTATATCAACGCTAAATGGCTTTTTGATAAAGTCTTTCCCTCTCTGTGAGAGTTTTAGCACTCCAATGTTCTCTATATCTTTTTGAAGGAATTCATTCAGCAAAGTTTGACGAACAAGGGACTTCCAAAAGTGTTCGTCTTGACCCTTACCTATGCCGTAAACTTCCAATTGATCGTGGCCATAACTTTTAATGTATTGGTTTTGTGAACCTCGGATTACATTTACCAAATGGGTTGTGCCAAATCTTTCTCCGGTTTGTTCTACGGTCTTAATAACTGTGACAATCTCATCTTTACCATCAAAGCTTTCTCTTTCATAACGACAGTTATCGCAAAGACCTGAAGCACGACAAGCCGCATCATCATACTCTTCACCAAAATAGTGAAGCAATTGCTTTCTCCGGCATACAGCCGACTCGGCATATGATGACATCTCATCGAGCAGCACCTTGGCGTTCTCTCTTTCAGTAACTGGTTTATCCTTATTGAATTTTTCAAGTTTCATTATGTCCTCATACTTATAGAACATAATGCATTGGCCTTCAAGCCCATCCCTTCCTGCGCGTCCAGTTTCTTGATAATAGCCTTCTAATGACTTTGGAACATCATAATGAATCACAAAACGAACATCTGGCTTATCTATGCCCATTCCGAAGGCAATGGTAGCTACGATTACATCCACCTCTTCGTTCAAGAAGTCATCTTGGTTTTTCATCCGAACGGATGGCTCAAAACCAGCATGATATGGTGCGGCCTTTATTCCATTGACCTGTAAGAACCCAGCAATTTCTTCTACCTTCTTTCTACTCAAGCAATAGATAATGCCTGACTTACCAATGTTCTCACGTATAAATTTTACTAGCTGCTTCTTAACATTCTTCTTCGGTCTTACTTCGTAATACAGGTTATCTCTATTAAATGAAGACTTAAAAAGATCTGCTTCCTCCATGTTGAGGTTGCGCTGAATATCTAATTGAACTTTTGGTGTGGCAGTAGCCGTCAATGCAATTATGGGAATATCGCCTATTTGGCTAATGATGGACTTAATTCGTCTGTATTCAGGACGAAAATCATGGCCCCATTCAGAAATACAATGGGCTTCATCTATAGCCACAAAGGATACGTTGGCCTTCTTCAAGAACTCAACATTCTCTTCCTTTGTCAACGATTCAGGTGCTACATACAGTAACTTCACCTCTCCTAGGAGAGTAGACTTTCGGATTCTATTAATTTCTGACTTAGAAAGCGTTGAATTTAAAAATCTTGCATTTATTCCAAAGGCATTAAGTTGATCTACCTGATTCTTCATCAGAGCAATGAGGGGAGAAATAACAATCGCTGTACCCTCTTGAACTATGGCGGGCATTTGATAGCACATTGACTTCCCCGCACCTGTCGGCATAATCACAAAAGTGTTTTTGCCTTGAAGTATGTTTTGGATTACTTTTTCTTGATTACCTCTAAAATTGTCGTAACCGAAGACTTTTTTGAGGGTTCCTCGGATTTCTTCTTCACTTATCATATTAATTTAAGCATTCTTAAAAGGATAAAGTCCAATGCTTATCTTTACTTAGACTTTAAAAAATGCCTGAATTGAAGTTACAGAAAAATATCCAAAGAATAGCCAAAGAAACACTTCTCAAAGAAGCGGAAGCCATTAAGAATGTAGTTCAGTACATTGATGATGATTTTGAGCAAGCTGTGATTGAAATCCTGAACATGAAGGGCCGTTTGGTTGTCACAGGTATGGGTAAAAGTGCCATCATCGCGAATAAAATCGTTGCAACGCTCAACTCGACAGGAACACCCTCCATTTTTATGCATGCCGCAGATGCAATCCACGGAGATATTGGAATGATAAGGCAAGAGGATATTGTCCTTTGCATTTCTAAAAGTGGTAACACCGAAGAGATTAAAGTTCTTCTCCCATTGCTCAAGCGGCTTGAGGTTAAAACAATTGGATTAGTGAGCAATAACGATTGCTATGTTGTAAAACATGTAGATTTTGTTTTAAAAGCACTTGTCGATAAAGAAGCTGACCCCAATAACTTAGCACCTACTTCAAGTACAACAGTCCACATGGCTATGGGCGATGCACTGGCGGTATGCCTTTTAGAAGCCAGAGGTTTTACAGCGCAAGACTTTGCCAAATATCACCCTGGTGGCTCTTTAGGCAAGCAGCTTTATCTAAAAGTTGATGACATTTACCCTAAGAACGAACTACCAATCATCCATCAAAATGACTTGGTGAAGGATAGTATCTTAATCATTTCCAAGAAACGCCTTGGCGCAGCAGCCGTTGTAAACGATCAGGACGAGTTAGTCGGTATTTTCACGGATGGAGATTTAAGGAGAATGTTAGAGAAGCATGACAACTTTTCGGGGCTACAAATTGGTCAGGTAATGACAAGTAATCCGAAAACCATCGATAAAGGAGAATATGCTCTGCGCGCCTTAAATGAAATGCGAGAGCATGACATTAATCAATTGATTATTATTGAAAACAAAAAAGTCGTTGGTTTTTTACACATTAGTGATTTAATAAACGAAGGAATAATTTAACATGGCAAATAACTATTTAGTGATAATGGCTGGTGGTATTGGGAGTAGATTTTGGCCATACAGCCGTGCCGATAAACCAAAGCAGTTTTTAGACATCCTTGGAACTGGACGTTCATTAATTCAGATGACTTTTGATCGTTTCTTGAATATCGTTCCTAGCGATAATATTTATGTCGTTACTAATAAACGCTACAAAAGCCTAGTCCAAGAGCAACTACCGGAGCTCGCTGATGACCAAATTTTATTAGAACCTATCGGCAGAAATACTTCTGCGGCAGTTGCTTATCCTGCTTTTAAGATACAACAGCGAGACCCTGAAGGGGTTATGATTGTGGCTCCATCAGATCATGTAATATTCAGAGACAACATCTTTGAAGACAATATTAAGACGGCTTTAAAAGCAGCTAAAGACTCAGAAAAGCTTATTACGCTCGGTATCGTACCGACAAGACCCGAAACTGGCTACGGTTATATTCAGTATCATTCCAGTCCTTTGAAGAAAGTTAAAAAGGTCAAAACCTTCACAGAAAAACCTGAATTGGAATTGGCGCAAAAATTTGTCGACAGCGGTGATTTTGTTTGGAATGCAGGGATATTCATTTGGTCAATTGATACGATCACAAAAGCTTTCCATACTTACTTGAAAGATATGGCGGTGATCTTCGAAGAAGGTTCTAGCGCCTACTATACCGATCAAGAAGCAAAATTTATTGATACCGCTTATGCGCAATGCAAAAGTGTGTCAATTGATTTTGGCATAATGGAAAAGGCCTCTGATGTATACATGGTAAAAGGAGAGTTCAATTGGTCAGATTTAGGCAGCTGGGATTCTTTGCATGATATGCAAGAAAAAAATGATAATGACAATGTCATTGATGCCAATGCCCTGCTATATAACTCCGAAAACTGTATCATTAAGGGACCCAAAGAAACACTGATTGTTGCGCAGGACTTAGACGGTTACTTAGTCACTCAATCAGATAATGTCATCTTGATTTGTAAGAAGGACGCAGAGAAAAAATTCCGTGAGTTTTTAAATGATGCAAAAGGTAAGGGTGAGCAGTTTACTTAGATCGCTGCCTGACCACCTCGTAAGTAATAATCCCTGTCGCTACAGAAACATTTAATGATTGGATTTTTCCAGTTATTGGAAGTTTTGCCTGATGATCACAAAGCTTTAAATACTCTGCAGAAATTCCATCTTCTTCAGAACCCATCAATAAAACAACTGGGACAGAAAAGTCCATTTGGTAAATAGTATCTGCTGCTTTTTCAGAACAAGCAATCACTTGAATTCCATTTTCACGCAAATTCTTTATCGTGAGTTTGAGGTTTTCTGCACGACAGACCGGCATATGGTTGAGTGCTCCTGTGGAGGTCTTCATCGCATCCGAACCAATCTGAGCGGCCCCTCTACTGGGTACAATAATGCCATGTACCCCTGCACATTCTGCAGTCCTGGCAATTGCACCGAAATTCCTCACATCAGTAATTCTATCAAGCATGATAAAAAATGGCGTCTCTCCTTTTTGGTATGCCTCAGAAATTAAATTCTCTAATGAAGCGAAAACTACGGAAGAAATATAGGCTATAGCCCCTTGATGATTCTTTCGGGTAATACGGTTAAGCTTTTCTATCGGAACTCTTTGCACTGGAATAGATAAATCTCTACACAACTTTAAGAGCTCGGACGACAACTCATTCTTAACGTCCTTCTGAACGAATAATTTGTCTACCTCTTTTCCTGATTCTATAGCTTCAATGATAGCACGAGTACCGTAAATGAAGTCTGACGATGATTTTGATTGCATTTATTCAATTATTCTTCCTGATCTCCATTGTGTAACAGCTCGCATCCAATTCTCTCGATAGCGATTAGCTCGGATCAATTTATGTTTAATAATACCATCTTCAACAATAATATCGAATATGTATCTTAATCTCCCTCCCGAACTTGAAGGGTATACCCAAAGTTCGGTACTTTCATTTCTGAATACTTGAGCTGGATTACCAAATATTTGATATATCATGCCTCGATCAGTCTTCCACCCATCTTGATTCTCGGAAAATAACCTTGCAGATTTTCGAACCCTTCTGTAGTAGTATTTCACGAAGTCTTTTCCAATCTGTTCGTTGGCAGAAATGCTATTATTTACAAATTCCTCAAACGCTTGCCTACCATCTGAAGCGGTTTTCATTTTTTTCAGTTCATCATTGGTACTTATGTAAATTAAAGGATCCATAAGATCTCTATAATTATCGAAGTATGGATGTACTGCATCGGTAACTAGTATACCTAATGCCATATCTGAAGAGGACGATCGTATGGTGTGGAAGCCATTATTATAAAACCTAAACTCCTCGCCATTTGTAACGCCATAAAGTGTATCCATAGGAATATCGCTTGCCACCAACATTTCAGTATCATCAAATGGCGGCATGGCAACGAGCTTATTGCTATTCACCCCATTAATCTCATACCTATCGGCTGGGTCGAACACATTGATCACCCTGATTGGGTAATCCTGGTTAATGTATTTATCGAAGTATGGGATTTCCTTATCGGCTTGAAAAAGCAAAAAAGGTGTGTGAGTCCGATCTTTAAATTTTAAAGGTATATCAAGACTAAAATGTTTGTCGCGAACAGTATTATAGAAATCTATGACGACAAGGTTATCATTGGCTTGCTTGTCAAACTCAAAGGAGTAAACATACTGACGGAACGCTATCTCTAGTACGTTGGTCGAGTCTATTACAACTCCAGAGTTAATCGTTTTCTCATCGATATAACTAGCCCTAATATCATATGACAACCGGTAATCAGATATTTTGACATTACCGCTATTCAAGATAAACCTTAGGTAAACCTTTACCCTATCGCCATTCGAGGCAACTTTGTATTGCGTTATAAACTCGTGTTCCTGATTATAGAGATAGCTGATTTCAGCAGAACTCATTCTGCTTTGGGCCATTAGCCCAGAAACCAAAACTAAAAGGAGACATATTAAACTGAGACGTTTCATGATCAAAGTTGAATTTCAAATGTATATAGAATTTGACTGCAGCAGAACAAAATTGTTGGAATTCATCGTTTCTAGGTCAAATAGATTATTTTTGGCCAAAATCAAAGGATGGCTACCTACACAACTGAAATCGCATCTGACAGTATTCCTTCGGATAATCCGATTCATCAACGATTACTGAAAGCTTATTATTTGGCTAAGCCTTATATCAAAGGCGACTTATTGGAATTAGGCTGTGGTGAAGGTAGAGGTGTTGATTTATTGGCTCCTTTAGCCCAAAGCTTTGTTGCCCTAGATAAAATTCATGACGTAATTGACTCGCTAAAGTCAAAGCATCCTACGCTGGACTTTAGGCAAGCAGTATTCCCTCCTTTTACGGATATCGCTGACAACAGCTTTGATACGATTGTGAGCTTCCAAGTGATAGAGCATGTACAAGCAGATGGCGACTTTCTCGCTGAAATCTTCAGGGTATTGAAACCTGGAGGAAAAGCAGTGCTAACTACTCCGAATATCAAAAAAACACTAAGCCGAAATCCTTGGCATGTCAGAGAATATACTGCGACCGAGTTAACCGATCTTGCAAAGAAGTATTTTGATAAAGTAGTCATGAAAGGGGTTGGTGGCAACGAAAAAGTAATGGCTTATTACGAAGAAAATAAGCGTTCTGTTGAACGTATAACGCGTTTTGACATCTTCAACCTACAATACAGATTACCCACTGCACTTTTAAGAATACCCTATGACATCTTAAATAGAATGAATAGGAATAAGCTGAATTCGGCCAATACGGGTTTGGTCTCAGAGATCAACCACGAAGATTACTTACTTGTTGACAATGCCGATGAAGCACTCGATCTCTTCTTGATTCTTGAAAAAGAAAAAGCCCCACTCAGTGAGTAGGTCTTTCTTATATTTTTATGTCATTATATTTTCAGAAATCAGCCCTATCCATACCCAATCTCACATTCTGAGCATTAAGCATCTGGCGAACGGTATCCGCCTCAGCGGCTTTTCCATTGCCTGTTAACACTGCCTCTATGAACCTAAGCCCCCTCGATTTAATTGAAAACTCTCTGGTATATCTATTTTTTTCCTGCAGATAAGTGACCTCGGAATCAAACTGACTCGCCATTTCCATTGCCATTTTGGTGGCTCTCTCAGTTTCACCCACATCAAAATATCCTTGAACAAAGCCCACAGAAGAGATATCATAAGGAGAAGCTTCGGCTGGCATCTTTTCCATACCAAAATCAAGTACTTCCTTAGCTTTCGCAGTATCCCCCTCTGAAAGAAACGCATCCGCCAAACTTGTCACCATAGACCTGTGGTTTTGAATAAACCCTCTGTAGTCCTCATTCAGATTCGCTTTAGGATCATCTAATCCACGGAACTGCATCTTATTCATCATGTTGTCATACATCAAGTCTGTATTGACAAGGTCACGCACATTATTGGGCTTTTGAACTGGTAATAACCTGTAAGCCATACCCTCTTGCACCAAATAAGGATCAATATCAAAATTCAAAGAGTTGATAGATGTGTAGTTGAAGTAGATTGGTCTTTCCCAGTTATTATTAGCAATCAAATCCAGCATCATCATTTGCCCCTTATCTATAAATCTGCTTTGAAGATTCCCCTCCTGATCCCTTTTAAATGGCAAGTACATTGACGGTGTAACATACTTCTTCAACTTCTCAGGAATTAGATCACTATTAAGGACTCTAGCGGTATCTACATTCAGATTTAAACCAGTCCCTGTCGGAACTGACATTAAAGTTGTTCCGGATTGGAAAGCAACTTTAAAGCGTTCAACATCCCTCTTCACCACATCCATGTAATCTTGCAAGTCGATGACACGACCAGCAAAATCTCCATTTTCATCAATATAAAGGACATCATTCGTACCATCTCTATAATTATCAATGGTGAGTGAATATGGGAATGCCTCAGAATCATTCATCTTGGTTGCCGTCTGATCCACATACCATGAAGTCTGATAGTAACTCAGTACCACTACTCTAACGTCTGTTCTAAATCCTTCTACTTCCTGAATGTACCATAGCGGGAAGGTATCATTGTCACCACCAGTAAACAAAATCGCATTAGGCGCACAAGACGCTAAGAAGTTTCTAGCCGAATCAACTGATAAATATCTTCCCGATCGATCATGATCGTCCCAGTTTTCCGAAGCCATAATAATAGGCGCCAACATACCAAGGGCTATAGCGCCAATAACCAATGATTTCTTTCCACGTTCGGCAAAGGCATTACCAATCGCTAAGACTGAAAAGCCGATCCAAAAGGCAAAAACATAATAGGAACCGACATAGATATAATCTCTCTCTCTTGGCTCAACAGGAGGTGAATTCAGGTAAATAACAAGGGCTAGCCCTGTCAAAATAAACAGCATTAAGGTAGCAGACAAACGCTTAGGGTCTTTGTTAAACTGAAAGAAGAAGCCAATTAAGCCCAGCAAAAGTGGAATCATAAAGTATTGGTTTCTACCCTTATTATTCTTAATCGTTTCTGGAACACCTTTGTCAGTATCCAGTGGTCCCATCCAGTCAGCATTCTGAATATCACTTTCTCTACCAGAGAAATTAAACATGAAATACCTCAAGTACATATGCCCTATCTGATGACTGAACATAAAGGCCAAATTATCAATAAAGCTTGGCTTTTCTCCGGGTCTCAGACCAGTTTTGGCCATGTATGTCTCAGGATGTCCTGGGTTTGAACTCCACATTCTAGGGAATATAGTCGTGTACTCAGGATCGTACTCTATTTTAGTTTTGTAGTCGGTAATCTTATAGCTATTCTCTGCTCTGTAGTAGTTAGGAGCTCCTTGTTCTGCACTAATTTGTGGGGCATTAAAGTATTGGCCTTTTAACAGCGGACGACTTCCGTACTGCTCTCTTTTAAGGTATGACACAAAAGTCATTACATCTTCAGGGTTATTCTGATCGATTGGCGGATCAGCTCTTGACCTGATCAAAATCACAGCATAACATGTGTAACCAATCAATATAAAGGCAATCGAAAGCACCAAAGTATTGAGATTGACCCAATCCTTCTTTACCGTATACTTAAGCCCAAAAATTATAGTAGCGATTACCGCTAAAGTCAAGAATAAAGCACCGGATCCGAATGGAAGTCCTAAAGTGTTGACAAAAGTGATTTCGAACTTACCTGCTAGTGTTGGCAATCCTGGTATGATAATGTTGTTGACCAAAATGATAAGCCCGAGACTTGCCAAAATAGCAAGTATCCCTCCGACCCAAGTTGGGTTTTTATATTTCTTAAAGTAATAGATCAAGCCTAGAGCAGGTAATGTCACAAGCCCCAAAAGGTGAATTCCTGTTGACAGCCCAAGCATGTAAGCAATGAACAACAACCATCGATTGGCGTTACTTTCATCTTGAACAAGTTCCCATTTAAGGATGGCCCAAAAAACGATGGCGGTGAAAAAGGACGACAAGGCATATACCTCACCTTCTACTGCAGAGAACCAAAAGGAGTCAGAAAAAGTAAATGCCAGTGCACCAACTGCGCCAGCTCCTGCTAACAATAGCTTCTGATAGTCAGTCTCTTCTCCAATCTTCGCATCGATTAATTTTCTTCCTAACATCACAATCGACCAATACAAGAAGAGTATGGTAAACGCAGAGGCAACTACACTGGACATATTAATCCAATAGGCTACATCTGCTACATCTCCAAACGACAGGAAGGAGAACAATCTACCAATGAGCATAAAAAGTGGCGCACCAGGAGGGTGAGACACTTCTAGCTTATAGGCAATTGCAATGAACTCCCCACTATCCCAAAAACTGGCGGTTTCTTCAATGGTCAATATGTATACAATCAAAGAAACGAGAAAAACTCCCCAGCCTGTAAGATTATTGATCTTCTTAAAATCTGTCATTTATTGCACGTTTGAGCCGTGAAAATAGTAAAAATATAGCTTGCTAGACGTTAATTTTTATTAATAGAACCACTCGTGCCTAATCTGAAATCTTAATATTAAACCACAACCAGAATAAAAATAACGGGATATAGGTGGTAAGCACTATCGCATTTGCAATGGACTTTTTCTTCCTAGCAGCAAAATCAACCCCATAGGTGAGTGCTACCCAGTATCCAATTTCAAAAACGTTCAGGGCTTGGTTTGCGTAAACGTACTTCTTTGGCACTTCTTGATAGTCAAAGAAGTTCATGTAAGAGAGTGGATAGAAGGCTTGGTATTCAAAGTAATTTGGATCGGTGCTGATGAACATAAACCAAAAGATCTTCAGTAAAGTGGGTACAAAGAAAATGACCTCTGCGATCATCGCGATTTGCCAACACTTGGTGTAAGTAACTTTATACCCCCACATAAAACAACCTGTCCAAAGTATAAACCCAACCACCGTGAATTTCAAGGCATACACTATCGGAATAGCGAAGAACTTTAGGCTGGCGAACACCTTGAATAATAGTGCTTCAGGCCCTTCAAGGAACTTGAATGCGGCAATCTCAGTAATAATAAACGACTGTTGAACGTAGAGTAACAGCAGTGCAATCAGGCAGATTACAATAAAAAAGAGTTTCTTATTAAAACTCACCCATTCTATGGCTCGCAGTTCCAGCGAACTAAATTCTCTCGGCATCGAAGACTATTTTGGATAAAAGTACGATTATAGGACGAGGTCGTTAATAAAAATGTATCAACTCATAGCAAATGACCTGAAGGGCTTTAATTTTGTAATAATTTATATCCGCAAGTGAAGAAATTTCTCATATACTCTTTCATTGCCGCACTGGCCTTGACCCAAAATTTAGCCGCGCAAAGCGCAAACAATAGTAGTAAGTACCTATTGCAAAACATGCCCTTGCAGATCGAAATCACAGATGCGGTAGACAACATGTACAACTTTAATTTCAGCAAGGCAGAGACAGAGTTTGAGTGGTTGAAGTTTCGATACCCTGAACACCCATTACCCTATTTCCTTTTGGGCATTAGCACTTGGTGGCAAATGCTGCCAAATCTTGATGCAGAAACATTCTTAAGTGATAAATTCCTAGCCTATATGGATACCGCTATCGTAAAGGCAGAAGTACTTTTTGAGGCAGATGAAACCAATGTAGAGGCAGCTTTCTTCCTCTCTGGTTCATATGGGTTCAAGGGTAGGTATTATTCAGAAAAGAAAAACTGGGGAAGAGCTGCTACAGCTGGAAAGTGGGCATTACGTTACTTAGAAAAAACGAAGGGGAACGAAAGTTTCAGCCCTGAAATACTTTTTGGTGATGCTCTTTTCAACTATTACTCCATTTGGATGAGAGAAAACTACCCTATGTTAAAACCTATCCTAATGTTTTTCCCAAAAGGAGATAAACAATTGGGTATTGAGCAAATGGAAGAGGTATCAAAAAATGCTTTCTACACCCGTATTGAGGCTATTTATTTCCTAATGCGTATCAAAGCATTCGAGGAACAGAAAACTTATGATGCCTTACGATTGGGGAAACAAGTGTTTCAGAAGTATCCGAACAACGCCTATTTCCATCGGTTCTATGCACAAATGCTTTACACAATAGGTCAGTATCAAGAGGCCGAAAGTGTATCACAAGAGATACTTAAACGAATATCAGAGGGGCAGACAGGCTATGAGGAAGTCAGTGGTCGTTATGCTAGCTTCTATCTAGGGCATATTAGTAAAAAGCGAAACGATGTTGAAGTAGCCCAAAAGTACTTCAACCAAGTAGTCAATTTTTCTGAAAACTCAGCATCAGAAGAATCGGGTTACTACCTATTCTCTCAGCTCTATCTTGCTGAATATGATATAAGTAATCAAGCATACGATAGTGCCCTTGAAAGAATCTCCATTATCAGAGACAACACTCGTAGAAGAGACGAACTCAACGAGAAAGCAAGAGACCTCCGAAAAGAAATTAAAAGGAAAACCTAAGTCGCCATTTGATTATTTTTAACTAGCGGTAAAATTTTCTTCGAAAATATTACCTTTGAGCAGAATTATATTTTGTATCTGACATATTATGAACCCAAATATAAAATTAGATAAGATCGACCGCAAGATTTTGGACATCCTCCAAGCCAATGCCAAAATCACAAATGCGCAATTGTCAAAAGAGATTGGGCTTTCTCCAGCTCCGACTTTAGAACGTGTAAAAAAGCTAGAAAACTCTGGCATCATTAAGAGTTACCATGCTAAACTTGATACCGACAAAATAGGTATGGGCGTGAGCACGTTTGTTTATGCCACACTGAAAGGTCATAACAAGCAAAATATCGAAATTTTCATGGACGCTATCAACAAGATAGATGAAGTGATAGAGTGTCATCATGTAACAGGCTCGGCTGACTTCGTACTAAAAATAATCGCTCAAGACATCTCTTCTTATCAGAAACTAATGCTAGAGCGGGTGAGTGATATTACGGTGGTAGACAATTTGCAGTCAATGGTAATACTGTCTACTTTTAAAGATAGTAAGGTGATGCCAATACCTGAGTAGATCAATGCAAGAAACAAGAAAACGAATTCTAGGGCATTCGGACATTCTTCAAATTATCAGAAGGATGGCGTATGAAATCTATGAACAAAACCATCAAGCGGAAGAGTTATTTTTCGCTGGGATCGACTCCAACGGAGTTAAAATTTCCAAATTACTAAAAACAGAGATTGAAAAAATTTCCAGTATTCGTATCCATCTCATCAGAATAGATATTGATAAATCTGCAAAGAGCCAACCTCAAGTAAGTTTTTCCACTCAACCTGAAGCCTCAGATTTCACGCTGATTGTAATCGATGATGTATTGAATTCTGGAGGAACAATGATTTATGCATTGGATCCCTTCCTAAAAATGAGCGTATCAAAAATTCAAACAGCCGTACTGGTCAATAGAAGTCATAAAAGATTTCCTATTGCCGTAGATTACAAAGGTTTTGAGCTAGGCACTACCATACAAGAACACATTGATGTTCAATTGGATGACGAATATTCGGCCTTTTTGTACTAAACTTTAATAACACTATTAATTAGCAAACATGGAAAGAATAGAAGAATTATGGCAGGCTAACTCTGGAGATATTCTCAGTTACGCCCTTCAAGTCTTAGGCGCTATAGCCATTCTGGTAATTGGAATTTGGCTCATCAAAAGGGTAGTAAATGTTTTTGGCAAAGCACTGATCAAAAAAGGCGTTGACCCTACCCTACTCCCTATTTTAAAAGGAGTGGTGAGAATTGCATTAATGATTGCACTTCTTATCGCGGTCATCAACAATTTCGGGGCAGACACAACTGGTCTTGTGGCCATTTTAGGAGGTATGTCACTCGCAATAGGTTTAGCCCTACAAGGGAGCCTTGCCAATTTTGCAGGTGGTATTCTCATTCTTGTTCTAAAACCATTCAAAAATGGTGACGTCATCAATGTAAATGGGCAAACTGGTTCAGTACAAGCCATTACGATCATTACTACTACATTAAAAACCCCTGACAACAGGGTGATCTATATGCCTAATGGAGCAGTGGCAGGCGCTACCATTACCAATATTACTCAAGAGCCTACTAGACGATGGGATTACGTTTGTGGTATTGGCTATGGTGATAACTTCGAGAAAGCAAAAGAAATTATCCAAGGCTTAATTGCAGCAGATAGCAGATTTCACAAAGATCCTGCTCCTTTCGTAAGAGTCGGAAATCTAGGAGACAGCAGTGTTGACATTACGATCAGAGCATGGGTAGACACTTCTGAATATTGGAATGTGAATTTCGATATGATCGAAAACATGAAGAAGGAATTAGACAAAGCAAAAATTTCAATCCCTTACCCACAGAGAGATATTCACGTTTACAACGAGAAATAGGATTCATTCAACCAAATAAATGGAAGGGGTAAATGTGTATATTTATCCCTTTAATTTTTATCAAGATGTCCATTCACAAGTCTGAAATAAAGAAAATAACTACCCACCAGTTACAAGCTATGAAGGATAGGGGCGAGAAAATCTCTATGCTTACAGCTTATGACTACTCCATGGCCCAACTCATTGATGGAGCTGGTGTAGATATCATACTAGTTGGAGACTCTGCCTCCAATGTGATGGCTGGGCACAGCACGACCTTACCCATCACCTTAGATCAAATGATCTATCATGCGAGTTCTGTAATAAGGGCTGTGACGAGATCATTTGTTGTGGTCGATATCCCCTTTGGTTCTTATCAAGGGAATTCCTCTGAAGCACTCCGATCAGTCATTCGAGTAATGAAAGAATCTGGTGCCCATTCTGTAAAAATGGAAGGGGGCGCTGAGATTAAAGAGTCGGTCCTAAGGGTATTAAGTGCAGGAGTCCCAGTCATGGGCCACCTCGGACTTACTCCTCAATCCATCTATAAATTTGGAACTTACGCTGTTCGTGCCAAAGAGGAAGATGAAGCAGAGAAACTGATTGCTGACGCAAAACTTTTGGAGGAATGTGGTTGCTACGCAATTGTGTTAGAGAAAATTCCAGCAGACTTAGCCAAACGAGTGAGCGAGAAAATAAGCATCCCTACTATTGGTATTGGTGCTGGTCCTGACACCGATGGCCAAGTGCTTGTGATGCACGATATGCTAGGCATTACAAAAGAATTCAAACCTCGCTTTTTAAGACAATATGCAGATGTAGGCAGTATTATTACCGAAGCAGTAGGTAACTACATCAAAGATGTAAAGTCAAAAGATTTTCCTAACGAGAAAGAGAGCTACTAGTCAAGTTTCAATCAGATTTTTTCAATTAAAAGGTAAATTCCGAAACTTATAAAGCATCGGAAATTGTTACCTTACAGTCATATACAGAATAACACATTTTAATTCATCCCAGAATGAGTAAACAAAAAATCACAATAAACAACGGAATACTCACCGTACCCAATAATCCAACAATCCCTTTTATAGAAGGAGATGGTATTGGAGTCGATATCTGGCCTGCTGCTCAGCATGTATTCGACAATGCTGTATCAAAAGCTTATGGGTCTGAAAAATCTATAAATTGGAAAGAGGTTTTAGCTGGAGAAAAAGCCTTTAAAGCCTCTGGCGAATGGATGCCTACGTCAACACTTGACGCTTTCAGAGAATACCTAGTAGGTATAAAAGGCCCCTTGACTACACCTGTAGGTGGTGGCATTAGGTCTTTAAATGTTGCCTTGCGACAAGAATTAGATTTATATGCGTGTGTCAGACCAGTGAGGTGGTTTGAAGGAACTCCTTCTCCAGTAAAACAGCCCGGTCTTTGCGACATGGTTATTTTCCGTGAAAACACTGAAGATATTTATGCTGGTATCGAATTTGAAAAAGGATCTGAAGATTGCGATAAATTCGGCAAGCTTTTAAAAGAACACTTCCCTGATAGGTTCGAAAAAGTAAGATTCCCAGGTAGTGCTGGCTATGGTATCAAACCCGTTTCTGAAGAAGGAACTCACCGTTTGGTTAGAAGTGCTATAGACTTTGCTTTTGAACAAAAGAAAGACTCTGTTACACTTGTACACAAGGGCAATATTATGAAATACACCGAAGGTGCTTTCAAAACATGGGGTTACGAATTATCCAAAAATGAATATGGTGCTACTGACTACCAAGGTGGCCCTTGGCAAATCATTGAAAAAGATGGCCATAAAGTCATCATCAAAGATGTAATCGCTGATGCCTTTTTGCAGCAAATCTTACTGAGACCCGCTGAGTATTCTGTGATCGCTACCTTGAATTTGAATGGTGATTATGTTTCTGATGCTCTAGCCGCCATTGTTGGTGGTATTGGTATCGCACCTGGTGCAAACATCAACTACATCACTGGTAATGCTATCTTCGAAGCTACCCATGGTACCGCCCCTAAGTATGCTGGCCAAGATAAGGTAAATCCTGGATCAGTAATTCTTTCTGGAGCTATGATGTTTGAGTATATGGGATGGCAAGAAGCTGCTGACTTAATCTACGCTGGCCTTGAAGCGGCCATCGCATCGAAAAGAGTGACTTATGACTTTGAAAGGCTCATGGATGGAGCAACACTCCTAAAATGTTCTGAGTTTGGAGAAGAAATTGTAAAAAACATGTAAACAAAAAGCCCCTGTTGGGGCTTTTTGTTTAGTCAAAAGCTTTGTGAATATGAGCAAACGGTATTTACCCTTCTTTCCTTTAAAATTAGCTGCTTTCCCAGGGGAACAGTTAAACCTGCATGTCTTCGAGCCACGCTATAAACAACTTATCAACGAATGCATTGATGAAGGCAAGACTTTCGGTATACCCGTTTTCGGTGAGAACATGAGAGAATACGGTTCTGAAATGGAGATTTTAGAAGTGGTAAAAAGATACCCTGATGGTGAAATGGACATCTTTACCAAGTGTATCAGCGCCATAAAGGTCCTTTCCTTTGACGAAAAAGCTCCCGGTAAACTCTACTCTGGTGGAGAAATAAAATCACTAGCAAATATTCAAGATAATACTCCCGAGCAATGGGCTGAACTCAAGCGCTTGGCTAAACAACTCATCGCCATCCTAAAAATGGATGAGGCCTTAGATGTAGACCTGTTGACAAATTCATTTCAATTGGCTCATAAATTAGGTTTATCTTTGGAGCAGGAATATGATATGCTCCAAATGGTAAGCGAGTCGAAAAGACAGTCTTACATGATTAGTCATCTCCAGAGAGCTATACCGCTCATTCGCGAGATGGAAAGTGCCAAAGACCGAATACAAATGAACGGCCATTTTCAGCATCATGATCCGCTGAATTTTTAAGCATGATTCAAACCAATTTATCTGAGTTCGGAACCTTATTGATCTTCATCCTTGGAGCGCTGGTTTTCGCAGTGGTTGGATTAACTGCCTCTAAACTCTTAAGACCTAACCGTCCGAACTTCGAAAAACTTACTACTTACGAATCAGGCGAAGACACAGTCGGTTCAGCTTGGGGACAATTCAATGTCAATTTCTACCTTGTCGCGTTAATCTTCTTATTATTTGAAGTAGAAATCATCTATCTATTCCCTTGGGCCATCATCTTCGGAGATAAAGAATTAATTGAAAGCACAAATTGGTCATGGGCTTGGTTTGCCCTTACTGAAATGTTCATCTTCATTTTTATATTGGCTTTGGGACTCGCATATGCTTGGCGAAAAGGGTACTTGGATTGGGTAAAACCTCAACCAGTTAGCACAGCATACAAATCGAAAATACCAAACAGCGCTTACGAGAAATTTAAAGGATAGTGGGTTTACTAGATCAAAAATTGGGACAAGGTGGTATCATTATCACCAAATTTGAAGACCTGATCAATTGGGCCAGGCTATCTTCTATGTGGCCGATGTCTTTCGGAACTGCTTGTTGTGCCATTGAATTTATGAGTACTGCAGGAACACCTTACGATTTAGATCGACTAGGAATTATTCCCAGAGCGAGTCCTAGACAATCTGATGTAATGATTGTAGCAGGAACTGTGACCTTTAAAATGGCCGATCGCGTCCGAAGGCTTTATGAGCAAATGGCTGAACCCCGTTATGTTATTTCAATGGGTTCATGCTCCAATTGCGGAGGCCCCTATTGGGAACATGGCTACCATGTGGTAAAAGGTGTTGACCGCATCATACCGGTGGATGTATATGTCCCTGGCTGCCCTCCTAGGCCAGAGGCATTGATAGGTGGTTTGTTAAAACTACAGGAAAAGATAAAAGGAGAAAGTATAGTAGCACCAAAAGCCATTGAGAATCTATTAGCCAAACCTGACGCGTGATATTCGAAGAAATTATATCGAACTTGACAAACAAATTCGGAGAAGAATTCATCGTTGCATTGCATGAAAATGCTACCCCAAAATGCATTGAAATAAACTCCAATAGCTTGGTTGAAGCCATGCAATACCTACATGGTACTGAAAAACTGTATTTCGATTCATTATCCTGTATTACTGGCTTAGATAACGGTGTTGAAATAGGCACAATGGAAGTGATCTATAATTTGTACTCTATTCCTTATGATCATCATTTGATGATTAAAGTGACGCTTGGCCGAGAACAACCGACCATTGGCACACTTACATCAATATGGAAAACAGCCGACTGGCAAGAGCGTGAAGTCTTCGATCTTTACGGTGTCCATTTCGACAATCACCCTGACTTACGAAGAATTCTACTACCAGCAGATTGGGATGGGTTTCCGCTGAGAAAAGATTATGAACACCAAACCTATTACCGAGGGATTAAAGTAGCAGAATAGTGGCCAACAAAGTTCAATACATATTCGACAATCAAAACTTGCAAAAGTCAGAACCTCAGAAGTTCAAACCTGAGGATTTGAAACGCGAGGAGATGATTGTCAACATTGGACCACAACACCCCTCAACTCATGGCGTCTTGAGGCTAGAAGTGATTACTTCTGGTGAAGAAATAGTAGATGTGGTCCCTCACTTGGGCTACCTCCACCGCTGCTTCGAAAAACACGCTGAAAGTCTCCCCTATAATCAAACCCTTCCATTTGTAGATCGAATGGACTACTTGGCAGCTATGAACTCTGAGCATGCTTTTGTGATGGGAGTAGAGCGAATGCTAGGGATCGAAAATACGATTGACAAACGCATTGAATATATACGTGTACTTGTTGCAGAACTCAATAGACTTGCCTCTCATTTTATCGCTTTAGGTACTTATGCCATGGACATTGGGGCAATTACCCCCTTCCCATGGATGCTTCGAGATAGAGAACATATACTTCGCCTTTTAGAATGGGCTTCAGGGGCAAGAATGCTCTATAACTACATCTGGGTTGGTGGTTTATTCTATGACCTTCCCATAGGTTTTGAGGAACGCTGCTCGGAGTTTTGTCAATACATAAAGCCCAAGCTTAAAGAATTTGAAGAGCTGGTCTTACAGAATAAAATTTTTGTTGACCGGACTGCCAATGTAGGTGTACTCCCCATTGATTTGGCTATTAATTATGGAGTTACTGGCCCAATGCTCCGAGGGTCAGGTTTGAAATTTGATTTAAGAAAAGTAGATGCATATTCAGTTTACCCTGAAATTGACTTCAATATTCCAGTTGGCAAAGGCGAAATGGGTGCAACAGGCGACTGCTGGGACCGTACATGGGTTAGAATGGAAGAGTGTTATGAATCGGTTAAGATCATTGAGCAATGCCTAAGCAAGCTGACTAGTGAGCATAAAAGAACTAGAGATTTCGACCCAAGAGCGACCGTTCCAAAGAAGATCCGTCCAAAGGCGCAAGATTTCTATGTGAGGGCTGAAAATCCTAAGGGAGAAACTGGCTTCTTTTTTAGAGCTGATGGTCGATCAGATATTCCGTATCGTTGCAAAGCACGTGGCGCTAGCTTCGTTAATCTTTCCGTTCTAGGAGAGCTTTCAAAAGGAGGACTGATCGCTGATATGATAGCGATTCTTGGTTCTATTGATATTGTCCTTGGGGAAGTAGACCGTTAGCGTAACTCCTGTAAGTTAGTCTCCCTTATAAAAGCCGTTTTCTCTTTCCATTTGATTTGATACCAAATGTCTTTCTTATCCAGGATTTCTACTTTATGACCTTCACCGATAACTTCTATAAGTTCTGCTGCGGCCGAAGGGCCTGACATTACGTAGGAGTTTGTCGCTGTAATAATACCTTTTTCAGCCTGACCTGAGAAATTAACAACGAACACCGTTAATGATAGTACGAGAACAAAACCAACCGCTAAGCCTGGCGATTTTTCCTGATGTTTACGAATTTTTCTAAAGATCATAGATAGAATCAGTAAACACAAGGCCAGTAAAACTGCTATAATGATTGGCTTATAATCCTGAATAGTTTTAACGAAGCGCTGAAAGTCATTTGAATCATAGCCCTCTAGTCCATTGATCTGTGCGAGGTCACTCATTTTTTTCAAAACTGCCTTATCTGAAGTAATTCTGTAATAGTCATGCAAATAGACTAGTGCATCACTCAAGTTCCCCATCGCCTCTTGGCTGTAAGCCATTTTTAAAAGCATTGCAGGGGTAGCGCGCTGATGATCAGTATATATCGACTCATATAGCTCCAAAGATTGCGTATACCTTCTTTCCTTGAAGAGCGAATCTGCTTCAGCTAAGTCATTGGAAATCTCTTGGCCAAAGAGACGAGGTAATGAAGCGATCACCCCAAAAGTCAACAGTAAAGTAAATCTAAAAACCCTATTTAGCATGTAGCGTGAACCTTGTATCTCTCAAATTTTTCTGTCAAAAGTCAGGTCATATCGACTTTTTGCAGCACGAATATAGTTACCACATTTTCATCACCCATACCTTTCACAACATTTAACAGCACAGCGATTGCAGGACATGCTCATTTGAAACGGTACATTTATAACCTCGCAAGGACAATGTAAGTTAGACTTTATGGGCTTGAAAAACCCGATAAACTATTTTGTGAAATAAATTTAGAACCTGCGTTTGCATTTAATTTTGAACCTCTTACATTTGCAATCCGAATTAAGGAAATCACTCGGTATTCGGACATAAAAACTTGTTGATCTGGTAGCTCAGCTGGTAGAGCATCTCCCTTTTAAGGAGAGGGTCCTGGGTTCGAACCCCAGCCAGATCACATTTAAAAAGCCTCATTGCATGAGGCTTTTTTTATTATCCTTTATCCAGCATCAATCTTCCCTTTATCACAAAGCAAGGTTGATTCTCATGGATTGAAAATCAAATTGAATTAACCTCTTAAGTCTTAGAGAAATAAGTAACTCAATATTTTGAGGTAAGTGCGTTATGTAATTGATGAGTTTCAAATATCTTCGCATTAATGAATTCGAGCAGTCCCATTGGAATTTTTGATAGCGGTATGGGTGGCCTTACCGTGGCCCATGCGGTTAGTCACCTATTACCTGATGAACAATTGATCTATTTTGGTGATTCTGCTCACCTGCCCTATGGAGACAAGTCCGCGGCAACTATTCAAGCCTATTCTATCAAGATATGTGATGTCTTACTCGAGAAGGGGTGTAAAGTGATCCTCATTGCATGTAACTCTGCCTCAGCGGCTGCTTACGAATTGATTAAAGCGTATGTGGGTAGTAAAGCTTTGGTTATCAATGTAATTGACCCGGTCGTTGCATACGTAGTTTCAAAATATGCTCAACAAAGAATCGGGCTGATTGGCACCAAACAAACCGTTGGTTCGGGAGTGTATGAATATCAAATCAAGGTGAAAGACGCATCTATCGAAATTGGATCACTTGCTACTCCTCTACTCGTTCCGATGATTGAGGAAGGCTTTCATAGCAATGAAATCTCTGAAGCAATTATCGAAGAATACTTAAAAAGTGACAAACTAGATGATATCAAGGCACTCATTTTGGGATGCACTCACTACCCCTTGATTAAAAAACATGTAGGCAAATTCTATACTCAAGACACTGAGGTCATTGATTCTTCAGAAATTGTCGCAGCAGCTTTACATCATTTATTAAAGAAAAACAATCTGCTTGCCCATAAAAGGTCTCTTCCTAATGAATTTCTAGTATCTGACATCACTCCTTCGTTTGAAGCTGCCACAGCGCTTTTTTTCGGAGTTAAAGTGCCATTAACCCTTCATAAGCTCTGGGAATAATTCAGTTATTACGCGCTAAACTTTCCCCTGTAAAAGCTGTTCTTTAATAGTCTTCCAGTTAGGTAGGCGAATCGATGTTTCTTAAGCAGAAATATGTTTTCTTTGTAATAACCAAGGGCAGAACTAAGCGTGTACGCATTTCTCTTTTTCCTGACATTTTTCCTAGTCTATATGGTATTCGTGGTGTATGCCGAAAGGAAAATCTCTGCCTTTATACAAGACCGCTATGGCCCTATGGAAGTGGGTTATTATGGCCTGCTCCAAACAGTCGCTGACTTACTTAAATTAGTCCAAAAGGAAGATATTGTTCCTTTGGCCGCTGACAAGCGACTCTTTAAACCCGGCCCAATTGTGATTTTCACTGCTGTCTTTGCGGGTTTTGCAGTTTTACCCTTAACGTCAGGATTTGCAGGCTCTGCAGCAGACGTTGGCATATTCTACCTCCTTGCCATTGTCTCTTTGGATATCATTGGCATTCTCATGGCCGGATGGGGGTCAAATAGTAAGTATGCATTGTTCGGGGCCATGCGCTCTGTGGCGCAAATCATTTCTTACGAAATCCCTCTTGGACTGACCGTTGTTTGTGTCGTTATGGTTTCGCAAACACTGAATCTTCAAGAAATCGTGTTCCAACAGGGCATTTGGTGGGATATAATCGACTCAGAAGCACAAAACTACCTGTTTGGAATAAGTGCATTAGGTATTGACACTACGGAGATTGGTGGAATATTAACTTGGAACATTTTCAGGGCTCCGATTTTCTTTTTTGCCTTCATCATCTTCTTCATTGCTTCTTTAGCCGAAGCGAATCGTGGACCTTTCGACATCCCTGAGGCGGAATCAGAACTCGTTGGTGGTTTCCATACAGAATACTCTGGTCTCAGATGGAGTTTTGTGATGATGGGCGAATATGGCATGATGCTCTTGGTTTCGTTTCTCGCAGTCATTCTCTTTCTAGGAGGTTGGAATACGCCACTCCCAAACATTGGATCTTTTACCCTAGCCGAATGGACAAGTGGCACACCTGGAAGCATTGCTGGAAATATCTGGGGAGCTTTCTGGATGTTAGGAAAAGCGTTCTTACTCATTGGTCTACAAATGTGGATTCGATGGACTTATCCGAGATTAAGAATTGATCAGTTAATGAATTTAAGCTGGAAGTATCTGACCCCAGCTGCAATAATATTGGTTTTATTAAGTGCTATGTGGAGACTTTTGATGATATGAAGCAGTACTGGCGCAACATAAAAACCACCGTCAAGACCTTAAAAAAAGGTCTTGAAATCACTGGTCAGCATATGCTGGATTCTCGAAATCAAAGGGAACCTATCGGGCCGAGTGATGAAAACTATTTCGACCGTCAAAACGGGATCTTTACAGTTCAGTATCCAAAAGAGCAAATTCCCGTGCCAGATCATGGACGCTATAAACTCCATAATGAAATAGAGGATTGCATTGTCTGTGATAAGTGCGCCAAAGTTTGCCCTGTGAATTGTATAGACATTGAACCTGTCAGAGCCACAGAAGAGTTCGGAAAGACTTCTGACGGAACGCCTTTGAGAATCTATGCTGCTAAGTTCGATATCGATATGGCGAAGTGCTGCTTCTGCGGGCTATGCACTACCGTATGCCCTACCGAATGTCTTACCATGACGAGTGAGTATGATTTCAGTGCTTTTGATTTCGAAGAGCACAACGTTCCTTTCGCTAATATGACACCGCTCGAAATTCTAGAGAAGAAGGCAGCATTTGAAGAGTTCAGCAAACAGAAAGAGGAAGCCAAGGCGAAGGCGCAAGCCGAAGCCAAAACGACTCCTAGTGCAGGCAGACCAGTCCTTAAGCCTGCAATTATGCCAAGACCAGCAGGTGCAGCAAAACCTATGGTGAAGCCTAAAGTTGCTGGTGCAACAGGCGCTAAACCAAAGATTATCATTAAACCCAAAATTCCGGTTAAAAAAGAAGGTACCCCTAAACCAAGGGCTATTATCAGACCGAAGATGCCCATGAAACCCGTTGTTCCACCTAGAAAAAAAGATGAGCCTGACGGTGACGCCTAATTCATGGAGTTGAACGATATCATATTCTACATTTTTGGAGCAATCACGGCATTGTCAGCATTATATATCATGTTGACAAAAAACATCCTATATGCCGCTTTCGCTTTGATGTTGACCTTTATCGGTGTAGCAGGCATCTACGTTTTTCTAGGGGCAGAATTTATCGCGGTAACACAAATCTTAGTTTATGTTGGTGGTATTTTGATCCTCCTAGTGTTCGGCATCATGTTGACTAATCGCCTATCTGGCAAAAAAGTCATAAGCTCAGCATACAATAAAATCATGGGCTTCATTGTAGCCGGTGGTCTTTTTGCCATACTCTTCAAGGGCATACTAGAGGCGAACTTCAGCGCATTGGGCTGGATCGATAAAAGTAAAGTTTCGGACTCCAGTATTCCAGCGTTTGGGCTGACATTGATGACGGATTACGTTTTAGTGTTCGAAATCATCGGTGTGCTATTGCTACTTGCCCTAGTTGGTGCGATCAGAATTGCTGGAAATGTAAGAAAGGAGGGCGAAGATGCCGTTTGATTATCTACTCTTCTTAGGTGCTCTTTTGTTTTGCATTGGACTCTTTGTGGTTGTTACACGCAAGAATGCCATCATGGTATTAATTGGAATCGAATTGATGCTCAACGCTGCAAATATCAACTTGATTGCCTTTAGCAGCTTCGATCCAAATGCATTGCAAGGTCAGATCTTTTCATTATTCATTATTACCGTAGCGGCTGCAGAAGCGGCAGTAGGCTTATCTATAGTGGTGAAAGTCTACAAGTATTTCCAAACAGCAGACCTTGATAAAATCAATGAATTGAAAGGGTGATTGAGTTACAATACATCATATTGCCCAAAGGTGACCCAATGATATATTGGATGATCGCATTATTGGCGATACCTTTCTTTTCATTCCTCACCAGTCAGAAAATAGGCTCAAAAGCACCACAATGGGCAACATTCCTTCTGGGGCTGAACACTTTACTGGCGATTTACCTTACTGCGACACACTGGAACAGTGCTGCCCTTACCATCAGAGGCCATTGGTTTAAGGTCGGTGAAAGTCAAATTACTTATTCCTTCCTGCTAGATCGACTTACGCTGATCATGTCGGTTATCGTGAATTTTATTTCACTCCTGGTGCATCTATTCTCACAAGAGTACATGCGAAAGGATAAAGCCAAACCAAGATATTACGCCTTCTTGGGTCTTTTTACTTTCTCCATGATGGGGATTGTCTTGTTCAATGACTTGCTCTTCATTTTCATCTTCTGGGAACTTGTAGGCCTATCTTCTTACTTACTCATCGGGTTCTGGTTCGAAAAGAAATCGGCTTCAATAGCCGCAAAAAAGGCCTTTATTATGAATCGAATAGGGGACATTGGCTTTATAACAGGGCTAATGATTCTTTATACTCAATTCCAGTCCTTCGACCTTGAGGTGATTAAGTCCTTGATGATTGACAGCGAGATAAAGGACGGTAATTGGATCGCCCAATTCACAAATAACGGTCAAGTGATTATCAATACGCTGGATGGAAGATGGCTAAGTGCAGCCGGAATCGCACTTTTCTGTGGAGTGGTAGGTAAGTCTGCTCAATTTCCATTGCAAGTTTGGCTGCCAGATGCAATGGAAGGTCCAACACCAGTTTCAGCATTAATTCATGCAGCAACTATGGTAGCAGCAGGGGTGTATCTGCTCGCTCGTGTCTTCGTCATCCTGGATGCACAAGCCTTGGAAGTTGTAGCTATTGTGGGAGCAATCACGGCATTTATGGCAGCCATTGCGGCACTTTCTCAGTTTGACATTAAAAAAGTCTTGGCTTACAGTACCATTTCCCAACTTGGTTATATGGTCATGGCCATGGGGATTGGAGCGTACACTTCTGGGCTTTTTCATTTGGTCACTCATGCATTCTTCAAGGCAGGACTTTTCCTCAGTGCGGGTATTATCATACATCAATTGCATAAACTAGAGTCAAAAGATGTGATGTTCAACGCCCAAGACATGCGCGTCATGGGTGGCCTTAGAAAGCATATGCCGAAGACCTTCTACTGTTTCCTCATTTTCGCCTTAGCATTAGCCGGTTTACCTGGATTTTCAGGGTTCCTTTCCAAAGATGCTATTCTTTTAGACCTTGCGGTTTGGGCTGACATCAAAGGAGGTGGTTTTTATATTCCCGAAGTCCTAGCCTTTGGAACGGTGCTCTTTACTTCTTTCTACACCCTGCGAATGATTCTCTTGATCTTCTTCGGAAACTTCAGGTTACCAGTGATTATGCAAAAGAACGAGTTAGCAAAGGAGTTAAAAGATGGTAACTGGATAATGATGGCTCCAGTGATCATATTGGCAGCACTTTCTTTGGGACCAGTATTCGGATTAACCCTAAACCCCGAGCATAGTTGGTTTGTCGAAGCCATGCCTACTCCGATTTATTTAGTGCCTGCTGTATATGCTGCTAAGAGCTTAATAGATGTTTCTCCTGAAACTTTCGAAGCACTGCACGGACTTGTGAATGCCGTTTCAATCGGCCTTGCTCTCATAGGGATCATGATCGGTTACTTGGCTTATAAGCCAAATGCCAAGTTGGAACAGGAATTTGTTGAAAGAAGAGAACCAAGAGGGTTCTTCGGCCAAGTTTCATTCTATCATTGGTATCAAGATGCGCTTTATACAAAAGCCATTTTAAAATTTGTCATGCTCAAAGCCCGAGCGCTTTCGTGGTTCGACAAGTATATCATTGATGGTGTTGTGGATGGTTTTGCAAAGAGTCAGGTCATCTTTGCACACCTGATCAAATGGTTCGATAGATATTTTGTGGACGGTTTAGTTCACCTCACGGCTTTCACGAGTGGAAGAATTGGTCAGCTGACTCGTTCCATGCAATCTGGGAATGTTCAAGCTTACATCTTAACAAGTTTTGTATTCTTGATCCTTTTAATGCTTTATTTGGTCTTTTAAACCATGGTGCACCTGTTATCATATATCGTTTTCATCCCTTTAGTCGCAGCAATGCTGGTATTGCTTACACCGAGGGCCTACAAGCACCTATACCGCGTATTGACAGTACTTGGGCTTGGTTTAACCTTGGCCCTGATCATTTTCGCTATATCCGGTTTTGACACCGCTGTTCAAGGAGCAATTAACAGCGAATCTAATCTCCAATTCGTAGAGAAAACTGAGTGGTTCTCGATATCACTGGGGTCAATGGGGAAATTCTCTGTAGACTATTTTGTTGGAACAGATGGACTGAATATTGGCATGCTATTGTTAGCGGGTATTGTGCTTCTTATTGGAGCCATTGCCTCGTGGAACATTAAGGATAAACAGAAGGCATATTTTGGACTATATCTACTCCTCTCTTCTTCAATATTGGGGTGTTTTGTTGCTTTAGATTTCTTCCTCTTCTACCTATTCTTTGAATTCATGCTCTTACCGATGTACTTTTTGATCGGTATCTGGGGCGGTCCAAGAAAAGAATATGCTGCCCTCAAATTCTTCTTATACACCTTAGTTGGATCTATTCTGATTCTGATTGTTATGATTGGACTTAATAATTCGGTCTATGACCCTGTGAAAACTGCCATTGAAGCTGGATATGAAGTAAATCAGATAGAACAAGTTCAGCAGTTGGTACAGGACGGTACGATTAAGTCAGATCAAATTGTGAAGTCATTCAATATGATTCACATGGCCGATGCTGATAACTATATTCCAGGATCATTTTTACATCAGTCTAGCTTGGCGAAAATCTTCGGACAGCCTGCCAGGTGGATGGCATTCCTAGCTTTATTGATTGGCTTTGCCATAAAATTACCTGCAGTACCCTTTCACACTTGGCTACCAGATGCACACGTAGAAGCACCTACTCCTATATCGGTAGTATTAGCTGGTATTCTATTGAAAGTGGGCGGATACGGACTCATCCGTACTGCCTTCGTGATGTTCCCAGACAGTGCCTATCACTACTCATGGCTCATTGGCTTCTTTGGCATGTTTGCTATTATTTATGGCGCACTAAATGCCCTAGCCCAAAAAGATTTAAAGAAACTAATCGCCTATAGTTCGGTATCTCATATGGGCTTTGTACTGATGGGGCTAGCGGCAATGACGGTTGAGGGAATAAGTGGAGCAATCTACCAAATGTATTCCCATGGCCTCATCTCTGCCATGTTATTCCTTATCGCAGGTGTTATTTATGATCGAACCCACGATCGGATGATTGAAAATTATGGTGGCTTAGCCTCCAAAATGCCAAAGTATACGGTCTTTGTTGCCATTGCCTTCTTCGCATCACTGGGACTTCCTGGATTCTCTGGGTTCATAGCAGAACTGATGGTCCTTATTGGATCGTTTAAGTCTTCAGCTATTCCTGCTTGGATGCCAATTGTAGCTACCACTGGACTGGTTTTGGGCGCTGGCTATTACCTATGGACTATGCAACGCATGTTCTTTGGTAAATTCTGGGTGAAAGACAAAAATTGGGTAGAGTCCTTGTCAGATTTGAATCCCCGAGAGTACTTGATGCTGGTGCCTTTAGTCATCCTAATTTTGGGCTTCGGACTTTACCCGTCATTACTTCTAGACCTCATCAACAATTCAGTTGAGAGTTTCGTTGACCATTTATTCCAGTTTCGTAAATAATGTTGATTAACCAACTCCAACATACGGGACTCGAAGAAAAGCTTGCAAACACAAGCCAAGACATTTGGGTGCTATTACCAGAAATTACAATTGTCATTACAATTGTGCTGTTAATCGTTTTCGATCTCATCTTTAAGAAGAATAAATCAATAGGGTTGTCAGTAATCGCCTTTGTTGGACTCGCATACTGTTTTGCCCTGACGATTCAACAATGGCATGCCATCGAAGCTTCTAAAAGCCTGATGTCAGGATTACTCGAGATTAATAGGCTTTCAATTTTTCTGAAAGGAGGATTTATCATTGGGTTTTCTATTACACTCATCACTGCCATTAGATCTGGCAGACAGCAAGACAACTTTTTCAAGAGTAGCGAAATTGCGGTAATGCTCTTTGGCTTATTACTGGGCGCGTCCTTTATGACCATGTCAAGCAACTTGCTGATGCTCTACATATCTATTGAAGTCGTGTCGATTTGCTCCTATATTCTCACTGGCTTAACAAAAGGGAAAAATAAGGCAGAAGCTGCCATTAAGTACTTGATCTATGGTGCTGTGGCATCTGCGATTATGCTTTATGGCATGAGCTGGCTCTATGGGTTCACGGGCACCCTGAATCTTACCGATCAATCTTTCGCTGCTGCTCTTAACGAGATTCCACAACTACCTCTTTCCATTGCTTGTATTATGGTAATGGGAGGTTTCCTTTTCAAACTAGGTGCATTTCCGCTACACCTCTGGTCACCTGATGTCTATGAAGCTACACCGACACCAATCGTTGCTGTTTTCTCCGTACTACCGAAATTAGCTGCGCTTACTATCATTTTTAAGTTTGTCAACTTAGTTGACGTACCATCAATCGACTGGGAGTTTTGGATTGGTATCCTTGCCATTGCGAGTATGACGGTTGGAAATTTTTCAGCCCTTTGGCAAAAAGACATTAAGCGGATGCTGGCATACTCATCTATTTCACATGCGGGATTCTTACTTGTGGGTATTTTGGCATTTAGCAGTTCTGGTAATCAAGCCATGCTCTTTTACGGATCAATTTACCTGATCATGAACTTTGCAGCTTTCTTTTTGGTACAGACGTTTGAAAGACAAACCGGGTCAACCAGTTTTGAATCTATAAAAGGATTAGGAATAAAAATTCCATTCATCTCCTCACTCCTATTGATTGTGATGATCTCACTCACAGGCCTTCCCCCTACCGCAGGTTTTAATAGCAAGCTTTATATTTTTTCTGCGCTTTGGGAAAGCTACCAAACAGGTGGACATGGTATTTTAATTTGGGTCTTTGTAATCGGTTTATTAAACACCGTGATCGCCTTATTTTATTACTTAAAGCTACCATATCTCCTATTTTTCAAGAAACCTCCACAAGAACTTCAATTGGACAACAAAGAAATAACTGATGGCCTTTTGGGCACTTTATTCGTATTGCCTTTGTTACTCTTGTTCTTTAGGTCGGATTGGCTTGTAGGCCTAATGAATAGTATTAATTTTGAGCTTTGGATACCATAAATGAGTGAACAAATCAAACACGAATGTGGCATAGCCCATATTCGACTCAGAAAACCGCTTCAATACTATATTGACAAGTATGGTTCGGCAACCTACGCGGTAAACAAGCTATACATCATGATGCAAAAGCAGTCCAACCGAGGCCAAGATGGTGTCGGGGTGGCGAACATCAAAGTGGATGTTGAACCTGGGACGCGCTTCATCAGTAGGTATCGTACGATTAATCCACAACCTGTTGCTGAAATCTTTGCCAAAATTGGACGAAAGTTTGACAAGGCTAAAAAGAAACCCGGCTACGATCCCAAGGATGCCAAGTGGATGAAAAAGAATATGGGATTTACCGGTGAACTATGGATGGGTCACCTTAGGTATGGCACTCATGGTAAAAACAGCATCGAAAGCTGTCACCCTTTTTTAAGACAGAATAATTGGCGAAGTAGAAACCTCGTCATGGCAGGAAACTTCAACATGACGAATGTTGATGAGCTTTTCGACCTACTGGTTCAGCTAGGCCAGCATCCAAAAGAAAAAACAGACACCGTAACCGTGATGGAAAAAATCGGTCACTTTGTAGATGAAGAAAATCAACGCATTTTCGATAAGTACCGCAGTAAAAAAGAAAATTTCGAAATCACGCAGAACATCGAAAGTGAAATGAATATTCAGCGCATACTGAAGCGTTCGTTTAAAGATTTTGATGGTGGTTATGCCATGGTCGGCCTACTGGGCCATGGAGCTTCCTTCATAGTGAGAGATCCAAACGGTATCCGGCCAGCCTTCAAGTATATTGATGATGAAGTGATTGTAGTAGCCTCAGAAAAGCAAGCGATCAAAGCGGCTTTCAATGTAAACTATGAAGAGATCACTGATGTCAAACCTGGGCATGCCTTGATCGTTCACAAAAATGCTGAATGGGAAGAAGTGCCAATCATGGAAGTAGGCGAACTGAAAGCTTGTTCTTTCGAACGCATCTATTTCTCCAGAGGTACCGATCCAGACATTTATAGAGAAAGAAAAGAATTAGGAAGACTCGTAATACCACAGATTCTCAAGTCCATTAATATGGATTTGAAAAATACGGTCTTCTCATATATACCGAATACCGCTGAGTTATCCTTCTTAGGAATGATGCGTGGCTTAGACGAGTTCATGCTGAAACGCCGAAAAGAAGTCATCATTGACGGACAGCCTTCTCTAGAAACCGCAGAAGAATTATTGAGCTTTCAACCTAGAGTTGAAAAGTTAGTGATCAAAGATGCCAAACTCAGAACCTTTATTGCAGCTGATAGCGGCCGTGACGAATTGGTTGCTAACGTATATGACACCACCTACGAAGTCATTAACAAAGGCGTTGACACGTTAGTAGTAATTGACGACTCGATTGTTCGTGGAACTACCCTTGAAAAGAGTATTCTTAAGATGCTCGATAGATTAGAGCCAAAGAAGATCGTAATTGTTTCCTCTGCTCCACAAATCAGATACCCAGATTGTTATGGTATCGATATGTCTAAGATAAAAGAGTTCGTGGCATTCAGAGCAATGCTTGCACTTATCAAAGAAAACTTCAAAGAAAATCTACTTGAAGAAGCGTACCATAAGGCCCTGGCCAACATCAACAACCTGGATCAGGTGAACTGTGTGAAGGAGCTATACGACCAATTCACATACGAAGAAGTTTCCCATAAGATCACTGAAATTGTCAAACCTGAAGGCTTAAAGGCCGAGCTTGAAGTGGTTTACCAAACGGTAGAAAACTTACATGATGCTTGTCCCAAAAATCTTGGTGACTGGTACTTTACCGGCAACTACCCTACTCTAGGTGGAAACAGAGTAGTTAACAAAGCCTTTATCAACTTCATGGAAGGCAAAGAGGTCAGGGCGTATTAGTACAAAGTATTGCCTACTGAGTACCTTGAATTGAGTAGTGCGTAAAAAGCTGTTGCCATCAACTTAATCGGGAATCTCTCCTGATTTTACAACAGTCAAGTATTATGCTTAAAGTCAATATTTGTAGATATTCGATTCCATGAAAATCTGCATCACTCAAACTCAACCTGTAACAGGAGATATTAAAGCCAATATCGTTGACCATATTAATTGGGTTAACCAAGCTGT
This sequence comes from Roseivirga sp., assembly GCA_965660665.1. Classification (GTDB taxonomy): domain Bacteria; phylum Bacteroidota; class Bacteroidia; order Cytophagales; family Cyclobacteriaceae; genus Roseivirga. The sequence goes on along the minus strand of CBFIAY010000005.1, from coordinate 91,824 downwards.
AAATCAAAATGCGGATTTCATCATTTTCTCAGAACTCTCATTAACAGGTTACGAACCCGAACTTGCCAAAGACTTAGCGATCGAGATCGGTGACACCAGGCTCAATGGTTTCCAAGAAATCAGCGATGCCAAAGATATCATCATTTGTGTTGGCGCACCCACGAAAACCAAGAATGGCACTTGTATTAGCTTAGTCATTTTTCAACCGAACAAAGAAAGGTCTCTTTATTCAAAGCAGTATTTGCACGAAGATGAAGACCCTTACTTTGTTCCGGGGCCTCCAAGCGATGGCATCATTGAAGCAAAAGAGCGGATTGCATTGGCCATTTGCTATGAACTGACTATTCCAGAGCATGCCGAGAAGGCTAGTAAAAACAGAGCTGAGGTTTACATTGCGAGTGTAGCCGAAACAGTGAATGGCATGACCAGAAACAATCCGAGACTCACTGAAATTGCCAAGCAATACAAGATTCCAGTATTGATGTGTAACTGTGTCGGTGAATTCGATGGAAATGGCGGAGGTGGACAATCTGCTGCATGGGACAAGCAGGGGGATTTGAATGAAGCACTGAATAAAGTGTCAACGGGGAATCTGTTCTCGTGTATCTAATTTAAGAATGGCTTGATCAATACCTCCGACACCGGGAATCTCGGTCATTTATTTACGTAATTTGGAAGTTATTTTTATAATTATTTATTATAAAAAAATTACATATTTTTTTGACTTCCTAATTATACTATATTGATATTAATTAAACACAACTAATTATCAATTATGGAAAATAAACTTTGAAAAACTGGGATTATCATCTGTATTTGTCTCTTAATTTCTACTTGCAACAGACAAGAAGAAGAATTAATACCTCAAAAAGGTCTAACCATTGAAGAAGCCACTTCTGTTGCCAAGGAGAGTTTCAAGTCAAACCTCCAAAGCATAACGCACAACCTCAATACCAAAGGGTCAAGTTCTGACTCTAATAATAATTCAGATTATACTTCATACGACATCAATAATTTAAAGAAGCTCACTGACATACAAACAGATAGATATTTGTATTCTGCACTCAATATAAATGACAACTCAAAAAGTCTCACGTTCTCCATGGACGAAGATTCTGGAGACATATACGATGCCTTCGTGACTCAAACAATTACCCCAGACCTAGGAGATTATGTTACCAGTAATATTCTTAGTATCGAAGGAGATCTTCTCTTGAGTTATGATTTTTATAATGACGGTACTCGCAATATTACTTATGTAAGTCCAACAAATAACAGTAGTCGCTCAGGGATTAATGGGTGGTGGAGTAGGTTTGATAGATGTGCAGGACAATTGAATGGGCCTACAGATAGTAATGTGGCCAATATATTTTTTGCAACCATAGCCAATGCTGCCACCTTAGGTTTATACACTCCATTGTCTTTGGTTGTTTGCGCTGGAGTTGCCACCGCTTCATAAGATTTACTTAACTTATTATAAATTGATGAAAAATTTAACCCTTTACCATCTTATCACTCTATTACCGATCATTGTAATTCTAAGCTTTTACGCTTACGAAGCTATTGACACTTTGACCTTCACAGTCTTATTCTTTATTTATGCATTCGTATATCGACCAGTCTTTGACTTTAAGCGATTAAAAGCCTTAGATTTAGTAAATGACAACGACTGGAGAAAATTTATTGGCTTGGGAAAAATCAGGTTTAAATTTTATAGTCAGCTAATGTTTGGGAAAGACTAACAAAGTGTTTTGCAAAAGAAAAGGCCTCCATCTTTCGATAGAAGCCTTTTTCTTAATGTTTTATGCTTTAAACAGAGAAACTCTCTCCACATCCACAAGTACGTGAAGCATTTGGATTCACAAATTGAAAACCTTTTCCGTTCAATCCGTCTGAGAAGTCCAATGTAGTACCTAGTAGGTATAACAAGCTCTTTCTATCCACGAGAATTTTCACACCTTTATCTTCGAAGACCTCATCCTTTTCATTGATTTCAGCATCGAATTCCAAATCGTACATAAGGCCTGAGCATCCTCCACCTTGTACTGCCACTCTTATATTCTGATTGTCCGCCTTACCTTCTTTGGTTCGGAGCTCGACAATTTTATCTTTTGCTGTATCTGTTACAGTTATCATTATGCTACAGGGTTAAGTACTACACTAAATACTGTAATGGTATTGATGTCACGACCATAATATAATTTGTCGAGGGCATCATACATGTTACTTGCCGTGAAATATGAGGTATGCAATTCGCTCTCTCCTTTGGCAATCCACTGAATTGTATAAGAGTTGTACTTGTCTTTATAAGACTTTACGTACTCCAACATCTTTCTCAGTGCATCAGGCTTATCAATTCCAATCTCAGAATGAAAAAGAAAAGATTGATTGTGCCTAGGATTGATAGTGATCATATCGAGTTTCATCTTGCCATCCGAAGCAACAAACTCAAAACTCAATTCACCACCTACCATACCCAAGTGGCTTTCAATCTTCTTCTGAAGTTTGACGCTCTCTACATGGATATCTGAACCTGCACCAGTCATATTCATTTTAGCAATATTCTATACTCAATTGAATATATTGAGCAACTATTGAAACAGACTACTATTGAAATAAGTTTCCTGTTTCAGCTACAAAGATAAGTAATCATGATGAAACGTCATGCCGGAATATTTTTCTCTAAATTTTATTCGAGAAAAATTCCGTAATGACGACAAAGAGTAATTATAATGAAAAAAATAGAACACATTGGAATAGCAGTCAAAGACCTTGAAACTTCTAATGACTTGTTTGCCAAACTCTTCGGAGCGCCACATTACAAGGTTGAAAGTGTAGCATCAGAAGGGGTTAACACTTCATTTTTTCAAGTAGGACCCAATAAAATTGAACTGCTCGAAGCCTCCAACCCAGATAGCCCTATCGCCAAGTTTCTCGAAAAAAGAGGCGAAGGCATTCATCACATCGCTTATGATGTGGCCGATATCCGTGCCGAAATGAAACGCCTCGAAGGAGAAGGATTCACCTTACTCAACACTGAACCCAAGAAAGGTGCAGACAACAAGCTTGTTTGCTTCCTTCACCCAAAGACTACAAACGGGGTATTGATCGAGCTTTGCCAAGAAATTGGATAGCTTTAGCTGAAAGCCTCAAGTTTCAAGCAAGTTAGAAATTCAGAGATAAGCACTGATTTCTAATCCACTGATTAGAAGTTCCTGATTAACTATTTACTAATTTCGCGGCATGGGAAAATTCAGGGGTAAGCAAAAGATTTTGGAGCAAGTACTCATTGAAGGTATCGCTGCCGAAGGCAAATGTATCGCTCGCGTAGATGATCAGGTAGTCTTTATAGAAAAAGTAGCGCCTGGTGATGTTGTAGATGTTCGGGTAACACGTAAGAAATCTAGCTTTATGGAGGCTACTCCCATAAAATTTCATTCCTACTCGAAAGATCGCACAGAGCCCTTTTGCGAACATTTCGGCACTTGTGGTGGCTGCAAATGGCAACATATTCCTTATAATATTCAACTTAAATACAAGCACCAACAAGTAGTTGATAATCTAGAACGAATTGCTAAAGTCGAACTCCCCGAAATCACTCCAATTCTGGCTTCAGAGAATGTTCAGTTCTATAGAAATAAGCTAGAGTATACTTTTAGCAACTGGCGCTGGTTAACGCGTGAAGAAATTGATACAAGTGAAGAGATCGACCGTAGAGGACTGGGCTTCCATGTGCCCGGAAGCTTTGATAAGATTCTGAATATTGAAAAATGTTTCCTCCAGCCTGACCCATCAAATAAAATTCGAAATGGCGTAAAGGACTATTGCCGTGAAAATAACATCCCCTTCTACGATATCTCTAAAAAAACAGGATCGTTAAGAAACCTGATCATCCGCAACTCTGTCCTAAATGAGTGGATGGTTGTAGTTCAATTTGCACTAGACCAAGAGCATAACTTTGGCCTGCTAGCGTATATGAAGACGAGCTTTCCTGAAATCACTTCGCTTCAATATGTTATTAACAACAAGGCCAATGAGACTTTTCATGACCTTGAGGTAAAAGTTTATCATGGCCAAGCCTATATGACTGAGGAGATGGAAGGCATTCAATTCAGAGTTGGGCCAAAATCTTTCTACCAAACGAATGCCATACAGGCTTATGAGCTGTATAAAATAGCAAGAGACTATGCCGGCTTGTCGGGTACAGAAGTTGTCTATGATCTTTATACAGGCACAGGCACCATTGCTAACTTCATTGCCAAAGACGCTAAGAAGGTCATTGGATTGGAATATGTGGAAGCGGCTATAGAGGATGCTAAAGTCAATTCAGAAATCAACAGCATCGAGAATACCGAATTCTATGCTGGTGATATGAAAGACCTACTCAATGATGACTTTATGTCCTCTCATGACAGACCAGATGTGATCATTACCGACCCACCAAGAGCAGGTATGCATCAAGACGTTGTCAACATGCTACTCAAAATTGAGGCTGATAAAATCGTCTATGTGAGCTGTAATCCAGCCACTCAAGCACGTGATATCGCCCTACTGGATGCTAAGTACAAGGTAACTCGAGTTCAGCCTGTCGACATGTTCCCACAAACACATCATGTGGAAAATGTTGCACTCTTGGAGTTGAGATAGAAGCTTACCAAACAAAAGCACTTAAACACCCTCCAATCTCTTTTAGTTATGCTAATTAGGTAGACCTAAGCTATAAAAAGAGGCTGATTCAAGATAAGCTTAACTCAATATTACGAGTAATAGGGCCATTGAAGAGTATCTGAATCCATTTGTATATGGGCATGCAACCTGGAGATATAGGTTTGATGATTTTACACAGGGTAGAACTGTTCTTAGTATAATCGATGAATTCAACTATTCAGGAACACCAATTTGTAAAAGCGGATTGGAATAAATTAGCTCCTACAAATGCAGGCATGTAGACTTCGGGAGTGACTGACAATTGTTACACTGACAAATTCTGAGAAAAAAGTTACGAGGAGACCTCAAGAGAAAACTTAGACTATTTCCATCTATAAGTTGTTTGGAACTAATTGCTTTTCTAAAGTTCTGTGGAGAATGAGAGTTCTCCATATTGAACAATGAACTTACTTTCATGACCTGCCTTGTTTACTGTTCTATACAAAGCTACTCCTGCCAGAACCGGCCTCTTATGACATTCGTCAGCGGGAGCATTGATAAATACTCCCGCTGTCAGAATTTAAAAAAATAGAGCCTATAAGGGTTTGCCCCCTTGAACAAGCAGTTCCTCCTTGATCAAAATCAGTCCTAGTGATGATGCGTATCATTCTACCAAAATGTTGTATGACCTAGCTTGAACATATATTAAAACAGGCTAATGGAAGATTTTTCAAAAACCACTGCTGAACCAAACATGAAGAGTTATGACAGGTTTCGTGAAGGGTTTTTATGGGAGTTGATGGAGAATGAGTTGGATGGTCTGCCAAATGGAAAAGGTGTTAACATAGCCTATGAGGCTGTTCAACGGCATGCTGAAAGTGAAAAGGCCCATAAAATTGCATTGAAATGGCTTGGTAAGCAGGGTGAGATCATGGAGTTTACCTATAGTCAACTCAATCATGAATCGAATCGCTTTGCGAATGTATTGAAACAGTTGGGCGTTGCAGCACGACAAGGTGTTTTCCTGCTGACGGGTAGAATCCCGGAGCTTTATTTTGCAGCACTGGGCACATGGAAAAACAAATCTGTCTTCTGTCCTTTATTCTCAGCATTTGGGCCAGAACCCATCTTTCAGAGGTTGAGTCGAGGTGATGCTAGAATACTCGTGACCTCTGAAAAGCTCTATCGTAAAAAAGTATCAAGTATACAGGAGTCATTGGTTTCGCTCGACTATGTCTTATTGGTTGACATACCAGATCATATGAATGAGCAGGTGCTGTCATTACCAAAGTTAATGGGTAAAGCTTCCGATCAGTTTGAAATCCCTCCTACCAATCCTAAAGACCCAGCCATTCTCCATTTTACGAGTGGCACCACCGGCAAACCCAAAGGAGCCCTTCATTTACACAGGGCAGTACTTACGCATTATACCACTGGTAAATATGTGCTGGACCTCCATCCTGATGATATATATTGGTGTACAGCAGATCCTGGTTGGGTCACGGGTACTTCATACGGTATCATTGCCCCACTTACTCTGGGAGTAACCATGATTGTAGATGAGGCTGATTTCAATGCAGATCGCTGGTATCAAATTCTGGAAAGAGAACATGTCAATGTCTGGTATACGGCCCCAACAGTAATCAGATTGCTTATGAGGTCAGCCATTCAGCCGAGGGTATCTTTCAACCTCAATCAGCTCAGAATCATCCATAGTGTGGGAGAGCCCCTTAACCCTGAAGCCATTTACTGGGCGGAAAAGGAACTGGGTATGCCTATTTACGACAACTGGTGGCAGACAGAAACGGGTGGAATCATGATCTCAAATTTTGCTTGCATGCCAATCAAACCGGGCTCAATGGGCAAACCATTACCGGGTATTGAGGCTGCCATTGTCGAGGTAAAAAATGGAGAGGTTATCATGCTGGAGCCTGGCCAGACAGGGGAACTGGCTTTGAAACGGGGATGGCCCTCCATGTTTGAAGAATACCTGCATGAAGAAGAGCGATATCGCAACTGTTTCGCGGGCGAATGGTACCTCACAGGAGACCTTGCCAGGGTAGACGATGATGGCTACTACTGGTTTGTGGGCCGGGCCGATGACATAATCAAAACCTCCGGACATATGGTAGGGCCTTTTGAGGTGGAAAGTATCTTGATGGAGCATCCTGATGTAGCAGAAGCTGCTGTGATTGGCTTGCCCGATGACGTAATAGGGCAAAAGGTCATAGCCTATGTTTCTCTCAAACCAGAATCTATTCCGTCAGAAGAATTGCAATTGAACATCAAAGGTTTTACAAGAACAAAACTGGGTTCTGCTGTGGCACCAAAGGAGATCAGGTTTCAGGCAAATTTACCCCGTACCCGTAGTGGAAAAATAATGCGCAGGCTACTCAAGTCCAATGCTTTGGGTTTACCTCAAGGTGACATTTCTACGCTGGAAAATTGAAGATAATGAAAACGAAAGAACAGCCGGTCTTACCGAAAAAGAAAGCACTCCAGTTCCTAAAAGAAATGCTTAGCATTAGGAGGTTTGAGGAAAAATCAGCAGAACTCTATACTCAGGAAAAAATCAGGGGGTTTCTTCATTTGTACATCGGTGAAGAAGCAGTAGCGGTTGGTGTAATAGATGCCCTGGAAGCTGAGGATGCTGTGGTGGCGACTTACCGCGAACACGGACATGCACTGGCTAAGGGCATATCAGCTCAAGCCATAATGGCTGAAATGTATGGTAAGGTAGAAGGGTGTAGCAGGGGTAGAGGAGGTTCTATGCACTTGTTTGATAAGACCAAAAGGTTTTACGGAGGCAATGCCATTGTGGGGGGCGGATTACCCCTTGCAGCTGGTCTGGCCCTAGCAGATAAAATGAAAAAATTAGATCGAGTCACGTGCTGTTTTTTTGGAGAAGGTGCCGTGGCAGAAGGTGAGTTTCATGAAACCATGAACCTGGCCTCTCTCTGGAAATTACCTGTGCTCTTTTTGTGTGAGAATAATTCATATGCCATGGGTACAGCGCTGAGCCTGTCTGAGTCAGAAACTGACATCTCTAAAAAGGCCGCCAGCTACAATATGACCTCTGAGCATGTAGACGGTATGGATGTGATGGCTGTAAATGAAGCGGCTAAAAAATGCATTGAATACATCAGACAATATTCCAGACCTTATTTTTTGGAGTGTCGTACTTATCGTTTCAGAGCACACAGCATGTTTGATGCAGAGCTCTATAGAGAAAAATCTGAAGTTGAAAAATGGAAGAAGAAGGATCCTATTCTTACTTTCTCACAGTTGCTTATTGATGAGGAATTAATTGGGGAAGAGGATATAGCACAGATAGAATCGAAAGTGGCCTTAGAAATAAATGAGGCAGTGGACTTTGCTGAAAACGGAAGGCTGGAGCCTATAGAAGAACTCACAAGGTTTGTATACTCAGAAAATCAGTAGAGAAGCACTATGAACATAGAGATAACTTATAGAGAAGCAGTCAGAGAAGCGATCCGAGAAGCAATGCTGGATGATGAAAGAGTGTTCTTAATGGGAGAAGATGTGGGACATTACGGAGGGTGTTTTGCTGTGAGCAAAGGTTTGTTGGAAGAATTTGGTCCGGATAGAGTTCGCGATACTCCTCTATCCGAATCAGCCTTTGTAGGCATTGGATTGGGAGCTGCACTTGGAGGCATGCGTCCCATCGTTGAGATCATGACTGTTAACTTCAGTCTTCTTGCGCTCGATCAGATTATGAACAATGCGGCTACCCTCTTACACATGTCAGGGGGGCAGTTTAATGTACCAGTTGTCATTCGTATGGCAACAGGAGGAGGCAAACAACTGGCAGCACAGCATTCACACAGTCTCGAAGGTTGGTATGCTCATATACCCGGGCTTAAAGTACTCACGCCAGCCACTTTAGAAGATGCCCGAGGCATGCTAGCCACCTCTCTATTAGACCCAGATCCTGTTTTAATATTTGAAAACTCTACCCTGTACAACTACAAGGGAATGCTCTCTGAATCTATCAAAACAGTCAATATTGACAAAGCGAAAATACACCGCATTGGCAGTGATATTACCATTATGGCTTATAGTGCCAGCTTTCACAAAGCCATGGAAGCAGCAGATATTTTATCAGGAGAAGGTATAGAGGCAGAGGTAATTGATCTTCGTACACTCAGACCATTGGATAATGAGACTATTTTCAGATCAATCACTAAAACGCATCGCGCCTTGATTGTAGATGAAGGCTGGAAAAGCGGTAGCATCTCTGCTGAAATCATAGCACGTATCAACGAGCATCTTTTTTATGAACTGGACGGGCCTGTTCAACGAATATGCAGTGCTGAGGTACCCATGCCATATGCCAAACATTTGGAAGATGAAGCACTGCCTCAGACAGATAAGATTATAGACAAAGTAAAAACAATAATCAAGCCTTATGTCGGAGTTTAAAATGCCAAGTTTGGGAGCTGACATGCGTGATGCTACGCTTGTAGCATGGTATGTAAAACCAGGAGATGTGGTAACAAGGGGAGATATCATTGCTGAAATTGAAACCGACAAAGGGGATATTGATGTAGAAGTATTTGAGGACGGTACTATTGACGAGTTAATTGCTAAACCGGACGATAAGCTGCCAGTAGGTGCTGTATTGGCATTGATTAGTTCAAACCATGAGTTGGTGAAAACAAAGGAACCTACAGAAAAAAAACTGGTCATTACTGAACAGGTCAAGACTCCAGCTAATGTTGTAACTAGAGCTAGGGTATCTCCTCTTGCAAGGAAAATGGCACAAGACCTAGGCCTTGATTTGTCAAAGATTAAGGGGAGTGGAGCAAGCGGAACAATTCATAAGTCAGACATCGAAAGCTACTTGAAGCAAAGCACTTCTATCGATACGACACCTAAAGATTCCGTCAAACCACCTTCCAGAAAATCTCCGGATCCTGACCGAATGAGGGGTGCTATTGCAGCGGCCATGAGCAAATCAAATCTTGAGATCCCACACTATTACCTGCAACTAAACATAAACATGGAAAAATCGCTTGAGTGGATGAGACAAAAAAATGCCAGCAGAAGCATTAAAGAACGATTGCTACCTATCACTATGCTCATTAAGGCTATGGCCAAAGCACTCATAGAAGTACCTCAATTGAACGCCTATTGGAAAGAGAGTCAACTCGAATTACAACCAGCTATTAATATAGGCTTTGCTATTTCTCTACGAGGAGGTGGACTCGCCATTCCTGCTATACTCAATGCTGACCTTAAGTCTCTGGATGAAATAATGTTTGGTATAAGAGATATTACCCAGAGAACAAGGTCAGGTAAACTGACAACTTCAGAATTGGCCAATTCTACGATTACCCTTACAAGTCTGGGTGATCGTGGTATCGACACTGTTTTTGGTGTTATTTACCCCCCTCAGGTAGCGATAGTTGGCATGGGGAAGATCAGTGAACAAGCTTGGGCTTCAAGTAATATGATTGGCGTTCAACGAGTGATTAGCGTCACCCTTTCAGGTGATCATCGGGCTACTGATGGTCATTTAGGAGGACATTTTCTTGAAACCATCAATAACCATTTGCAACAGCCAGAAACGCTATGAAAATAGAAGAAATCAAAGAACTGATTATTAATGAGTTAAAGAACATAGCTCCTGAGATGAATTTTAATGAATTACAACCAGATGAAATCCTGAGAGAAGAACTTGATATAGATTCTATGGATTGGCTGAATTTCCTTGTCGCCATACACGAAAAAACAGGCGTTGATATTCCAGAGTCGGATTATGAAGGCTTAGATACACTTGAGCACATATCGGATTACGTATACAATGCCAGCCTTAGGAGTTGATATTTTTCAAACAGGTATTGTGGTTAATAATAATCTTATTGGACTGATAAAGAGTTTTAAAATTCATTCATCACAAACCACCGTGCATCTCTAATCTTTTAAGTTTTTCCTTAGTGTAATTTTTGGTAGCATTAGCTAGTAGCACTGCTTTTTATTTGCCTTTCGCCCAAAATGCTTTCTAAATCCTCTTTGACTATCACCTCTTTCTTTAAAAGTAACTGTGCTAGCCGCTCCAGTTCATCTTTATGCTCGATCAAAAGCCCTTTTGTTTTTTCGTAGGCTTGCGTCACCAGTTGCCGAACCTCACTATCTATAAGCTGAGCTGTGGCTTCACTATATGGCTTTCCCAACAGTCTTTCATTTTGCCCAGTGGAGTCGTAAAAACTGATATGACCAACCTTCTTATCCAATCCATAGTACGCTACCATATTGTACGCCTGCTTGGTCACTTTTTCTAGGTCATCAAGAGCACCAGAAGACACCTCATTAAAAACTACTTCTTCAGCCGCCCTGCCGCCAAGTGCAGCACAGATCTGATCCATAAATTGAGATTTGGTAATGATTTGGTGTTCTTCTGGAAGATACCATGCTGCCCCCAGCGATTTCCCACGAGGAATAATAGATACTTTTACTAGAGCGTCAACATTTTCCAGATACCAACTGGCCACCGCATGACCAGCTTCATGATGCGCTATAATTTCTTTCTCCTGACGGGAAATGATCTTACTTTTCTTCTCAAGCCCCCCTATGATGCGGTCCGTGGCTTCCATAAAATCCTGATGCTCCACCCTTTCCTTTTTCTTTCTTGCGGCTATTAAAGCTGCCTCATTGCAAATATTGGCAATATCAGCACCTGAAAAGCCTGGGGTCAATGTGGCTAAAAGGTTAGGGTCAACATCATCTGCCATCTTAATGGATCTTAAGTGTACATTAAAGATTTCTATGCGCTCTGGCCTGTTAGGAAGTTCCAGGTAGACATGGCGGTCAAACCGGCCCGGACGCAACAATGCCGTATCAAGAATATCAGCTCTGTTGGTAGCTGCCAATACAATCACTCCTGTATTAGTACCAAACCCATCCAACTCGGTAAGTAACTGGTTGAGTGTATTCTCTCTTTCATCGTTTGTTTGAAAGGCTTGAGATTTGCTACGAGCGCGACCAATAGCGTCAATCTCATCAATGAAAATAATACTAGGCGCTCTGTCTTTAGCCTGCTTAAATAAATCTCTTACTCTGGAGGCTCCCACACCAGCAAACATTTCGACAAATTCAGATCCTGATAATGAAAAGAAAGGTACCTGAGCTTCTCCTGCAACAGCCTTCGCCATAAGCGTTTTACCCGTTCCAGGAGGTCCCACCAGCATTACTCCCTTAGGGATTTTAGCGCCAAGTTTGGTGTAGGCATCGGGGCTTTTTAAAAAGTCTACAATCTCTTTCACCTCCACTATGGCCTCCTTCAAACCTGCTACATCATCAAATGTAATTTTGATTTTGCGATTTTGATCCAACAGTTTGGCTGTTGATTTTCCAAAGCTAAACACTGACTTCCCTCCTGTCCGACCAGCCCCACCCATCATCACCATCCAGAACAAGACTAACAGGCCTACAGGGAGCACCCAGGGGAAAATATTGGTCCAATTTACACGATTGGTATAGCTTATTTCCACCCATTCTTCCGGAGGCAACTTTTGATGCACAGCCGCGATTTTATCTTCAAATGTTTCAACTGAACCGATTTGTAGAGAATAGTGAGGTCCTGGGTTAGTACCAAACATGTTCTTTGCTACTTCTTCGTACTTGAGCTCTCCCAGCTTCTCTTTTTTAATATACACCTCGGCAACCTCTTTATTCACAATGACAATCTTTTCTACGTCATCTGTACTGAGCATATTTCGGCTAAAGTTCAGCCATGTTGTTTCTTTCGTATTAAAAAACGAATCTAAGAGAACGTAGAAGAGTAATACGATCAATAGTAAAGTGTACATCCATCTGGAACCGTATTTTCTAGGAGTTAGCTCTGGCCTGCGGTTCTGAGAAGGGTTATTTGTTGGGTTACTTTCTTCTTCCATTAAACTAGGGTTTACCAATCCAGTACCATAAAGAAGATTTTAGACGCACGCTATATGGCACTATTAGATTGACCACTACCTTCTGTATTTTCCTGAATGACATTGACTCATTATTCTCTACATGCTCACCCGCCTGTTTTATAACTTCTTGCCAACGCTTAATTGATAAGCCAGCACTTCGATTACTTTATGAGCTCCCCTAACAGAGATCTTTAATGATTGAATACTTCAATAATGTCATAAAGCATTGTGGATAGGTGGATAATACTCCTTGAGAATGATTTTAATCAGTAGTGCATTGACTAGCCTGATTTTTAACCCTGACTAATTCAATTCATCAATCACAAAGGCATAATATTGAATTTTATTCGGGTCGTTCGAGTAAATTCCTTCCAGTACAATTCCACCCTTCTTGTCTTTAAGGAAGTTGATTAAATCATCTGTATTTGAAACTGAATACTCATTGACCTTTGTGATTATGAAGTTGGTTCTCATTTTGGTTTGCTCGTATATAATGCCTGAGTCAATTGAGATAACCTTTACCCCGCCTTCTAATCGAAGACTTTTCCTTTCTTGTTTGCTTAAATCTGCACATTGTAGTCCTAGCCTCTCTAGCAGACCAACCTCTTCTTTTGTTACTACCCCTATGGTTCCTTTATTGTTTTTCAGAACCGCCTCCACAGTCTTCTTGCCCTTTTTTCTTAACAGAGTAAGCGTCAATTTATCTCCTGGTCGGTGTTTCCCTACAATCTCTTGCAGTTGAGGTGAGCTAGCCACTTCAATATCATCAATTTTGATAATTACATCTTTCCGTTTTACACCTGCCTCAGAGGCAGCACTTTGCTTGTAAACACTGTCGACATAAACGCCTGTAGTTTGCTCAATGCCCAATTCTTCAGCAAACTGACTGTTCATATCACGAATCGTGATTCCCAAGAAACCACGTTGTACAACTCCGTAGTTGAGCAGGTCATCGATAACTTTTGTCACAATATTTACTGGGATAGCAAAGGAATACCCTGCATAAATTCCTGTTGGAGTTGCTATGGCAGAGTTTATGCCAATAAGTTCTCCTCTAGAATTCACCAAAGCACCACCGCTATTTCCTCTATTCACTACTGCATCGGTCTGAAGAAAAGACTCTATAGATTGCTGATCCGTTAAAATATTGATATTTCTTGCCTTAGCACTGATTATTCCCGCGGTGATGGTTGAAGATAAATTAAACGGATTACCACCCGCCAAGACCCAGTCCCCTATTTCTACCTCATCTGAGTTACCCAGTTTCAAAAAAGACAACCCCGTTTCATCTATCTTCAACAGGGCAAGGTCTGTCGAAGGATCTTTCCCTACCACAGTGGCTTTATATGACCTGCGGTCATTGAGTGTAACTTCTATTTCACCCGCATTTTGGATCACATGATTGTTAGTAACTATATGACCTTCAGAAGTAATGATTACACCCGACCCTGCGGCTATCGAAGGAACGGGTTGGCGATCAAAATCACGAAACCAGCGTTCACCAAAAAAATCTTTGAAGAATTCAGGAATTTCAATTCTTTGTTCAGGTTGTTGTAGTTGGAGCGTAGAAACAACATGAACAACCGAGGGAACTACTAAACTAGCCGCGTCACGAAAATCTGGCCCAGACCTCAAACGTTCTGAATTCGTTGGCAAAGCCATGCTTAGTTGTTGAATGGTCATAATTGACTTAAGGCTGTCGATACCAGAAGGCTGTAATTCAATTATGTCAGTTTGAGCATTACAGGCTATTATAAGGCTCATGAAAATGGTGATTTTTACTAGACGTATCATATAAAGATGATTAGATATGAGCTATTCAAAATAATTTAGTGGACATCATCATTGAGGCAAGTGAAAATGGCTCTGTCTGCTTAAGTCCGGTAACAGGAATTAATTGCGCAAATAATTTATTCTTGGTAGTGCTAACCCCCTCTGCGGTTTTAGTGGTTGTCCTCTGTAACATCACAACTCCGATATTTTCAAGACCATTGTATGGTTCAATTTCCCTAGCCACAGTAGGTATATTTTTTTTACGTCAGTGGCCCATCATATTTTTTAAAAATTATCCCTCTACTATCAGTAACATAACTCACAACTAGCACACTGATCAAAATATAACTACCATTCTTAAGCCTCTTTCTTGACTCTGAATTATCAGCGATCACCTTTAACATTAATGAATTCACTTTGTGTAATCTAAGGTCTCATAGTTTTCAGAAGAGGAAAATGATGGGCATCATTGTCAATGTTGATATTTATCAATGGTTTCAACATCAGACTTCATTCGTAATACTAAAACAGAATTTTATTACTTGTCGCTAGTGATTAAAACAAACCGTGCATAAGGCTGATTTATAAATACCCGGATGTAGTACCTGAGTATTTCTACACCCATCTCGGTAGACGGTTACTCCTTTTATACCTGAAGCCCAGGCCAAATCTGCCACTTTTCTTACTATATCTTCAGACGCATCATTAGGTAGGTTTATGGTCTTAGAAACGGCATTGTCAGTATATTTCTGAAAGGCCGCCTGATGTCTGATGTGTTGATTGTAAGGGATATCGAGAGAAGTGAGAAACAGGTTTTTAAACTCAGTTGGTAAGCCTTTCAAATTTCTAAGACTACCGCTACTCCTTACTTCTTCCAAAACCATAAGACGGTCAAGATTGAGCGATTTCAGAGCTTCTATGAAGTACTGATTATACTCGGTCAGGTCTTTACCGCCCAGCGTGTGCTTGCGGGTAAATGACAAGGCAAAAAGTGGCTCTATAGAAGACGATGTATTGGCAATGATAGAAATACTTCCAGTGGGAGCAATACTGGTGCGGGTAGCATTTCTTATGGGAGTAGAGTTATAATAGACACTTTGTTTCCAATTGGGAAAACTCCCGCGTTCCTCCGCCAACAAGATTGAGGTCATAAGGCTTTTTTTATAAATAAAAGACATAACCTCCTCTGCCAGTAAGTAAGCCTTTCGGCTAACATAAGATATCCCCAATTGAATCAACATCTCAGCCCAACCCATCACTCCTAATCCTATTTTTCGATTGCCCCTAGTCACTACATCAATTTCAGGCAGTGGGTAGTGATTTACATCGATGACATCATCTAAAAAACGAACTCCCAAGATTACCATCCTCTCCAATTTGTCCCAATCCACTGACGGTTTGCCTTTGGCCTTATGGATCATACGCGACAGGTTAACGGACCCTAGATTACAAGCTTCAAATGGCAAAAGAGGCATTTCCCCACACGGGTTTGTTGCTTCAAACCTCCCTAGTGCTGGAGTAGGGTTAAACCGCTCGATCCGGTCTAAAAATATTATACCTGGATCACCAGTCTTCCATGCATAATGCACCATCAATTCCTGTAAGGCTCTGGCTGAAATAGTTTTTGTAACTACGTGTGTTCTTGGGTTAACCAGATGCCAATCTGCCCCTTCTTTGAGAGCACGCACAAAGGTGTCACTAATGCCCACAGATAAGTTGAAATTCTGTAGTGTTCCTTCTTCTGATTTAGCGGATATAAATGCCTCAATATCCGGATGATCAATATTGAGTATCGCCATATTGGCAGCCCTTCGCTTACCGCTTTGCCAGTTACGTTCACTCGCCTCATCAAAGATTTTGATAAATGAGACTGGGCCAGGAGTTTCCCCACGAGTAGTAAAGATAGGCTCTCCATGTGGACAAATTTTTGAAAAATTAAAGCCGGTACCCCCTCCGCTTTGTTGAATAATAGAGGCCAGCTTAAGCGTATCAATAGTTGATGTTAGCTTATCTTCTATCGGTAATACGAAACAGGCACTCAATTGTCCTTTATCACAGCCTGCATTCATTAGCGTAGGTGAGTTAGGCATAAAATCCAGATTCATCATTGCCTCAAAAAAGGCTTCCTGCCAAAAGTGATTCTGCTTCTTTGCAGGATAATTCAATTCAGCTTCTGCAACTGCCTTGGACACTCTACGGAACAAGTCCTCAGGTTTTTCCATGAGTCGTCCATCCTTACTTCTTTGTAAGTAGCGGGCTTCTAAAAGCTGTATGGCATTGGTACTAAAATCTTTGATAATGGGTTAATTTAAGAAGGTGGGCATTCACCCACCTTCAAGGTGATTTTAACTTCTTATCTGAAGCCTGATCAATGTCCTGCACATTGTCAGTTCACCTTCGCACATATTAAAGGTCTGCACCTCATGTCAGCAAAACGATGATCACCATCACCAAAACAGCTGATATTGATCAACAATAACCTGTTGACTAATGATTTTTTCATCATAAAGTCGTGTAGATTCACTTACTTATCTGCGTAAATTTTAAGGCAGAACGTCTCAGAAGGTGCAGCACCTCTTTATCTTTTACCTTACTGAAGTCTTGATAATGCTCTCCTATGCTGCAAAAGTTATCTACTGTTTTCAGACAGATTACTTCGCTTACCTCTTTTCTTATTATTGGAATAATTGAAGCAGGGGCTACTGGAACGGCCACTACGACATAGTCGGGGCCATAAGCACTGACCATATGTATACATGCGAGTAAGGTACTACCCGTTGCTATACCATCATCAACAATGATTACCACCTTGCCCTCTAACTCTCCAGTGAAGATATATTCATGCCAGAGAGCAGCTTCTTCTGCCATCAGATGCTTCATTCTCACCACCTCATTATCGATATACTCTTGCGGAACCTTCTTGTGGTAAATGTTAAGCGTATGGCCATTTGGGCTGACAGCGCCTATGGCAAATTCCTTGTTAAAAGGATGGCCAATCTTTTTTGAGAATACCACACCCAGAGGACAATGAAGTCTATCGCTAATGACTGCTCCTAAAGGGATTCCTCCCCTAGGTATGGCCAAAACAATGACATCTTCATCTCTGAATCTGTTCAGTTTCTCAGCTAAAATTTTGGCGGCCTCCTTTCTGTTCTTGAACATAATAAGTAGATTAATCATTGACTCTACCTGCTAAATAAAGTTATTGGATGGATGATCATTTGGCAATGACTTCTATCATTCTCAGGTCTGAGTCCCATCATATAAGGCTCATTATTGAGGACTACCAGCCAGGAGAAAGAACCAATCCAAAATGCCCCCCCTTCAAGGGTCGCTGATAAGGGCGGGCGTAGTAAATTTCAAAAATCATCATGCCTCCTATATTCACGCGACTAGACACTCCAGTCGAGGTAACAGGAATCCTTTTAAATGAATGCCTCTTGAAAACTAATTCTGGCTTATCAAATGACCACCAAGCGAGGCCAAAATCAAAAAAGACGCTGAAGGTAACACCAATGCTATTGGAATGAATTGGAGCCAGTCGGGCTGACCCAATAAATGGATAGCGCAGTTCGAAATTGGAGACAATCATTTTGCTGCCATTCAAGCGATCAAATGCTGGACAGCCCTCTCCACCATTCAGCTCGCACTCAGAAGATTCAAAGGTGTAAGGTCCATAGCCTCTGACCAGATTACCGTAGCCCATAAACAAGGAGGACAACCTATTGCTCTCTGAGTCTTTAAAATATCGGCCATAATGAAAAATTCGAGCGGCCAGAGAAAATGGTTTCACGTAAAAGTATTGTCGGTAGTCCGTCAAAATAGTCATCAGATTAAGCGATCCTAGATGCCCCCCTACTGAAAAACGAAAACGCGAACCCTTTAAAGGACTCGTATAACCAGCATATGACCGGTCTCCTACCAAAGACTGGGAAAAAGAAAACATCGTCAATGAACCTGGTGCCTCCAAACTACCCCTCTGGCTTCCGACATAAAGATCGTTGACATAGAAATCACTGAATTGTTCAACTGAATAGGAAATCAGGTTGATCCCCAGCTCTGTCTCTAATCGCTTAATGGGAGACAAAGGATATTGAATCAACACACCTAGTTGGTCTTCAAAGGTGCGGTAACGCACCTGATCAACCCTCAGGGCTTCTAGGTTCTCACCGTTAATGGAAATACTATCATAGCCGATTCTGGTGCCCACTGACAGAAAAGAGAGGTGTCCTGCTACAAGGCCCTTGGCAGTTCTCTTGTCTTGATTAAGGTATATGGCCTGTAGAGACATATCTTTGAGTGAACCATTGACTGCCATGCCAGTGTATAACAACCTTTCATTCAACATATCGGCAAAGCGCAAATTGATCCCTCCAGCCAGCCCTACTCCGTAGGTACTTACTCCCAAGCCAATGGTACCATTGCTGATATAATCTAGTCCCATTCTCGGTTTGTAAGGGATAATCTCCACAGTGTCTGCTTTGCTCCAATAAGGTAAACTGTCCAGTAAAAAATCAATCTGATTAGCAGACACTCTTTCTGCTGGGGGCAACTCATCACCTCTTCTATAAGGTAAAGCGGATTGATCTATCGGTGAGCCTGAGAGCTCAGAAGATTGCAGCGTTCTGATCTTGTACTCTTTGTCTTCATACACACTAAAGAACAACTGTTCCGCGCTTTTAGAAATACTGAATGCTGGAGTATACTCGGTTATACCTCCGACTCCAGTCTTGGAGCGCGTCACCTGAAAAAGTGAATTCGATCTTCTATCCCACCGGTATACTTCACTAAAACCTAGCCAATCCGAGACAAAAAAAAGTGAGGTCCCATCGGCTGTAAATAGAGGGTTATAGTGATTAGCACCTTTAAAAAGGTCCAGATACTGAGTTTCCCTTTTCTCCAGATTGAAGAGGGTGATGACCATAGGATTTTCATCATTCCTGTCAATCTGAGAAGTAAAAACAAGCTCCTTACCATCGGGAGACCAAGCTGGCTGAATCGCAGGGTGTTGGTTATTTATCAGCCGCTGCCAATTCCGAGATTTGATGTCGTACAGAAAGAGTCCAGAAGTACCATCCTTTACTCCAGAAAAGGCGATGGAACGGCCATCCGGAGACCAACTCAAATGAAGAACAGAACCTACTTGTTTTAACTCATGCTGTTCAACAATTTTCCCTGATCCCACATCTAGCACGAGGATATCATTTCTACCCTTATTAAAGACGGTGATGGCAAAACGCTTGCCATCAGGTGACCATGCCCCAGTGGATTCTATAAATCGTATGGCATTATAGTGTGCATTGGCACGAGAGGTAGCCAATTTCCTAAGGATTTCACCGGTTTTTGTATCTGCCAAGTAAAGATCAAAAGTAAAGATGTCTCGTTCAGAAAAGAACACCATCTGCTTACCGTCCGGACTCACATTCGGGCCTATATTGAGCTCTCCGCCTCCCCTGTCCATACATAGAAATACTTCGCCTACCATACCAGATTCCACCCTATCGGCCATTTGCCCTTTATAGTACTCCACCATTTCTTCTTTCCATAATAGTGATAGTGAATCAGCGGTGGTACCCAAGGTAGTTTTAATGGACTCTTCCGTACCGAGAAGTGCTGCATGCATCAGCAGTTCGGGCAGTACTTGGTCTCCCCATCTTCCAGCAATGAAAGCGAGCAATGCGTGACCATATCTATAAGGAAAATACTCAGAGTCATTGCTAAGCATCTTGATATCGGGAATGTCCTCATTCAAGACTGCATCGCGCATCCAAATTCCAGTCTGCACGTCAATATTCCCTAAGGAAAGATATTCCGCCATCCCTTCGACCAGCCAGAGAGGTATGCTGTTCATCTCATCAGGCCTAAGAGAATCCATTGAGGCAATCAGGCTATACTGAAAAGCATGCACCAACTCATGACCGAGTATATGATTGGTCTCTTTCGGAACACCGTTAAGGGGCATGACAATCCGGTTCTTCAGGCTTTCAGTAACTCCTCCTACACCTTCACCTATCAGACTAGAAATAACAGTGGTCTGCTGAAAATCTGCATCATTGGCATAGAGGATAATGGGGTTTTTGCGTTTTAATTCATGCTTGAATAAACGTGACTGATACTGATACCAAGCTTCCGCCTGACTTGCGACCGAAGGCACCATTTTCTCAACCTCATCATAGTAGTGAATAGAAAAGTGTTTTGTCTCATAAATCGAGAATTCAAAATCTTCATACTGAACTTTATTGCGCCCAAAAGACTGCGCCAGACTTACTTCACAGCAAATGAGTAATTGGAATATATAAATCCAAAAATTCTTCATATTCTACTCTCCAAAGCAGGAAATTGAAGTTCAAAGCCTGAGTAATTCATGAACCTACATAGGCCCTTCCAAGGCTTTCTTCATATTCTTTGTGACAACCATCACTTGGTGATGATACTTCTTAAGGCGTTCGTGCGCATCTTTTTGATTTGCGTGCTGATGTGCCTTTTCTTGATGAAGCTTCAACTCTCCAAGATCAAGCAACCCACTTGGTTCAATCATTCCCAAGTTGAGTTCATCTTGCCGAATTTCATTTTGAAATTTTTCTATCCAATGCGCATGGGCATCAATGCCACTTTCGTGATCATTACAAGCCTTGGTAATTGATTGCAAAGCACTTCGCAATGCCTCTAGCTCTTGGTACCACATCCGAATATCCTGTTGCCACATCGTCATGTCTGACTTCCACTGAACATGATCATCATGCATCTTTTTCTGTTCAGTTGCCTTCATATTTTGACTTTCGTTTTAAAATTTATTGAGCCGTATACCCTCCGTCTATTACCAACTCTTCTCCTGTCACAAATGATGATTCATCGCTTGCCAGATATAAAATTCCATATGCAATATCATCCGGTTCGCCTATACGGCCTATGGGATGCATACTCTTTAGATTTGCCTTCCCTTCTTCAAGTGTACTACCCGAATCTTTCAGATAACTTTCCACCATAGGTGTCCAAATGAAACCTGGGTGAACCGAGTTGACCCTAATATTATCTTTCGCATATATCAAAGCATCTGTTTTGCTCATTTCCCTCACCGCTCCTTTAGAAGCATGATAGGGTGGTACGTCAGGAGCTCCTACGATACCATAGATTGAGGAGATATTGACAATACTTCCTCCTCCGCTTTCCCTCATATAACCTAAGGCATATTTAGTACAGAAAAACACGCCTTTCACGTTCACCTGCATCACCTTATCCCATTCCTTTTCTGTCACCTCATGGGTAGGAGCGTTTATTCCCGCTATTCCAGCATTATTGATTAGGATATCCAAGTGCCCCCATTTTTTGAATACTTCATTCATTACAACCTGAACCTCAACTTCTTTAGACACATCCAAATAGAAAAAAATGGCCTCTCCTCCAACCTTAAGTATCTCTTTTACTACTTCACGTCCCTCTTCCTCCATAATATCCGTCACAGCAACTTTAGCACCTTCCCTAGCAAACATGATGGCTGTAGCTTTACCTATTCCCATTGATGCTCCGGTTATTACCGCCACTTTTCCTTTTAACCTTTCCATGACTTTTTGATTAAAGATAGAATCCACTTGTGCAGAGTTCAATGACACAAGTCAACCTGAAGAATGATTAATATTTTTGAGGTTTCCTTTATTGTCCCATCCATTAGCACATCGGCCCCTTCAGTGCCAAGTTTTCCTATTACCTCGCCTTTTATTTGAATATTCCCTACAAAACACATGAGGTTCACATGAATTCTGGAATTCTCAGAATTGATGAACTCTTTAGCAAAAATCACTAAATCATGTCCTACTACTGAATTAATGGTTACTCTTCCCACTGCAAAACGCGCATCATCTGTGATATAACCGTTGAGAAATAATTCACCTCCAGCTGCCGGCACAATCACTCTGCTGCTCGTTTTTATCAGTGCAAATTATCAAGGCGTCAAAATGACCTTAGCCAATCCCACAAAAGTGCTTCGAAGCAAGTAAATATCGTTGTATACACTGCTAATTCTTAGTAGCTTGACGGAGACATAAAAGCAATTTAAAATGAACAAACTCACCTTTCGAAACGGAGATAACATAGATGCCATTGGCTTGGGTACTTGGAAATCAGAACCCGGAGAAGTTGGCCAAGCAGTACGCGAAGCGATCAAAATTGGATACAGACATATCGATTGTGCTTGGATTTATCAGAACGAAGCCGAAATAGGAAAAGCATTCCAAGAGGCATTCACAGCTGGTGATGCAAAGCGAGAAGATTTATTTGTTACTTCTAAACTTTGGAACTCTTTCCATGCAGCAGCAGATGTAGAAACGGCAGTGAGAGAATCATTAACGGCATTAAACCTTGACTATCTCGATTTATATTTGATTCACTGGCCCATCGCCCACAAACCTGGTGTGATCTTTTCGGAAGATGCCAGCGGTTTTGCCAGTCTTGAGGAATACCCTATAGCGGATACGTGGAAAGCCATGGAAGCTTTAGTGGAGAAGGGGCTGGTCAAACATATTGGTGTTTCAAACTTCAATGTGCCTAAGCTTCAAAAATTGATGGAAACAGCCGAAATTATTCCAGAAATGAATCAGGTCGAATCGCACCCATTACTAGCACAAAGTAAATTGCTTCAATTCTGCAATGACAATCAGATATTATATACCGCTTACTCTCCATTAGGATCTAGAGATAGAGCGGTAGGCATGAAAGGTGATGCAGAACCTGATATGTTTGAAAATGAGACGCTTAAATCGATTGCAGTAGTACACAATGTTCATCCAGCACAAATCTTGATTAAATGGGCAGAAGGCCGTGGGACGTGTGTAATTCCAAAGTCGGTAAACCCAGCCAGATTAAAGCAAAACTTAGCTTCCGCTGACATTCAATTGAGTGAGGCAGAAATGACCAAGATCAATACATTGGATAAAGGGTATCGCTTTCTAGATGGTAAATTCTGGGAAAGAGAAGGTGGGTTCTATACCGCTGAGGATATCTGGAATAATTAAACTCCGCCCCACTGTTCTCTCTTGAGGGAGATGCCCAAAGGGCAGAGGGAGACACAACCAAAAGACTTGAAATAAAAAACCCCGACCTATTAGGTCGGGGTTTGGTAATCAAAAATTTATAAATCTTGTGATTATATTTTCTTGACGTCTACTGCGTTAGGTCCTTTATTACCTTCGGCAATCTCGAAAGACACTGAATCACCTTTGGTGATTTCGTCAATTGTACCAGAAATATGAACGAATACTTCAGCCCCATTTTCGTCATCTACGATAAAGCCGAAGCCTTTCTCATCATTGAAGAATTTTACGGTACCTGTTCTCATTGTAATATGTATTAAAAGATGATAAAATAAATAAAGCTCAAAACTAGTAATTAGTTTGGGACTTACCATAATTAGAGGTATGAAAAGGCTATTTATCGTGCGCCACGCCAAATCAAGCTGGGATTCTCCCTATCTCTCAGATTTTGATCGACCGCTAAATAACCGCGGGAAAAGAGATTTGCTGGACATGGCAAACAGGTTTTCTGACACCGACTATCATGTAGATTATATCATTTCTTCACCTGCCGAAAGGGCTTGGAACACCGCCAAAGGCTTTGCAAAAACGTTGAATATTGCTGACGAAAACTTCATCGATGATGAAAGATTTTATCATGCCAACACTTCAACTATGAAAGAGATTGTCTCGGTTGTTGACAATGCTCATGATACGATCATGGTCTTTGGTCACAACCCAGGGCTTACCTCACTGATCACAAGTTTATCAGACTTCAACCTGTACAATCTTCCTACCTGTGCCATCTGTGGTATCGAGTTCGCTTTTGATTCCTGGGAAGAGATAATGACAACCAAGGGCAAAAAGGTGTACTACGACTTCCCCAAGTCTAGAGCATAAACTCACTCAGGTCTTTATCCTCAATCAATCCACTCAAACGCTCAGTCACCATATCTTTGGTAATTGAAACTTTCGCATTTGGCGGAATTTCTTCTGGGATATCAAAGAGGATGTCATTCAATAGCTTACTCACTACAGTGTGTAGTCTTCTTGCCCCAATGTTTTCTACTTCTGAATTAATCTGAAAAGCCAATCGAGCGATTTCTTTTAATGAATCATCGGTAAACTCTAGAGAAACATCTTCAGACTGAATCAATGCTTCATACTGCTTAGTCAATGCATTTTTGGGTTCCTTCAGTATGCGATAGAAATCATCCACCGTAAGGCTATTCAACTCTACTCTGATAGGAAATCTCCCTTGAAGCTCTGGAATCAAATCAGATGGCTTAGCGACATGAAAAGCACCCGCTGCCACAAAGAGGATGTGGTCCGTATGAACGATACCATGCTTAGTGTTCACTGCACTCCCTTCTACAATAGGGAGCAGGTCTCGCTGAACCCCTTGACGACTCACGTCTGGGCCACTACCGTTCTTTCCAGAACCTGCAGCAATTTTATCAATCTCGTCAATGAAAATAATGCCTGTATTCTCAGCCTTTCTAATGGCCTCTTCCTTTACCTCATCCATATCGATGAGCTTGGTGCTTTCATCTTCGATCAATAATTTTTTGGCCTCAGCAATAGTGACTTTCCTTTTCTTCTGCTTCTTAGGCATTACGTTGCTGATCATGTCTTGAAGGTTAATCATAGACATTTCGTCCATACCTCCACCAGCCATACCCATTCCGCTAGAAGCAGCATTAATTGAAATCTCAATTTTTCGATCATCAATCTCACCAGACCTAATTTTTTCTCTAAAGCGCTCGCGTGTCTTTTCATTCAACTCACCATCACTCATTTGGGAAGCTTCCTTATCTTCTGATTGCAATCCAGTGTTCGCCTTTACTGATCGTACGGGAGGAATCAAGGCATCTAGAATAATGTCTTCAACAGCTTGCTCAGCCTTCTCTTTAACCTCTTCTTTTTTAGCATGCTTAACCAAATTGACAGCTTGCTCTACTAAATCACGCACCATGCTTTCAACATCTCTACCCACGTATCCGACTTCAGTAAACTTAGAAGCTTCAACTTTAGTAAAAGGGGCGTCAGCTATATTTGCTAATCTTCTCGCAATCTCTGTTTTACCGACACCCGTTGGGCCAATCATCAATATATTATTGGGGACAATCTCTTTTTGGATTTCTGATTTAACATGCATCCGCCTCCAACGATTACGGAGTGCAATCGCCACATTCTTTTTAGCATCAGCTTGTCCAATGATGTATTTATCAAGTTCGGCAACGATCTGCCGTGGGGTTAAATAACTTTTATCGATCATCTTAATTCTTGTTTATGACACCATCCAGATTCAAATTCATCTGAACTGTGTTACTACCACCAACAGTATGATAAAGGGCCCTGCTGTAGGCAAATTCAAATCTTTTTACTTTGAACATAAAGCCAAAAGAGAAACCAGCGCCACCGCTAGCATTCTCTAACTTAAGTTCTTGTCTTAGTAAATGGTTATAGCCAAATCTCAACTGAAAATTGGAAGAAGCCATTA
Organism: Roseivirga sp.; assembly: GCA_965660665.1. GTDB lineage: Bacteria > Bacteroidota > Bacteroidia > Cytophagales > Cyclobacteriaceae > Roseivirga. The sequence continues at coordinate 65,959 of CBFIAY010000005.1, read as the reverse complement.
GCTCAGCTCCAAATACTAATCTCCTGAAAATATCTTCCCCAAAACCAGGTTCATTATTTTGTCCAAATAGTGAGTTGGTCGATGGGTCAAAAAAGGTAACATCTGACCTCACCAAGTTTCTAGCCGTTACCGAAAAGCGAAAGGGCATAAACTCGGGTTTGTAGGATACACCTAATTGAATGTCTGTCGGAAGTTGACTATTATTCTCTTCTGTATAGTCAGAGAGTAGAAAACCAATATTCTTTATCGCAAAGCCAATGGTTAGGTCCTTTTCAGGATGAAGAAATGCCCCCCCTACATCGAGCAGCATGGCAGAAGCTTGAAAGGAAGCCAAGTCCGAAACGGCTAGCTTCAGGTTAGCCCCAACACTAAAAGGACCGAAATTCTGACTATTAGCCACTGAAAAGGCATATTCATTGACGCTAAAATCACCATTTAAAAATCCTGCTTCATCGAAGCTCTGAATATTTCCATAATTCAGGTAATCCAAATGAAAAGCCCATGTCCCATAATCCTTGATGGGAGTAACATAAGTCAGCGAGGTATTCGAGATATCTGCTAAGTAGCCAAGCCTTGAAATGACGAGCTGATGCTGCATTGTATCATTCAGTAAGGCTGGGTTCGAACTTACTTGGGCTGGGTCATACCATCCTGAAGTAATGTTGACTCCACCCAATGCAGCCATTCTCGCATTATTCGGAAGATTGAGGTATTCAAAAGCCCGACTACCACCAAGCTGTGCATTGGCAGATTGCCAACACAAAGAGAGACAAACGATCAGCACCAGATGGATTTTCCTCATTTTAAAAGGGTAACTATTGAAAATACGCTGAATTTTAATCCTCCACTACAAATTTGATTGGATTATCAACTTTTTGATTTGTCAAAGCAATATCTAAAACCTCATTTGCCTTCTCCACAAAGTAGAAAGTTAAGTGCTTAGTGTACTGCTCATCAATCTCATTGATATCCTTTTCGTTTCTCTGGCTAAGTATAATCTCTTTGATACCAGCACGTCTGGCGGCCAATATTTTCTCCTTAACGCCTCCGACTGGCAACACATTACCTTTTAGGGTAATCTCTCCTGTCATCGCAAGCTTATTTTTCACTTTTCTTTGCGTAAAGAGTGAAGCCAAAGCCGTCAGCATAGTGATTCCCGCAGAAGGTCCATCCTTTGGAACTGCTCCTGCAGGCACATGCATGTGCAAGTCATATTTATCAAAGACTCTATAGTCGATACCATAGGTATCAGCATTGGACTTTAAGTAAGAAATAGCCGCCATTGCTGATTCCTTCATTACATCACCCAATTGACCTGACAAAGTGAGCTTGCCTTTACCTCGACTCAAGCTAGATTCGATAAAGAGAATTTCACCGCCAACAGCCGTCCAAGCTAAGCCTGTGACTACACCAGCATACTTGTTGTCATTGTAGATTTCTTTGTCAAAGCGTTGGCCACCCAGAACTTTTTCAATGAACTCCGTAGTAATCTTTTTAGGGTACTCTTCTTCCAGGGCGATCGATTTAGCGATACTTCGAATCACTGAACCAACAACTCTTTCAAGACTTCTGACACCTGATTCACGCGTATACCCTTCGACAATAAATTGAATAGCTTTTTTGTCGAAAGAGACATCTCTCGATTTCAGGCCATGTTCCTTCTTTTGCTTAGGGATTAGATGTCGCTTTGCAATCTCTACTTTCTCTTCAATCGTGTATCCTGAAACTTCAATGATCTCCATTCTATCTCTTAGCGCAGGCTGAATGGTATCTAAAGAGTTTGCTGTTGCGATAAAAAGCACTTTCGATAGGTCATATCCTACTTCGAGGTAGTTGTCGGTGAACTCATGATTTTGTTCTGGATCGAGCACTTCTAGCAATGCTGAAGACGGATCACCTCTAAAATTAGAGTTCACCTTATCAATCTCATCTAATACAAAAACGGGGTTCGAGGAGTTAGATTTCTTAATGTTCTGGATCACCTTACCAGGCATGGCACCGATATATGTTTTTCGGTGTCCTCTAATTTCTGCTTCGTCATGAACCCCACCGAGTGACATTCTGACATACTGGCGATCTAGCGCTTTAGCAATTGAACGACCTAGCGAAGTCTTACCTACTCCTGGAGGTCCGTATAAACATAAGATCGGTCCTTTCAAGTCATTCTTTAGTTTGAGCACAGCCAAATACTCGAGAATACGATCTTTTACTTTCTCTAATCCGTAATGATCTTCTTCGAGAATTTTCTTAGCGCGCTTTAAATCTAAGTTATCTTCTGAGTATTCACCCCAAGGCAAATCGACCATCATTTCAGCATAATTCATAGCTACTGGATACTCGGCAGCCATTTGATTCATGCGAAGAATTTTATCTAACTCTTTATCGAAATGCTTGGCGATTTTCTCTGGCCACTTCTTGCCTTTCGCCTTTCTTCTTAGCGCTTCAACTTCTTGTTCAGGGCCTCCATCACCAAGCTCGGTTTGTAGGACCTTCATTTGCTGGCGCAAGAAATAATCACGCTGCTGCTGATCAATATCAGAATGAACTTTATTCTGAATTTCGTGCTTAAGCTCCAGCATTTGCACTTCTCTCATTAAGTATTGCAAAAGCTTTGTTGCGCGTTCAATACCATCATTTATCTCGAGTAATTCCTGCTTTTCTTTTAACTCCGCATTGATATTGGAAGAAAGAAAATGAACCAAGAAACTTGGTTTTTCAATGTTTTGAAGGGCCACTTGGGCCTCTTTGGGAATCTCAGGATTCAGCTTCATGATACGGTTGGCTGTATCACGTATAGATTGAATTAATGCCTTTATCTCTTTGGAAAGCCTTTTGGGAAAGTTTTCTACTAAGTAGGTGACTTTAGCTTTTAGATAAGGTGCTTCCGAAGTGAATTCATTTACCTCAAAACGCTGCTTCCCTTGAACAATGATGGTCGTATTTCCATCAGGCAAGACAAGCATTTTAATAATTTTAGCTACCGTACCTATCTTGAAAAGATCATTAGGCTTAGGGTCGTCAACTTGAGGATTCTCTTGTGTTAAAACTCCAATAATTTTATTTCGCTTATACGCCTGCTTCACAACCTTGATTGACTTCTGTCTGCCAACAGTGATCGGAATCATCACACCTGGGAATAGCACCGTATTTCTCACCGCCAAAATTGGAAGTTCATCGGGAAGATCCGCTAGTTGAGTACTGTCCTCTTCTTCTGGAGAAATCATCTGAATGAACTCCGCACTCTCTTCTTCACTTAACTCGGTAGCCAAAATAGATTCTATTGTGTTGTTGTCAATCTTCATATTGAGGTGTCAATTTGACACATAATGTTAGAAAAATTACGAGCTATGCATATTGCAAGCGCTATGCCAATCGTTTCGGTGTCATGAACTCCTTTTTCATAGTTCCGCAAAACAAATAACTTTGTTTTCATAAATTCACCTAGAATCAATCAATACCAATCCATGCTCAGACGAGGAATTGTCTTGACACTCATATTTCTGAACTGCTCCTTGGCAGTGCATGGACAGTTATTCAAAAAACGGACTAAAACGATGGTGCTGAGCTCTGATTCGGTAGCCGTTGATATTGCTGACCTTGTTTTCCCAAACATCAATAAAACACCCGTTTACCTCAATAAAAAGCTTGAGAAAAAGATTGCCAAACTTGACCAAGAGCGTAACTGGCAAGCCCTTTATCCCGAATTAAAAAAGTACGTCTCGAACTTCGGAACACAAAACTTCGCGTCACAAACCTACTACATCTGGCGACTAGCTAAGCTCACTGAAATATTTGGATCGCCAGAAGAAGCAAAACCACTTTACGCGCTTGTGCTGAAGCACTCTCGCCAAGGGCTTGATGTGCCCTCGATTACAGCTAGGTATGACTCCCTAAATAGAGATAAAAAGTCTTATTACGTTCCCTTAGCATATTACTATGACCTTGTTGATTTCAGAAGGCAAGTCGATACGCTCATCCCTCCCCGTAGTGTCCTGACAAGTATGGGCCCTCGAGTCAATTCGATGAGCGAAGATTACGCTCCAATGGTCTCAAGCAATGATTCCGTATTGATTTTCACATCAAAAAGAAATTCTGTAAACACTGGCATCAATAAATCTGTCAACGAAGACTTATTCTATACACTGAATACTGAAAATGGCTGGGGAAAGGCCGAAATGATACCTAACATCAACTCAAGATATAACGATGGATCTGGCTTTTTGTCGGAGAATGGCAAATCGCTTTTCTTCTCTCGTTGCGAAGCGCCCGATGGCTTTGGAAACTGTGATTTATACGTGTCGGACTTTCAAGGGGACACACTATGGACTCCACCTAAAAACCTTGGAGAGAAAGTTAACTCAGATCAATGGGATTCACATCCAAGCCTTAACGCAACCGAAGACACGCTCTTCTTTTCTTCCGACCGAAGGGGTGGCTTTGGGCTTGCTGACCTATACTTCAGTGTCAAAGACAAAAAAGGCACATGGGGTGATGCGCAAAACTTAGGTCCATTCATTAATACAAGGAATAACGAGGTAAGTCCTTTTTATCACCGTGAGTTTTATGTACTCTACTTCAGTAGCAATGGTCACTTGCTCAACTTTGGAGACTATGACATTTACAAAGCCTATAAAGAAAAAGGTCAATGGTCTGAGCCCATTAACATCGGCCCTTTAATTAATGGTATCGGTACAGAATTCTACTTTAGCATTGATCAGCAATCTGAGTTCATATTTTATTCTCGGTCAAAAGAAGAAAGTATGAAGAACCTAGACCTTTATTCTTTTCCATTGCCAATGGCTGGGCAACCTTCAGCCACTACCAGGTTCAGTGGAAGGATTAGTGAGGTGACAGGAAAAATACCGAAGAATGCCATTGTGTCTATTATTGACCTAGATGAGGGCATTGAAGTAGCACCGAAATTCGCAAGAGATGATGGCACATTTGAGTTCGACTTGATCAACGAGCGAAATTACTTACTGATCGTTCAGGGAGATGATTTCTTCCGGTTAGAGAAACTATTCTTTCTTGATGGTGATACGGATTATGAAGGAGTGGTGGAACAAGTGGGCAGCAAAATTGAATTCTCCACGATTGAGTTTGAAAATGCTAGTTCCAAGATCCTACCTGTGATGGAGGCAGACCTCGATAAGGTGATTGACTTTCTGATTGACAACCCAACCTTTAACCTTAATATTTCGGGACATACCGACTCAAGTGGCAACGCTTTATCCAACTTAAAGCTATCTCAACAGCGTGCTGATGCGATTAAACGTTATTTAATCCATAGATCTTCTATCAACCCACAAAGAATCTTCGCGATGGGATATGGCAGTGAAATGCCTATTATCAAGGACGAAAAAACCGTAGAAGATAAAAAATTAAATAGGCGAGTTGAATTCGAAATCTATCGCAACCCGCCTAAAGAGCAATTCAATGATGGAAATGAGTAAGCTATATTCCGAATAGCTTCAGAATGTCGTTACCAAAGACAAAGACCATCAGCGTAAGCAAGATTAACATCCCTACTTTCTGAGCACCTTCTAAAAACTTATCTGAAGGAGCTTTTCCTGAGATCATTTCAAATAGCAAGAATACCACATGCCCGCCATCTAAGGCCGGAATTGGCAGTAAGTTCATAAACGCCAAGATCATTGAGATAAAACCAGTCGTGAACCAGAAAGCATTCCAATCCCAGGTTTTAGGGAACATTTCTACGATCCCAATAGGACCACTCAAACTTCTTGCCGACAGCCCGCCCGTAAACATCTTACCCATAGCACGAGCATTTAATATTACCATGCCAAAAGCATCTCCTGTGCCCTTTGTAACTGCCTCTCCAAATGTATAATCCTTTACTGCCGTCTCTAATGTAGAGCCCACCATTATACCTATAGTAGTATCAGCATTTACGGCCAAGTTAAATTCCATGCTTTGGCCTTCACGATCAACTTTTACTGTCACAGATTTACCAGCGTAATTAGACAATGTTGGTCTCATTTGATCCCAATAGTCAATTTTTGTACTTTCTATGTATGTGATTTTATCACCCATTTGAATTCCAGCATTCTTAGCATTTGAACTCGCTTGATATTCCTCATCCTTCGGATAAGCCACTAGGAATGGTAGCCTAGGATTAAGATAATTGGCCCTAAACCCTTTGTCGCTAGACATAATATCAAGAGCATCGCTCGGCACATCAATTCTTAGTTTCTCACCATCTCTTAAGACTGTGTAGTAAGCATCTGACTCTAAGAAAACTGAAGGATTGGTTACTTCACTAAATCTTTCATATGATTCTCCATTAACATCGAGAATAATATCTCCGGTCTTGAAGCCAAATTGCTCACCATAATCAAATGCCTGGATTCCACTTTTCAGCACAACTTCACTTGGAATGTATTCATCACCCGTATTGTAAGTCAAGATGACCATGGCGATAACACCTGCCACTACATTGACGAAAACACCACCAAGCATTACAATTAATCGTTGCCAAGCTGGCTTAGAACGAAACTCCCAAGGTTGAGGTGGCTTAGCCATTTGTTCCTTATCCATCGACTCATCGATCATTCCGGATATTTTTACGAAGCCCCCTAGAGGGATAGCGCCTAGACCGTACTCTGTTTCACCCTTTTTGAATGAAAATATGGTGGGAGGAAAACCAATGAAGAATTTCTCGACTTTCATACCGAACATCTTGGCTGTCAACATATGACCGCCTTCGTGTATCCCTACTAAAATTGACAGCGCCAGCAGTAGCTGAGCTATTTGAACAATGGTTTCCATTAATTTCTAAATGTGTTTGCTAATTCTCTAGTTTCCTTGTCGGACAAGACATAGTCCTCATACGTTGGCTTTTTGATAAAAGATGTCTTCGCCATACAATTCTCAATAAGGTCAGACATTTCCAAAAAGCCTATTTCATCTCTTAAAAACTTGGCTACTGCTACTTCGTTAGCCGCATTTAATATACAAGGCATATTACCGCCTTGCTTCATTGATTCAAATGCCAACCCTAAATTCCTAAATGTTTCCATATCCGGCTGCTCAAATGTCAGCTGAGGGTAGTCTACAAAATTGAATCTTGGGAAGTCGGATTTGATACGATCTGGGTAACTCAATGCGAATTGAATTGGCAATTTCATATCAGGTAAGCCCATTTGAGCTTTGATACTGCCATCCTCAAACTGCACCATGGAATGAATAATAGATTGTGGATGAACAATCACATCAATTTGATCCATTCTTAGGTTAAAAAGCCATTTGGCTTCGATCACCTCAAGTCCCTTATTCATAAGACTAGCTGAGTCAATCGTAATCTTAGCACCCATGTCCCAATTCGGATGTTTGAGCGCCTGCTCTTTCTTTACTTTTAGTAATGCCTCTCGATCTTTACCCCTGAATGGTCCTCCAGATGCAGTGAGAATAATTTTTTCAATCGGATTGTGAAATTCGCCAACTAGGCACTGAAAGATTGCTGAATGCTCAGAGTCCACAGGGTAGATGTTCACCGCTTTCTCTTGTGCCAAACGAGTAACAAACTCTCCAGCCACAACCATTGTCTCCTTATTCGCCAAGGCGATATTTTTACCACTTTCTATGGCCGAAATAGTTGGCTTTAAGCCCGCATAGCCAACTAGTGCCGTCAAAACGACATCAATGGACTCCATTTGAACCACGGAATTCAAGGCATTTGCGCCAGCGTATACTTTGATATCCAATGCGTCCAAGGCATCAAACACTTGGTCATATAAGCTTTCATTTGTGATAACAACTGTGTTTGGCTTGAATTCCTTTGCCTGTTCAATAAGCAATTGGCTATTGTTCATCGCAGTTAGCACCTCAACTACAAATTTATCTTGGTTAGCCCTGATTACATCAAGGGCTTGTGTACCAATAGAACCAGTTGAGCCAAGAATGGCGATATGTTTTTTTTCTGACAAATGGATTTTTTTTGACTTTCTACTCAGCCTAGGGTATTGCACCTGAATTGGCTGATAGCGGTGCAAATTTAGACCTTTTTAAAAGGTCACCAAATGCTATTGTCGATGTGTATTATAGAATACCCTTAGCCAACAAAATAGCTTTTAACATGGTTTAGCTTTAAGACTTCTCATTTAACTTTAATTAACAGCTTAGATAAACCCAATTAATCTGCGAAACGTAAGTTTGAATAAGAAAAACTGATAACTCATCGTGCTCTAAATTTCAGTTGAAACCGAGAGCACTTTTTTAAACAGCTTATAAAAGAAATAAATATGAAGAGCAAGATTGCTATTGTCCTGATTGCCTTTACAAGTGGAATCGCAGGAGCTTTTACTTATCAAAAACTATCTGGTATAAACACTATCACTGAAGTGATACGTGAAGTACCGGCAAACTTTCAGCAAGCTAATTACGAGTCCAGAGAAAGATATGAGGAAGCCTCACCTGCTATCCCTGTTGACTTTCGACTAGCGGCTGAAAAGTCAGTAAGTAGCGTTGTTTACATCAAAAACATTCAAAGAAGCCGAAGAAGCATGAGCTTTATGGAGTACTTCAATGGTGGCAGAAGCAGCTCAAACAGCGGTATAGCCATAGGTTCTGGCTCTGGAGTCATTTATTCACAAGACGGATACATCATTACCAATCACCATGTAATTGAAGGAGCAGATGCCATCGAAGTTCAGCATGAGAAGAGAACTTATCAAGCTAGATTGGTAGGAAGTGATCCAAGCACAGACATTGCCGTATTGAAAATTGAAGCCGATAATCTACCAGCCATAGACCTTGCCTCCAGTGGAGATGTTAGAGTCGGAGACTGGGTACTCGCAGTTGGTAACCCGTTCAATTTAACTTCAACGGTTACGGCCGGTATAGTCAGTGCGATTGGTAGCGACTCGAAAGCGATTCGCGAGAACTTTCCTATCAAATTATATATCCAAACAGATGCAGCCATTAACCCTGGAAACAGCGGGGGTGCCTTAGTGAATACAGAAGGTGAATTGATCGGTATCAATACCTCCATAATTTCAAAAACAGGCTCATATGCGGGCTATGGTTTTGCGGTACCGTCTGACGTGGTAGAAAAAATAGTGGAAGACCTTAAGAAGTATAAGGTGGTTCAGAAAGCCTATACTGGTGCTGAAGTGATCGAGATTGATGAAAAAGTCGCTCAAGAAGAAAGGCTACGTAGTCTTGACGGTGTTTTGATTCAATCTATTCGTAGAAATGGTGCTGCCGATAAAGCAGGGCTCGAATCTGGTGATGTAATCAGAAAGATTGGTAGTAAGTCTATATCGAGTAAATCGAGTTTTGAAGAGGTGATTAATTCAATGTCTCCAGGAGACGAGATAAGAATTCAATATGAACGAAGTAACCGACTGTACGAAGCAGATTTAACACTTGAAAATATACTGGGAAACACAGATATTCTAAGTAGAGACAACTCTCTTAATGAGGACGACATTTATTTCTCAGGCTACTTAGGGGCAGAGTTTAGAGCACTCACCGAATCCGAAAGAGAAAGCTTAAGACTCAATTATGGCGTGAAGGTGAGCAAGATTGATATGGAGAGTGGTTTCTTTAGAAAGCTCGATGACATTGAGGAAGGAGACATCATTGTGGCAGTCAACAGAAAATACGCTAACAATCCAGAAGCACTTGCCAATTATATAGAGCAATACTATGGAAGAATCTACTTCGAAATAGTAGATAAAAACGGAAGACAACGAACCGAGACTTATCGATTCAGCCGATAACAAAAAAAGCCCGATTCAATCGAATCGGGCTTTTTTATGCCTTGAAGTGTCCGATACTATTGCTTATCAAATAATAACAAGCCACCTCTACCAACTTGCCTTAGCGAGAGTTTCTCAGTTGTGATCCCATTTATTTCAAAACAGTACTCGGTATCAACCTTTCCTATCTTAGTCAATTTTAAATATTGTGTATTGCTATTCACAGGAACAGTCTTTCCGCATTGAGGTGATGTATTATTCATCGAGTAGGCATAAGTATTCAGTAATTCACCATTGTAGTATCTCTTACAATTACCATCACCGGTGAAAACCCACTTGCTCTTAGCGTCTTTTTCTGCTATCCAAGTCCCTTGAATCGTTTGATTATGAGAGTCAACAGTAACTGGGGACCCAAAACCCGAGATTAACATCAAGCCTAATAAGACTGATGAAACTAGTAAGTACGGATATGGTTTTTTTGAAAGTTTACTCATCTACTCTTCATGTATTATTTTCAAATAGAAGACTTAAGGAATATTCAGCAGGATGTCATTTTCAAATTTACATGCTAAACCATCCTCTAATTCACCCTTCTGTACCAAAGAACTATTTAAGGCTAGGCACTAGTATTCCATAATACTCTTGAACTCGGCTTAATAGTAAAGGGTCAACTTGATTTTTAGCTTCCCTTTAATTTTTTTACCACTCGGATCCAATGTTAGTTCATAAAAGTTAGAGTAATGATCGCCAGAGAAACACTCTTTGACGTTTCCTTCAATACTATAAATATTATCAATAATTATTTCACCATCGATCTCACCAGATACGCAGAGCTTGTACTTATAAACGTGGTCTTTATCATCATTAATATCAAACTTAAATCCGTGTGAGAATAGGCCCTCAAAATCATTAACAATTATCTCTTCTGAGATTGAATTACTCAACAGCCCACAATTTGTGAGTGAAAGCAATAATACTAAAAACAAGATTCCAATTATCTTTTTCATAGTTATAAACAGCTACTTGAGCTCACGAGGTTGCTATCAAGTGTCAGACCACCACCTAAAGCCAAATTATTAAGAATTTTCATTTCTCCTCTTTTTATTGCTTCCAGAACTAATATAGCCAATTCCTCATCGGAGACCCCTTTGTTTTGAGAACCTAAAGAATTACCAACTGAGTTATTGTGTAAATCCATCTGCTTTTCTTTTTGCTTCTCCTCAGGAACTCCACATTCATGAGCCTTTCCAAATGCATCAGCAATAGAAGAATAGGTATCTCTTGCATTCAAGGCATTAAAAAAAGCATGTCTAAACGCGTCAGAAGAATCATTTAAGCCATTTCCGCCAAAAATAGCAACAGTAGCTCCTTCAGCTTTGGGTCTGTTTCTATACATTTTGTAAGCTTCTAAAGGGAACTGAATAGCTAAGGCTAACTCACAATTGTTGAAATTGGCGCTTAGGGATCAAAGAATAATTATGAATTTGAAGATTAAACACTAGGTCAATAACACCTTTCGACCAAGCGGGCTTTTTGCTACTTGTAATCCGTTCGAATTTATTAATAATAAAACTCCGAGAGACATCCATCGGATATGATAATTCTGGCTTGTGATACACAGAAGTACCACTCTCTAACACCTTATTTACCGTACTATTGAAAAGGACAAAAACAGTATCCTTACCACTCGAAACTTCCTTCGATTGACCGCTAGCCTCTATAGACAAAACGAATAAAAAAGCGATTGCAAAAAGCGTTTTCATAAAGATGACTTTTAGATCATAACTCTACATTAATCAATAGTATTATTACAAGAGTTGGAGCATAGATAATATACTTTCTCTTATCATTGGCCTTCAATTTATCAAAGTAGATTTCCTAAAGCCTCTAAAGGGAACCAGCCGTGTTGTTAAAAGTGACATTGGAACTGCCGAAATAAACAAAACCAATAAAACATCCATTCTAAAACCTTCAAATAAAAACTCCGCTATTGAAAAGAATAAAAGGTAATAGTAATAAGAAAGAAGCCACCTTATATAGAATTTAAATTTGACCAGTCTAGGACTTAATAGAGAATACAACAAGTAGTAAATAAAATAGATCCAACCAGAGACTACCAAAGTCAAGCCCAAGCTTGATAAATAACCTGTCAAAAAATCAACAGATGATGTATTGTAGATCCTTGGATTTAGGGGGGTAACATTAAAGTATTCGATAACAAATTTGAAAGTAATATCTAATAGAAAGGTCACTCCGGCTGTGGGTAGCACTACTAACAGCAACTTCCCTATCTGTTTTTTCAATGATTTGTGCTATTTCTTTCGTAAAAAACTCTCAACATAATGTACTTGCCGTTATAGAGATAGTTCTTATCCACCAAGAATACATTTCTTCCGGCTTTCGTAAGAATCTTTATAGCTTCTTCTGAGGGTGTGTTATTGAACCAATTCTGATCAAAAACTTCCCGGCTGTAAAAATAGTCCTCTGTAACATCAAAGTACTTAGAATCCCAATCATCTCGACTCACTTCCTTTGGACTGAAATAAAAAACAAAAGGAAAACTAGATCTCTTAGTCCATTTAAACCCATCGCAAGAAGGACAAAACCTAAATTGACGTATAGAATACATTCGACTCACGTCATTAGGGTATCTTAATAGAGGCTTATAAAAATCCTTCTTTCCAAGTTCCACGACAGTATTATAATCTGGTTCGAATAAAATAAAGACACTATCACCCGCTACTTCTGATTGTGCAAAACAAACAGATTGAGTTAATACGGCCAATAGGAAGCAATTACGAACACTTCGCGCTAAGAACTTCCAACTCTTCATATTGTCTTGTGTAAGCATCGTATTTGGATTTTAAATCTTCACTTAATTTATCCCATTCGGTTGTTTTTTTTAGACCCACCCAAGACAGAGCCACATAAAAATCGTTCCAGTTCCATGGGAAGGCATCACCATTAAGAGGGTATACCATTGGATCTAAAGCAATATAGTTCTTGTAGGAATCTGAAACCAAGTTACTACTCAATTCTCTCATGGATTCAACCATAGATGTTAAATAGTAGTCAGCCATGAATTCGTGCTGCCAACCGGCAGCACTGGTAGTCGGTGGAAATTCATTAATATATTCCCAAATGAGTTGAAAACGTTCCTTTTGCGGGTTTTGTGCTATATACGCTTCAAGAGCATCTTTCCCATTAGCTTCCACAATCATGGCATACAATTCAGCATGAACTGTTTCATGCAGTATAGTTCTTGCTATACCCAATTTAGACCTATTCAAACTTTGAGAATTCAACGTAATAGTGACCTTTGCTTTGGTACTAGATCCAGAAAGAGCTGTATTACCGTTCACCTGAACATCTCTTGTCGGGTCGTTGAGGTTTTGTATATCAAGACACAATTCCGCAATAGGCCTTTCACCTAAGAATGATCCTATATTGTTAAAAGCTACATTGTTTTCTTTCATAATTTCCCATATCTCTTGGACACAGTCATTACCCATGAAACTCTCTGATTCGCAAATGCTTTGCTCCCAATCATCCCCTCCTGGGGGTAAAAGAATAGGTACCTCGCCTGGCCCAGTCTCACAATTACTTCCATCAGCGGATTCTGTATGAGAATAGTAACTGTACTCATAACAGTCCTCTTCCATAGTGTAATAAAAGTCTGAACTAGAATATTGGCCTTCAACATAAGTATCGTAAGGGTTTTTTACAAGATAGTAATCACAGCGCTGGACAGTAACGTAGGTACCTCCCGTACCACCTGTGCCAGGCCCAGGCAGCGAACCTGGCCCACCACTTCCACCATTGCTACTATCACCATTATCTATTATGGTTTGAGGTGGACAATCCGGATCACTCGTTACCATTCTTACATTTTCAGGACCTGAATTTACACTGTAGTCACTGCTTGATGTATTACTTGAGCTCAAGGGTATTTTAGTCACCACACCCACGAAATTCTCCAATGATCCGGTCGATAGAAAAGTTGGAACAAATGCCGAGTCTAGATCATATTTCATTATGAAGGGCTTGTAAGGACTACCTTCAGGTGTGAATTTGATCAACAAATTGTAGAAGGTTGAAATATTTTTTTCAGAGTGATCTACATTAAACGTATAAGTTTCACCACCAACTGAGTCAATAGATTGCAAAATCTTATCCCAATCAATCTCGAATTCACTTTGAACATCAGAACTATTCATAGCGAGTCGTTGTGTCCCGTTACTGAGGCCCAGCTTTTCTAAGAGTGTACTGGTCACTTTTGGAATATCTTCTGCTTTTACAACCCTCCTTGTTGTTTCAAAAGTGATTGGTGAAACTTCCGATTCAGGTTGACAGGCGGCTATTAAAAGTCCTGTGAATAAGATAAAAATGAGTGATTGAAGTTTCTTCATTGTATCATTGCGTGGTTTATTGCACAATAATATTAAACTTTAAATCATATTATAACACGTTTAGTTAAAATCAAAATTATTTAGACACGCTATTTTTTATAAGAAAGAGTGTTGATTACACATTAAGCCTATGCCTCATCAATAATATTAGTGAATTCCTTTCTATAGGTAGAAGGGCTCTTGCAGGTAAACTCTTTGAAGGACTTATTAAAGTGAGAGAAATTATTGAACCCACTCTCAAAGCTCACCTCTGTAATGGACATGGACGTCTCAGCTAATAATTTAGAGGCATGCACTACTCTAAACTCATTGACAAACTTCGTGAAGGTTTTTCTGGAAATCTTTTTAAAGTAGCGACAGAAGGCGGGTACCGTCATGCTCACCCTATCAGCAATCTCGTCTAAGGAAATGTGTTCCTTGAAATTAGACCTTATATGGTTGTAGACTAAATTCATCCGATCATTCTCTTTAGAGTTTACCGCCACAGCTACG
>CBFIAY010000005.1:41821-51241 GCA_965660665.1 Roseivirga sp. | reverse complement strand
GAGTCCAATAAGGCGGCCGTATTGATCGGCCCAAGTTAATGCTTCAATTTTCTTCCCTACACTTTCTTTGATGGCACCATTAAAGGCAAGGCCTTTTTTAGACAGTTCAAGGAGTCTTTTCACAAGACCCATTTCAGGAATATCAAAAAAGTTGGTTCCTAGAAAATCCTGTTTGAATTGAATTACTGTCTCTGATTTATTACCACTATGGCGGTCTGTAAAACCATAATGAGGTAGGTTAGCACCCATCAAAATTAATTCACCATCATTAAAATAAGACATATGCTTACCGATATGGCGCTTTCCACTACCCCCATTCACATAGACTAGCTCGAGTTCAGGATGAAAATGCCAATTGGCTAGTTCATTCTCACAAGAATTAGCATACCTCCTAACAAGGAAGCTACTACCAAATGCTGGAGAAATCTGCTCTAAAGATGGCTTTGCAGCCAAGGTCTGCTTACTCATAATTGAATAACCAATTTATACTCGGTAAGTTCAAGAAATATCAACAAAATTAACACCAAAGTGTTCATAATTACCATTAATAAGGGACACATGACATACCTCGGTTAATATAGCACACATATTGACCAATTTTGGAGTAGTGCAGGCACCACCCCTCACATACCTTTGTTTCATAATTAGTTTAAACACTAAACAATTGTAGAATGAAAACAATGAGAAAAGTATTGTTGACTGCTGTAATGGTTATGGCATCAACGCTCGTAATTGCTAATGACACTAAACCAAGTGTTAAAGTAGAGAAAGTAGGAACAAAGTCTGTGGTAGTTTCTACCAAGGGACTAGGTGAAGCTACGGCTCATATTCAACTTAAGGATGAAAACGGATCAATATTATACAGTGCACAATCAGAAAAAGGACAAAATTTTGCGAAAAGGTTTGACCTAGCTGCGCTCGAAGCTGGTAACTATACCATCGAGGTTGAAAATGAGATGAGCTTTACAGCTACACCATTATCTATTAATGCCGATTCGGCATGGGTTAATGGTGAAGATCAAGTAACAATCATCAAACCTGTAATTCGTCAGAATGGTGAAAAACTAGACATCATCATGCCAGTTGCAAACAACGATGAAGTATCAGTTACAATTTTCGATAGCAACTTCAAAAAGTTGTCAACGGAAAGCTTCAATGGCGAAGCAATGAAAAGGTTTGACCTTTCAAAGCTTGAGCAAGGATCATATACAGTTAAAATGAGAACAAACGGTCGAAACTTTGTGCAATCTGTTTCGATTAAATAATTAGGATTAGTTAGATAAAAAAGGGGCCATTGGCCCCTTTTTTTTATACCCTTTCTGTGCACTAACTGGCTAAACCAGTTTCATTTTCATCTTCTTCCTAAGTTCATCCATTGAGTTGGCGAATTTAGAATCGATATCCATCATATCACTTACCGACTGCACTGCGTGAATGACCGTACTGTGGTCTCTACCTCCAAAATGGTAGCCAATAGATTTCAAGGAATGATTTGTGTATTCTTTACATAAGTGCATTGCTACTTGTCGTGCAATCACAATTTCCTTCTTCCGCGTCTTGTCTTTCAGGTCTTCAACGCTAATCTGGAAAAACTCTCCAACAGTTTTCTGGATGTAATCAACCCCCACTTCAGACTCAATATCATGAACGATATTCTTAAGCGTCTGCTTGGCTAATTCTAGGTTGATTTCTGTCTTGTTGAGCATAGCATGTGCAATCAGCGATATCAATACTCCCTCTAGCTCACGAACATTCGTGTCCACACTGTAAGCCAAGTATTCTACCACATCATCTGGAATATCAATTCCATCTGCTTCCATCTTGCGCATAATAATCGCCATTCTGGTTTCAAAATCTGGCATCTGCAAATCCGCAGTAAGCCCCCATTTGAACCTTGATAGCAACCTATCTTGCAGTCCCTTCAAATCTCTTGGTGCTCTATCACTTGACATGATAATTTGCTTACCATTTTGGTGCAAGTGATTAAAAATATGAAAGAACATTTCCTGAGTTTTCTCTTTACCCGCAAAGAACTGCACATCATCGATAATGAGTGTGTCTACTTGCAGGTAAAAATTGGTGAAACTCTGAATATTATTATTTCTAATGGCGTCAGTAAACTGAGTGGTAAACTTTTCAGAAGAAACATACAAGACGAAATTATCTTCTGAATGCTGACTAACCGTGTTACCGATGGCTTGAACCAAGTGAGTTTTACCCAAGCCAACACCACCATAAATCATCAAAGGATTGAACGAAGTAATCCCTGGCTTCTCAGCGACAGCAATACCCGCAGACCTTGCCAGTCTATTACAGTCCCCTTCAATGTAGTTTTCAAAATCGTAATTCGGATTAAGATTCGAATACCTCGAGTCTTTGTCCAAAGACTGCATTTTAAATGGGTTGATCATCTCAGGCTCCGTAGGTTGCCTCCCCCATTTATTATTCTGATTCTTATTCTGATTAGGCAAAGTCACCATGTAAGGTTGATTTTGCACACTTCCACTATCCACAATTACGGAATACTCAAGTTTTCCTTCCGAACCCAATTGATTTTGTACACATTCCCTCAGGAGGTGTACGTAGTGCTCTTCAAGGTATTCATAGAAGAATTGACTCGGCACTTGAATAGTAATTGTCGATTCCTTTAGCCCTAATGCTTTTATCGGTTCAAACCATGTCTTGAAACTCTGCTCTCCAACCTGACTCTTGATGAATCTGAGGCAATCCTCCCAAACCGATACTTCACTTTTTACCATCTAATCATTCTGCAATAAGGCGTTAACATATTTTTTAGGCGGGGAACAAAAATGATAAAAATTAAATGAACATGAAAGGTGAAACGAGCTCAGGAGACAAAATAGTTTTCCCCTTTAAAAAGCGATTATCCACATATTTTTTGTGGATAACTATTGCCGTCCACTCATAATTATATTGAAACAAGGTAAATATCAATTAGCTGTAATTATCTTAAAGCCGTAAAGAAAAGGCTTATTTTAGCACGAGTAAATTGAAGGAAATGAAGGAAAAAATGTTTGCCAATTTCGAGCCGCAGACAGCCGAGGCATGGAAGTCAAAACTGGTCGAAGATCTTAAAGGAAAACCTTTTGAAGACTTACTTTGGAAAAGTCAGGGATTTAAGGGAAAACCCTTTTACACAAAATCTGATTTACCCCATCCACTACCGAGTGTAGCCAATATTCATATACAGCCAGAAGCCTTCGGCAATCGCTATTGGACCAACTATCAACTGTTCAATGTCAATGATGAAAAGGCAGCAAATGCGAAAGCACTAAACGCCCTTAATAACGGTGTTAGCGGCATTCTTTTTGAGCTTTCTGGATTGCCAGACTTCAATTTCCTACTAAAAAACATTAATCTCGAGTATTGCCAAGTTTCATTTCAATCCCAAGCAATTGAAACTGCTACCTTATACAAGGGTTACTTTGACTACCTAAGTCAACTAGGTATCGACTTATCGAAGGTATCAGGGTTCATTAAAGGAAATGGCACTTTCTTCCAAGACGCGATTGCTGGACTGAAAACCTGTGTAATTAAGGCCAATACTCATGATGGCGAACTGGTAACCGAACTCACTGAGCTTGTTCAATCAGCTATTCAACTCACCGAAGACTCAACACTATCAAAAAAAGCCAGTTTTAATTGTCTCGCCTTTGAAAAAACTATCTCAAAAGATTACTTCCTTGAGATTTCAGGGCTAAGAGCACTTAGAGAAATCGTTAATGCTGTTGCTGAAAACTTGGGTATTGTTCAGTATCAATGTAGCATTTTAAGTTCATCTCCAGCATGGACCGAGCCTATTGAAGACAAGCATGGTTTCATGTTACAAGCCACTACAATGGCCATGTCAGCAATCCTTGGTGGCGCTGATGGCCTATTGATCAATCCATTCTATTCAGTATTTCCTAAAAACCACATCTTGGCCGAGCGCATGGCGCGCAACATATCAAATATCTTATCCGAAGAATCTTACCTAGGTAAGAACGTAGATCCAGCAGCAGGTTCATACTATCTAGAAAGTGCGACTGCAGAATTAGTGAGCTCAGTCCTCAAACACATTAATACCCCGAGCGCATCCAACTCGAATCAAACAAAACCTACTGTCCCTGTAAACTGGGAAACAGCCGAAGGGATATCAGTACCCCCAATAATTTCGGCAGATAACCTCATCAATGCCGAACACCTTGAATTCATTGCAGGTAAGCCCCCTTACTTACGCGGGCCATACAGCTCTATGTACACGGTTAGGCCTTGGACAATCAGGCAATATGCTGGTTTTTCGACAGCTGAAGCCTCTAATGCATTTTACCGGAGAAATTTAGCTGCTGGACAAAAAGGGCTTTCCGTAGCATTCGATTTGGCTACTCACAGGGGTTATGACTCTGATCACCCAAGAGTAGTTGGTGATGTTGGAAAAGCTGGTGTAGCGATAGATTCCATACTCGATATGGAAGTATTGTTCGATCAGATTCCATTGGATAAAATGTCTGTGTCCATGACGATGAATGGTGCAGTGATTCCTATCATGGCATTTTACATAGTCGCGGCAGAAGAACAAGGCGTAGATAAGTCTTTACTCAGCGGAACCATTCAAAATGATATTTTGAAAGAGTTCATGGTGAGAAACACATACATCTATCCTCCTGCACCTTCTATGCGGATCATAGGAGATATTTTCGAGTACACTTCGCAGCATATGCCGAAGTTCAACTCGATCAGCATTTCTGGATACCATATGCAAGAAGCTGGTGCTACAGCTGATCTTGAATTAGCCTATACGCTAGCCGATGGTTTAGAATACCTCCGTACAGGAGTGGCTTCTGGCCTAGACATCGATACTTTTGCTCCGAGACTATCATTTTTCTGGGCAGTCGGCATGAATCACTTTATGGAGATCGCTAAAATGAGAGCGGGAAGGTTACTATGGGCAAAGCTAGTGAAACAGTTTAATCCAAAGAATCCAAAATCCATGGCACTCCGTACGCACTGCCAAACTTCTGGATGGAGTTTAACAGAGCAAGATCCATTCAATAATGTCACACGAACTTGTGTCGAAGCACTGGCAGCTGTACTTGGGCATACACAGTCTTTGCATACTAATGCGCTAGACGAAGCCATTGCGCTTCCAACTGATTTCTCTGCTAAAATCGCAAGAGATACACAAAAGTATCTTCAATCAGACACTGGCATCAATCGCGTAATCGACCCTTGGGGAGGTTCCTACTATGTCGAATTTCTAACAGATCAACTGGTAGAAAAGGCTTGGACCTTGATTGAAGAAGTGGAGGAAATGGGTGGAATGGCAAAAGCCATCGAAGCTGGTCTTCCAAAAATGAAAATTGAAGAAGCCGCTGCTCGTAAGCAAGCACGTATAGACTCAGGAAAAGACGTTATCGTTGGCGTGAACCAATATCAGGTCAAGGAAGAAACTGACATTGATTTACTCGAAGTTGATAACCCTGCTGTGTGCAAATCTCAATTAGAGCGTTTAGCGAAGTTAAAAGCGGAGAGAGACACTGACGCGGTAGAAAAAGCATTAGGCGCAATAACAGCATCTGCGAAAACTGGAGATGGAAACCTACTTGATTTAGCTGTAAATGCAGCTAGAAAAAGAGCCTCATTAGGAGAGATTTCCATGGCTATGGAAAAAATATTCGGGAGACACAAAGCTGTGACACAAACCATTTCTGGTGTATATTCGAGTGAAGTGAAAGACAACGCAGACTTTAAGAAGGCAAGAGAAATGGCTGACCAATTTGCAGAATTGGATGGCCGAAGACCCCGTATCATGATCGCTAAAATGGGCCAAGATGGGCACGATCGTGGTGCCAAAGTCATCGCCACCAGCTTCGCAGACCTGGGTTTCGATGTAGATATAGGGCCTTTGTTCCAAACACCAGAAGAAACAGCACTTCAAGCAGCTGAGAATGACGTGCATATGGTTGGAGCATCTAGTCTTGCTGCCGGACATAAAACATTGATCCCTCAATTAATTAATGAATTAAAAAGGCTCGGGCGAGAAGACATTATGGTGATTGCAGGTGGTGTAATCCCACCTAAAGACTATGAATTCTTGTACGAAGCTGGTGTTTCAGCTGTATTTGGTCCAGGAACTGTCATTGCTAAAGCAGCTCAAGAGATCTTAAGACAAATGATGGAAGATTGAGCCTTACAATAGACAAAATTGCGTGGATAGAGATAAAGGATAAAAAAATCCTTGTCGCTCGAAGCAAAGGCAAAGAGACCTTCTATATACCTGGTGGAAAAAGAGAAGCAGGAGAAAGCGATCAACAGACTTTAATCCGTGAAATTGAAGAGGAATTGAGCGTATCACTAAAACCAGAATCTGTAAAATATTACGGTACTTTTTCGGCACAAGCACATGGGCATTCAGACGGCATAATGGTCCAGATGACTTGCTATGAAGGCAAATATGATGGTGAAATGAAGGCTGCATCTGAAATTGACGAGATCTCTTGGCTACCTTTTGATAAAATGAACCAAACTTCGCATGTAGACAAAATCATCTTTAAAGATTTAAGAACAAAAGGTCTTCTTTAATGCCTCTGCGTAAAAAAAACATGCATCAACTTTAGAGATTCGAAATAATCAGATTTCTTTGTTAAACATTTCAAGAGCAACAGGTCAAATGCAAATCTTCGAAGTAGCGAATAAAAAGAGTGCCAATGAATTTCTAGACGTGGCGCGCGTTATTTATGCTAATGATACGGAGTGGGTTTGCCCTTTGGACAATGACATTCGTAATGTATTCAACCCAGCTAAAAATTCTTTCTTCAATCACGGTGAGGCTATTCGTTGGATATTAAAGGATGACGAAGGAAAGTTGATAGGGCGTATTGCAGCATTCATCAATGAGAAGAAGGCCAACTACGGTGATAAACGTATTGGGGGCCTTGGCTTTTTCGAATCTATAGAAGATAAATCTGCTGCAACACTCTTATTTGATACGGCCGTAACTTGGCTGAAAGAAAGAAAAGTAAATACCGTAGATGGACCTATCAATTTTGGGGAAAACGATCAGTTCTGGGGACTTTTAGTTGAAGGATTCACCTCCCCTTCTTATGGTATGGCCTACAATTCCTTTTACTATCAGAAATTCTTTGAAGACTATGGCTTCAAAGTGAAGATGGAGCAAATGACGAATAAGTTCTTTCTTAAGGAAGGTCTTAGCCCACGATTTGTTAAAATCGCCAAATACATCGTACAAAGAAAACCGAGCATTACTACAGAGCGCTTTGACCCCAAACGTATAGACAAGTATGCCGAAGACTTCATGTACATCTACAACGCAGCATGGGCTGAGTTCGAAAACTTCACACCCATTGACAAAGAGTACGTATTAGAAGCCTTCAAAAAAATGAAGCCCGTACTTGATCCTAACTTGGTGCAGTTTGCTTATGTCAGTGGTGAACCTGCCAGTTTCGTCATCTCGTTACCGGATGTAAATCAGATCTTCAAGCGTTTCAATGGCAAACTAAACCTGATAAATAAGGTTAGATTTTTACTTCTTAAGCGTAAGAATATCATTGATCGAGTTCGCGTGGTCGTTATGGGAACTCACCCTAAATTTCAAGGAATTGGTTTAGAGTCAGTTATCACCTATAAGTCATTTGAATACTCTTACAATAACACCCCTTTAAACGAAGTTGAATTAAGCTGGGTGGGTGATTTTAACGATAAGATGATCGCAATACACAAAGGCCTTGGTGCCGTGCCTTCTAAGAAGCACATCACCTATCGCATGGAACTTAAGTAGCCTTTTCTCCGAAGAATAACTTCTCCGAAGAACCTCCAAATACCTCCCACAATGCGATCAGCCCAACTAGGCTGTACTCAACGATTACCACTTCTATTCTATCCGTATACTCCCCTCCTAAGTAATTGGCATAAGTCAAAAAGATGAGGTAAGACCATAAAAACGGAAAGCGGACTTTAGAAAATACCGCCACAGCCAGCAGTGGAATAATATACCATGGATGGACAGTAGTAGCGAAGAGTAAATAGAGTGTCCACACCCAAACCATTTGCCTTGGCCAATCCTTCTTTTTACTGATCAATGAATAAAGGAAAATGGTAGCCATGGTAGCGTACATCATCCACTTACCTGATTTGGCAATAATATTATGACCCGCCGTTTCAAAACCATACCACCTAGCGAGGTAGTAGATGCTTCCATTAAATTCGAATTTCTGGAAGTAAAGCTCAATGCTATCCTTAATCGCCCAAATATGAGCTGTATTGATCAATGGCAAGAAAGTAACTGACAATGTTGCCCCTACAATAAGTCCGTAAATCATTGTCTTTTTGAAACCAATCTTTCGAAGTAGCAAAGGCAAGAAAATGAGAGGTAGAAACTTTGTTGCAACCGACAGGCCGAAGAATATAGCCGACTTATGAAGTTTGCCTTGCTCATATTGCCAAATGGCCATTAACAAGAAGTAAACCATGATACCTTCAAAATGCAGGTTTCCAGTTACCTCAAAAAGCACTAAGGGATTCAATACATAGATCAAACCGTAGGCCTGAGGGAGCTTATAATGCCTAAGTAGTTTTCTAATCAGCGAAATATTACCGAGTTCAAATACAATCATAATCACTCTCAAAATCACTACAGACCAAACGATTGACCCAGGTGAAAAGAGGGTAGAAATAAAGAAAATGACTTGATTGAGGGGAGGGTAAACTGTGAAGTAATCAGGCGAATTCAACTGATCATAAAGCCCTTGTGTAATTCCTGTTAAACCCTGACCCAGATGGTGGGCAGGAAGGTATTTATAAGGGTCCTCAAAATTGAGCAGCAATCTTCCGTCCCAAATAAACCTATATACATCGTCCGAGAGTTTCGGTAAAGAAGCGATAAGTAATACTCTTAGTAATACACCCCAGTAATAGCCTAAGTCAACCTCTTCAGTACTCGTATTTCTAATGATAACTACAACTGATGCAAAAAGTAGCGTGTAAAGACTGAGCAACAACCATGTGTTTTCACGGGCAACAAAGTAACCAATGTAAATGGTCAGCCCACCTGTTAAGATGTAAGCCAAGTTTACCCACGGAGAATTCTTGTTAAGCATGTCGTGTATGCTGTACTGTGTAATAGAACACCAGCAAAAATCCTAAACTCAAGAGTAAGTGAAAAGGAAGTAGGACAAAATCATTGAAATAAAATGCCAAAACCAGTCCTCCGATGAAATAGATACCCAAAAATCCTTCTAAGGCTGTTAACGGGTTAATCTTCTTTTTAAAGTACTTGTTACCCTTCCAAGTATCTTTTTTACCCGTAATATTAAACTTTGGCGTACGCACAAATGGTGTTTTCTTACCAATAAGCCCTTCAAATACAGCAACCGCATTATGTACGCTGAGCCCAAGAAATAC
>CBFIAY010000005.1:0-41724 GCA_965660665.1 Roseivirga sp. | reverse complement strand
ACAGATAACAACAGGAACATTTGAGGCACAAATTGCTTAGCTGTCTTCCAAAACCCTTCACGTTTTTCTCTGAAACCATTCCAGTAAAAGACGACCAGGAAGGCATAGCCCATCAGAAAAACCATCGAGATGTTCATCAAAGTTTCCCAATTATCAGATAAGTTTCTTATCAATAATACGGGGACACTCAGAACAGCAGTAATCACAATACAAATAAAAACGGCAGAATTGAGTAAGTGAAACGTAGCATGAAATTTTGTCCTTAGGGACAATGATGCTTTCAGTACTTTCGGCAAAAGCTTTATACTAGTTTCCGCAGCACCTTTTGTCCAGCGGTATTGCTGTGACTTGATGGCACTCATCGCTGCAGGAAGCTCTGCGGGGGCCACAATATCTGGCGTGTAGAAAATCTGCCAGCCTTTCAGCTGAGCTCTGTAACTTAAATCAAGGTCTTCGGTGAGTGTATCAGCTTTCCATCCACCCGCATCTTCAATGCATGTTTTTCTCCAAACCCCACCTGTACCATTGAAATTAAGAAAATGACCTCCTTGAGATCGACCATTTTGCTCTACAAAAAAGTGGGTATTCAAACCGAAAGCTTGAAGCTTGGTTAGCATGGAATAGTCTTCATTGATATGTCCCCAACGCGTTTGTACTACTCCAATTTTCTCGTCTTGCTGAAATTGTGGAACAGTATCCTTTAGAAAATTACGTTCTGGAACAAAGTCTGCATCAAAAATTGCGATAAACTCACCTTTGGCGATTTCCATTCCATACTGTAAAGCACCGGCCTTAAAACCCTTCCGCTCTGGTCGTTGTACTTGGGTAATATCTAAGCCTTTTGCTTGCCACTCTACAACTTTCTTGGCTATAAGCTCAACCGTCTCATCATTAGAATCATCTAGTACCTGAATCTCCAGTTTATCCTTTGGCCAATTAAACGATGCTATAGCATCTATTAATCTTTCTACTACATATAGTTCATTATAGACTGGCAACTGAACCGTTACCATGGGGTATACATAATCTTCAGTGATGACAGCTGATTTAGAAATGGTATTGTTCCGTCTAGCCTTTCTATAGATAAACACTAAGCTTAGCTGAGACAAGCTATAGATAAAGATGAACGACAGGGCGCTTGTGTATAAAATCAGTACGATGAGTTCAAGCCAATACATTACAAATACTTAAAAATCGTGTATAAAATCTTGTAGCCTGCCATAAAAGTACCTTTTACTGTGCCAGACACTTTGCTAACACCTATCCTCCTTTTATAGTTTACCGGAACTTCTGTCGTTTTGAATTTATGTTTTGCTGCTTTCACTTGCATTTCAACCGTCCAGCCATAGGTCTGATCTTCCATTTGCAATTCAATGAGTTTATCAAATTTAATAGCCCGGAATGGCCCTAAATCTGTGTATTTGACCTTATAGAATAACCTAATCAATGTAGTTGCTAGCCAATTTCCGAAAATTTGAGGAAAAGTCATTGAACCACCTTCTCTATTTCCTCTGGCCCTAGAGCCGATCACCATATCGACATCGTCTTCGATAATTGGCTTTATTAAATCGGGCAGTTGTTCTGGGTAGTCTGAATAATCACCATCTAGAAACACCAGGATTTCGGGGCGTCTGTTGATATCTTGCAAATAGCGTATTCCCTTCAGGCAGGCATTTCCGTAACCTGGCGTGGGCTCTGTGAGTACAGTAGCACCAGCCTGCTCAGCAACTTCAGTGGTATTATCGGTAGAGGCATTATTTACTACTATCACCTCAACCACCCAATCTTCAGGTATATCCTTGATCACATGACCGATAGATTTTTCTTCGTTAAAAGCAGGTATAACTACCTTAATATGTGGTCTGTCTTGGGTATTCAAAATTCCGAACAAAGATAAAAATAAACGAGGAGTAATAAGTTAGAAGCCTAGGTTATAGTTCCCCTACTATATTCATTAATCAGTGAATGTCATTTACCTTACACAAACAAAATAAATGCGTGGATAATAAAATATACCGATAGAAGATTATTATTGCGGCATAGGAACTTTAGAGACAGTGTTTTAGTTATGTGTATGTACATGTAAATAAAACATAAACGAAAGAAAACAAAATGAATACCGTTGTACACAAATCAGATAGTAGAGGTTCTGCCGATCACGGTTGGTTGAGAAGCCGTCATACGTTCAGCTTTGCAGGATACCATAACCCAGACAGAGTACACTTTGGTGCCCTTAGGGTATTGAATGATGATACTGTTACTGGTGGTAAGGGTTTCGGCACACACCCACACGACAATATGGAGATCATATCCATACCATTATTCGGAGATTTGGAGCACAAGGACAGTACAGGCACCGGTGAAGTCATTAAAACTGGCGATGTACAGATTATGTCTGCAGGTTCGGGTTTGAGACATTCTGAATTCAATCATAGCAAGGAAGAAGAAGTACAGTTTTTACAAATCTGGGTATTTCCTAAAGAAAGGGACATCACACCGAGGTATGAGCAAAAGACTTTCGATCCAGAAGACAGAATGAATAAATTTCAAACTGTCGTTTCCCCTGAAGGAGCCGATGCACTTTGGATCAATCAAGATGCCTACTTCAGTTTAGCCAACCTTGACGCTGGTATGGAACTGAGCTATGAGGTCAAAAAGCCAGGCAATGGTGTTTACTTCTTTGTACTCAATGGAGAAATTAATATTGCTGATCAATCCTTAGAGTTAAGAGATGCAGTTGGTGTAACAGACACTAGTGAAATCCACTTAAAAGCAAGGTCTTACGCTGAAGTGTTGGCAATTGAAGTGCCTATGGAGTTGAAGTAATAAAAAGAACCTTTTCATAAAGCCACCCCGAATAATCGGTGTGGTTTTATTATTTAGTAGAGCTCATAAATTGACTATATGTCCTCTGCTATGATGCATTAAAAATTGCAAAGAGTCTTAACCAAGAAGAACAGAATTGCCTGCAACTCCACTACCTTTACGCCATGAACAAAGATTATAATCTAAAAGAAGTTGTACTAGCTGCATTTGAGCAGTTTATGACCATAGAAGAATCGGATGCTGAAAAGCGTCCTGCTCCTGGAAAATGGTCTGCCAAAGAAATCATAGGTCACCTAATCGATT
This sequence comes from Roseivirga sp., assembly GCA_965660665.1. Taxonomy (GTDB): domain Bacteria; phylum Bacteroidota; class Bacteroidia; order Cytophagales; family Cyclobacteriaceae; genus Roseivirga. The sequence goes on along the minus strand of CBFIAY010000005.1, from coordinate 38,595 downwards.
CAGCTGCTAACAACCAAGGAAGATTTGTAAGAGCCCAAAATTCTAATGACCTGATTGGCGTTGGATATAATCAAGATGAATGGGTGACTGCTCAGAACTATCAAGGAGAAAACTGGCATGATTTGATCATTCTATGGCGTCAGTTTAACCTTCATCTTGCACATGTGATGAACCAAACGCCAGATGACATCCGAACTATGGAGCGCACAAATCATAACCTCCACGTAATTGCCTACAACCCTGTTCCAGAGAATGAGCATGCTACGCTTGACTACTTTATGCAAGACTATGTAGTACACTTAAAACACCATTTGGGGCAAGTGAGGGAGGTTTTAGCGATGGGGGATAAAGAGTAAATGGGTACATAGTATTGAGCAGGGCGTATTGCGTATGGCTTTGCGGGTATCTACATAACCCTTTCTTTTGCTGAGCTTAGCGAAGCATCTAAAATAAAAACAACACACCGGGTTAATATTGTCAGATTTCTCGGTAAACTCGGCATAAAAAAGAGGTCACACTTGATCAGGCAACCTCTTATAAAATCTCAATACTAAGTACTAATTACCCAATACTAATCAGCTACTTTAATACTTTCATTACCGATGATAATTGCTGGTAAGTCAATTCTTCCCTCCTCAGGACCATTTTCCAAGTTCAATACGCCCCTTGGGCAAACTGCTGAACAAACACCACAACCTACACAACTGGCTCTTACAATATTCTGTCCTTTCTGCGCATAGGCTCTTACATCAATGCCTTGCTCACAATAGGTAGAACAGTTGCCACAAGAGATACATTGACCTCCATTGGTCGTAATTCTGAACCTTGATTTAAAGCGTTGGATAATGCCCATATAGCCTGCCATTGGACAGCCGAAGCGGCACCAAACACGGTTACCAAGCATAGGATAGAAACCTACACCGATTACTCCCGAGAACGTAGCACCAATGAGGAAACCATAAGGTTGTTGGAAATTCTTATAGATGTTCAAGCCGAAGACTTCTCCAGTATTCCAGAAGTAGCCATAAATGGTCGCGGCTGTCATAACAAAAACGAAGATCATCACGGAGTGAATCAGCCATCGTTCTAACTTCCACGCACCTAATTTCTTTGAGGATAAGTGTCGGAAAGGATCACCAGCAGTTTCGGCCAAGCCCCCACAACCACAGACCCATGAACAATACCACCTTTTACCCACATAATAGGTAATCACCGGTGTCACTAGTAAGAACATTGCAATACCAACAATGAGGTAAAGGGTTCCTATGGGTTGGTATGATGGCTCTTGAAAGGCGTCCAATTGCCAATCATAGAAGAAATCATAATCTAGTGGCCATGTATTTTTGAGGTCAGTATTGAAATAACCTAAGTACTCACCACTGGTATTTGTAACATCGTTATAATTGAGTCCTGCTAATATCTCCGGAATCAAATAGGCCAAGAACAGCTGGCTGGCGATTACAACTAACGTTCTTATAAACTGATACCTGTTATGGCGGTATTTGAAAAGAAACTTGATGCCAAGTGAGGTAATGCATAGCGTATAAAGCGTACCATACAAAAACCATTGACTTGCAGGCTGACCCTTGAAAAACATACTCAATGGATCAAAAAGTGCTACAAAACCCTCATTCCCTGATGCTTTGAATCCAATATATTCCGGAAACCAATAGAGGATAATATAGAAGCCAGTAAGCACAATACCCGTTACCCAACCTAATGCCCCTCTGTTGGTTAAACTTTTAAAATAAACACCGTTATTCTTAATGCCTTCTGGCTGGTTCAGGTAGAGTCTTGCCGAATAAATCGTTGTTCCAATCAGAATCCCTAAAAGGGCAACCGGTAATCCGATTGCTGCAGGAATCCCCACACCTCCCCATGATAAAAAGAGGACTAATACTCCCAAACCAGCAAGCGCTAAACCTAACTTTTGGATAGCATCTGTATCCTTTGGGTCAGGGTTAGCGATAGATAAACTCGGATCTACTGATGACATATTTCTTGTAATTCTAATTTGAGACTAGTTGTAAAATTCTTTGCCAGCTTTTCTTCTTCACGCTGATGTTCGTACCATTTTCAGCATTGAACTGTTCCACGATACTTTCCTCATGTTTTTTAAAGAGTTCGGGATCAAAATTGGCATCCTTTAAATGTTCCAGGGCATATTGCACTGTTCTTCCGTCTTTAAACCACTTGTCAAAAGCGTGGTGTCTTAAACGAAAGCCGAAATTATTGACACCGAGTAATTGATCAGTTTCCTTATTCCAGCGAATTCTAAGGCATATTTTACCACTTTCATGCTCCCAATAAAAGTCATTTTCGTTATCCTTTGGTTTAGGCCAAACCCATCCATACGTTTGATATTCTATATCAAAGAATTTGGCTGAGTTGAACCAATGTCCTGGATCATATTTAGTAGGCTTCTTACAGATCGTTTCTGCCAAGGCCTCCCCCATCATTCTACCGGTATACCAAACTTGCTCAAGGCTTTTACGCTCTCCATTTGTTTCTCTGAATTCAGCACAGTCTCCCGCAGAAAAAACGTCTTTGATACTAGTCTCTAAATATGGATCCACCAAAACACCTCTATTCGTTTCAATACCCGAGCCTTCTAGAAATCCGATATTGGGAGAAACGCCAGCCGTAAGTCCAACAAACTGACAGGCAATTTCTTCGCCTTGATCCGTTAATACGGCCCGCGCCCTGCCATTGTCATCTGATAAAATTTCTTTGAGTCCTGTACTCAGTTTTAAATCAACATGGTGCTCACGGATGTGACGGTTGATCATTTCAGATTCTCCTTCAGGAAGTACATTGTTCCAGAAGCTACTTTCTCTCACCAAAAAAGTAACTGGAATATTTCGGCTGAGTAGCATCTCAGCCATTTCTATACCAACGAGCCCTCCACCAACGATAACTGCTCTAGAGATACCTTTGGTATACTTTTCCATAGATTCTAGGTCTTGGTAATTATAGAGACCCTGAACCGCTTTCAAATCTTGGCCTGGCCATCCAAATTTGTTTGATTTGGAACCTGTGGCGATAACAAGTTTATCGTAAACCATTGATGAACCATCCGCAAAAGAAAGTGCCTTAGCACCAGTATCAACTTTGTTGACATATGCTCGCTTGAGTTCAATTCGATTCTTAGTCCAAAACCAGTCCTCATAAGGCTTCGTGTGCTCATATTTCATGTGGCCCATATAAATATACATGAGGGCTGTTCGCGAGTAAAAATGATCAGTTTCAGCAGAGATTACCGTTATCCGATGATCGCTCTTCTTTCTGATATGTCTCGCTGTGGTGATTCCTGAAATTCCGTTTCCTATGATTACAATGTGCTGCATGACAAGTCTAATAATACATATTATGAACTTTTGGTTCTCTGCCGATGTCGTACTAGAGACAGAAAGAAACATTAGTCTTTTGAATGTACTTAAAGATGAAGTCAAAGTGGGTAGCAGAGTCAAAAGAATTTATATCTGGCATGCAACCTTTGCTGATCCACATTATCTTTAGACCAAATAATCATTAAAGTGATGAAGAATTTAAAAATTATGTCTGTGCGATCTACCCTAATAGCACTTGCTATTCTGATGGTTACCACTTTGGCATTTGCTCAAGACCGACAAAAAATTAGTGTCGGTAGTTTTAATGCTTTAAGCGTGAGTGACGCCTTTGCCGTAGAAATTAGCGTAGGCAGTGAAGAGTCATTGGAAATTGAAATTGAAAGTCAATTTAGAGACGACTTAATCGTAGAAGTAAGGGGTGGCATGTTGATCATTGGTTTAGAAAACGGCCGTAAGAATCGCAGAATGCGTGAATCTCCAAAGGCTTATATCACTGTGAAAACACTTGATAGAATTCAAGTAAGTGGTGCTGTAAGTTTACGTACGCTGGATATTCTAAAATCAAAAAGCATGGAGCTTAATTTATCTGGTGCCTCTGTGGTAAGCTTGGAGCTTGAGACGGAAGACTTCTCTTTCGAAGCCTCTGGCGCAAGTGTAGTTAATATTGAAGGTTCCGCTAATACTCAAAAGATTAGAATGAGCGGTTCTTCTATCTATAGAGCTTATGACTTTAAAACTGTAGACGCTGACGTCCGCATAGGTGGAGCCTGTTCTGTAAATGTATATGTTACTGATAAACTTGACGTTCGTGCTTCAGGTGCATCAAGCGTAAGATATAAAGGTGGCGCTTCCGTGGATAGCGATACATCAGGCGCATCAAGCGTCCGTAAAGGTTAGATTATAAAGAACATATAATCATGACCGATTATATCCCTTGCTTAGAGAGGTTTCGATCTTAAAAGGCAGGGGAACTTTATTTTAGACCCTCCCTATTTATCTAAAAACTTCTGGATTAAATTGTAAGCAGCATTCATTGCTGGTAATTCACCGCTCTCAACTTGCTCGAGAATACCGGGTAAAGCTTGAGCGATTTTTTGGTTTTGATAAAATGCATGCCCGAGCATTTCGTTGACATTCTCTTTGAACCAATTCACTTGCTGTCGTTTTCTGTTTTCTTCAAGGAACCCATTTGCTCTCATAGCCTCATGATGCTCATTGAGCATCTCCCAGATTTCATCTAAGCCCTGATTTTGTAAAGCGGAGCAAGTCTTGACTTGAGGAAGCCAACCTGATGTGTCCATCGGGAATAAGTGCAGTGCACTCTGATATTCAGCCTTAGCTCTTTTGGCCGCCATCTGGTTTTCACCATCAGCCTTATTAATGACCACAGCATCGGCCATCTCCATAATCCCTTTCTTAATGCCCTGTAATTCATCTCCAGCACCTGCTAGCATGAGTAGCAAAAAGAAATCAACCATACCCTCCACGAGCGTTTCGGACTGCCCCACACCCACAGTTTCAATGAATATGATATCAAATCCTGCTGCTTCGCAAAGCAACATGGCCTCTCTTGTCTTACTGCTTACCCCCCCTAAGGTGGTGCCAGAAGCAGAAGGCCGAATGAAAGCCATTGGATTTCGAGCCAACTCTTCCATTCGAGTTTTATCCCCTAATATACTCCCCTTAGTTTTTTGACTGCTTGGATCGATTGTAAGGACAGCTAACTTTTTCTCTTTTTCAGTTACGAGGGTACCGAAAGATTCAATAAAAGTACTTTTCCCTACACCGGGAACGCCTGTAATACCGATGCGCATAGACTTACCTGTATGAGGTAAGATGGCCGTCATCAATTTTTCCGATGCTTGGATGTCTTCCGTCTTTTGACTTTCGCAAAGTGTGATCGCCCGGCTTAGCACCAGTCGGTCACCGGCTAAAACACCTTCAATAAGCTCTTCCGTTGTGAGTTTTCTACGCTTCATTTCTGGTTGGCAAGGTAATAATAATTTCAAATGTCATTTCCCCTTAGTTAATTGAGAATTAAGGGAACTCTAACATGCTAAAAACAATTGATTGAAAAAGAAGTAGTTTATTTGAATTCATAAACTAATGACATACTTAAAATACATCATCCCGGCAGTATTAATTCTTTTGACCATCGTTGGCTATCAAGTGTATAGGAGAGGGATTTATACTTTTTTAGGAAACTCTAGCCTCGAAAGAGTTGATGCCCTTGAAGCTGAAAAGCTACTTTCTAAAAACTCATACACCATCTTGGATGTGCGTGACGAGAACGAATATGAAGTAAGTCACATTAATGGAGCACTGCGTTATGAAGAACGCCTCCTAGAAAATCTAGACCCCAATAAACCACTGTTAGTTTATTGTACGGTAGGTGTTAGAAGTAACAGGCTTGCAAAATCCCTAGCCGACCTAGGCTTTAAGAAAATTATAGAATTAAAGGACGGTTTGATTGGTTGGTCAAATGCTCAACTACCCATGGTAAATTCATCCAATGATACCACGGATAGCATTCATGTCTATAATCAATACTTTGGTACGTTCTTGAAGAAAGGAACTCCGGTGTATTGATATGAAATCTGACTTACTCATCATTTTCGTCAAAAATCCAATGCTTGGTAAAGTCAAGACAAGACTAGCAGCGACCATAGGCGATCAGCGTGCACTTGCCATTTACAAACAACTCTTAGAAAAGACTAAGCAAGAAACAATCCATCTGGAAGCAAATAAGATCGTCTACTATTCAGATCATATTGATAATTCAGACCTTTGGGAAAATCAATCCTATGATAAAGAAGTTCAGATCCCTGGCGACCTAGGCATTAAGATGGCCTCAGCATTTGAAAAGGCTTTTCAAGATGGCTATCAACGCGTTTGCATTATCGGGAGTGACTGCTACGAAATGAGTCAAGCTCATTTAGAGTCTGCATTTAAAATATTAAAAAGTAATGATGCCGTTATCGGCCCAGCCGAAGATGGAGGATACTACACGATTGGCATGTCAAGGTTTATCCCCGAGCTCTTTGAAAAAAAGGCTTGGAGTACCGAGACGGTTGGGGCAGATACCATCAAAAACTTTGAAAACCTTGCACTTAGCTATGAGGTTTTGCCTACACTGAATGACGTAGATACTGAAAGCGACCTTGGCCCTTGGGCTGACGCAGTCATGAATTGATTAAAACATAAGCTTATGAAAAAGCATACCCTATTATTTCTTACTACAGTTTTGGTGACAGTTTTTGGCTGCGAACAACCTGCGCAAACTTCAATCGAATACCCTGCCAGTGAAGTATTCAAACATGATTGGGCGATGGACAAAATATGGGAAGACGGACAAGCTGAAGTAGCTCATTACGATGCCGAAATGATTGTCTATGGAAAGGTGAGAAAGTTTGACAATGCTTATATCACGGTCAAAGAAGAGTTTAATGAGGACTTTAATGTAAAAACGAACGACTACAATCGTGATGATCTATTCAGTGTCATGAAGGTCAACAAGTTCGGTAGTTTTGAAACGGAGAACTATCCCTATCATTACCTCACAAGTATATTTTTTAAGAGAGATAAGCCAGAGCAGCTTCATAAAATGACACATACGGGTCAAGAATGGTGTGGAAATACCTTCAAGCAATTTGAGCTTACTCCTACAGGCTATGCGTATGATTATAATAGCTATTTTGATGGCTATGGAGATGGAAGCATGGCTATTGAAGGCACAGATCTAATATGGGAAGACCAGCTCTCTTATTTGTTAAGAGCCACCAAGTTTGCCGATGGACTTAAGTTTTCGAAGCAGGTAGTAGGTGGTCAAATCAACACAAAAACCGGTACACCTGAGATCTTTAATGCCGAGTTCACTGTAAGTGATCAAGATAGCGTGTGGCACGTCCAAACCATATTGGAAGAAGACAAAGTCAATACGTATACCTTCGACAAGGCTTATCCGAACCTCATGCAAACACAGACCACTTGGTATGGCTACAACTTAAAACTCAACCGAGTAAATCGATATCAATATTGGAGGTAAGTGATTAATACTCTTTATTTTAAAGTAACAAAACGTCTACCATGTCTAAGCTGAAGATTACCGATCTCTGGATTTATCCCATAAAATCAATCGCTGGAATTCAACTCACCGAAGCCAAGGTTGAAAAAAGAGGTCTTCAATATGACCGAAGGTGGGTGCTGGCAGATGAAAACGGAATCTTTGTCCATCAGCGTGACTACCCAGAAATGGCGTTGCTTCAGCCTGAAATTAATGGTGATGTAATGACCATCAAGCACAAAACGAAGACCATCGAACCAATCAGTTTCCAAATGACTGAGCCAACTTCAACTCCTGTTGCTGTCACTGTATGGGATGATCAGTGTAGTGCTAAACCTGTTAGCGAAAAGGCAGATGTGTGGTTCAGTCAAATCATTGGTAAGAAAGTAAGGCTACTCTATATGCACGAGGATAGTGTGAGGCAGGCTGATCAACGCTATGCCATCAAAGCAACAGATAAGGTCAGCTTTGCCGATGGTTACCCAGTGCTTATGATCAGTGAAGAGTCCCTTGAGCTTCTCAATAGTAAGGCAGAGAAATATATCCCTATGAACAGATTCCGAAGCAACATTATTATTTCTGGTGGTGAGGCTCACGAAGAGGATACATTGAGACAAATTACCATTGGTACTATTAAAATGCATGGCGTAAAACCATGTGCCAGGTGCATAATGACCACCATTGATGTAGAAACTGCGCTAAAAGGAAAAGAGCCTTTGAAAACACTCGCCTCCTACCGAAAGCTGGGCCATAAGATCCTTTTCGGAGAAAATTTTATCCCCAGTAATGGGGGAATGATAAGTGTGGGTGATACCGTGAAGGTTATAGAAAGTAAGGCCGGCACCTTTGAGTAGTTAATAAGGAATCTGTTGATAATAAGTTACTGAATACTGACTACCTTTGCACCAGCGAATTATGGCGGATCTTTATATCAAATCACTCCATATCATTTTTATAGTCACCTGGTTTGCAGGCCTTTTCTATATCGTTCGATTATTCATTTATCAACGAGAGGCCTTCGATAAACCAGAACCAGACAGAACTATCCTTGGAGACCAGTTAAAAATCATGGCTAATCGGCTTTGGTTCATCATTACATGGCCTTCGGCTATTATCACTTTGATATTGGGTGGTATCATGATCTATCAGTACCCAGCAATGCTTGAACTGCCCTTTATGCACATCAAATTGACCTTTGTCGTCTTGCTTTATGTGTATCATTTCCTTTGCCATAGGCTTTACAATCAACTGCAAAACGATCAACAAAGGTATAGCTCAAATCAGCTGAGGATTTGGAACGAAATTTCTACACTTATTCTAATCTCAGTAGTCTTCATTATCGTATTAAAGAATGAGTTCAACTGGATCAAAGGAACGCTAGGGTTTATGCTTGTAGCCATCACCTTGATGATCGGAATTAGGATTTATAAGAGACTGAGAGCAAAAGCTAAAGAGAATTGAAATGAGAGGATTAAAACTACTTGCTGTCCTATTTGTGTTGGTTGGAATTTCGTCTTGTGGAGGTAACAAGGGGGTAAAAAAACTACCCATTTACGGAAGACAAGAGTTCAAAGAAGTTGATGGTAAAATAGATACTATTTACCATACCATTCCTGATTTCATCTTCTACGACCAAGACAGCCTAGCAGTAACACCTGCCTCTTTTGATGGGAAAGTTTATGTCGCAGATTTCTTCTTTGGCACATGCCCAACCATCTGCCCGATCATGAAGCAGCAAATGTTGAGAGTATATGAGAGATTTAATGACAACCCTGAATTTGGTATCCTTTCGCACACCATTGACCCGGCCCACGATACTGTAGCTTATTTGAAAGACTTCTCTATGCGCCTTGGAGTTCCGGATAGTAAAGTTTGGAAATTTGTGACTGGAGATCAAGATGAAATATACCGTATTGGAAGTGCCGAAGGCTACTTAGTTCCAGTAGGAGAAGATTCAGATGCCCCAGGTGGTTTTATTCACAGTGGAGCGTTTATACTTATCGATAAAGAAAAGCGAATCAGAGGCTTGTACGATGGTACAAAAGCAATTGAGGTAGATGCCATGATGAACGACATACCAAAGCTATTATCCGAGTATGAGAAGTAGGAAGATTAAAGTAGCCAGATTGAAGATTTTGGTATTGATTCCGTTGCTTGTTCTTATTGCTTGTGGATCTGGTAAGACGAGCAATAATGAGGATGTTCAAGACAGACTAGACATGCGTGGCTTGCAAGAGTTTTCTAGCGGAAAACAGCTTTACATTAAATATTGCCAAAACTGTCATATGGAAGATGGTAACGGTTTGGGCCAATTGATTCCACCACTTCAGAACTCTGATTACTTACTCAATGATGTTGCTGCTGCAGGCCGAACCATTAAATATGGCTTGAAGGGTCCTATTCAAGTCAATGGCATTAATTATAACCAACCAATGCCCGCCAATCCTGATCTAACATCTTTAGAGATCAAAGAGCTACTCGTCTACATTTCCAATGCTTGGGGAAATAAATCTAAGGTTGTTACTTTGGAAAAAATTGAGCAAGCGCTCAAACCGAAGGATTCTAATCAATAATCTTAAGAAATTCAACGGAAAGCCCGTTGACTCCTAATTGACGGTTTGCATTGTCTTTCGACTGAAATAGCTATTTCAAGATTTCTTTTGCGGCAGCAATTGTCGAATTGATGTCCTCCTTCACTTTCGTAACTCGAGCCATCTCAGCTGCAAAGAATGCAATTTGTTCATCCTGGGAAGATGTACCGCTGACATGAGGCCCCTTAGATTTGGCCCAATCATTCATCCATTTCATCATGCCTTCACGGGCAGCGTCTAATTCGCCTGCAAGGTCTCTTAATTCATCTAAAATTTCAGCGCCAGGATTTTCAGCCTCTATTTCGGTGACCTTCGCAAGCACCTTTCTTTTAAGGCTCATAACTTCTCCAAGTTTTGGCATTACCTCATCATGAACATCTAAGATCTTACCCTCCTCTACTTTTGCATCAAATCCACCTCCACAAGAGAATGTAAAAACCGCAAGCAACACTAATCCTAAAACCTTCTTCATGACACTATAATTTTCGATAAATCTAGTAGCTATTATCAGCTAAGCCTACAAAAACTCCCTCAACTAATTGATACATCAGCTTGTCAGGGTTACTGGCGTTCAATATCAGTTTACCACGAATCTTAACCCTTTTGGTCGTGTATTTAATCTTTTCCTTCATAGAGATTTCCATCACTGTTTCTGGCCCTCCAGAACCGCAAAAGAAACACTCACTTATTGGTAATGAAGAAATGATCAGTTCGGTTGGTTTAAACATACCATCGAAAGGGATTATAAATCCATCGATCTCAACGATTTGATCAGCAATACCCGTAATCTCCTTGCCGAAAACAGGCACAAAGACATCTCCATACTCATCTTTCTGAATATCGTATTTCACGTCAGAGAGGGCTTTCCAAACTTTAGCTCCTTTCATCTTAGCATCTTGTGCCATAGATGAAAAACCTAGTCCTAATAGAACGATCAATGTAAATACCTTTCTCATTTTTCCTTATTTACTCTTCGGCTAATACCTTAGATATATCTGTTTTATAAGCGTTGAACGCAGGAATCAGAGAAGCGATCAAACCAACGCCTAAACTGATTAACAACACATAGAATTCTTGGTTCACAAATATCCATCCTGTCACCCCAATTTCGTCTGACTTTTCATACGAATTCGCCAATAACTCCATTAATCCATGTCCAAGGACAATGCCCAAAAGCCCTCCGAGGGTGGTAATAATAATCCCTTCAATGATTACGTGTACAAATAGCTTTCCTCGAGAAGCCCCTAAGGACCGCATAATCGCCAAGTCATATTTTCTATCTTTCAGCGCATTGTACATAGAAATAAATACGCTTAAGCCAGCAATTACAATTATGATGTAGGCAAAGCTTTTAAGCATATCTACTCCAATACCTAGTAGTGAAAAGAGCCTTTGTGTTTCAAAAGCTGGAGAGGCGGCCTGCATGTTTGTATTCGCATTAATCATTCTCGGCATTTGAACAGCACCCATAGGTGAACGATATCGGATGAGCATAGAGGTAATTTCATCGGCCTCATCTCCTTCTGGGAATCCTGTTTCAAAGGCAGAGCCTACAACCTTTGTCTCAGTAGCTTCTACTTTATGACCCTCATCTTCATGCGCATGCACAGCCCAAACACTTTCAATATTTGTGAGAATTAGATTATCCAAAACGCTTCCATTTTGTTCGAGGATTCCAATGACATGATACTTTCGCTCGTCATGTTCTAGGTCGGCTACCGATAGCCCATGAGCACCGAAGAAGTCATCCCCTACTTCAAGTTTAAGCCTAGCCGCTGCATTTGCTCCCAGCACTACATCGAGGTTATACCTCCAGAGTTCACCCTTTTCTATTTGGCCCTCATAGAGCTTCACATAGTCGTGGTTAGTTCCTACTATTCTAAAGCCACCATAGTTATCTCCAAGTGCTAATGGAATCACAGATTTAACGAATCTGTTTCTAGTGATTGCCTTCGCTTCCTCGAGTTTTACATTTCCTGTAGGGAAGTCAATGTGATAAACATTAGCGAGTATCAGTTGAAGAGGGCTACCCTTCGCTCCTACGACTAAGTCAATCCCTCGTTTATTTTTGGAGAGGTTTTCTTCAAGCTGAGTGCTTAAAAGAATAAGCACTAAAATAATGGCTACTCCTAGGCTCATCAACAATACGTTGAGAGCCGTATTGAGCGGTTTGCTCTTGATATAATTCCAACTTAATGATATGAGGTTCATGATGTGCTCAGATTAAGTTGAAGTTTAAATTGCTCTTTCACGCGTTGATCGTGGGTAGCGATGAGTAATGACGCCTTGTACTTATCCGCTTGCTTCTTCAGTAAAGCGATCACTTTCATGGCATTATCATCGTCTAAACTGGCGGTCGGTTCATCGGCAAGGATTAGCCTTGGACGATTCAGCAATGCCCTAGCAATCGTCACGCGTTGTTGCTCACCCTGACTTAAGGTGCTGACCCTTTTGTCTATTTTATCGCCAAGGTTGAGTTCTTCTAATACTTCATAAACTCTTCCTTTGTCTTGGGCAGTACCAGAAAGGTATTGCGCCAGCAAGAGGTTATTACCTACCGATAAAGCACTGATTAAATGTGCTTTTTGAAAAACAAGCCCAATATTTTGGCCACGGTACTTATCTCTTTGGTGACCAGACAAGCTGTACAAATCAGTATTACCAATCACCACTTTTCCTTTTTTTGGCTGAAGCAAGCCACCCAAAATATGGAGTAAGGTGGTTTTTCCACTTCCTGAGTTTCCCAAAATCAACAAATGCTCTGCTTCTTTAACCTCCATATGGGGGATAGAGAGCACTTTTTGATCGGAATATCCGAAACTCAAACCATCGATACTGATCATGCTATTTTGGAATTGTAGATCAAATTAACGGAAGCTAGTCTAATTAATAAAACCGATCACATAGAATTACTAAAACCTGTGAAATGTTTTATCCGTTATCAAATCATCTATACCACTTTTACACATCAGTTTTTGACAAATTAATAATACCTTTACTACTTACGAAAAGCCTAAAAATCTATTTATGCTCGACTTCTTAAAGCGCAAAGAGAAAGCTGAAACAAAACCTAAAGTGAAGAGAGGGTTCTTCAGGGAATTGGCGAACGATCTACTATTTGCCCTAATTGCTGTAACGATCATTAGGGGTTTGTTCATTGAAGCTTATGCCATTCCTACTGGATCCATGGAAAACTCTATGCTTATTGGTGATCACCTCTTTGTGAGCAAAGTACATTTTGGGCCAAGAACTCCAACCACATTAATTCAATTCCCGTTAGCGCATCAGAAATTTTGGGGTACTGATATCCCTTCCTACAGCAAGATCATTCAGGCACCTAGCTTTAGGCTTCCAGGTTTGAGAGACCCTCGTGTAGGCGAGCCAGTAGTATTCAACTACCCTCCTGATTATGATAAAGGTTATCCATTAGACATTAAGACTTTCTACGTAAAGCGATGCATGGCAACACCTGGTGATGTGTTCGAAGTAAGGAACAAGCAAATTTTCATCAATGGAGAAGCTGTTGAGAACCCTCCCGGCATGTTGACTAGTTATTTTGTTCAGGCAGATAAAGGCGTTCATCCGCGTTACATGAAGGAGGTAGGCATTACGGATTATACCGATGATAACCCTTCAGATACTTATGCCACTACGGCACAGCCATTTTATACCTATAAAGGCAAGCAAGGCTTTTTTATCCATACGACTCAAGAGAAAGCAGATAAGTTAGCCGCCTACAACTTTATCAAGGAAGTTGAAGAGGTAACTTACCAAAAAGGAGAAGATGGTAGAATTTTCCCAAAAGCTTCAGGCTTTAGTTGGAGTAGAGACTTTTTTGGGCCGTTGAAGATGCCAGAAAAAGGAGAAACCATTGATCTGACAGCCGAAAATGTAGCGCTTTACGGTGAGGCCATTCAGCATTATGAGCATAATGATGAGGTAGAAATTAGAGGTAACGAAATCTTCATTGAAGGAGAGAAAATTGAGACATACACCTTCAAGCAGGGCTATTACTTTATGATTGGAGACAATCGCCACAACTCGGAAGATTCGAGAACTTGGGGACTCGTTCCTTATGATCACATCGTTGGAAAGCCCTTGTTTATTTTCTGGTCCATGGATAGAACAGACCCAAATGCCGGCTTCTTCCAGAGCATTAGATTTAACAGAGTACTTGACCTGATTAACTAGTGCCAAGAAACTTACTCATCATAGCACTCCTCTTTGTAGCAGGGTTTACTGCCTTGGCTCAAAACCAGAGTACTTGGAAAGTGCTTTCAAAGGTTCAGATAGAAAAACGTTTTGACGAACTGCTGAACTATGAAATTGACTTTCCCACTTTCAGCGATGAGGTAAAAGCGCTTAACGGAAAAGAAATCGTTTTAGAAGGCTGGATCATCCCCTTGGATGAGCTTCAAGGTGAAAATTATTTCGTACTCTCCGCTTTACCCTTTGCCAATTGCTTCTTTTGTGGAGGTGCAGGGCCCGAAACAGTGCTGGAAGTTTTCTCCGAAAAGAACATAAAATTCACCGAAAAAAGGATCAAGGTAAAGGGCGTTCTCAACATCAATGCCGATGACCCTTTGAAACTTATGTACATCCTTCAGAAAGCAGAATTGATTGATTAATCAAGATCGCTTCTATTAAAATCTATTGCCATGAAGTATTTGCTAACACTATTACTTACCCTAGTTTTCATTTCCTCTTCTGCCCAAGACAGTAAAGACGAAGTTCAAATCCGAAAGATATTTGACGAAGCACTTGAAAGAGGTGATAGTTATGAAATGTTAAGGTATCTCACCAAAAATATCGGTGGTCGCTTAAGTGGATCACCACAAGCTGCGGCAGCTGTAGAATGGAGCAGACAACAAATGATGACTTACGGTTTTGACACCGTATATCTTCAGCCAGTTATGGTTCCACATTGGGTAAGGGGCAAAAAGGAAATAGGTCGCATCGTAAATTCTAAAAAACTAGGAGCAGTAAATGTCAATGTAGTTGCCTTAGGTAATTCCGTTGGTTCAGGCCCATCAGGAGTGCTGGGTAATGTTATTGAGGTACAAGATTTTCAAGAGCTTGCCAAACTCGGTAAAGCAAAAATTGAAGGGAAAATCATATTCTTTAATAGACCAATGGATCCAAAACTCATGGATACTTTCGCTGCCTATAGTGGCGCTTCGAACCAACGAGGATCAGGTCCCTCTGAAGCTGCTAAGTACGGAGCAATTGGTGTAGTCGTTAGGTCACTAAGCTCATTCACGGACGATGTACCACATACCGGCGGTACGCGCTATGGATTGAATATCCCTAAAATACCTGCTGTTGCCATTAGTACAGAAGGGGCTGATTTGTTGAGCAGTCTGCTCAAAGACGATGCTGATTTAAAGTTCTATTTCGAAACGCACTGTGAGATGTTGCCTGATGTACTGTCATATAATGTGGTAGGTGAGACCAAAGGTTCTGAATTTCCAGATGAAATTATTGTAGTAGGTGGTCACTTAGACTCCTGGGACTTGTCAGAAGGTGCACATGACGATGGTGCGGGCTGTGTGCAGTCAATCGAGGTACTCCGCATTATGAAAGCAATGAACTACCAACCAAAAAGAACGATTCGTGCAGTGATGTTCATGAATGAAGAAAACGGATTGATGGGAGGTCGTAAGTATGCCGAACTGGCTGGTGAAAACAATGAAAACCACATCGCAGCAATGGAGTCTGACAGAGGTGGTTTCTTACCGATTGGGTTTGGTATTTCAGGTACCAAAGCACAACAGGACAAATTACTAAGCTGGAAACCACTGTTCGAACCTTATAACATTTACCAGTTCAAAAGAGGTGGCGGCGGAGCCGATATAAGTCCGTTAAGAACTCAAGACGTTCCAACGATTGGATACTTACCCGATAGTCAACGTTATTTCAAATACCATCACACTGGCATCGACAATTTCGAAGTGGTCAACCAACGTGAACTAGAGCTGGGCGCAGCCGCCATGGCCTCGGTTATTTATCTGATCGATCAGTACGGACTGTAAATTTCAACACTTATAAGTAGGTGTTCCTCATTGTTTTTAGGTACTATGCATAATTAGGTACTATCCCACACAACATATTGAGTTAGGTCGCGTTTTACCCACTACCATACCTTTGTAACATATCTAAATGGCCCTTGCCAAATGGCGTGTTACTTTGGACAAACAAGCCTTTTTTTAGGCTGGTAAACTCAAAATCAACGCCTTATGAAATCACTCAAAGAATTTTTCTGGTTCTGTTCTGGAGCCAATATTTCCTTACTTAACCGTTGCCCCACTGACGCTTCTAAATACACTGGTATGGGCGCTGCAGTCTTCTTTACCGGATTATTAGCAGCACTATCCGGAGGCTATGCGTTCTTTACCGTTTTCGAAGACGCCCTCTGGGCATTAGCCTTCGGACTCGTTTGGGGAATAATTATCTTTAACTTAGATAGGTTTATCGTTTCCACCATGCGCAAAAAGAAAGGTGGATGGGAGAAAGAGCTCTTCATTGCTTCACCAAGAATCGTATTGGCCATAATGCTCGCCATAGTCATCTCCAAGCCTTTAGAGCTAAAAATCTTCTCAAAAGAGATTGACCGAAAGTTGGTTATACTTGAGGAAGGCATTTTTCAAAATGAGATATCGGCTATCGAGAGCAGATATCAAAACCAAGGTCAAGCATTGCAAAATCAAATCACACTACTCAAGGCAGAAGTCACGGATAGAACACAAACCAGAGACGAGTTAGCTGCTGCTGCTCGCAGCGAAGCAGACGGTACTGGCGGTTCTATGCAACGCGCTGCTGGCCCAATTTATCAGCTTAAAAAAGCAGATGCCGACCAAGCGCAAAAAGAACTTGTTGCTGCTGAGGGCAGAAATGCTCCAGTAATTCAACAAAAAGAAGCACAGTACACTAAAATGATTGCCGAAAAGGAGGCTGAATTAGCTCAGATCAAAAGAAACCCTTGGAATGGAATGGCCGCTCAACTAGAAGCCCTGCGCATACTTGGCGAAGAGAATCGGGCCATTTTTATAGCCAACATCTTTATTATGCTGCTATTCATTATGCTGGAGTGTACACCCATCATTGTGAAATTGATCGCTCCTAGAGGACCTTATGACGAGTTATTGGAAATTCGTGAGCACTACTACAAAAATCATAACCTAGAAAAAATTGCAGAGATGGATCATGCGACACATGAGAAGCTCAAATACTTGGTCAATAGCTGACATAAAAAAAGGCCCCGACCCCCCGAAACTTCGGGGCGGGAGCCATATTTTCGTTAAACCTTTACTGTGTTATCTCCTCTTGAGATAGATTTCTTCTTTTATTTCCAGTCTTCCTCTTCTGGTTTTTTCAAAGACTTGAAGTTTTCCATTTTTCATCATCCAAACATCATCATCGTCTGAAAAGTCAAAGGAGTTATTGCTCCTTCGGTCGTCTCTTCTGTCTCGATCTCTGTCTTCTATGATAAGTTGTCCATCATCATTGATTGACCAACCTAGGTATTCGACTTCTCTTTCTCCAAAAATGTTGATGCTTAATTTTACTTCGCCATCTTTTCTAAAATCGAACTTGATGTCAATTTTTTCAACGATATCCATTGCGAAGCTACTGATACCACTAGCGAATCGTCTGGCTAGCCATGACTCTTCTTCTTCGAGTTCTTCTTCAACTTCTTCTCTGGCCTCTTCTAAATCAATTACAAGATCCCATTCACCGAGAATATCTTTTTCGCGAACCTTCGATTGTGCAGACAGTGATGCACAAACCATTACGAGTAATAGTGTTGTTGTGAGTTTTTTCATTTTGACCGATGTTTAATTAAATAAGTGTTCCTTCTAAAGACTGAGAAAAATAAAAAAAGTTACAAGGCCTACCTGAAAGGTTAGGAATAGAAGGTTGACGGAAAACTAGGAGGATCAATGATAACCTGGCAGATCAGATAGCAATTTCTTGCTTCTGACGAAAACACCTTCCCCTTCTGCTACAATTTTGCCTGAAGTGTTGGTTATTCTGGACCTACAGGTTATTTCTCCTTCGTTTTCTGCAATCAGTTCACCAACGGCTGTTAGCGCATCAACTTCAACAGGTCTCTTAAAATGAATCGTATACGATTTTGTAAGCAAAAAATAAGTCTCTTCTATTGAAGCTGCCGCAAAATAGGCCGAGTCATCCAAGAGCTTGAAGTAGATAGCGCCATGCAACGCGTTCGCGGCATGAAAAAACGGTTTGGAGCTATCCAATTTATAGGTAGCCTTCTTATTTTCTACTTTTATCTCCGCCCCACTCAATAAGTCCTGAATAGGTGCGAAATGAAAAATACGTTCTAAACGTGAAAAATGCTCACTATTCATAATCCGAAATAAGACCAAACTGAATAAAGTGGTGCTTGAAATGCTTTCTATGAAAGAAAACCCATTCTTCTGACCTCATTGGTCCTCCAAAGGGATGGTCTGTGACAAAATCAGGCGTGGCTTTCATAAAAGCAAGAAAGGCATCAATCTCTTTGATCAGCTTTTCCTTTGCCTCTTCGAAAGAAGCTGACCTCAATGGCTGAAGTTCATTCTTTCCACTAGGCGAGGGTACAGACCTTCTCATGGGACTATCTTTCATCAGATAGACCTTTAGCTTAGGAAAGTCTTCTTCCTTTGACATTACCGGAATCTTGATACGCCCAATGGACATTTTAAAGGTAATAATCAGGTGCTCCAGCATATGCTGAGGTGTCATTACCCCCCAAATAGGTAGTTGATTTGCGTCAAGTTTTTCGAGTAAGCATGGCACTTCTTCGGTGAAAAACTTTTCTACCGTTATTAATTGTTCATCCATTACTCAAAACTAAGGTTACTCATTTAATTATTAACTGTTTGATTATCTGACAATTTGATTTTATGGCTTTCCATCCTGAGCACAGCAAAAGGAATTAAAGTCAATTCTAGCCCCTTCGTAAACTTGGGAAAGAACTATATCAAAAATGTTTTATGTTTCAAAATTGATATCCCTATGATGCATCGCCTTGTCGGCATCAAAATAAGTGAATCAAATTTTAAGCAAAAAAAAGCCCCATCTAGCGGGGCTTTCAATTTATTAATCTTCTGATAAGAAAGGATATCTATAATCCTTTGCCGGAACAAATGTCTCCTTGATTGTTCTAGGCGATACCCATCGCAATAAGTTGATCATTGAACCTGCTTTATCGTTAGTACCCGACCCTCTAGCGCCACCGAATGGTTGTTGCCCAACGACAGCACCTGTTGGCTTATCATTGATGTAGAAGTTACCTGCAGCATTTTGAAGTGCCTTAGTTGCTTGCTCTAGTGCGTAACGATCTCCACTGAAAATTGAACCTGTTAATGCATATGGAGAAGTGTTATCAACTAATTCTAATGTCGCTTCAAATTCATTCTCGTCATACACGTAAATCGTGATTACTGGGCCAAAAATCTCTTCGCACATCGTAGTGTATTTCGGGTCTTTCGCTAAAAGTACTGTCGGCTCTACGAAATAACCTTTCGATTTATCATAGTTTCCACCTGCAATAATCTCTACATCTGGACTTGCCTTGGCATCATCAATGTATTTAGCAATGTTGTCAAATGACTTTTCGTCAATTACTGCGTTGATAAAGTTTGAAAAGTCTTCCGTTGGCCCCATTTTGAACGTAGCCAAATCAGCCTGAACATATCCTTTTACATCTTCCCAAAGGTTAGAAGGAATATAAGCTCTTGATGCAGCCGAACATTTCTGTCCTTGGAACTCAAACGCACCTCTAGAAATAGACGTTGCTACTTCTTTAGCGTTTGATGATTTGTGAACCATGATAAAGTCCTTTCCACCAGTTTCACCTACAATTCTTGGGTAAGATCTGTACTTATGAATATTCTCTCCAATAGTCTTCCAAATGTTCTGAAAAACACCTGTACTACCTGTGAAGTGAATACCACCAAAATCTTTATGGTTAAAGATCACGTCTCCTGCCACAGGTCCAGAAACGTATACCAAGTTGATTACTCCATCAGGAACACCAGCTTCCTTGAAAACTTCCATCAATACGTTAGCAGAATAGATCTGAGTATTTGAAGGCTTCCAAACAATGGTATTACCCATCATGGCAGCTGAAGTCGGTAGGTTACCAGCAATTGCAGTAAAATTAAATGGAGTCAATGCAAAAACGAATCCTTCTAAAGGTCTTTGCTCTAGACGATTCCAAACACCAGGACCAGAAGCTGGCTGCTGAGCATAAATCTCAGTCATGTATTGAACGTTGTATCTTAGAAAGTCAATAAACTCACAGGCAGCATCAATCTCTGCTTGGTAAGCATTCTTAGATTGTCCCAACATGGTTGCGGCATTTAACTTAGCCCTATATGGACCCGCAATCAGTTCAGCAGCCTTTAAGAAGATAGAAGCTCTGTGCTCCCAGCCCATATCAGCCCAAGCAGATTTAGCGGCCATGGCAGCGTCAATTGCAGCTTCTACATGTGAGGCATCACCAGCATTGTAATGACCAAGAATATGCTGATGATCGTGTGGAGGCGACATCGGCTTTTTATCGTTAGTTCTTACTTCTTGATTACCAATGTACATTGGTACATCAATTTGTTTTGCTCTAGCTTCTGCCAAGGCAGCTTTTACTTCCTCCCTCTCTTTCGAATCTGGAGCATAATCCAATACTGGTTCGTTCTTTGGGGTAGGTACGTTGAAAAATCCTGTTGCCATATTTTACTTTTTTATGGTTTAATCAATTGAGTTTGCAAATATACAGTTTCAAAATGCTGTTATGAAACTGACATCTATAGAATGCCTTTTAGCTGAATTAAGTTCTGTATTTCATGCTGAACTGTGAGCCTTCCATCATTTCCTTCTGGATTAAACCAAACATGGTCCATTCCGACATTTATTGCACCTTTAATATCAGATTCAAGATTATCTCCAATCATCATGCTGTGTTCTAGCTGAGCACCTGCTCTATCCATTGCCAATTCGAAAATTTCTTTATCCGGCTTGCGGTAAGCAGTGGTTTCTGATGTAATAATTACATCAAAGAATCGATCCATATTCGAACTTTCAAGCTTAATGGTTTGAATATCATCAAAGCCATTCGTAATCACGTGAAGCTCATACTTGACGGAGAGGTATTCTAGAATATCATGTGCCCCATCAAAGGTTGCAGATTTTGTCGGGGCAAGTGAAACGTATTCTATTTCAAAATTTGGTGGCACGTCTGCCCTATTGGCACCTAGTCTTTCAAAAATTGTCGGAAACCTTCTTTCTCGAATATCTGGACGTTGAATTGCCCCAACGTTGTACAAGTCCCAAAGGTCATAGTTCACCTCGAAGAAAGTCTTGGCGAGGTCTTTCTTATCAAAACGGTCCAGCTTATCAAGTTGATGTTTGTCGAAGAGTTCGAAAAGCGCCTCACTCGCATTGGTATCGTAATCCCAAAGGGTGTGATCTAAATCGAAGAAAATATGTTTGTATTTACTCAAGAGAAAATGGTTTATCAATTAACCCTAAAATTGACGCATGGTTTAGCGCAGCAACTTTTTATTCTGAAGTCTACTTTTGGCAAGCTCTCGGTTTGAGTTAAGTACCTCAAAAGTTTCTTGATCCTTTTGAAGCATCACATCTTTTACCAAAAACTCCAAAACGCGATTGGTCAACTCTTCCACTTCCTCACGAATACTATAAAACACCCATTGGTCTACTTTGCGTGCACTGACCATTCCCGAATTCTTCAAATAGGTAATGTGACGAGAAGTCTTCGTTTGAGTGAACTCTAGAATATGTTCTATATCAGAAATCGTCAATTCACCATTTCTATAAAGCAAATGGAGTATTCTTACCCTAGACTCATCAGAGACTGACTTAAAGACTTGGCTTCCAAAACTGAGACTGAAATTCTTGAGGCGCATGGGTTAACAATTGTTAATTTGAAAAGAATAAATGTATTTCACCAATCAAAATATGGTTTTTGCGTGTTATCATTGTAGCGTAAAGCAAATCAATTAGTTAAATCAATTTGACTTACTTTACGTTAGAGACTTGTAAGTGAAGGAAATTAAAAATAAATATTATCTCATCCTTACCATGGCATTGCTGTCAATGGTATGTCAACCTCAGGCAGGGTATGCTCAGGACAAGGAAGAGTTACACATCGTTCAAGTCTCTGGACTCGTAATGAATGCTGATAGTACACAAACTATTCCAGGTGTCCACGTTTTTAATAAACGAAGCGGACGAGGAGACATCACTGATTATAAAGGTTGGATCAGTAAGGCTTTTTTAGCAGGAGATGTATTAATCATTAGTGCGATAGGTTTCGAAAACCGAGAAGTAGTTGTACCAGACAATGTTGGTGATCGTTGGACGGTAATTTTCGCCCTAGAAGAAGACTCCGTTGACTTGGGAGAGGTAGAGGTTAATCCTTTCCCATCTGAAGAACTCTTCAAAGAAGCCATATTGGCAATGAATTTGAATCAAGATCAACAGAACGTGATCAATAGTTTTGCACCGGAAGTGATTCAAGAGTTGATAAGATCTACACCATTAAATGCTAGCCCAAGTGCAAACTACAGGTTTATGCAAAATCAGCAATTCGTCAATCTTCAGAACAGTGCTGGACCGAGAGCTAATCCACTGTTAAATCCATTTGCATGGTCGCAATTCATTAATTCTTTGAAGCGCAAAAAGAAGTAGTAATTTGGCTTACTGGCCTTTATCTATTTTAAACGCTTTCAAATAGTCAGTCCCTAGCAATTTATCTTCAGCATTTGTAAACCAGCTCCTGTTCCTAGGTATGCGAAGTCCTTGTTCAATAACCATATCTGCTAGCACAATGTACTCTCCATCATTCTTTGCTTCATCATGGTAAAACCTATAGCCTACCATGGCATATGTACTTGGGTTGAAGTAGAAATACCATATATCTTCACCGACAGACTCATCATATGTGACCCTTAATGCTAAGACTGGTTCGCCCATAAAAGTTGTCTCAATAACCTCATCTCCAATCCTAGTACCCTCGTCCTTAAGCTTCATTGGTAAGCCATATAGGTACGTATAATAGTTCCTGAGGAACTTCACACGATCTACGGTTAAATTCAATGAATCGGCTTGAGCCACCGTTGGCGCTACAAAATTCACTTTAAAATCACATGAATCTCTACTGTCAACCATCCATTCTAGCAAATTGTCATTACTTAATACAGATATTTCGAAACCTCCATTGATATTGTCCACTACCACATTGCTCAGTCGAGCAGGGCGATTCGGTGTTTTCATTTCTATCACCATGTCCATCTTTACACGGTCCCACCATCCATCCGGGTCATGAAATGCAATGGTTCTGTTTACTAATTGATCAGCAGTAATGGACTGAGCATGGATGGATATAGCCAGAAAATAAATAGAGAGACTCAAGAATAACTTCTTCATAGGAATCGATTGAACTGTAATTTATAAAGCCTTGCGCCTTTATTCCAGTAGATGTTTTTATTTTTGCCTTCTTATAGCACAATCTCTTGCATGGAAATCCCCGTTTGGAAGGCTGAATATTTAGAACCCGTACTCGCAATTGCGTTGGTAACCGTGGGCTTTAGCATTTATCACTTTTACTCCATCTCCGATAAAGTAAAGGAAAGCTTCCTTAAAAAATTCGGAGAAACGCGTGGTCAAACAAAGGCTACTTGGGCACACCGCTATGTGGGTGCAATGACCATTGGCATCATTCCGGCCATCATTATGGTAGTAGTTTTAGACAAAGATTTGTCTGAATACGGTGTAACATTCCAGAATCACGACATCTCTCTCTATTGGATTTTCGGTTTGGCACTGATCATTATCCCAATGAACTTCTTCAATAGCAAGAAAGAAAAGAACTTGGCATTTTATCCTAATGTCCGAGAAAATGAATGGACAAAAGGAATGGTGGCAAAAAATGCCTTCTCTTGGTGTGCCTATCTATTTGGATATGAGCTTATGTTCAGAGGGATTTTACTATTCGCAACTGTCCCATTAATAGGAGAATGGCCTGCTGTGATACTCAATGCGGCTTTTTATGCATTGGTACATGTGCCAAAAAATTTAGAAGAAACAATCGGAGCAGTTCCTCTAGGAATTATTCTTTGTCTTGTCACGTTAACTACTGGAACCATTTGGGTAGCTTTTTTCGTCCATATAACATTAGCCTTGTCCAACTTCTTTTTCTCTTTGAGGCATCACCCTGAAATGAAAGTAATTTAATGTCGAAACGTATATTCATAACAGGTAGTACTGGCTTCATAGGCAGAAAACTTACTATGAAATTGGCTGATGAGGGCAATGACGTAGTAGTACTCATTAGGTCAATGAGTAAAGCGAAAGATCTTCAACACGATCGCATCAGTTTTGTAGAAGGTGATCTTTTTGCAACTGAAGCACTCAAGCATGGAATGAAGGGGTGTGATGAAGTGTATCACCTGGCTGCATTTGCGAGTGTATGGGCTAAAGACAATACTTTCAAAACAGTGAACATTGACGGCACCATCAATGTCTTAAACGCTGCAAAGCATCAAGGTGTGTCAAAAGTTGTAGTAACGTCTACAGCTGGCGTCATAGGGCCTGCAATTGATGGGCCTGTCAATGAAGATACACCGAGACAGGTGGACTTCTTTACAGAATACGAAAGCACGAAATACGAGTCAGAGTTAAAAATTAAAGAGTATGTGGCCAATGGTCAACATGTGGTGATTGTAAACCCCACTCGGGTTTACGGGCCAGGGCCATTGAATGTTAGTAACTCCGTAACAAAACTGGTAAAGCAATACATAGAAGGAAAATGGAAGTTTATTCCAGGCGATGGTCTAAGCACAGGGAACTATGTATACGTAGATGACGTCATTAATGGACATATACTTGCAATGAAGAACGGCCGAGCAGGTGAGCGTTACCTTCTTGGCGGTGATGACGCTACTTATTTCCAATTGTTCGATACAATAGCCGACATTGGTGGAACCAAATACAAGCTTTATAAAATGCCCTTGGGGGTTTTATTAACCTTTGGAAGGGTACAATTATTTATGGCCGAAAAATTCGGTAGACAACCGATGATTACCCCAGGATGGGTAAGAAAGTATCTTTATAAATGGAGTGCCTCAAGTGCCAAGGCTCAAAATGAACTAGGTTACGAAGTAACTCCGTTGAAACAAGGAATTCAAAATACAGTAGACTGGCTGAAAGCTAACAATGTCTGATCAAAACAACACATACTCACTCGTAACGGGCGCTAGTAATGGTATAGGCAGAGCATTAGCCGAAAACTGTGCTGCTAGAGGCCACAACGTACTCCTAGTTGCCCTTCCTGAGCCAAAGCTCGAGGAAGCAACAGAAACTCTTAGGCTTAAATATCCTAACCAATCATTCGATGCACTGGGGACTGACATGATGGACAAGGATAGTCCTCAAGCAATTTACGACTGGTGCCAAGCCAAAGGCTATTCTATAAATATTCTTGTGAATAATGCTGGACTTGGCAATTCAGGAGCTTTTTTGAGCAGAGATGACAACTTTTACTTCGGTCAAATGCAGCTTAACATGGTGGCTTTAGTCATGTTAACGCACTTGTTTTTACCAGACATTAAAACCCATGCAAAAGGCTATATTCTAAATGTAGGTAGCATGGCTTCATTTTTTGACATCCCATATAAAGGGATTTATGCGGCAACGAAGCGTTTTGTCTACTCGTTTTCTAGATCTTTAAGAAAAGAACTTGAAGACTCAACAATTGGCGTCACCATTCTTTGCCCTGCAGCTGTCTTGACTAATCCTGATGTGATACAAAGGGATAAAGAAATGGGTAAGGCTTCACAAGCTTCACAGCAAAGTCCAGAAGAGGTGGCCCGTTATGGTTTAGACCATATGTTTAAAGGTAAGCCAGTAGCCATACCTGGGTTTATGCCAAAAGCATATTGGATTTTAGGAAAAATACTTCCTTACCCTATGAAAATGCGCATGTTGGCCAACGCATTTATTAAACAATCCAGATAACCATAAAAAGAAAAGCCCCGACTACCAATAATGGAGAACGGAGCTTTGCCGATCTATTTATAGGTATTTCAATTATCTACCAGGTATCTGGTCATACTTCTTCCGTTCACTTCGGCATACTTCGTGTCAATATCCCATCGGACGTCAAGGCCTTTGATATCTAAATCACCTCTAACCTTTGTATACTTCATATCCAAAGATCTATCAAATTTGGCTGCATTAAAATTAGCACCATCTCTAAATTTCGTGTACTTAAAAATTGCGTCTTCATCGAAAAAGGTTTTTGAAAAATCAGCTCGATCTTCAAATTCGGCATATTTAAAAGTAGTCTCTTCATTGAATGAGGACCCCGTAAAAGTTGCAGAACGCTCGAATACGGAGTATTTAAACATGGCATTTCTATTAAAATTACAGTTCTCAAAAGTCACATCACGTTCGAAATCAGCGGTAAAAGTGTATTCTGATCTGTCATCATGGAAGTAAGCCAGCACATCGTCCTCAAAGGTGACGTTGACAAAAGAAATGTTCGAAGTAATGGTTTCATTGACTGTATTATCACCACCATCACGCCACCATCTTCTTCTGGTTGGCAAGTCAGACGCCTTTTCATCCATAAAAGTGAAGTCTAGCACGCCTGTAACTGTTACGTCCTTATAGGCGATATCATCTCCATTCTTTAAAGCTTCCATAATATCTGAAGCTTTTATTTTCGTTTGGGCAAATGCAGAAACCGAAAGCAGTATTAATAATGCGCAAGAAATGAGTGCGCGGGTAAAGAGTTTTTGAGTTTTCATGACCTTGCTGTTTTTTGAGATAGACTGTAAAACCAAGAATTGGTTACAGTTTTATGAATAATAGATGCGTAAAAAAACTAAAAGGTTGCACTAAAGAGCATTAATCTCAGCCGTGAGCATATAAAAAAAGCCACTCCGACAAGTCGAAATGGCCTTTTTAAAAAAATTATTTCCCTTAATCAGTAGTAGTTTGCTCTTCCTCAACCTGGGTCTTATAAATGATCACCCCATTCGCTTCAAAAGCAAGCTCTTCTTTAGCTTCAGTAATCGCATCAATGATGGATTGTGGCTTACCAGCATCCTCAGCATAGTGCTTTAGCGTTTCAACATCAGTTACCGTTCTAGTAACAACTCCTTCAATTAAAGCCTCATTCCCTTCCATACCTTCTTTAGGGACAAAGAACGCATAGTCTTTAAAAGTAACTCTCATTTCGTCACCATTAGGCATAACAAGGTTCATCCAACAACCTTTCATCGCACAAGTTGCTGTAATCTCACCTTTCACCTTCACCATAATGGAATCTGACTTAGATAATTGGGCAACCATATCCTCTACCGATATCATGCCGTCAGTAGTTATCTCAGCTCCGTATGTACCCACTACCTCTGCTGTATTCTCTTCTGATTTTTGTGGACTACAAGCAAATGCAAATAGCGCACAGATTAAAAAAATTGACTTCTTCATAGATTTTTTATTTATGCCCTAAAGGTATTAAGTATAGACTTGTTAGCCCAATGACTTTGGTCAGTTTCTTAACTATTTAGTGTCCTTGCTCAGCCTGTCGAATTCTTTTCTCAAGTATTCCAATGCCTCTCCTGGATTTACAATCTTAGATTCGCCCTCGGCTTGATACATAACACCCAAACCGCGCATTAGCCATTCTGCAGAAATCTTTTGCCCCTCTTTTTCCAAGTCAAGTATCTTTTCTAAAACAGGGCCGCTAGGATAACTATTACGTCCTTTTGGGTTCACAATATTAAATATCACTGAACTGGACACATCAATGCGCTTAGCAAAGCCACTCTCAGAGTCACCAAAGCCTTTGATAAGTGAAGCTATACGTTGGTTAATAGTTGTCATTAAAAATAACTGGGTCTATTGGTACTACTATTCGGCAGAAGATTACAAAAAATACACTCTTCTTCTACAAGTCCTTCCTCAAACAAACACTCGATACACTGAAAAGGAATTCTGCGTATTCTTCGCGCAGCAGCTCCTTCAATTTGGCATGGATCCAAAAAAAAGATTGGTATGTCATTATTAGTTACTAAAAGCCTTGTTGTGTCGATAGCTGATGCTTCAAAAAACCCGAACACCTCTTCTAAAGGATCTGAGCTAGCAATATTCCCTAACACTGGAGCAGGAGGGGTATCAAAAATTGAACCCTGTCGCGTAGTGAGGGATTGTAAGTTCTTCCAGTAGGCATGTGCCTCTTTATTCAAGGCAATCTGGATGATATTGAAATAATGCTTAGTGCTAAAGCTATTGTCGATTGGCCTTACTGCTACCTCACGATTGTTGAGGTTAACATTTCTAATTTCTGTACCGTCAACCAGAAAAATTTCCTGTGCACTAAGTTCATTGGTAATGTAACAGCGCATTTTTGAATAGAAAGGGAAATTATTAACCGGCAAGTCTATACCATCCCTGTTATATACCTCTTCCATCGTCCATCGGATATAGAATTCATCTGGCAAACTATTCAAGGTACTGTTGGCAAATATTCTGATAACATCCTCGCTTATGGGTACACCAGCAGCAGTTACTTTATCTAGGGTGCCCAACTCAAACCTTAAATCGTCTTCGGCTATTATCGGCATCATCTCCTGCATAGACGAGGTATAGGTTTTACCATTTAGCTGCACTTGTAGTTGATAAACACCTCCTACTTGACCTTGAACTATATCCCTATTCAGCACATATTGACCAGGAGAAGTTTCGATATAAGATTCTTCTATCCCATTTTCAGCAATTACCTTGACTAGCGCCCCACTAATGAGCTCCGAAGCCTGCATTTCAGGGAGTGTTCGAGTAATCTCCACCGTATTACCCATACTACCATTGGTAATTCTACCAGCGATCACTAGTTGTCCACCACTGGTCTCATTATTCAAATCAATGACTTCAGCACATTGTGTGAAAAACATTGCCAACAAGAAGAGGGCAAACATTTTTAGTATCTGATACTTATCTGCCCCCATTAAAATCTAAAATTATAAGTGATGTTTGGAAACGCTGCACCAAGAACAGTTAGTCTGTGCGGTCTGGGAATCAAACCTAAGTCTTCAGGCCGTTTAAAGAACACAGAAAATGCATTCTTTCTAGAAAGAACATTGTAGATCCCTATAGTCAGCGTCCCTAGATAATTTCTTCCTTCAAGCTTATCCCTCAGTTCCTTCTTTAGAATGTCTCTACCAAAAGTAAAGCTCAAATCAATCCGGAAATAATCTGGAATACGAAATTGATTTCGGTCAGAAAAATGAGGGACAACAGTACTACCAATTCGATAATTTGTCACTATACCATTAATCGGTCGACCCGTGCTATAGACTACGTTCCAATTAAAAGAACTGGTACCCCTTAATTGCACCGTAGAAACCCATGAGAAATTATGTGTTCGATCGAAATTGGCAGGATACCATTTGCCATCATTAATCACTTCATCTGGATTCTCTCCTTCTATCTGAACCTCCGTGCGTGACAATGTATAAGACAGCCAGCCAGTCATTGGCCCTTTATTTTTCTTGATGTAAAGTTCCATTCCATATGCCCTCCCTTTTCCTGCAATTAGATCCGTTTCTAGGTGATTGTTGAGTAACAGATCAACAAAGTCTTTATAATCCAATAGGTTATCAATGTCTCTTAAATAGACTTCCAAAGAAGTCTCCCATGCGTTGTCTTTAAAGTTTTTAAAATATCCGATAGACGCATTATTGGAGATCAGTGGCTTCAAATAAGTATTACTCAATTGAAGAATATCTGTTGGCGTAGCGGCTGTGCTATTAGAAAGCGTGTGAATGTATTGCCTAGTTCTATTCAGACTCAATTTGATTGACGTACGTTCGTCAACCGTATAACGAAGGCCAATTCGCGGCTCAAAGCCAGCATACTTCGAGATTACGTCACCCTTGGCATAGGAAACTGTGTCAATTATGTTGGCTAACAAAGGCTGCGCGCCATCAGTGTATTGGAAAACATCGTAGGGTCCACGATTTTCAAACATAGAGTACCTCAGGCCAAGTGAAATCCCCAAGTCTTTGGTGATGTTTATATCATCATTAACAAAAACGCCATATTCATTGCCTTGCTCCTTTTCTACGCGTTCTGCGGGAATACCTGAGTCGGGACCTATCGGAGCAGAAATTTCAGGTCGACCGTCATACCTAACCAAATCGGCTCCAAAAGTTATGGTATGCTTGTCAGATGGTGTATACAAAAAGTTCTGCTGCGCTTGATAGTACTTCATCCCATTGTCAACTTCTGCAGCATCAATACCAGAGGGGTCAAACAGTTTACTCTTATACACTCCAGAAACAAGGCGTGTTGTTGAAACCAAGTTATCGGAAAGACTAGCGTTCCAGCTAAAATTTAGAATATCTGTATCCCACTCAAATCCGAAATCTTCGGCAAAGCGGAAGAAGTCACCACTACGATAGTAACTCAAATTCACCTTGTTCCTTGTACCAATTCTGTGGCTCAACTTCAAATTCAAATCGTGAAAGCGTGCCGCACTATTTTGGACATCAAGATTTCTTGCTCGACCCAATATCCAGTCAGAGTATGACGTTCGGCCAGCAACGAGAAACCTCGTTTTACCTCCATTGATCGGCCCATCAACTACCAACCTACTAGCCACCAAGCCTAGCCCACCTCGAACTTTAACTTTTTCACTATTCCCCTCCTTCATACTCACATCTAACACGGATGAAATACGACCTCCATATTGAGCAGGCATATTACCCTTGTACAAGGTGAAAGCGTCCGTTGCGTCTGGATTGAAGGTTGAGAAAAAGCCCAAAACATGAGAGGCATTGAAAAGAATAGCTCCGTCTTGCAGGATTAAGTTTTGATCAGTACGGCCGCCTCGCACGTTGAATCCACTTGCACCTTCACCAACCGTGGAAACACCAGGTAACGATTGAAGACTTTTCACGATATCAACTTCGCCCATAAAGGCAGGCAGGCTTTCAATTTCTTTAATATTGAGGCGATTCACCCCCGCACTAATACGCTGAATGTTCTTGTCTTCTCCCTCAGCCTCAATCAAGACTTGATCAAGACTCAAAACATCGTCTAATAGCGCAATATCCAGCTTACCATTGCCAACAACTCTTAAATCATACAGTTTTGTGGTTTTACCCACATATTGAACTATCAACTCAAACTGGCCAGTAGATATGGTAAATTCATAATTACCCTTCTCGTCACAAACAGCTCCAATATTGGTTCCTTTGATGGCAACCGTTGCCCCAAAAAGACCTATACCATCTTCTTTACCAATAACTTTACCTTGAATTCTAACCCTCCCCGTAGAGGTTTTGGAAGGATCACCAACAACTACTCGTTCCACATTCTGAGCGAAGGCAGTCATGGACCCCGATAGCATTAAGAAAATAACCACACGCGTTAGTCTACGATAGGACATAAATTTCATCAAGTGGTAATTAGTATTAATTCCTGAGGTTTAATAATAGTAGTACTTTTTGAACGAAATCAAATTAAGTATTCCATGCAATCGTTTTCATCTTTGGTAAACAAAGCCATTAATGGGATAAACGAATTATACTAAAGAAGGAACATTTTAAGCTAATTGATTCACAACACTAGTTTTGGCTATGCGTTTATTATTTTTGGCGTCCCGAAACAATCAATTATTTGAGCAGGAGACTATATCTTATATCTGGTGTCATAACACTTTTAACCTTTTGGAACATAGAGATTCCGAAGCGTGCCTTTAGGTTTTATGACCGGGGTGACCTAGATAAGACTGTAGAAGCACTCGATCGTTCGATTGAGAAAGACACACTAAATCCTGCGGCTTACTTCTTGTATGCTAGACTCTTTGTAGATACAGCATTTACTCAGTACAATGTAGACACGGCATACATTTATACCAATAAAGCCTTTGAACAATTACAATTGATCAGGGAGCAAAAAGACATTGAAGACCTCAACGAATTTTCTGTAGATTCTTTAACCCTTGAAGGTTTAAAAGATAAAGTCGATAGTCTAAAATTTATTGACGTCAAAGCAGTTCATACCATTGATGCTTACAATTGGTTCATGCAAAGCCATTCAGATGCCGAGCAAATCAATGAAGCCATAAAATTCCGAAATCTCATTGCCTTTGAGCAAGCTGAAGACATCAACACTTGGCAACGCTACCAAAAATTCATGCAGGAATATCCTCTTTCAGAGGACTTTAACGAAGCACAAACGAGGTATAAGAAACTTATCTACGAAGAGCGAACTGCGGATGGTTCTTACGAGAGCCTGACTTCCTTTTTGGAGGAGTTCCCCAATACACCCTACCGCAAGAATATTGTAGCCGCCATATTTAAGTATGCTACCGCTGAAAACACACTCGAATCATTCCGGTCATTCTTAGTCGACTATGCCAGCGATGATTTTAATAAAATACTTGCGAACCGTGCTTATCACATCTATCGTACCAAGTACGCTGATGGTAACTTTTTCGAAGACTTTGATTTTGCGATTGATACCGACTCCCTAAAGAAGGCTGAGTCCCTTGAGAATGAATTTTGGATGCCTAAGCTTGAAAATGAGGGTATTCAATATGTAAATAAGGCTGGTGAGGCTAGGTTACAAACGCCTTTCAAAACCTTAACAGAAGATTGTCTCTGTACTCCTTCCATTAATGACTTCGTTTATGGAGTTACTGATGGAAAAAAGCAGGTACTCGGAAGAAATGGAAACCTTATTTATGAAGGAATTTTCGAAGAGGCAATCGATGGTGGAAATGGGTTTATTATCATCCGAAACCTTGAAGGTGATCGATTGATTCATAAATCTGGAGAGGTTATCATTGATATGCCCAAAGAAGAGATCAAGGTGCTCGACAATAGTTTTATTCGCACCAAGTCGAATGGTCTTTTTGGACTTGAAAGTATTAATGGATTGACCTACCTACCTAATGAGTTTATTCAATTAGATACCTTCCAAACAAAACTCTGGCTCGAAAAGGAGGATGGTATTCAATTCGTTGATCCGAAGTCTCTTTTTCCAATATTGAAAGGTGCTGAAGCCCCATCTTTCAAGCCTCAATATGATGAGTTAGAAGAATTACCCAACGGACGGATTTGGGTTGTGAGAAATAATGAAGAAGCCATTTTAGATCAAAGTTTCAATACAATCATTCCTTTTGGAAATTATGAAATCTATGAGAGGCCCTATGGTTGGAAGCTACAGTCTGAACAAGGAATCCAGCTTATTCACGATAGGCATGACAGCCTACTGAGGGGCACTATTTATAATAGAGTGCTGGAAAATGACAGGTGGCTAGCGTTAGAAAAAGACAGTTCATGGACCTTGCTCGACCAAATAGGCAATGTACAACCCTCAACTGGGTATGACTCTTTGGCGTTTTGGGGACAGAATATGGTCATGAAGTTTCGTGGTGATGCGTCTTGGGCACAATTCAAAACAGGGAAAGAACTACTCATGCAGAATGACTGGGCACCTCAATTGCTTATCCCACAAGTGTATATTACTACTGGAGAAAAAGCCGCTAATGATTTCTTTATGCTGAGCAACTCAAAAAAAATCAGAAAAATCTATAATGATCAAGGGCGCGAAATACTCACTTCAACTTACAATGATGTTACAGCGCTAAGCCCTAACATGATTAGATTACAAAAGCGAAACGCAGCACTGTCAGATAGCACAGGGCATTACCTCTTAAATTTCATTTATGATGGGATTGGCTCTAATAAAGATGGATATGTAAGCATATTGGATAAAGGAAAAGTTGGGGTCATAAATCCTGCCAAGAACATCAACATCCCACCAACCTTTGAAAAATTGATTGAGCCCTATGCCGATACAGTCCTAGTCGCATCGGACGGAAAGTATAAGGGATTTATTAGCGCTAAAGGCAAGGCCTTGACCAGCTTTGAGTTTGATGAAGTGAAATATTACAATGACACCATAGCCCTTACGCGTATTGAGGATGAATGGCTCATGTACAACATCTCAGCAGACGAGGCCCTTTATGAGGGCATATTAACTTATGAATACATTAGCGAAAATGATCTTGATAAAACATTGCTGATCAATACAGAAACTGGCCAAGGCCTATATAGCCTAAAGAAGGGAGAATTAATTGAACCTACTTATACCGACATTAAGCGATTGGGTACTCCCGAAGCACCGATTTACTTTGGCATGAAACTAGTAGCTGAGGCAGATATCTACATTGTGATCTACTTTGACGAAATTGGTAACAAAATTTTTACACAAAGCTTTCAGCGGGACGAGTATTTTAGAATAGCTTGCCCTTCAAAATGATCATATTATGAAAAAATCCATCTTCATTTTATTACTTTTCATCTTATCCATTGGCCTAAAAGGTCAGACCGAACACCCTAAACTTGTCGTAGGCATCATGGTTGACCAAATGAAGCAAGAGTATATCTGGCGCTTTGAAAATCACTTTGGAGAAGGCGGCATTAAACGACTTATGCATGATGGTTTTGCTGCTAAGAATGGTCATTACAACTATGCTTCAACAAGTACTGGACCAGGCCATGCATCTGTATACACGGGCACTACGCCTTCTGTTCATGGTATCGTTAACAACTCATGGTATAGCAGGCTTCTGAAAAGAAGTGTCTACTGTGCTGAAGATACAGCAGCTGTAGCTGTGGGCGGTTCGGTCAGAAACGGGCGTATCTCTGCGCGAAACCTATACAGTTCAACGATTACTGATGAGTTAAAGCTTTCTACACAACAACAAGGTAAAGTGATTGCGATGTCAATAAAGGATAGAGGGTCAGCCTTACCTGGCGGTCATTATTCTGATGGCTCTTATTGGTACGATTCAAATACTGGAAACTTCATGACTTCGTCTTACTACATGGATGAGCTTCCAGATTGGATGAAGGCGTTTAATAACCGAAAGCTAGCAGATAAGTACCTCAACGAGACTTGGGCTACTGTTAAACCTATTAGTGAATACAATGAAAGCGGCATAGATAACTCTCCTTATGAAGGTGGTTTTAAGGGCAAAGAGACTCCCACTTTTCCGTACGACCTTTCCAAGTTAAGGGCGGACAATGGTAACTTCGCAATGTTGCCTAGTACACCTTTCGGCAACACTATTCTTAATGAGTTAGCACTAGCTGCGATTGATGCTGAAGGTCTTGGTGCGGATGCCACTACTGACTTTTTAGCAGTAAGCTTCTCGAGTCCAGATTACATTGGCCATAACTTTGGCCCTCAGTCGAAAGAAGTTCAAGACACGTACATTCGATTAGATAAAGAAATTGAAAACTTACTCAACGCACTAGACAGTAAAGTAGGTAAAGGAAACTATGTGGTTTTTTTAACAGCAGATCATGCCGTAGCCGAAAACTCTTTGCGGATGAAAAACGACAAATTCAGAGTGGATAATTTTAATAGTGGTGAAATGGGAAAAGCGCTCGAAAAGGCAGTTAACGAAAAGTATGGAGAAGCCGAATGGTTTGAAGTTGGTAGAGGTTATGATCTATTCTTAAACCATGACTTGATTAAAGAAAAGAAAGTCAACTTATACGAAATGCAACTTTTCGTGGCGCAAGAAGCCATGAAGTTTGAAGGCGTGTATTTGGCCTTAACAGGAACTGACTTAGTGCGTAACAGCTATGGTGACCTGATGAGAAGTTTAGTCCAAAGTGCCTACCACACCAAAGAGTCAGGTGACGTTAAACTAATTCTTGATCCCGCTTGGCAGTCAGGTAGAGCTAAAGGAACGGGGCATGGCAATGCTTGGACTTACGATACGCATGTACCGATCATCTTTTATGGTTGGGGCGTGAAAAAAGGCACTTCGGTTAGAAAAATTCATATTACTGATATTGCCCCGACACTGAGTATGCTTTTGCAAATTCGTCTTCCAAACGGAGCAACTGGCCAACCCATATTTGAGGCATTCAAATAATTTTTATGCATAGTATGAGCAGGTTTACATTACAATTTATAGCTGTATTGTGTCTTGCTTTTACAGCGTGTACTCCGTCTATAAACCCCTTATTAGATCCAACATCAAAAGAATGGTCCACAGTTGCACCTGAAAATTATGTGGTATGGGTAGAAACTACCAAAGGTGATTTCGAGATTGAAGTTGATAGATCAAATGCGCCTATCGGTGCCGATAGATTCTATAACCTAGTTCGACTCGGGTACTATAATGATGCACGTCTTCACAGAGTAGTCCCTGATTTCATCACTCAGTTTGGACTTGCAGGAAACCCTGAGTATTCCCAAGTCTGGATGAATCAGCTAATTGATGATGACCCCAATAAAATCAGTAATGTGAGGGGTACAATAGCATTTGCTTTTACCCAACCTAATACAAGAACCACGCAACTGTATATCAATATGGTAGACAACTCACGTCTTGATACTGGCGGTTTTGCACCGCTTGGTCGAATATCTAAAGGAATGGATGTCGTGGACCAAATCTATTCTGGTTATGGCGAGAATTCTGGCGGTGGCGTTCGTAGAGGCGACCAGAGCAAGATAGTAGAAGAAGGTAATGCCTATTTAGATCGAGAATTCCCCTTACTAGACAAGTTGATCAACGTTAAGATTGTGAAAGACTAGTGATCAGTGGACATTTTAAACGTCACTTTTTCAACCATCTTCTTCTCAATCACTACTGCCGACTCCACTATTTTAATATGCTGATTCACAGCTACCATTTCGAACTCCTGAACAGTTTCAGAAGATGGCCATTTAACGGAAATGCTTGCTATACTTTCCGCTTTGCCAAGACCTATTTCTAAGGCTAGGCTATTTCCACCAAAACTTGCTCCACTCGATACTACTCTGTGAATCTTTTGACCAGTAGAGGTTACTAGAAACACCTCTGCACCAATTGCCTTCTTATTAGATTCACTTCCCACGAGTTCAATATTGATCCAGTTATTTCCGGTCATTGGGTTGACTAGCAATTGATTTTGATAAATATCTCCTTCATGAGCTCCACCCATTGTCAGATATATGTCCTGATCACCATCGTTATCTAAGTCTGCCCAGCTGATACCATGCCCTTTTTGAATGTTTGAAAAACCGCCATCGAAGCTTACTTCTTCAAAATACTTACCCTCTACATTTCTAAACATCCTGTTCGGAACGATACTCTCAAAACCTGGGTCTCCAGTACCAAAATAGAGGTCTATATAACCATCATTATCCAAATCACCGTAGTTGAAACCCATTCCGTAAATGGTATGATTCATTCCAGCCTCTTCTGTAGCATCTGTAAAAGTACCGTCACCATTATTGCGATAGAGTTTTGGCAGAGCGGCAACTGGAGCATTACCCTTCAACTCAAAGGCTGTTTCATAGGCTTGCGTATTATCACTAGAACTGTAACTACAAACAAAAAGGTCGGTCAACCCATCATTGTTATAGTCAAAGGAGGCAACTGGAAAGCTGACTGTTGGCTCGGTAACTTTGAAATCATTGGCCTTGTCTACAAATTTTAGGTTCCCCTGATTGATCAACAGCTTATTTTTTTCACCCATAATCGAGAGATACAGATCCATATTCCCATCGCCATTAGCGTCTATCGAAACTACTCCTTTTATGAATTTTGTGAAGAAAAGACCGGTCGATTTGGCCATATCTTTAAAAGTGCCATCCTTTTGGTTCACGAAGAATTCTGAGCTATAAATCTTTCCTTGATTATTCTGATTGAAGACATCCTGTGCAGCAGAGGTTTCGTTTCCTACAAACAAGTCCAGCCAGCCATCATTGTTAAAATCAGCCCAAACGGCAGTTTGCGTTGGTTTAAAAGAGAGTAAACCTGATGCCTTGGTCACATCAGTAAATGTTCCGTCTCCATTATTTTGAAGCAGTGAATTTGGGTGTTGTCCAGACTGTGCTAACCAACCACCACGTAATACGAAAATATCCGCGTACCCGTCATTATTGAAGTCAGTCTGCATGCAGTTTAAACCACCAATAAATCCATCGAGGCCAGCAGCACTGGTCTTATCAGTATAACCTCCATTACCATTATTCTCATAATACCGCATCTGATCACCAGCCTTCAGACCACTAGAAGTCACGACAATATCCAAATACCCATCGTTATTAAAATCTTCCGTAATCGAACCGCCTGCATTGCCCTGAGTGGCAACGTTAAGCATTGGGGCTATGTCTTCAAACTTTGGGATTCCCTGATTAGCCCCTGTAAAAGCCTTTACTGGAATTAGAAATTTCTTTGGTACATCTTGTGGATAGCGCCCTAAAGTCTGGTAACAAATATTAAGTAGCCAAGTCAGCTCAAGGTCATCTGGAGTTTCTATAAGCAGCTTTTCTATGATATCTATTGCAGCTTCAGAACCCCTAGCCTTTTGGTGGATACCAAGCTCAGCAATAGGTAAAATACACGAAGACGATGTATGATTTAAGAGACAGTTTTCCTGCTCGCCAAGCCTGATATACGCAATAGCCAATAGGCGATCATAAAGTGATACGTATTGCCGAGCTAGTTTTTGACTGTAGCTGGCTAGTTGTTTGAGGT